>NZ_CP017599.1:6346440-6965911 GCF_001767235.1 Moorena producens PAL-8-15-08-1
CCTGATCAGCAAAAAGAAGTCCAGACTAGGCTACGGTTTGTAGCGGAAAGTTTTCGCTCGGAATTACCGAATACTGTTAGTAACTTGTATCGAGTTGATGCCCTACCGGCTTTGAGAGCTAGACTAAAAGGATTATCTGATCAAGCACACACCACGGGATTGGCGATGTTTGAATCAGCACTGCAAAGCATGGTAGCTGCTCAACGGGAAAAGACAACGGTTCGTCTGGATCGTGTGGATGCGATCGCAACTCAAGTTAAAGCAGCACTACAGTCTAAAATCCAAGTCATCAACTCAGAATTAGAAAGTGCCAAAGAGAAGCATCAGGCTAAACTTGAGCTACAACAAAAAGCCCAGAAATTGATTAAACAAGGATTCCAAGCCGCTGTTTCTGATTTCGAGAGTTGGCTGTATTTGCCCAAACTTTTAGAACGCTATCAATCGAAACTGGTGACAGCACTTCAGCAAGGGGAATTTAACCCTTGGCAAGCACAATTCCAACAAGACATTGATGGATATCAACAAGCAATCCAGGAATGGGTTGATAAAGCTTGTGAGTTTTTTGAGCATCAGTCCCCTGGTAAGCTAGTTATTTCCGTTCCCGATACTCCCCAAGTTATTATACCTGAGCCTCCCGACTCTTCCGAGGAGTTAAAGAAAGTTATCCCAATTGCTCTTTCTACTGGAATCCGTTTGGCTTTAAAAGGTAAAGTGGGCGCAGCTATGGCTGGAGGGGCTAGCTATATCCTCAGTAAAGGGGCAAAGAAAAATAAGTCAGATTCATCCGCTGACTCTTATGACCATCAAGTAGCCCAAGCCTTAAGTGATGCAGCTAAGGATTATCTGACTTGTTTCAGTACTGACGCTTTCTCGATGGTGCGTCAGTATCAAGCAAAGGCAGAGAAAGTGATTAGTTTGCCCAGAAATCAAGAACCACAGGATGTCAGCAGCCAGGTTTATCAGCTACAGTTATTAAATAGTGTTTTAGAAAGATTGAATTAAGAATTAAGAATTTAGAATTTAGAATGAAGAATGAAGAATGAAGAATGAAGAATTGAGAATTGAGAATTGAGAATTGAGAATTGAGAATTGAGAATTAAGAATTTTCCATATTTTTACGTCCGGTTACAAAAAATGTAGTAATATCATTCCAAATACCTTTGTCCGTGACTAAGGCATTAATTTCGGCCACGTAGTCAGCCTTGGCTTGTTCTAATTGTTTTGGCTCTAGTTGTTGCAATGGCCAGCACAGGGGATGTTTCAAGCTACCGTCCCAGGTGCCTTCTACGTCACTTATCGTAATGTAGCTGCCCAATTGCTCCCGCTTAATTTTAATATCGTCAAAGCCTGCTGCTGTGAGCAACGAGTAGCATTTTTCTTCATCGCCAGTCACATCGCTAAATATCAATGAAACTCCGTATTTTTGGGCAACGTTCTGGAGAATAAAGCCAGTAGTAAAAGCAGTTTTAGCAAAAACACACAAGCCAATTAAGCCTCCTGGTACCAGAAAACCTTTCCATAAGCGTAAATCAGCAGGAACGTTAGTCATTAAAGGCAGGGCTGAACAACATAACACTCTGTCGAAACTGTTGTCAGGAAAGTAATGGGTCTCAGCATCAGCTTCGATTAGCTCAATATTAGTCAACCCTGCTGCGGAGATCTTTCGTTGAGCTTGATTGAGTAAACCAGTAGAAATATCTACTCCCACCACTCGACCATCCTCACCAACCCGTTTTGCTGCTTCAATAGCAACTAAGCCAGTTCCAGTAGCAATGTCCAAGATTTTTTGTCCAGGTCTGATATCAACATGTTCGATTAGAGAATTCGCAAGCCGAGGATGGAAATCCCCCTTATCATAAGAATTACTCCTGTTATCATAGATAGTAGCAACTTCTTGTTTGAACTCACTTAGCTCAAGATTATTGCTCATCTGATTTTGTATCTTTATAGTTAATGTTAGCATAAGCTGTCAGCTGTCAGCCGTCAGCCTTGGCCGTTGGCCACGCTACGCGAATGACTGATAGCTGATAACTGATAACTGATAGCTGATAGCTGATAACTGATAGCTGATAACTGATAACTGATTGCTGATTGCTGATAGCTGATAGCTTATAGCTAATATCTTAATGCTTTTAATCACAAGAAGAATACTCAAGGGGCACAAAGTCTAACCCAGACTCATGGTTGGGACAAGGCACCACATGGACTAAGATTTGTGAGGGATTCTTACGATTACCGTTAGACGGTTCAAACTCAATTTTTCCGGTTACCCCCTCGGCAATAAAATCAGGACTTCTCAAGGTTTTCTGCATACCAATGCGTGTCGGATTGTTCTGTTTTTCGATAGCCGTAATCAACCCACGAGTTGCATCATAGGCTAAAGCAAACCAGGCAGTTAAGGAATTAAAAGATTTTCCCCATAAGGTTTGAGCATCTTGATTAACTTGTGGGTTAGCACTGTTTAGGTGATGCCAGGAAACAGACAGCACAAGGTTCTCGAATAGATCGGGCTGTTTAAGTGCTAGTGTTTTTGACCTGGCGATTCCCGAGGAACCCACCATCACATTACGACCATTGTTTTCCTTGATCATATCGATAGCATTAGTGACAGCATTGGTGACTTGACCATCAGGATTTAAAACAATAGCTATGTCCTGGGTTTTACCAATTTCCTCTATTGCTTGCTTAGGGTTAAAGTTGGGCTTAGATATATCATAGTGTTCGATATCGACAAGTTCTCCTCCTTGGTTAGTAAACTCCTGTTTAAATTCTTGCCAGAACGAGTGAGTGAATGGACTGCGAGGATTATAAAAAACTGCCGCTTTTTGGTAACCAATGTCAACCAAATAATCAACCAAATATTGGGCTGAAATTTTAGCGGTAGGTACCGTCCGAAAGAAAAATTTTCTAGGGTGCTCTGTTAATTCTTCCGTTGTGGATCCAGAGGAGATTAACACTAGCTTATTACTATTATAAATATCCACCGTTTCCATAGTCATATCACTAGCATAGTGACCAACTACCCCTAGGATATCCCGTTCCTTGACTAGTGCTTTTGCCCTTTGGATCGCTTCTGAGGGGATATTGGCATCATCAGCAATAATAACTTTGAGACCCTTACCCTTGATTGATTTACCGTTTATAACATCCTTTCCTGGTAACTTTTGAATAAAGTTGTTAGGGAGTTTGTCATTATCCTGAAAAAGGTCTAAGTTAACTTCTATTTGAGCGTGAGCGATTCCTCGAATAATTTTTTGAGCTAGCTGCCGATTTTTGACAGAGCCATTGTTCTTCCTAACGATGGGCACCGCCACAGCAATGGTATAGTAATCGGATTTAGTAGCCTCTAACAGGGCATTATTCAGATAAATTAACGTTTCTGGGTCTTTGTCTTCCTCTTGCCAAGATTTTAAAAATAAATCACCAGCTTTTTTATAGTTAGATTTTGTCCACCAACACCTCTCCCATCGTTGCCAAGTTTTTTGACTAAAAATAGCTAAGTTATCTCTCAAGGGAGTCTGACATTCTGCTACAAATTCAACACCCCGTTGCTTGAAACGTGGAGCAGAGGTTGTATCCAGTATCTCTTCCCCAGAACTAATCTTATCTCCTAGTGGGTTAGGCTCTGTGGCAATTTTGTAAATTCCGTAAATGCCAAAGAGTGCAACAGTGGCTAAGGCTAATTTTATCCAAGGGTTTACTAAGGATCGTGACACTGGCCAACGCCAAGGTTGTGCTTTAGGATGGTGATAAATTACTGGTAACCAGGTGGCGTAGGGTAATTTTTTCTCTAATCGATTCTCTAGATAATGCAGTCTTTTGCGTGCTAGTTTAACTGCCTTCTGGAGAGACTTTCCTTGAGAAAATTCTTCCAGAAAGAACCTGAGAAAAGTCTGGGCAACTTCATCGGGCACTGGCTCTTTCATAATAATCGCTTGTGGCATTTGTAATTTAGCTAAAGCATTGGCTAAACCTAAGCCATCACAGCTATTAAATATAGCTAGCTTCAAGCCGTTTTTAATGGCTTGCTTGAGAGCTGGCATTAACTCATCAATGATAATACTGTCTTCCTGATTTATATAAATTCGACCGGTTTCATCATTACATTCGCTATAACTATGACCAGCAAAAAACAGAATATCCCAGCCTTCTTTTTCCCAAAGTTTTTGGTCTAACTCCTCTCGTGTCGGTTCTACTAGAAAGCAAGAGGATGAGTCTAAGCTAGAGACTTGCTGCCAATAGTTGCGGTCGGTTTCGATATCAATTCCGTCACTGTTACCAAGAATAGCTAATAGTCTGACTCGATTTCTCAGTTTAGTTTCTGGATGTGGCTGGTATTCCAAGGGAATTAAACTAAATTCAACGGAGTCATGATTATTTTCCCATACATCCCAGAGGTGCCATGGTAATCGTTGAAGCTGAGGATTATCGGTCTGAATCAATACCCGAGTATCGCGATGACGGCTTAACTCAGTTGTTAATTGATTTCTGATCTGGTCAAAGCCATCCGATCTAGAATTCAGCCATTGGTTAATAGTGTTCCTTAACTCGTCAACCAATTGCTCACAGGATTTAACCGAAGAGATGTACAGTCCTTTGGGAGTTAAGCGGGGGTTTCGGTAAAAATACTCTAAATTACGATATCCTTGCTGCCAATCGGTGTATAGTTGATAAATTTCGGGGTTTGGGGCCAACCGACTCATAATTTTTCCTTCAGCTGACTTGTCTGTTGTTCCCCATGTCAAAGTGACTCGAATTCCACTATCTAGGTCACCATCTAGTGTTAAAGTAACTACTCTATTCATTGCCGTATTTTGGTAGATTGCCAGATCCAATAAGCTACAGGAGTCTGCTTGACTCTGATTGACTTACGAAAATTTGCATGTAGATGATTAGCGCTGTTACTCCCTCAGGATTTACTAGGAATTTTAATCCTAAGAATTGTGAGTCAAGCAGCGCTTTGAGTTATGGGGCTATGGGATTCAGGCAACTAGCATACTTTGTAGTATATGAACTATACCATATTTTTGATATTATCCAGAAATATTTAAACTATCTTCACATTCATTTGAACAAAATCGCGATGCATTCCCCCACCTGGCCGTAGGCCACGCGGGGCGCGTTCGCAAAATCAAAACACCTTTTCATAAAACCTTATTTTTGGGCTGAATATAAATATATGGGTAGATTCAGGTAACTAGCATTGTACAGGAAAACACAAACAATGATGAACCTTAAACAAACCCAACTCTATCAACGCCTTCAGGCATTTTCTTTAGATGATCCTGAGGCCAAATTTCCCTTTAGCAAGCGATTGGCTCGGGAAAATCAGTGGAGTCTTAACTACACTCAGCGGGTAATTGAAGAATACAAGAAATTTGCGTTTCTAGCAGTAGTAGCTGACCATCCCGTCTCCCCTTCTGACCCAGTAGATCAAGTGTGGCATCTACACTTGACCTATACCCATTCTTACTGGGATGAATTTTGCCCAAACATTCTACAAACCCCCTTTCATCATCTGCCTAGTGGTGGTGGTGCCAGAGAAAAGTCTAAATTCGACGATTGGTACAGTAAAACCCTAGCCAGCTATCACTATTTCTTTGGGGAAGCGCCACCATTAGATATTTGGGCACCCGCTGATCTTCATGTTAGTCAGGATGTCAATTTTGTGCGGGTAAACCCTCAGCAGCACTGGATTTTACCTAAAGTTAATTTGCCTAAAGTTAGTTTGCCTCAGGTTAGTTTACCTAAGGTTAGTTTAGACTCATTCCCCAACTTCAGCCTCAACCAATACGCGATTGTTTTCCTATTGTTCGTTTTGACAGTAACCATCACAGGTTGTGAGTCATTAGCCTTAGTCAATAGCCCAAACCCACTTAATTTCACAGGACCTGAATTTCTTAGGTTCTATCTATTGCTAGTAAGTGCTGCGGTAGTCTTGGCCTACGGTTTACGTTGGTATCTACGACAACCAGCTTCCGATCCTGAGGGGAAATCCGTCTCTCTCGATCCCTATGAGACAGCCTATTTAGTTGGAGGTAAACAGCGAGCTGTCGATACAGCCATCGTTAACCTTGTGCAGAGTGGACATTTAAAACCTGTGCCTGAATACCGAGGGCTAGAATTAGTCAATCCTTTGGTTTACAAAAATGATCCCCTTGAGTTTAAGATTGATAATGGTGCTAGAACTGGTCAGACCATCACTCCGATCAGAACAGCCGCTAGATCCGCTACAAACCAAATACGCGATCGCTTAACCGATCTCAATCTATTACTTACAGAAGACCAAGCCAAATCAGCCCAGCAATATCCCGCACTTCCTATCTTTGCTGTCTTGCTCCTAGGAATCACCAAGATTATAGTAGGCATTTCGCGAGATAAGCCAGTCGGTTTCCTAATCATACTGTGCATTATCACAGCCATGATTGGTTGGCGCTTTCTGGTTGTACCAGTAAACTGTAGTCGTTACGGCGATAGTGTATTAAGAAACCTAAGAGCTACCCATGGGATGCTGCGAAACTCTAAAGACAAGTCTCAACTAGCCCTGGCATTTGCTCTATTTGGTACTACAGTTTTAAACCAATATGGTCTAGAAGACTTGCAACACCTATTTAATCCTTTCACCAATTTTGGTAATAGCAGTACCAGTAGCCGCCGTAGCCGTAGCAGTGATAGCAGTAGCAGTAATAGCAGTAGCAGTGGCTGTGGTGGCAGTAGCTGTGGTGGTGGCTGCGGTAGTAGCTGCGGTGGTGGCAGTAGCTGTGGTGGTGGCTGCGGTGGTGGCTGTGGTGGCTGCGGTGGCTAAAGAGTTATAGCGGTTTCAGCGACTGTGAGGTACATCTCGATCAGCCCTACTAGGTCAAAGAAATTTGGTATGTACCTCATCCAACCACAGAATCGCTGTAGTTGATCGTTATCTTTGTGTTCTCCTATTCCCTATTCCCTATTCCCTGTTCCCTGCTCCCTATTTCACCTCAAGCAGTGCTATAATTGGGTTAAGCTTCATCTTCATTTTCCACAATAGAAGTGAGCAGTTTGATCCTATTCAAAATCTCAGGAGGATGGTTAATGGCGAATCACAATCAACCATCCTCCGTAATTCTTCGAGATCTCATACATTAGGCAAACCCGATTGCACACATTGCTTTGCCACCATGTATATATAAGTTCTCAACTTACGACATCAGAAACTGGCCAAGGAAAGAATATTTAAGGCTTCTAGGATTTTGATGTCGTCATTTTATGTCATTGTCTTCATGCAGTCGCTCATGGCCCATGGATCTGTGTGGGTCGCGTGCGTGGACCTTGTAAGCCCCGTGGAAACCACGCCAGTCCCTTGCTAACCCCTATCATAACATTCCCGCAAGCAAAAAGGGGAAGGGAAAAGGCATATAAAAAAATCAAAAATTACAATCCCCAATTCCCAATTTCCAATTAATAATTCCCAATTTAAAATATCTAATTTTCTTTTAACTATTGGATATCTGGAGCAATCTAAACCATCGTCAACCTTATAAGTTTAGAACTATTAATTCTATGTTTACGTCAACTCTCGCCAAAGTTGGAGTAGTTTTTGCCACTGCTTCTGCTGTGATGCTAGGTTACACGTCCAACGCACAAGCTGAAATGTTGTTTGACCGGGGACTACCCACAGAAAATCTCAATAATGTTTCTGGAGCAAACCGCAGTAATCTCCGTTGGACTACAGATGCCCAGAACCAGGGCTTCTCTGGTGATGATTTCACTATCGGCAATGTAGAAGACACCTTTGTTATCGATACCATCCGCACTTGGATGGTACCTGGTTTGAGTATTGGTGACCCAGACAACTTGGGGGATTGGTTTGAAAGCTTGACTCTGTTGACAGGTCTTGCCGCTGAGGATGATATTTCTCCGTTGGCCAGTGCAACCTTAGACCCTAACAGTAACGTCACCAGCAACCCAGATATTACCATCACCCAAGTCCCTTACCTAGATGCTGCTGGGTCAATATACGATAACTTTGGTGATTTAGTTAATATTTGGCAAATAGATTTCAAGAATCTCAAGTGGACTATCGAAGGCGGTACCACCTATAACTTTGGGGTGCGGGGTGTTGGTCGTGAGATCCCTGAGATCAGTGGTCTTTTCTATCCCTGGTATAACCATGCTTCCAACGCAGCATTGAGTGGTTCGCCCCAGGATGGCGCTGACAATCTTTACTTGCTGTTTGATGCCTCAGGTAACTTGGTTGATATCGTCGATACCAATGGTAAAGGCTGGGACAAGTCTTCGGATATTAATGTGCAGATTTTTGGCGAAGCGACTCCTAAGACTTCTGTACCGGAACCAGTTTCTGTATTAGCTTTACTGGCGTTTATTACCTTTTTAACCGCAAGTTCACCAAAGAAGCAATAGGAATCAACGTAACCATTCACCCTGATCAGATCAGCTAACCTCAAAATAAATCCCCTACCGAGGTGAGGGGTAGGGGAGCAAGGTCTTGTCTTGAACGCAGACTGAGAGCTAGTAACTTGTGTCTAGAGCTTGGGTCTGGTAAGTTGTGTTTGGACAAAAACAGACTAAGCAATACTTTAATTACAATACTGTTTCCTCTGTTTGTGTCGCCAAAATGGCTCCAATTAAAAAAAAAGGGAGTAGGGAGCAGGGAGTAGGGAGTAGGGAAGTCGGAAGTGGGAAAAAATCCTGTGTACCTCGTTACTATGAGCACCGCTATAATCAGTGGGGATAAAAACAGATGCGTTCCGGTAGGGTCGGCTTTGCCGAATCCCATCCCCAAATCCCAATCATGCCGAAGCAGTACCCGAAACGCCCAAGCCAGAAGCAAATCAGCCCCCTGTACAGCCGAGCGCATTATCTGAAGCATCACAGATAGAAGCAGCACCCGAAATGACCCAACCACCAGAAGAGATTCAACCGCCAAAAGAGTCGAGCCAGCAACAGCAATGGGTGGACAGTCTAGCGCCAGACCTAGCTCAACTTTTGTCAGACGTGCGTTCGCGTAGCGTCGGCTTTGCCGAATCGCGTAGCGTGACCTACGGTCAATCGCCCTTATTTGGCTTGATACGGCAGAGATGAATGGTGCAGATTGATTTTCAGATCACCGTTTTCATCGCGAACATAACCAAAAGAGTATTCTACCTTGATCTCGCTACCGTCTGTTTTGGTGAAAAAATACTCACCCATCGACATGGCTGTATCGCAGTTGGTAATAATTCCTTCATTCTCAAAGCGCACTTTGTTATAGGGCGCAAGAGCAAAACCTTTATCTTCGCTGATGCTGCCACCGACAAAATAAGACAAAGCCTCTTTCTCCGTGCCTCTGAACGGATCATCGCTGGCCAGTGTTGGTTTGAACAAAACCGTACCAAGATCATAAGCATAAAGCCTGTCAAGAGTACTTTGTGCTTCTGCTTCTGGGTTTTGTGCCTTGCCAATGGCGACAATGGCTTTGCCCCAGCTTTCCTGTGCAGCTAGAACATCGTTTTTTGTGAGAGGATTTTCGCATGGCGCAGCCTGTGCCCTTGGCGTACCACCAATGTTCGTGCAACCAGTCATTGTGGTTACTGTGGATAGGATTAAAAGTGCAGAGAAATATGGTTTCATGGTCATCTTTTTTTTTTATAAGACTAGGCGTAAATCTCAGTACAGGACAAAAGTTGCCAAGAGAGCAGCGTGGGCGTAGCGCAATCGGTGCTTTTGAATAAAATAAGCTGTTCGCGCAGCGTGAGCTTTAGCTCACGGCTGTTCCCTTAGCTTGGTCTACGGCCAACGGCTGACGGCACCTCAAGTAGCGTGAGCCAAAAGCTCACGGCACCTCAAGCAGCGTGCGCGTAGCGCATATGCTTACGTTACAGATTTCGAGATCAAGCTGCTGAATCCAGATTAAGCTGTTTAAGCAATCTCAACTCTGTGCCAAGATAACCACTTTACCACCATTTCTCTCACATAATCCCAAATAGCAGGTGCTATCGATGCTAAGAAGCCCCTGAATTGAACTCTACCCCACTTGAAACCCTGGGGATTTTGGGCGGATGGTGTGCCACTGTTGACTGATCCCTGTTGGCTGCTCCCTGTTGGCTGCTCCCTTAAGGTTGACGACATTGTAGCACAGCAACGAATGTATTTTACATTACATTTACAAATATTTACATTTAGGCTAAAATTGATATAATAGAACAGGTTGTGTACATGTGATCTAGATCAGGAGCAATATCTATCGGGAAATCAAAAGCTGTTCAGGATTGAGGCAAAACTGTGAGGTAATCATAACGTCTGGGAATTCTATTAGAAAGTCCTAGACAGATTGATATGAGGTTTCTAAATCCGGAACCAACAGCTCAACTGTTGAAGTCAAGCATAGGCAAGACGCTTACCGTCCAAGCCTAAAGTCAGGATATCAGTCCTAAATTCAGAGCGGGGAACAGTTTCAGCTTGACTAGCTCAGCTGAGATATTCAAGCTTCTGTGCCTATAGAAAACAATGTATCCACCCAAAGCAAAGCATCTACTGAGTTTTTCGGTATTGAGTAATTCTCACTACTGAACACTCAATCTACACTCACTATACTCACTACTCAATACTCCTCCAACGGATCGGTTTCGGGAGGGGTTTAGACTCGCTTTCTTGAAATTGTTACGAATATCCCTAGGTCGTATACCTTATGAATATTACCATCATTGGTTGCGGTTATGTTGGCACAGCTCTAGCAAATTTTTGGCATCACCAGCAGGGTCACCAGGTGACAGCTACCACTACTACCCAAGAACGGGTAGCAAAGCTGAAAGAAGTTGCTTCACAGGTAGTGGTGATGAAAGGGGATGATCCCCAAGGGATGCAGTCGGCGCTTATCGATCAGGACACTATTGTGCTGAGTATTGCGCCGATCAGTAATAGGCAAGTTGATGCCAACCTCTACGAAGCCACCTACATCCCCACTGCCAGCAATTTGGTAACAGCTTTAGCAGATAATCCCAATGTGAAGCAGGTACTTTACCTAAGTAGTTGCGCCGTCTACGGTAACCAAGAGGGGGCATGGGTCGATGAAAATTCTCCCATCGTTCCAGCCAACGAACATGGTCGGGTTTTGTCTTTGACGGAACATATTTTATTAGGGGCAAGCAGTGACGATCGCAACGTCTGTATTCTGCGCCTTGGGGGGATTTATGGTCCCGGTCGTGAGTTAAGCAAGCGGTTTGAGCGACTGGCTGGCACCACGCTTCCTGGCAGTGGCGATAACTTTATCAATTGGATTCACCGAGACGACATTGTTCAGGCCGTGGAGTTTGCCAGACAAAATCGTTCCCAAGGTATCTACAACTTAGTTAATGACGTCAAACTTACTACGCGGGAGGTGACTGATGAAATATGCGATCGCTACAATCTCCCGAAAGTGTTATGGGATTCTTCACAACCTAACTTCCGAACCAATAACGCCCGGGTAGATAATCAGAAGTTGAAAGTTGCTGGTTATGAGTTGATTCATGCCGAAACCTTGATTTAAGCAACGCTTAAGAATGTGAACTAGAACTGGGGGGGCGACAAGCGCCCCGTAACCCTTGATATATATTAAATTGAGCGAATTATGGTAAAAAAAGATAGGTCAGAAATTGTCAAGACGACCTATCAATTCAAAATGCTACCAGAATTATATCAAAAACATTTAAAAAATCTCCTTTCCGAATCTCAATTATTGTTTTTTTACCTTGTAGTAATCATTGTACAAGATATCAAGGATGTTAAACTCGAAAAAATTGCTGAATCTTTACCTTTGCCTATTAAATGTAACTCAAGGCGTAAAAAGTTACAGAGATTTTTTTCATTACCAATATTTCAAATAAAAAAAATGTGGTTTCCACTTGTTAGAGAATGGCTCACTCAAAAATTTGATAAACACAAAAAAATCTATTTAGCCATCGATAGGACTAATTGGAATAACAAAAATTTATTGGTGGTTAGTATAATTTATAAAAACCGAGCAATCCCAATTTATTTTGAACTTCTTTCAAAACTTGGTTCAAGTAATTTTTTAGAGCAAAAACAAATACTATCAACTATTATAGGGCTATTTGATAGCTATCATGTTGTTATTTTGGGAGACCGAGAGTTTTGTTCAGTTAAATTGGCTGAATGGCTAGACAAACAAGGGTTTAAGTTTTGTTTAAGACTTAAAAAAAATGCTGGGGGGGCGACAAGCGCCCCGTAACCCTTGATATATATTAAATTGAGCGAATTATGGTAAAAAAAGATAGGTCAGAAATTGTCAAGACGACCTATCAATTCAAAATGCTACCAGAATTATATCAAAAACATTTAAAAAATCTCCTTTCCGAATCTCAATTATTGTTTTTTTACCTTGTAGTAATCATTGTACAAGATATCAAGGATGTTAAACTCGAAAAAATTGCTGAATCTTTACCTTTGCCTATTAAATGTAACTCAAGGCGTAAAAAGTTACAGAGATTTTTTTCATTACCAATATTTCAAATAAAAAAAATGTGGTTTCCACTTGTTAGAGAATGGCTCACTCAAAAATTTGATAAACACAAAAAAATCTATTTAGCCATCGATAGGACTAATTGGAATAACAAAAATTTATTGGTGGTTAGTATAATTTATAAAAACCGAGCAATCCCAATTTATTTTGAACTTCTTTCAAAACTTGGTTCAAGTAATTTTTTAGAGCAAAAACAAATACTATCAACTATTATAGGGCTATTTGATAGCTATCATGTTGTTATTTTGGGAGACCGAGAGTTTTGTTCAGTTAAATTGGCTGAATGGCTAGACAAACAAGGGTTTAAGTTTTGTTTAAGACTTAAAAAAAATGAGCAAATTGAATTAAAAAATCAGGGGTGGATTTCCCTGAAAAACTCGGGATTAAAACCAGGAATTTCGTTATTTTTTGAAAAGGTTAAAGTCACAAAAACTAAACAAGTATCAGGATTTAGTATTGCCTGTAAATGGAAGAAAAGTTATCGAAAGTCAGTAAGCCAAGAAGGTTGGTTTATCCTAACAAATATGAGCGAATTGTCTGAGGCAATATCAGCTTATAAAAAACGTTTTGATATTGAGGAAATGTTCCGAGATTATAAAAGCGGTGGATATAATATGGAAGGCAGTAATGTTGTCGGTAAACGCTTTATATCTTTACTTATTATAATCTCTTTTGCTTACTTTATTGCCACAATTAAAGGAGAAATAATTAATAAAAAAGGAGTTCAGGACTATGTAGCGAGAGTCAAAGAATATGGGCGATTAACTAAAAGACATAGCAGTTTTTATATTGGAATGTATGCTCAAAAATGGATTCATTTTATGGATAAATGTTGGGAATTAGTTTATGCTTTGATGCGTTTAAGTCGTCATAAGCTCGATAATTATTTACGAGGTATGAGAGCTATGAAGCTTATACAGTCTACTTTTTAGCTCTCATGTCGCCCCCCCAGAAAAAAATGAGCAAATTGAATTAAAAAATCAGGGGTGGATTTCCCTGAAAAACTCGGGATTAAAACCAGGAATTTCGTTATTTTTTGAAAAGGTTAAAGTCACAAAAACTAAACAAGTATCAGGATTTAGTATTGCCTGTAAATGGAAGAAAAGTTATCGAAAGTCAGTAAGCCAAGAAGGTTGGTTTATCCTAACAAATATGAGCGAATTGTCTGAGGCAATATCAGCTTATAAAAAACGTTTTGATATTGAGGAAATGTTCCGAGATTATAAAAGCGGTGGATATAATATGGAAGGCAGTAATGTTGTCGGTAAACGCTTTATATCTTTACTTATTATAATCTCTTTTGCTTACTTTATTGCCACAATTAAAGGAGAAATAATTAATAAAAAAGGAGTTCAGGACTATGTAGCGAGAGTCAAAGAATATGGGCGATTAACTAAAAGACATAGCAGTTTTTATATTGGAATGTATGCTCAAAAATGGATTCATTTTATGGATAAATGTTGGGAATTAGTTTATGCTTTGATGCGTTTAAGTCGTCATAAGCTCGATAATTATTTACGAGGTATGAGAGCTATGAAGCTTATACAGTCTACTTTTTAGCTCTCATGTCGCCCCCCCAGGAACTAGAATCTAGAAGCTGATTGCGGTGAGGCGCACGACCCAATAGATCATAAAAACCAAGATCTCCCCATCTCCCCGCGCCTCGCACACCTCCCACCCTCCTTTGTCTTTCCCAATTCCCGATTCCCGATTCCCGATTCCCTATTCCCTATTCCCAAGCCCTATATCTCTCCTCAAAGTATTTTTTATAACAACTTTATTCGTTTCAAGATTTAGTAAATTTTGAGTTAAGTAGCTCAATTAGTTCGGATTGATATGTAATACTGTTTTTGGTAAATAAATCAGCCATCAATCTTAACTAGTTGATTGTTCCAATAACTAGTAATTTCAAGTAGCAAAATAAAAAACACCCAAGCTCAGGGGAGCACTTAATATTTAGTATTTTTAGTTGAGACCCTCTACTAGCATTGCTAGAAAAATGTATGCAGCAATGTAGCATGCTAGCGCAGTAATTTAGATAATAAGTAGTCGAACAAAAGCTTTGGGTGCTGTATAAAGTTTTGTAAATATAGGCAAAAGCTTTTGGGGTAAAGGTTACAAGCATTTTACAGTTTTCGAGACAGTACCGTTTATTTATGTCCGACTACTTAGGTTGGTGTTGGAAAACTTACCGGTGCCCTTTCCTTAGGCGAATATCCCAAGAGGATCCAAATAATTTTTGGTGCCAATAAAAATTAGCATTAGCTTTCTCGATTGGGTTTTGGTAGATTACCTTGACTCTTGATTAACTAAAGAATTATTCGGTTTTATGTCAACAACAAAGCAGATAAACCCAATATCAATAAACCCACAAAGGAAGATTATAACTATTGTCCCATAAAAAGTAGCTTGTTGACTTTGAACAAATTAGATAAACATTAAAGAGTAGTGATATTATGAGTATTCCCAACGATCAATTCTGGAATCAAACCGTATTTCCTTCCGGAGTCGATAACGCCCATGACTACTTTGGCACTAGCTTAATTGGAGGGGATTTTAATGGTGATGGTCGGGGCGACTTGGCTATAGGCACACCCAAAGAAGATGTTGATGGGGACATTAACACAGGTAAAGTCAATGCAGGTAAAGTCAATGTCCTCCCAGGATCTTCAACAGGCTTAACTAGCACTGGTAGCCAATTGTGGAAGCAAGACAATCTTGCTGGCAGTTCAACTGAAGCTGATGATCGCTTTGGAGAGACCCTGATCTCAGGGGACTTTAATGGGGATGGTTACGATGACTTAGCGGTAGGCACGCCTTACGAGGATTGGGAATCGACTAAAGATACTGGGATGCTTAACATTATCTATGGTTCCTACTTCGGTCTAACGAGCACTGGTAACCAATATTCCATCCAGATTACTTTTCCTGAGGATAGTAATGAACAAAATGACCGCTTTGGTAGTAGCTTGGCTGCGGGAGATTTTGACGGGGATGGCTATGATGACCTGGCAATCGGTACTCCCTATGAAGATTATGATGGAAAAACCAACACAGGTAAAGTTAATACCCTCTATGGTTCTGCAACCGGCTTAACTACCACTGGTAATCAACTCTGGTTACAAAGTGCGTTTAGTGGGGGTTTCAATAACGAAGGTGACCTTTTTGGTAGCAGTTTGGCTGCGGGAGATTTTGACGGGGATGGCTATGATGACCTGGCGATCGGTGCTCCTTTTGAAAATTATGATGGAAACACTAACACAGGTAAAGTTAATACTCTCTATGGTTCTGCAACCGGCTTAACTACCACTGGTAATCAACTCTGGTTACAAAGTGCGTTTAGTGGGGGTTTCAATAACGAAGGTGACCTTTTTGGTAGCAGTTTGGCTGCGGGAGATTTTGACGGGGATGGCTATGATGACCTGGCGATCGGTGCTCCTTTTGAAAATTATGATGGAAACACTAACACAGGTAAAGTTAATACTCTCTATGGTTCTGCAACCGGCTTAACTACCACTGGTAATCAACTCTGGACTCAAGACGATCTCATTGTCAGCAACCCTGAAGCATTTGACGGCTTCGGAACTACTTTAGCTGTGGGCGACTTTAACAACGACGGTTATGATGACTTAGCTGTGGGAAGTCCCTATGAAGATATCAATTCAATCACTGATGGTGGGGCTGTAAATATTATCTATGGTTCTGTCTTTGGTTTGACTACTACTGGCAACCAGTTCTGGACCCAAGATAGTTTTGGGGTTAAGGATATAGCTGAGGAGTACGATAACTTTGGAGCTAGCTTAGGGGTGCAGGACTTCAATGGGGACGGCTACGATGACTTAGCCATAGGAGTTCCTGGTGAAGACCTCGGAGGTATTATCGATTCTGGTGCTACTCAAATCCTCTATGGCTCAGTCAGCGGTCTAGTTGTAGAGAGTAGCTTGTTGATATAACTAGGGAACAGGGAACAGGGAACAGGGAACAGGGAACAGGGAACAGGGAACAGGGAACAAGCAAAAAATCCTGTGTACCTGATTAGACTCAAAAAAGCTATACTCCCGACTCCCTACTCCCTACTCCCGATTCCCGATTCCCGATTCCCGATTCCCTACTCCCGATTCCCGACTCCCGACTCCCGACTCCCTACTCCCTACTCCCTACTCCCCATTCAAAATTTCTGGTAAAATCCCATCACACAATTTGCGATCGCTTTCACTCAAGGTAGGATTATGCTTTAAATAGTCCGTGATCCAATAGCACCCCTTCACCAATAAATCCTTTAAATCAGAGCTTAAATCAGACATAGCTGTATGACTCCCCCTGGTAACTATCCCCTGTCCAGGTTTTACACCTACGACTGTACTGCCATTAATCGGTCCGCCAACGGTTTTGATTTCTGTACCATCGATATTCCAGATTTTAGCAGTACCATCTTCACTGACCGATACCAAAGTTTCACCGTCAGCCAGGAAACAGGCATTGCACACAGGAGCAAGATGTCCTTTTAGGGTTTTGAATTCCTTACCATCACGAGTCCAAAGCTTTACCGTTCTATCAGCACTAACTGAAGCAATAATTTGACTGTCAGGACTAAAAACAACACCTCTAACTCCTGCTTGATGTCCTTGTAAGGTAGTGATAAGTTTACCATCCAGACTCCAAAGTTTCACTGTTTTATCAGTACTAGCGGAAGCCATAATTTCACCATCCCCACTGAATCTCAAACAGACAATTTTTAGACTATGGGCTGGAATCGTATCGATTAAGCTACCATCGAGACGCCAACGTTTAATGGTTTTATCTTCTCCAGCGGAAACCAGCATCTGACCATCCTGACTGAATCTAATGGTAAGGATTTTAGCAAGATGACCGTTGAGAGTATTTATGAGTACTCCGTTATCCTGTCCATACTTATCATCAATTCCCCACAGCTTGATGATTCTGTCATTACCCGCAGAGGCCAGGATTTTACCATCAGGACTAAAACTTAGACTCCTGATACTCAGACCATGGGCTGGAAAGGTTTGCAGTAAGGCTCCATTAAGATGCCAAATTTTAATGATACCATCCACACTAGCAGTGGCTAATAGTTTTGCTTTAGGACTAAAACTGACACTCCTGACACTAGCTTCATGTCCTGAGAAAGTTCTCAGTAATGTGCCGTCTAGACTCCATAGTTTCACTGTTTTATCTTCACTAGCTGAAGCATACTGCTGACCGGTAGAATTAAAACAAAAGCCGATAAGTTTACCAGTATGGCTTTGCTGAGTATTGAGTCCAATGCCCTTGAGACTCCAAAGTCTGATAGTTTTATCTACACTAGCAGAAGCCAGTAGCCGTCCATCGGGGCTGAAACTTACCCCACACACAGACCCTTTGTGTCCTCGTAAGGTCTTGAGCTTAATGCCATCAAGGTTATAAAGTCGAATTCGATTATCTTTACTGGCTAGTGCTAACATTTGACCATCGGGACTAAATCTAACCCGATAGACTGGCAAGCCATAATTATCGATGGAGTTGAGTTCTTTGCCATCTATATTCCAGAGTTTAACGGTACCGTCCGAACTCCCGGAAGCCAGCATCCGACCATCTGGACTAAAGCAGACACTCCAGACACCCCTTGCATGACGATTGAAAATTTTGGGCCAACTACTGTCTAAATTCCAGAGTTTGATAGTGCCATCTTCACTAGCGATCGCAAGGGATTTACCATCAGGACTAAAACTAATCCCAAAGTTAGCAGGACCAAACCTGGTCAGGGTTTTAATCCGAGTACCATTAGGATGCCAGAGCTGGATGGTGCCATCCTTACTAGCAGCAGCAATGGTGTGACCATCGGGACTAAAACTAATGTTGAAAACTTGGTTTTTATGACCTCTGAGAGTTTTCAGTAACTTGCCATCCCGTTGCCAGAGTTTGATGGTGCCATCAGCACTGGCAGAGGCAAACATTTCACCATTGGGACTAAAGTTAATGCTAAACACTTGCTCCTTGTGACCCCGACAGCTTGCCAAGGCTTTGCCATCAATTCCCCAAATCTTGATGGTGCCATCTTCACTAGCAGAAGTAATTAGTTTACCATCGGGACTTAAACAAACACCAAATACTCCCGCATCATGTCCTTCCAAACGATTGCACTCTTGCAAGTTATTGATAATTTCCTGAAGCTGATTCACTTGTTGCTGTTTGATCTCACGAGTAACCTCTGTGGTGAGTAATCGTTTCCCAGCTTTTACACTAGCGACCAATGCTCCTAACTGGTCGTGGGAAGACAGTAGAGCTTGAGACAGAGAACTCAGGGCTCTAATTTCTGCAATTTCTGCTCGTCTTCGTTCCTCTTGTTCTTGATGGAGTGCTTGCTTTAGTTCTTGTTTAGTGAGTTTTAACTCGGCTAGGATTTGAGGCTCTTGTCCTTGGCGAATAAATGATACTAAATAATCATGAACTAACTGATAACGATCAGCGGGGTATTCTGGCACTTCAAATACTAAGCCAGACCCCACTAACACCTCCAGTACTAAATCCAGTTTATCCTCCTCTAAGTCCAAATCTTCCGCTAATTCGGCCTGAGTTTTTAGGGGTCGCATCCCGTGTTCATCGGTCAGCAAATACAAAACTAGTTTAGTGATTCGTTCCTGCTCTTCACCACAGTCTTTAATCGCTGTTTCTAGGTATCGTTCAACCAGTTTTTCCTTCGGACCTTTGGCTAGATAATCTGCTAAGGTGGTAATTTTTTCGGCTTGGAGCTGAGCTCCTACCACTTGCAATTCAATGGGGAGCACCTCATTTGTATCTCCTGCTAAATCCTTGACTAGAGCATCGGTTAGGGTTGGCTCTAGAGAAAATGCCGTGTGTTCCGTTAAGCTTTGAATAACTGATTTAGCTTGCTTTGGTGAAAAGTTACCGAGATAGTAAAGAATCGTTTTATTTAAAATATTGTTGTTAATGACATCTAAGTTAATTAGACGGTTACACTCTAACAAATAATGAAGGTCATCTTCTCGAATGGATAAAATAATTTTTACATAGGAAATATTCAAACAGCTCTTCATAAATTCATAGAAAACCATTCGTTTTTTTCTGTCTTTGGCAGCAAAGAAAAATTCTTCAAATTGGTCAAATACTAAAACAACTAGGATATTATCTTCTGTTATTTGCCAGAATGTCTTGAGAATTGCGGCTGTTGTTTCTAGAGTATTCCCATGATACTTAATCAGTTTTTTTTCGGCCAGAGACTTGGCTAATGCTTTCCCAAATTCGGGAATCCAATCGGTATAAATTTGCTGGAAAACCGTTAACACCTCACGGGAGCCAATGGTTTTTTGTTTCAAGGTGGGAATTAACCCAGCTTGGACAAGGGAACTTTTTCCTACTCCGGATTGACCATAAATTACCGTTAGTTTATGGTCACTACGGCCCATACGTTGCATTAAGCGATTGACATCCCCTTGTCTACCAGAAGCCGCAATAGCTGGGGTGACAGAATTGTGGTAGTCTAGATCTGGTAATGCTGGGTTAGTTACCTGTTGTTTAGGCTGCAATCGACCAGCACCAATAAAGGCTCGAAAATTGTACTGCTGCTCAATGGAGCGTCGTTCTTGTTTAACCCGAAAAGCTGTCAAATAGTTACCTTGTTGGCAGTAGCACTGGCGCAATTCTTCTAAAATCCGAATGTAAAGCTCTGGATCGTACTGGGGTTTGGTTCTGGCTTTAGCCGTTTCCAGAGTTGTCAGACTGTCTTGGATTTTAGCTTGCTGCTGTTGCTGTTGCGATCGCGCAGCCCCACGATGCGATCGCGCTAGAGACAATAAATACCAACCTTGGTGAAATGAGCGCTCCCAATCACAATCGGTTTCGAGTGAGCATGAGGTTGGTGTACAGAATTCACACAATGCCTGTTCTAAGATTAACAGAGCCTGTTGGGCTAACTGTTGCGCGTTAGTCCAATCAGATTTCCATAAGGCGACTTCTGCTAAAAAGCCATGGGCTCGCGCTAGTCTAAACGGATGACCATAGGTTTGATGGAGAGTCAAGGCTGTGTTAGCAACCGCCTCCAACTCATCCCACTGTCCCAGTCGTTGCAGTACCTCTGCCGAAGGATTAATAAATTTGGCAACTAAGTCCGGTCGTTCAGCTTGTTCAAAGACCTTAATACATTGCTGATAATACTCTGCGGCATGACCACAAGCCACTTGATGTTCAGCCCGATGTCTCTCAGCATAGGTACGCCACCATAATCCTAAATAGTACAGTAAGCATCCAACCCGCTCTGATGAGGAGGTGAATGTTTGGGGTTTTCCCTCGGTTTCCCTGACCTCTGGCTCAATCTGCTGCCAAAGGGCTAAACTACGCTGATAATGTTCCAGAGACTCTTGTGATGACCCATCAGCGGCACGACCCAAGACAAATTCTAAACTGGCTTCTAACGGTGGGTCTAATCTGACTTTACGATGTTTTAGCTCATTCTGGGCTGACTTTAACTCGGTGCGGCGAGTCGAACCAATGCCCAAATTCAAGTCATCATTGTCCAGAAATCTGCCAGCACCAGAGTTTAATACTTTGCCATAGACCTGATTGACTGTTTGCTCGATAAAATCAATTAACTCATCCGTTGCCATCTCAAAGCCAATGGGAGTAGCAGCCCAACTGGTGAAATCTGGTGCTACTCGCCTGAGCTTGTGTTGGACCTGATCGGTTACCCATAACACCAGGGGGAAGGGGAACGTTTTGCGAAATTCATCCCGTGCATTATTGGTAGAAACCAATAACCTATCAATATCCCTGACTAATTCCAAATTGTGAACAATCACCGCATCGGGGAGTTCTGAAGTAAGTTCCGCTTGAACATTGCTATAGAGGTTTGTAGCCGATGAGGCCAAAGCCCTGGAGTGAAACTTAATCTGGTAGCGTTCTGTCAGTTGTTGTGTTAATCGCTGCCGCAATGATTGATAATTACAACGGGCTAAAATCAGAGAAAATTGTCCCTGAGAAAATGCGATCGCCCGTGCTAGCATTCTTAATGATTCATTGTTATTGCCATTGAAATCTTTGGGTTGGACGGTCATATTTATTCCAACTATTGTGCTTCTGCCGAAATCGGATTCACGCCCTGACCATCCCCTCTGCTGATCTTGGTAGCCATGGAGCGCGTTCATGGGGGAGGTTCTACCATCAGTGACTACTGCTAACTCTTAGGGTTCCCTCCCTTGGGCAACGGTTGCGGTTTCCAAGGGTAGCGCGTTCGCGTAGCGTGGCCGTTCGCGTAGCGTGGCCGTTCGCGTAGCGTGGCCAAAAGGCCAAAAGGCCAAAAGGCCAAAAGGCCAAAAGGCCAGTGTATCAATACAAGGGTTTGATACCCATCTTCACCTTTTACTCGTCTTTGCTGCAACACCTGAAACAGTAATTCCCATTAATCACCAGTAACGGCTGGCACCAGAACGTCCCGTTGCTTAGGGATCACTTCTTCCAAACAACTACCTATAGGAAGTTGGTCTATTATACCACGTTTTTTTGGTTGGTTGGTTGAAAGTTCAAGGTGGTTTGGTAGTTTGGTAGTTTGGTGGTTTGGTAGTTTGGTGGTTTGGTAGTTTGGTGGTTTGGTAGTTTGGTTCTGGGTCGGATTACCAGATCAGATCATAGCCGTTGCCATGGGATCTGATATCGTAGGCAAGGTTAGAAGAAAATCAGTTGTCACCGCAATAGTTTAGGAGTCAAACGATGGCACTAGTTAACTCGACAATGTTGTCCTTAGGTACCAAAGCACCAGAGTTTCAGTTACCGGATGCAGTGTCTGGCGAGACGATTTCCTTAGAGACCTTTGCCGGTAAGCAGGGGTTACTGGTCATGTTTATCTGCCGCCATTGTCCTTTTGTTAAACATGTACAGGGAGAATTGGCCAAGTTAGGGAAAGACTATGCCGATGCTAATCTCGGTATGGTGGCGATTAGCGCTAATGATGCGGATAATTACCCGGATGATGCTCCCGATAAACTTAAGGAAATGGCTCAGGCGCTGGGATTTACCTTTCCCTTCTGTCATGATCAGAGTCAGCAAACGGCTCAGGCTTATACAGCTGCTTGTACCCCAGATTTTTTTCTATTCGATGCTAACCAAGAGCTAGTTTACCGAGGTCAATTGGATGATAGTCGTCCTAGTAATGGGATACCAGTTACGGGTAAGGATTTACGAGCAGCTATTGATGCGGTGCTAGGGTCGCAACCGGTGAATTCTGAGCAAAAGCCTAGTATTGGTTGCAATATTAAGTGGAAGCCGGGGAATGAACCAGCTTATTTTGGTGTGTGAGATGTTGTTGAATTGAGAATGAAGAATGGTGAATGAAGAATGAATAATGAATAATTAAAAATGAAATAATTCTCAATTATTAATTCTCAATTCTCAATTCTCAATTAAAAGTTCCTTTTGCTATAAGTAATAGGTAATAGGCAACTGCCTTTTGCCCATTACCCATTAGCCTTTTATTATCGTCATACCTATAGCATTATCATTTGAGACAACCAATATGTCCCTCAGCGAACTTTTACCCACTGTCAGTAAACTATCTCATCAAGATAAACTTCGACTAATTCACTTTCTCCTCCTTGCAGTTGCTAAAGAAGAAGGATGTAGCTTAGAATCTCCTGAAAATAGTGATTCAGAAAACGTACTTCTGAATCAGTTGGCATCAACTGAAGCTGTGATCTGGTCTCCTCAGGCAGATCACGAGGCAGTTCAAGCCTTGTCAGATCTTCTGGTAGCAGCACAGGAAGCAGCTAATGGTTGATGGTCAACGTTTTCCATTCACGGAGCGAACCGATAGCCTTGGGCGATCGAGCATCATGCCATATTTACCCTTGATTCTCAGTTTGGGGAACCGTTCTGTAGAAGTGATGGCATTGTTGGATACCGGTGCAAGTGTCAATGTTATGCCTTACGAGATTGGTGTACAGCTAGGGGCAGTCTGGGAGAACCAAACCATCTCCATTCCCTTGAGCGGAAACTTGGCTCGTAGTCAGGCACGAGGATTAGTTATTTCGGGTACAGTTGCTTCGTTTTCGCCTGTTTTCCTGGCATTTGCTTGGACTCAATCCAAAGAAGTCCCTGTAATTCTCGGACACATGAACTTTTTCGCGGAATTCAACGTGTGTTTTTATCGGCACCAGTTAGCTTTTGAGGTTTACCCAAGATAAAAAGCAATTAATAGTATGACAAAATATAGAATTTTTATTTGAGATGTAAACATAGGATTGATAAAAAAAGCGATACAGCGATGCATCGCTACTCCCGACTCCGATTCACCCCAAGGGCGGGTTACCTCACCGAACTGAGAACTGCTAAAAAATTATATATTATACTCCTCTGCCCATGTCTTTAGCTCCTCCAGAAATCTCAGGGCTGTGCGACCAAAATCTGTGATCTCATAGGCCACAGCAATGGGCTTGGTACTGATGACGTTACGGTTGACTAGACCCGTATCCTCCATTTCTCTTAGCCGCTGGGTCACCATTTTTTTGCTAGCTCCCCCGATCTGGCGCGCTAGATCGTTGAAGCGCATCGGGCCATCCTTGAGATGCCAAAGAATCGATCCTTTCCATTTGCCACCCAAAATCCGCATTCCACGCTCGATTGGACAGGGGCTGAGACAGGGGTCAATTGCGTTCTTGTTGCTTTCGCTATCGGTTTTGATCTCGATGTCGCTATCAGTTTCGATGTCGATGTCGCTATCTGTGTCAATTTCGATATCTCTATCTGTTTCCATGTCAATGACAGAACTCATATTTTATACCTGGTTACTAATTGTATACTAGTTGACTATAGTAACTTAAATTTTTACCATGAAGCAATACATGAAGCAATACCTGTAGACATTACCTGATTAGGGCAACTGATCTGATGAAAACCCTGCTTTTGATTTTGGGCAAAGAGACTAAGGAGTTCGCCAAAGGCCGCTACAATCAAGGTCTTTTCGAGATAGCGGTGGAGATATTGAAAGATCAATACGAGCTACTCACCACTGTTGTAGAAGACGGTTACAACATTCCAGAAGAAATTGCGAAATTCAAGCAAGCTGACGCGGTCATCTTTCAGTATCCCGTGTACTGGTTCATGATGCCGTCAACCCTAAAGCGTTACATAGACGATGTCTACGCCTATGGTGAATTCTTCGGGCACAGTAATAGCTCATACGGATCGGGTGGCCTGATGAATGGCAAGAAATTCATGCTGTCTACTACATGGAATGCGCCCGCCGACGTCTTTAACAATCCGAATAGTTTCTTTGAAGGACTATCACTACAAGAAGTCCTCCTGCCCATGCGTAAGAGTCATGAGTTTTGTGGCTTCAAGGAATTGCCCCATTTCGCCTGCTACAACGTCATCAAAAATCCACAATTTGACGCTGACCGAGAGCGGTACATCAGTCACCTAAAGATGGTGTTTCTTGACCCCGACCATGATTTAGGTGTTGAAGTAGCGAAGCCTCTGTCTGCTCCATTTTCCAAAGCTCATTAAAACTAACTCAAGCGTCAATATCTCATCCAAAGAAAAATCATGACAAAACAAGCTGAGATTCATCTCTACACCGCATCGACTATGAATGGATGGAAGCCGCTAATCTTTCTTGAAGAAGCAGAAGTGGACTATGAGATGACCTATATTGATTTTTCCAAAAAAGAACAAAAGTCAGACTGGTACAGATCCCTTAATCCCAATGGGCGCATCCCGACCATCGTGGATCGTGGTAATGACGATTTTGTGGTTTTTGAGTCGGGTGCGATTCTTTGGTATCTAGCTGAGAAATATCAAAAGTTCCTTCCCGAGGGGGAAAAAGCTCGATCCCAAGCACTTCAGTGGCTGATGTTTCAGATGAGTGCCATTGGACCGATGATGGGTCAGGCGATGTACTTTCAGCGAATTGCAGAACCTCAAGGGCATCGTGATGAATTTGCCATCAAGCGCTATGGGTCAGAATCACGGAGGCTGCTGGAAGTCTTGGATCAGCAGCTTGAAGGGAAAAGTTACATCCTTGGTAATGAGTTCACTATTGTAGATATGGCCACTTATCCTTGGGCACGAGCTTATTATTGGGCGAAAGTATCGGTGGATGGGCTGAAAAACCTTCAAGGCTGGTTTGACCGTATTGATGCCCGACCTGCAACTCAACGGGCACTAGAGCTCCCGAAACCTTTTCCTGCCTTTTTTGGAAAAGGGGATGTGGCTGCTGCAGAAGCTGCTAATTCTGCACGTTTTAAAAATGATGTTAAACAATAAGCAATGGATGATGGAAACAAAACTTAACAACCATGGAAATAAAGATGTGATAATATTCCACTCAATCGGTGCTCAGGGAAGATTGGTCAAAATTTTTGTCCAAGGTGCTTGTTGATCAAAAATATTGGTTAACAATAAGGACATCCCTTGATTTGATCCAATAAAAAGCTATCTATACATTTGGACTGTTAATAGTAAACTATTAACAGTTTACTATTAACTGCCCCCAGATATTCATTTCTTGGTTAGATCAAGAGAATTATAAAGGGATAAATTCTGTCAAAATCCCGAATAGTTGGGGAACATTCAGCTTCGCTCCTCCGCCCCTATGGTGCTCTGCTCCTCAGGTGGGACTTGTGGCGAATTTAATTCTTAATGGTAAGAGCGCACCTAAGCCTAAATCGAGTAATGTCACAGCCGTGGTGATCTTCGGGGGGTAATGGGGGAGCAACTGTTCACAGTCAACGGTTAACACTCAACAGTGAACCCAACTATACATAATACCTCTTCATTAACGTCTTATCAACACGAAAAACCAATGATTCATTACCGACAAAAGAAAATTAGCATTTTGTTTGGCAGTCTCTTAATCGTTGGGGCATGGTGGTTACCTGTCCAAGCTCAACAGAGCACTAACTCACCCAATCAGAAAGCAGTTACAACTGAAGATCCAACTATTCCGATTGAGGAGCTAGAGCTAATGCTCAAGCCCTTGACTAAGGATGAGCTGGAGGGTGAAGCTCAGGGGTGGATCTTCTTGCTTAAAACTAAAGTTAAAGAACTCAGCGATGCGGAAATTGCTGTCAAGCGCAAAAATCGAGAGCTTGAACAATCTAAGGAAGCTGTTGATGCCCTAGAAGAGGCCAAAGAAGCTCTTGAGGAAGTCACAGAAACTAAAGAAAAAATCGAGACTGAGGCATCACCATCAGGTTCCGTTGAAGCTTTAGACGCTGCACAAGAAGCACAGGAAGCTCTCGAAAAAGCTCAGGAGTCAGTAGAAGAAGCGGTAAAAGAAGAAGAAAAAACCCAGCAGGATAAAACCTTGCAAGGGGCGATTGATAAAGCAGTTGAAAGTACGGAAGAGGATAAAAATAAAGCCAAAACCTCAGAGGAGGAAGTTGCTAAGGTTCAAGAGCAGATTGGGACAATTAGCAACAAAGTCGTTACGGATGAACAACAGCAGAAAAAGACTGAACAGGGACTGGAAAAAGCTCAAGAAAAGATAGAAGAAGCGGTAGAGGCCAAGACCGAAGTTAAAAAGCAAGTACTGGTCAACATCACGAGACTGCGGGATGAACGGGCTGGTTTGAGCGAACGCTTTGAGGTGGTTCTTGAAGAGCTGAAAATTAAAGGTGGTGATGTCGAGTTGTACCAAAAATACGTCAATGCCATCAGTGGGATTAAGGTTGACGTAACTGACACTCAAGGAACCTGGATTACCATTGTTGGCTGGCTCCAGTCTAAAGAAGGAGGTCAGCGCTGGGCGAATAACATTGGCAAATGTATAGGAATCATTGCTGGCTTTAGCATCCTCTCGGTAATCTTAGGAACAGTACTCGAGAAATCTTTGGGGATGTTCCCAAATATCTCAGTGATGTTGGGTCAGTTCTTGGTTAGTCTAACCCGCCAAGGATTATTTGTGGTGGGTATTCTTGTCGGGATTACTGCCCTAGAGGTAAGTATTGGCCCACTGATCGCTATGATTGGAGCTGCTGGTTTTGTGATAGCGTTTGCGTTCCAAAGTACCCTCGGTAACTTGGCCAATGGGTTAATGATATTACTCTATAAACCTTTCGACGTGGGGGATATCATTGAAGTAACTGGAGTAAGAGGAAAGGTTCATGATGTTAACTTAATTTGCACCACCATCAAGACTTCTCAAAGTAAAATTATTATTGTGCCCAATAATTCAGTCTGGGGTAACGTTATCGAGAATGAAACCAGTAGCCCCATCCGCGCTATGTTTATCACGGTAAGGATCAGCTACCACAATAGTATTACTCAAACTATCCAAGTTCTTAAGGATATTGCTAACTGTCATCCTTTAGTATTGAAAGACCCAGGACCTTGGATTGATACCGGTGAATTGGCTGAATATGCTGTTAACATTTGGTTTAAAGCATATACCAAGAGAGAGGATTACTGGACAGCCTATTGTGACCTCAACCGAATTATAAAAGAAAGATTAGAACAAGAGGGAATTGTGATCCCACTGCCGAGGCAGGAACTATACATTAGCGAAGCTATGGCTAAGGAAGAGGGCAGTATGGCAAAAAGGTTCAAAGGCATGACGTTATCCTAGTTATCCCCTTAGGAAACTTTGACAACTGGCACAGAACTTACCGATAGTTTCCAGCAAAGCTAATAGCATAACCAATAAAGTTATCACCGGAGAATTTCCAATGCTCAAAACTCACTCTGGTCAAAATCCCCTATTGGCTCTGCTACTGCTAGTTCCTGCTGGGAGTATCGGTGTAGCAATGGCACTATATATTGCTCCAGGATCATTAGGGCAGGCAGTATTCTCATGTTGCAAAGTCTGGTTACTAGCACTGCCTCTTGCTTGGTTTTTATGGGTGGATCGTGGCAAGTTACGTTTATCCTGGCCGAAGCGGCAGGAGTTGTTGACTGGAACTATTTTGGGACTGGTGATGTTTGGCATCATCCTTGGGGCTTATTGGCTTTTTGGTCAGCACTGGATTGATAAGACGGATGTTCAAAGTAAAGCCCAAGAAGCTGGGATAACTAGTGCATACATTTACCTACTTGGGGCGATGTATTGGACTTTTATTAATGCCTTCCTGGAAGAGTATATCTGGCGTTGGTTTGTCTGGAGCAAGTGCCAGATTCTAATCCCAGGACTTGGGTCCATATTGCTTTGTGCATTGCTGTTTACCCTCCATCATATTATTGCTTTAACCTTTTATACCCAGGATTGGCTGGTGGTCATACTTGGCTCATTAGGGGTGTTCATGGCTGGAGCAGTATGGTCGTGGTGCTATCTAACCTACCGTTCCATTTGGTCTGGTTATGTTAGTCATATTCTTGCTGATTTAGCGATCGCATTTGTCGGTTGGCAACTCCTATTTGCATAGCGAAGCTATTGAGTAGACTTCGCGGCAGTTGTCGGAAACAGGGAACAGCGGATCTGGGAACAGGGAACAGTGGACAAGAATTGACGCAAACACTATCATAAAACCTAAGCATTCAGCTATCAGCTATCAGCTATCAGCTATCAGCTATCAGCTATCAGCTATCAGCTATCAGCCTATGGGCTACGCGCAATCGGCTTTTCCCCAGACTTTCAATTTTATTCTAAGCTGACCGCTGACCGCTGACCGCTGACCGCTGGAGGTCTACTCAGCATAATTACCCTTAATTAAAATCTCTCCCATCTCCCCATCTCCCCATCTCCCCATCTCCCCATCTCCCCATCTCCCCACCTCCCCACCCTCCCCTTAATTATGGTTATTCAACCGGACTTGATATTAGGTTTCATATATCGCGTACCAGAGGTACAGGTTTCTTGAATTTCAACGGCATACAATCCTGGTAAACCCGCTTCTTCAAGTCGCTCAAAAACCCACTTGGCGATCGCTTCACTACTAGGATTCTCCAAGCCGGTGGTCTCATTGAGGTAATAATGATCCAAAAAATTATCTAACAGAGGCTTGAGATAGGTCTTGATATCTCCATAGTCCATTATCATCCCCTGTTTTGAACCCTCCTCAATTAGTTGATTACCTTTGACATAAACTCGCCCCACCCAGCTATGGCCATGTAACCGACTACATTTGCCGTCATGATGGGGAAGGCGATGAGCAGCTTCAAACCGAAACTCCTTGTAAATTAACCATTCTTCCATCATTTATAATTAAGAATTTAGAATTTAGAATTTAGAATTTAGAATTTAGAATTCATATTACGCTTACTATAAAAAGACTCTATTGATTTGACCCTAATTATAATAAGAGGTAATCTAGTCAAATATAACAGGTAAAAGCATAAGCTATAGCCGATTATTTTTGGGGTTTATGATAAATTAAGATTGGTTTTCAGGATTGATTTGGAAATCATAATAAAGTTTTAATACAGCCATAAACGGTTACCAAAGTTGCTGATATCTATCGCTATTTTAAACATACCATGAAGTCCGATAAAAGGGATGCATACCTACTCCCTACTCCCTACTCCCTACTCCCTACTCCCTACTCCCTACTCCCTGTGCTATACCATAAACGAAGGAACCAAGGGGAGTTGATATCACTGATGACTAAGATGCGAACAGAAACCGATAGCATGGGGGAAATCGAAGTTCCTGCTAATCGGTATTGGGGCGCTCAAACTCAGCGATCGCTAAAATATTTCTCGATTGGACAAGACTTTATCCCTGCGGAAGTCATAACAGCGATGGCTATTCTGAAAAAAGCGGCTGCTCTGACTAACTGTGAACTGGGTAAACTACCAGAGGATAAAGCTAAGTTAATCATTGAAGCAGCAACTGAGGTCATCGAAGGCCAGCTAGACGGTAACTTCCCTCTCCGTGTTTGGATGACTGGTAGTGGTACCCAGTGCAACATGAACGTGAACGAGGTGATTGCTAATCGTGCTATTGAACTAGCTGGGGGGGTGATGGGTAGCAAAAAGCCAATTCATCCCAATGACCACGTCAATATGTCCCAATCCTCTAATGATACCTTTCCCACGGCTATGCACATCGCGTCAGCGGTAGCCTTTCATGAGCGACTGATGCCCAAGGTCAAGAAAATGCGGGATGCTCTAGAGGAGAAAGCGAAAGCATGGGATAATATAGCTAAGATTGGGCGCACTCACCTTCAAGATGCTGTACCCTTAACCTTGGGTCAAGAGTTTTCCGGTTACCTTGCCCAGCTAGATGCTAATTTAGCACGGATAGACTCTGTGCTTCCTGGCTTGTACGAGTTGGCGATTGGTGGAACGGCGGTCGGGACTGGGTTAAATGCTGGCAAGGGGTTTGCAGAAAAGGCGGCTGAGCATATTGCTAAGTTGACTGGGTTGCCCTTTGTGTCTGCTCCTAACAAGTTTGCGGCTCTAGCAGCTCATGATGACATGGTTATGGCTAGCGGTGCCCTGAAAACCCTAGCGTGCTCGTTATTGAAGATTGCTAATGATATCCGTTTCCTAGGGTGTGGACCACGCTGCGGATTTGGGGAACTGAAGCTGCCATCCAATGAGCCAGGGTCTTCGATTATGCCAGGAAAAGTTAATCCGACCCAGTGCGAAGCGATGACTATGGCAGCTACTCAGGTGATGGGCTACGATAGTGCGATCGCATTTGCTGGTGCTCAGGGGCACTTTGAGTTGAACACCTTTAAGCCCATGATTGTGTTCAACTTGCTCCAATCTATTCATCTACTTGCTGACAGCTGCAACAATTTCACTGACTTCCTGCTGAAGGGACTGGAACCGAATCGAGAGAAAATCCAGTATTTCCTGGAACAGTCCCTGATGCTAGTCACTGCTTTGAGTCCAATCATCGGTTACGACAAAGCTGCAGAAGTGGCGCACCATGCTTCTGAGAAGAACCTTACCCTAAAAGCAGCTTGCCTAGAATTAGGCTATGTTTCTGCTGTTGAGTTTGACCAGATTGTTGATCCCTATCGGATGGCCTATCCCTTTGATTAGCTTTTTAGGGAGTAGGGAGTAGGGAGTAGGGAGTAGGGAGTAGGGGGAAGAGTGTGGGGAGAGGGGGGAGATTTGTAAATGCTATATTGAGCAATTCCCAGAAACCTTTAAGTATAAACTTATAAGGATAATCTTAGCAATTTTACAATGTTTGATTTTAATATCCTATGTGATTTCTCCCGTAACCATTGTGTAGCCATCTGTGCCATTTTAGTTCCTGCTAACTTGCTGCTGACCTTGCAAACTATCATTTTGACTGTGATTGGTTATCCTCAAGTTCAGGTGCGGAAAGCTGCTTTAGTTGCGTGCATCCCAGCTTTGGTAATGCTATTCCATGTGTATAGTTGGTTGATGATTGGAGTGGTGATGGCTCCCACCTACATTCTGTTTTTTTTAGCAGCTGTCTGCTTAAGTATTAATTTTTGGGCAATTAACTATTATAGTAGATTAGTTTATTCGAGAGAATAGGGAATAGGGAATAGGCAAGAGGCAAGAGGCAAGAGGCAAGAGGCAAGAGGCAAGAGGCAAGAGGCAAGAGGCAAGAGTAACCCACCCCTAACCCCTCCCAGGAAGGGAACAGAGGCAAGAGCGATGCAGCGCGGTCTTGGGGAGGCAGCGCGGTCTTGGGGGTCCCCCCCATGAGCGACTGCCGTGGTTTCCCCCATGAGCGACTGCATCAAGACGGCAAGAGGAAAAAAATCAGTAGTGGTACACAAGTCGTGATTTTAGCTTCCGAAACCTTGACCAGAGTAACGCCTACACCCTACACCCTACACCCTACTCCCTACACCCTACTCCCTACTCCCTACTCCCTACTCCCTACTCCCCATCTGGGTCATCTTTACCGTTGATTTGTGGGTTACGGTTCGAGCCATTCCATCGTAAGGATTCTGTTAAATCATCATCGATGTGGAAAATAGCTTGTACTGGTCCGTAGCGTTCTTGAATTCCCCCCTGAATCCGTTCAGCAATCAGGGAAATGACTCCTGAGAACTCTGGATGCACGACCAAATGCATTTCAACATACATGAAGCGTCCTACAACACCCCGGCACTGAATTTGATCACAGCGAGTGACACCTCCAACTTGATGGGCTATGTTAGCGATCGCTTCTGGATCAATGGGATTTTGTTTGACTAGCAGGGGCAACTGCCAGTTGATAACTTTCCAACAATTTGCCCCGGCAAAGAGCACCAGCACACTACTCAGGAGTGGATCGAGCCATAGGAAACCTCGGGAAACGCCCCAAAGCCCACCGAGTACTAGTATTGTTAAGCCCACATCCTGGAGCATTTGAGCGGCCTGAAAGCGTAGGGTAGGACTCCTGATCACTCTAGCTTGGTAAACCATCAGGCAAGACCAACCAAGGCTCATGGCTAACACGGCTCCCAACAGCTGTACTAACGGTAAACTGAGCCGGACAGGAATAGTTAAGGTTCCTCCCTGAATCAGGGTTAGTAACTGCTGAGAGGACAGTAAGCACAAATTTCCCCCAGCAAAGCCGAAAAAGGCAATTAGCACAAAGGTAATCACCGTTTCCCGTTTACCATGACCATAGACTGACAGATCTGGCGAATTGTCATAGGTAGTGATCATCAGCAAATTGACAAGGGTATTAAAGCAAATTAATAGGGTGAACAGGGATTCCCCCATCAGACTGAGCGATTGGGTAGCCCAAGCTGCTGACACCTTGACTGATAAAACAAACAAGCTGAGCCAGAGGGTAATGAATAATACCAGACGACTAGTCTGATCGCGGTTTGGTCCTTCGGTCATGGCCTGAAGGTAACAGATGTCGATTACCTTCACATTATCTTGGATTACCCTATTATTTATTGAGGCATCAGGCAATTATGCCATTTTATGGCAGTTCTTAATGGTTTTGGGGAGTTGGGTGTGGGGTGTGGGGTGTAGGGTGACCGGGTGTGGGGGATAAGAAAGCGATGCAGAGTGCGACCCGTGGCGAATTTAATTACGGGTCAAGCGCACCGAGGGAGTAGGCAAGAGGCAAGAGGCAAGAGGCAAGAGGCAAGAGGCAATGCTAACTTCGTTCCTTCTAACTTCGTTCCTTCTAACTTCGTTCCTTCTAATGTTACCTAGTCTGGAGGAAAGGGGAAATCTATATAGTGAGTCCGGTTGAATTGGTCTCGAGGCCGTATCCCCTCACCTAGGTATGTCACCGATGAACACAACTCCTCCCAACATTAAAGGCTATTGCATCACTGACCTGGTCTACCATGGGTCGAGAACCGTAGTTTATCGTGGCACTAGGACCAATGACCAAACACCAGTAGTACTCAAATTCCTCAATAATCCCTATCCCAGCTTCCAGGAACTGGTCCAGTTCCGCAATCAGTACACCATTGCCAAAAATCTTGACCATCCTGGCATTATCAAAATCTATAGCTTGGAGTCCTACCAAAATACCTTGGTATTGGTGATGGAAGACTTTGGTGGCATTTCCATCGAAGAGTATACCACCTTAAGCTTTGACCTCAGAAAGATACAGGAATTTCTCCACATCGCCATCCAAATCGCCTCCATCCTGGACGAACTCTATCGCCACCGAGTTATCCACAAAGACATCAAGCCTAGGAATATCCTGATTAATCCCAGCACCAGTCACGTCAAATTCATCGACTTTAGTATTGCTTCCCTACTCCCGAAAGAAAACCAAATCCTAATTAGTCCTAACTGCCTCGAAGGTACCCTGGCTTATCTGTCTCCGGAACAAACCGGACGGATGAATCGCGGCATTGACTACCGCAGTGACTTTTATTCGACGGGGATAACCTTCTACAAGTTGCTCACCACAGAGTTACCGTTTAGCACTACTGACCCGATGGAGTTGGTTCACTGTCATATTGCTAAACAACCATTAGCTGCACACCAGCGTAATCCAGCTATTCCCCCACTCCTATCTGACATTATCAGTAAACTGATGGCTAAAAATGCCGAAGACCGTTATCAGAGTGCTTTGGGACTTAAGTATGACCTACAACAGTGTTCGGAGCACTGGCAGAGATTGGGGGCGATCGCTGAAATTAAATTGGGTAGTCGAGATATTTGCGATTGCTTCGTAATTCCCGAAAAACTCTACGGGCGTCAAGCGGAAGTAGATACCTTACTCGCCACCTTTGAGCGAGTTACTCAAGGAGCTACAGAAATGATTCTGGTCGCTGGCTTTTCCGGGATTGGTAAAACCGCTGTGGTCAATGAAGTCCAAAAACCGATTGTGCGGCAGCGGGGTTATTTCATCCAAGGTAAGTTTGACCAGTTCCAGCGCAATATTCCCTTTAGTGCCATAGTTCAAGCACTCCGGGACTTGATGGAGCAATTACTCACCGAAACGGATGCTCAACTGATGCAGTGGAAAGCACAACTTCTGTCTGCTTTGGGTGAGAATGGTCAAGTGATGGTGGATGTGATTCCAGAATTAGAAGGGATTATCGGCAAACAGCCTCCTGCTGACGAACTTTCTGGTACGGCAGCTCAAAATCGGTTTAATTTGCTCTTTAGTAAATTTATCCAAGTTTTCACAACCATTGAACATCCCCTGGTGATTTTCCTCGATGACTTGCAGTGGGCAGATTCTGCTTCTCTGAAGTTGCTGCAAGTCTTGATGGCAGAAACTAATACCATACATCTACTGCTAATTGGTGCTTATCGAGATAATGAAGTAAATCCTACTCATCCATTGATGCTCACGTTGTCCGAGATGGCCAAAGTGGGCGTTCCACTCAATACCATTACCCTCGACCCCCTGAGCAAATCTGACTTAAACCATCTGATTGCCGATACCCTGACTTGTGGGATAGAACTGGCGGAACCCCTGACGGAACTAGTGGCTCAGAAAACTAAAGGAAATCCGTTTTTTGCGACCCAATTCCTGAAATCCCTCCATCACGACCGATTAATTACCTTTAATTTTGAGCAAGGGTATTGGCAGTGTGACATCAGTGAAATTAGATGCTTGGCTCTGACGGATGACGTGGTTGAATTTATGGCACTGCAGTTACAGAAATTGCCAAAAGAAACTCAGGATGTGTTGAAACTAGCGGCTTGTATTGGCCACCAATTTGATTTGGATACCCTGGCCATTATCCATGATAAATCTCCAACCGAGACCGGAACTTATTTATGGAAATCTTTGCAAGAAGGGTTGGTGTTACCGACAACTGAAATTTACAAATTCTTTAGTGTTAATAATAATTCCCTATCGAGCACTGAAGAAAAATTATCCCAATCAGCAATCAACATATGCGCTACGCCCACGCTACGCGAACAGCAATCCCCAACTTACAAGTTTTTACATGACCGAGTCCAACAAGCGGCTTATTTTCTGATTCCGGAAGACCAGAAACAGTTAACCCATCTAAGTATTGGGCAACTGCTGTTGAAGAATATCCCGATAGCAGAACGAGAAGAAAAGATTTTTGATATTGTCAACCAGTTGAATTATGGTGTGGAGTTAATTACAGATAAAACACAGCGAGATGAATTAGCTCAATTAAATCGTATTGCTGGAGAAAAAGCCAAGGCGGCCACGGCCTATGGGGCGGCTTTTAACTATTTAAAAGTAGGTCTAGAACTACTAGGAGAAAATAGCTGGCAACGTCAGTATGACCTCAGCCTAGCCCTATATCAAGCTGCCGCCGAGGCCGCATACCTCAATACCGACTTTGAGCAGATGGAGCAACTGGTAATGGTAGTTTTGGCACAAGGGAAAACACTACTGGACAAAATCAAAGCCTATGAAGTCACCATTGAAGCTTATAAAGCCCAAAACCAGGGTGAGCAAGCCATTACCACCGGGCTGCAAGTGCTGAACTTATTGGGGATAGAACTGCCCCAACAGCCCAGTCCAGAGGATATTGGCCTGGCTCTAAACCAGACACAGTCACGTTTAGACGGTAAAGAGATTGAGGACTTAATCGATTTGCCAGTGATGACCGCACCGGAAAAACTAGCGGGGATGACTATTCTCTGGCGACTCATGCCAATTACTTATCTGACCCTACCTCTACTGTTTCCGTTAATCGTTTTGAAACAGGTCAATCTCTCCCTGCAAGAGGGTAATTGTGCGGTGTCTGCTGTGTCCTATGCAGGTTACGCCATCATTCTCTGGCAGCTCGGTGGAGATATGGATGAGAACTATCGATTCGGTCAACTAGCTCTGAGGTTATTAGCACGCTTTAATGACAAACAGCTTAAATGTATACTACTGTTGATGGTCAATTTCGCCACAAAGCCCTGGAAAGTGCATGTGAAAGAAACATTAAGTTCTTTCCTAGAAGGTCACTCTGTAGGGGTAGAAACTGGAGATTTTGACCAATCTGCCTGCTGTGCAACGTTGTACTTAGAACATTCCTTTTGGCTGGGCTTGGAGCTAGCTGAGCTTGAGCAGACCTGTGCCAACTATTATCAAGTCATTGATAAACTCAAGATTGAAATCCAACGTCAGCTAACTGCCATCACCTGGCAAATAGTCTTAAACTTGCTAGGACAGGCTGAAAATTATTGCTGTTTAAAGGGTGAAGTCTACGACGAAGAGATCATGCTCCCACTCCATCAGGAGTTCAATAACGTCAGGACACTTTACAACCTACACCTAAATAAATTATTCCTGTGTTATCTATTTCAGGATTATCAGCAAGCTTGGCAACAAGCCACCATTACCGAAAATTATTTAGATGCAGTAGCAGCGACTGTCTTTGTTGCGCTTTTCTATTGGTACGACTCTCTGACTCGCTTAGCTCTTTATCCTGAACAGAATCACGCTCAACAAAAACAAAGTTTAGATAAGATAGCCCACAATCAAGACAAGATCAAAAAATGGGCAGACCATGCCCCGATGAATTATTTGCACAAATTTTATTTAGTAGAAGCCGAGCGCTATCGTGTTTTAGGTCATTTGCTTGAGGCTATGGAGTATTATGACCGCGCCATTGCTGGAGCAAAAGAAAACCAATACATCCAAGAAGAAGCTCTGGCTAATGAACTGGCCGCTAAATTCTATTTAGAGTGGGGTAAAGAAACTATTGCCCAAGCCTATCTGAGTTGTGCCTACTATGGTTATAGTCACTGGGGAGCAAAAGCTAAAGTGGAGGATTTGGAAATTCGCTATCCCCAATTTCTCAGTTCCATTCTTAGCCAGAAAACTATCAATGTCAGCACCGGGGAAACAATCACCAACCTCACCACTCAAGGGGTTAATACCACCACTACAAACGCTTCCACTGCTTTGGATTTGGCTACGGTGATCAAAGCATCCCAGGCTCTATCTGGGGAAATCCAGTTACATAAGTTGCTCTCGACTTTGATGCAAGTGGTGATGGAAAATGCTGGGGCTGACAAATGTGCTCTGATTTTGGTCAAAGGTGAGAGGTTAGTGCTCCAGGCTATGGAAACCGCTAATCAACTCGCTTTAGTGGAATCTATACCAGTGGAAGAAAGCCCAGATATTCCCCAAAGTGCGATCAATTATGTTAAACGGAAATCGGAAACCTTAGTTATTAATGATATTACGGTTGATACTATATTAGCTGCTGACCCCTATTTTATCCATCAGCAACCCCGGAGTCTGATGTGTACTCCTATCATCAATCAAGGTCAACTAATTGGCTTACTTTATCTAGAAAATAATCTCACCACTGGAGCTTTTACACCAGACCGATTAGAAATCTTAAATCTGCTCACATCCCAAGCAGCAATTTCTATCGAAAATTCCCTATTATATCGCCAATTAGAAGATTATTCCCATACCCTAGAACAAAAAGTAGAAGAACGCACCGTTCAACTAGCGGAGTCTAATCAACAACTAGTGGAGTCTAATCAACAACTGAAAGCTGCTAAACAAAAAGCCGATGCGGCTAACCAAGCTAAAAGCGAATTCCTTTCTAACATGAGCCATGAATTGCGTACTCCTCTCAATGGTATCCTCGGCTATGCTCAAATCCTGAAGCGAGACCGGGACCTAGGCACTAGGCAAATCGATGGCTTAACTATTATTGAGCAAAGCGGCAATCATTTATTGACTCTAATCAACGATATTTTAGACCTATCTAAAATTGAAGCTCGCAAAATGGAACTCTACCCCAGGGATTTACACCTCCAAAGTTTCCTCGAAAGTGTGGTGGGGATTATCCGCATGCGAGCCTTGGAAAAAGATATTTTGTTCGAATATCATCCTGATGATAACTTACCTCATGGCATTAAAGCTGACGAAAAACGATTGCGACAGGTCCTGCTGAATTTATTAGGTAATGCTGTTAAGTTTACTGACAGTGGTGAAGTAAAATTAAAGGTTAATGTGATTAGTCTCGACCAACAAAAAAAGACAACAGTTCAGACAACACTTCTTGATGCAGTCGCTCATGGGGGAAACCCCCAAGACCGCACCGGTAGTCGCTCATGGGGGGAACCCCCAAGACCGCGCTACCTCGCTGCATCGCTTCGTTTTCAAGTCATTGATACCGGTGTTGGTATGACCGAAGAACAGTTACAGAAAATTTTCCAACCCTTTGAACAAGTGGGAGATACCCAAAGGCGTGCTGCTGGCACTGGTTTAGGTTTAACAATTACCAAGCAGTTGGTAGAGCTAATGGGAGCAAAGTTGCAAGTCACAAGCAAATTTGGCTACGGCTCTACCTTCTGGTTTGATGTTACCTTCCCAGTGGTAGAAACATACCAACCACAGCAGCAACAGAAGCTGGGGCAAATTGTTGGTTATCTTGGCTCTCGGCGCAAGGTATTAATCGCGGAAGATAAAGCAGCAAATCGGGCTGTGTTGCAGAACATGCTGGAGCCATTGGGCTTTGAAGTCGTGATGGCAGAAAATGGCCAGGAGGAAATCGAACTGGCTCAACAGCTGCAACCTGACCTGATATTGACCGACTTAGTCATGCCGGTCAAAACTGGCTTTGAAGCGATCGCAGAACTGAGATCCCTACCTCAAATGCAGGATATCCCCATTATTGTGGTGTCCGCTAACGTGTTAGACACAGACCAACAGAAAAGTAAGCTTGCAGGCTGTCAAGGCTTTTTGTCCAAACCCGTGGATGAGCAACAGTTGCTGGAATTATTGGGAGAGTATTTGCAACTGGAGTGGATGTATGAAGAAGACTCCCAACAAACCATAGCACCAGCTAGTTTAGAGCAACCGTTAGTGATTCCGCCACCAGCAGAAATGGAAGTGCTCTACGAATTAGCCATGCTCGGTAGTATGAAAAAGATTCGCCAACGAGCCACCTATCTCGAACAACTGAATACAAAGTATATCCCCTTTGCGAAGAAACTCAAAGATTTAGCCCAAGGATTCCAGGAGGAAAAGATTTTAGAGTTAGTAGAAAAGTATTTAGAGATTGAAAATAGTTAATCAGTTAATGGGAGTCGGGAGTCGGGAGCGGTGCGACCCGTGGCGAATTTAATTCGCCTACGGAAAGCGCACCGAGGGAGTCGGAAAGTCAGAAGAGGGATCCCCCCTAACCCCCCTTAATAAGGGGGGAACGGGAGTGGAAAAAAATTCTGTGTACTTCATAGCTATAAAAAACGCTATATATTGTTGCAAAACCAAATTTAATTGAGTTAATCTGGAGACAAAATATTTATTAAAAATACTAAGGATTATCGCCTTTAGCAATATATCATAAAACCAACTATTGATTGATTAAAAAAAATCATCTGATAGATTTCCTACTGTTCCCTGTTCCCTGCTCCCTGCTCCCTGTTCCCTGTTCCCTGCTCCCTGCTCCCTGTTCCCTATTCCCTATTCCCTATTCCCTATTCCCTATTCCCTGCTATCTATGATTACTATTAACGGCTATCAAGTTAATACTCAAATTTACGAAAGTTCTAATTCAATCGTTTATCAGGGCATCAGAGATAATGACCATCAATCGGTGATTATCAAAGTCCTCAAGCAGGATTATCCCACCGAATCAGAGTTGACCAGATATAAACAAGAATATCAACTCATTCACTCTCTAAATTTTACAGGAGTAATTAAAGCCTATGATTTACATAAGTATCAGAATACGCTGATTATTACCTTCGAGGACTTTGGGGGAGACTCTTTAACTAATTGGCTAACTAAACGCCAGTTTACCCTAGAGGAATTTTTAAGATTAGCTATCCAAATAAGCGATAGCTTAGGGGCGATTCATGGAGTCAACATTATCCATAAAGATATTAATCCCAGTAATATCATTTATAATCCAGATATCGGGGAAATCAAAATTATAGACTTTGGCATTTCTACCCAGTTACTTAGAGAAACTCCCACCTTAAAAAATCCCCATGTTCTAGAAGGAACATTAGCCTATATTTCCCCAGAGCAGACCGGGAGAATGAACCGTTGCCTAGATTACCGTACAGATTTCTACTCCCTTGGGGTTACCTTCTATGAATTACTCACAGGCAAACTCCCCTTTGAGACTACTGAGGCGATGGAGTTAGTCCATTGTCATCTTGCTAAACAACCTATCCCTCCCCATCAACAACAGACCTTAACCTTAACCTCTCCACAGATTCCTCAACTCTTGTCGGATATTGTCATAAAATTAATGGCAAAAACCCCTGAGGAGCGTTATCAAAGTGCGTGGGGCATTAAAGCAGATTTAGAAGAATGCTTGAAGCAGTTACAGACTACTGGCAACATCGAACCATTTCCCCTAGGTAAGCAAGACATTTCGGAAACCTTTCACATTCCCCAGAAACTCTATGGTAGAGAGCAAGAAGTCCAGATACTGTTAGCTGCCTTTGAGCGAGTCGCAGCGATCGCCACTACCAAGAACCAAGAACATCGAACATCTAGCACTAACCATTCTACCAACAATTGCAGCAACTTCAGCTCTAAACCAGTCCAAAATTTAAGCAATCCCCGGTCTCGAACTGAAATGATGCTAGTCAGTGGTTATTCTGGCATTGGTAAATCAGCACTGGTACGGGAAATTTACAAACCGGTCACTCGGCAACGAGGACACTTTATTTCCGGAAAATTTGACCAATTTCAGCGCAATATTCCCTACTCTGCTATTGTTAGTGCCTTTTCTAGTTTAGTGCAACAACTGCTGAGTGAACCAGAAGAGCAACTCAAGCAGTGGCGAGAAAAACTCTTAGCAGTACTCCATCCGAATGGACAGGTGATCATCGATGTGATTCCTGAAGTAGAACTAATTATTGGCAAACAGCCAACGGTAGCAACCCTTGCCCCTACACAGACTCAAAACCGCTTTAATTTAGTTTTACAGAACTTCATCAAACTCTTTTGTGCTAAGGAGCATCCCCTAGTCATTTTCCTTGATGATCTTCAGTGGGCAGATACCGCTACACTGAAGCTGATTGAGCTAATCATGACTAATGAAGAAACGGAGTACTTATTGTTAATTGGTGCTTATCGGGATAACGAAGTCAATGCTACTCATCCGTTGATGCTAACCCTAGATAAGCTGGAGGAATTGGGCATTACCTTTGAGCAAATTACCTTAGCTCCTTTACAAAAAACCCAGATCAATCAACTAATTGCTGATACCTTACAAGCTCAGCTACAGTCAGTGATACCATTAGCCAAATTGGTAGTGAATAAAACCGCTGGTAATCCTTTCTTTGTCAATCAGTTTCTCCAAACACTTCACGGGGAAAACCTACTAAGGTTTAAGGCTCCTAAAGATGGACATCAAGCTCAATGGCAGTGGAATATTTCTGAAATTGAGGCGATAGGTATTACTGATAATGTGGTAGAGTTGATGGTAAGGAAGCTCAAAAAACTCCCAGCTACTACCCAGAAAGTGTTGCAACTAGCGGCTTGTGTCGGTAATTATTTTAACCTCACTACTCTGTCCATTGTCTATGAACAGTCCTTAACAGATACCTTTAGGGATTTACTGAGTGCTATACAAGAAGGATTCGTGTTGCCAACATCTGAGCTGAAAACTAGTGATGAAGAAATCATCGAGTCTCAACTGGTCATTCTCAATTTTAAATTTCTCCATGACCGAGTCCAACAAGCAGCCTATGGGTTAATCAATCAGCAGGATAAAACCAAAGTTCATCTGAGGATTGGACGGCTTTTGCGCACTAATCTCTCAGAGACAGAGCGCGAAGAAAGGGTGTTTGAACTGGTCAATCATCTTAACGTAGCTCAAGATGTAATTGCAGATCCCACAGAAAGAAGGGATTTGGCTCAGTTGAACTTAGAAGCCGGTAAAAAAGCTAATGAAAATATCGCTTATGGAGCAGCTAAAGACTATTTTAAACTAGGCATCGCGTATCTTGAGGATAATGCTTGGGAAACTCACTACCCTCTGACCTATGGTTTGCATAAGCAACTGGCAGAGACGGAGCAATTGAATAGTAATTTCGAGCAGGCAGAGAAATTAATTAACTTGCTCCTATCTCGGATAGAGTCTGTACTAGACAAGGCAGATATTTATTGGTTAAGTATTCGACACCAAACCATGATATCTCAGGCAGATAGGGCAATTGAAATTGGTAAACAAGCTCTCAGTCTGTTAGGACTAGATTGGCCAGAAAAACACGAGCTAAAGACTATATCAGTATACTTAGAACGTGCTAGACAACAAATTAACCACAAAACTCAGGGTCAAGCCATCAGTGTTCTCTTGAATGAACCAGAGGTGAAAGACTTGACTCAACAGAGGATAATTAAGTTATTAGATTTACTGCTAATTCCTTGTTATATTACCAAGGAAAACAAATTCTATTTTTGGTGTTTAGCGTGTAAAATTGTCGAGCTATCTTGCCAATATGGTATGCTAGCTGAATCAGCCTATGGATTTCAAGCTTACGGAATGTTGGTCGGTACGGAGTTAGGGGATTATAAATTCGGCTATGATGTTGGCTGGCTTGGTTTCAATTTGAGTAAGAGATTTAACCAATTAGATAAACTGGCTGAGGCTTGTTATGTATTTGGCAATAATGTGTTTCCTTGGGTAAATCCCTTAAACAAATCGGAGCAGATTTTAGATGAGGGACTACAGGCCGCTTTAGCTTCAGGAAACGCTATGTTTGTCGGTTATATACTGATTTATAAATTAATGAATCCCTTTTATTGGGGCAAAAACTTATCAAAAATTCTAGAGGAGTTACCTGAGTACTTAAGATTAGTTCAAAAAAGTCATAATCGTTTAGCTGAAGATTCAATTTTGGCCTTAAAGCTTGCTCTGTACAACCTTTTTGGAAAAACTAGCGATAGATTTTCCTTTGATATCGAAGACCTTACAGAATCCCAGTATCTAGAAAATTGCCACTCTCATGATGCTGACTATGCCCTTTGCCACTATTACATCCTCAAATCTATACTTCTGTATTGGTATCACCAACCACGTCAATCCCTTGATTATTCAGAAAAAGCCGAAAAACGTATTGCTGTGCTGACCGGTAAGTTTCAGGTGGCTGTCAAACGTTTTTACGAATCCCTGAGTTTAGCTAGTCTCTACCCTTCGGCGTCAGAGGTTGATAAAAAGCACTATTGGCAGCAGCTGTTAACAAACCAAGAACAACTGAAACGTTGGGCAGATAACTGTCCTGAAAACTTCCAGCACAACTATCTGTTAGTAGCAGCAGAGATGGCTCGTTTATCTGGTAAGCATCTCGAGGCAATGGAGTTATATGACCAAGCGATCGCATCCGCTGAAGACCATGGGTTTATCCAGAATCAAGCCCTAGGGAATGAATTAGCCGCTAAGTTTTGGTTAAGCCGAGACAAAGCGGAAATTGCTCAACTTTACCTCCATAAAGCTCACTATAACTATCAGCTTTGGGGGGCAATACGTAAAGTCGAAGATTTGGAACAGAAGTATCCCGACTTACTGGTTAAAAGAACCCAGCAGTCTTCCAAGTCTTTAACCCAAACCATTAGCAATACTACTACCAACAGCACTAGGTCAGACATCATACTGGATTTAAACACAGTAGTCAAAGCATCTCAAGCTATTTCTGGGGAAATCGTCCTAGCTGAGCTGCTCAATAAGTTGATGGAAATTGTAGTAGAGAATGCTGGAGCGCAGTTTGGTTGTTTAATTTTACAACGAGATCATCAACTGTTCATAGAAGCAACTATTGATGTTGAGTCAGTTGATCAGACTCGGTTGCAGTCAATCCCAGTAGCAACCAGTGACCAGTTACCCAAAGCCCTGATTAACTATGTGGCTCGTACTGGCGAGAATTTAGTTCTCAATGATGCCGCTGCTGAGTCCAACTTTGCTAAGGACCCTTACCTACAGACCCATTATCCCAAATCTGTTCTGTGTAGTCCGATCTTAAACCAGGGCAAGTTGGTCGGCATTCTTTATCTAGAAAATAATCTAACCCCAGGAGCCTTTACTCCAGACCGATTAGAAGTGTTAAATCTGCTGACTTCTCAAGCAGCTATTTCCTTAGACAATTCCTTATTGTATCGCCAATTAGAAGACTATTCCCACACCCTAGAAGAAAAAGTAGAAGAACGCACCGTTCAACTAGCGGAGTCTAATCAACAACTGAAAGCTGCTAAACAAAAAGCCGATACTGCTAACCAAGCTAAAAGCGAGTTCCTTTCCAACATGAGCCATGAATTGCGTACTCCTCTCAATGGTATCCTTGGCTATGCTCAAATCCTGAAGCGGAACCGAGACCTAGGCACCAGGGAAATTGATGGGTTAACGATTATTGAGCAAAGCGGCAACCATTTGTTAACTCTGATCAACGATATTTTAGACTTATCTAAAATTGAAGCTCGCAAAATGGAACTCTACCCCAGAGATTTACACCTCGAAAGTTTCATCGGAACTGTGGTCGGGATTATCCGGATGAGAGCATTAGAAAAAGATATTGTATTCCAATATAACCCTGAAAATAACTTACCTGATGGCATTAAAGCTGACGAGAAACGACTGCGACAGGTATTGCTGAATTTATTAGGTAATGCTGTTAAATTTACTGACACTGGTGAAGTAACCTTAAAGGTTAATGTGATTAGTGCTCCCTCAAAAATAACCGTTGCTGATTCTGGGTATGATGTTGCCCCCCTAGCCCCCCAATTGTGGGGGGAACAAAACTCTGAAAGTCCCCCAAAGTTGTGGGATTTAGGGGGCTTGACCAAAACCAAAGGTACGCCCATTCATACTTCAATTCAGCAAGGCCCAAAAATTGACCAACCACAACAGACAACACTTCAGACAACACTTCGTTTTCAAGTAATTGATACCGGTGTTGGTATGACCGACGAACAGTTACAGACAATTTTCCAACCCTTTGAACAAGTAGGAGATACCCAAAGGCGTGCTGCTGGCACTGGTTTAGGTTTAGCAATTACCAAGCAGTTGGTAGAGCTAATGGGAGCAAAGCTACAAGTGACAAGCGAATTTGGTTCTGGCTCTACGTTTTGGTTTGATGTTACCTTCCCAGTAGTAGAAACATACCAACCACAGCAGCAACAGAAGCTGGGGCAAATTGTTGGTTATCTTGGCTCTCGGCGCAAGGTATTAATCGCAGAAGACAAAGCCGAAAATCGGGCTGTGTTGCAGAACATGCTGGAGCCGTTGGGCTTTGAAGTAGTCATGGCAGAAAATGGCCAGCAGGAAATCGAACTGGCTCAACAGCTGCAACCTGACTTGATTTTGACCGACTTAGTCATGCCGGTCAAAACTGGCTTTGAAGCGATCGCAGAACTGAGAAATCTACCTCAAATGCAGGATATCCCCATTATTGTGGTGTCCGCTAACGTGTTAGACACAGACCAACAGAAAAGTAAGCTTGTCGGCTGTCAAGGCTTTTTGTCCAAACCTGTGGATGAGCAACAGTTGCTGGAATTGTTGGGAGAATATTTGCAACTAGAGTGGATTTATGAAGAAGACTCCCAACAGAGCATAGCACCAGCTAGTTTAGAGCAACCGTTAGTGATTCCGCCACCAGCAGAAATGGAAGTGCTCTACGAATTAGCCATGCTCGGCAGTATGAGAAAGATTCGCCAACGAGCCACCTATCTCGAAGAACTGGATACAAAATATATTCCCTTTGCTAAAAAACTCAAAGATTTAGCCGAAGGATTCCAGGAGGAAAAGATTTTAGAGTTAGTGGAAAAGTATTTAGAGATTGACAACAGTTAATCAGTTAATGGGAGTCGGGAGTAGGGAATAAAAATTATCACAATTACTACAGGGATTACTATAACAATTTGCAATTACCAGGTAGAAGTTCTTTTGAATTATAGCGTTTCTAAATCAATTGTAAACAAGGATTACAGTTTTTGACCTTGTCTTGATGCAAAGCGCGAGTGGGGGAAAGCTCATCAGGGTGGGTTCCGACCCAAATGTAAAAAACCTATCCCTGCTCCTGGGAGGGGAACAGGGAAAAATCCTGTGTACCTGATTAGGCTAGAAACCGCTATAGTCTATCTTCCCTTCGTAAATCAATATTAATTCGATAGTCTTGACAATTTCAGGATTTAATAATCCATCATTTTTCAAACTTCCGGGAACGTTATTCAAGTCAAAATCCATCACCCAATCCCCAAACCAATTATCAGCAACACTTTCATTAATTGAATTATCATTAATGATATTTTCTTCTCCAATTTTCATAGTGGCAAACTCCAAAGGAGATGATGGCTCAGGAGCATCAAGCTTAAAGATTATCCCCGTAAGTTTGGCATCTTCGATGTGAGGTGGAATAATCTCAGAAGAGATGGGAAATGTCAACTTTTGCGAATTACTGTCTGTGTTTAAATTCATAAAAGTATGCCATTCCCCTGGAAATGCTTGTTTGAGATTGAAATAATAAGCCTCAGAATAATCTTGTAATGGCTGTAATTCAGTTACCTGTCTCCTAAAATTATCCCCTCCATCTAAAGCGGTGTAACTCAAGGTAATAATCACATCGGAAATGGTGTCAAAGTCAATGCGATTGGTTGCTTTGGGTAAACTGAGTTCCCAGGTAGACACTGCACCTGTGCCTTCAAAGGGTAGGTAGCGGGTATCCCAGTAAAAATTAAGTTCAAACAAGCCGTTATCCATAGCACCCCTGGAAATGGCAATTTTTTGATTAAGTCGCCAATTTGAGCGCAAAATCGATTCATCTGGTGGGTTTTCCCCTCCACCCAGTAGGTATTCAACTGCATTAACATCGGGCTTTAGGAGTGTCTTGTTAGAGGTTTGGGTTAAGGTCGCTTTGATGTTTTGATAGGGACCCACGACTGCGGGGATGGAAATAGCAATGGTTTTGATTTGACGAGCGTAATGACCGGGGAAGTCGAAGTCAAAAAGTTTTTCACTCAATGCAAATTCGCATTTTCCTGTTTCTTTCAATTGTTGGAAAGCTTGGGGATTTAGTTGTAGTAGGGAGATAGTTTTCTCAATTTCCAAACGGCGGACATTCCCTTCAATGTAGGCTTTTTCTAGTTGGGTTAAACCTAACATTAAACTTTCTCCAGCTAGCAATCCTTTTTTCAAGCTGTCCCAATAATCGAAGTTAATATAGGTGTCGTCTTTGTTGAGTTCGTATTGGTAAGCACTTTGGGTTGCCATTGCCATATCCAGAGCAACTTTGTAGGTTTGGAAGTAGAGGATAGATAGGCGAGCAACCATCCATTGATATAGTTCTTTGTTGGTAAAATTATCTTTGAGGAAGTCTTTTATTTCTTTGGCTTGAGCGATGCTTTTATTGTGAATTTTTAGTTCTTGTTCGGCAATGGCTTGTCGAATCTTTTGGGCTTCTATCTGATATTCGATTTGCTGAACATCAATTTCAGCTAATTTCTCCTGAAATTCCCATTCTTGTTCACGACGCTGATAACTGGCGATTCTATCAGCTAACCCAGAGCTTTGATTCAGTACATATGCTATGTTTTGAGCAGCTTCACCTTTAGAACGGACAACAGCGCCAGGTTCAAATCCTCCATTTGCAAGTCCGTAAATGGTAGGAACTCCATAAGCAGGAGAAGATAGATAAAACAAGACAGTGGCAACTGATTGAGAAGCTAATGCACTGCTCATAAGAGTCACACCAGCTATCTCACCAGAAGACCATCCCTCGTCATTGAGCTTATGATAATAGTTATACCGATGTTGTACTGATGCAAGGCTTTCCTTGAGGGAATTCAAAGTTTCCTTTGCCTCTTCAATTTGCTTTTCTTTAGTTGTGGTAATCAGTTTCAGGATGCTTTGCTCGTGGCTGCTTCTGAGTAATGCTAGTTCTTCGGCATCTTTCTTCTCCAATGCGCTTAATAAAGATGAGCCGAGTTGAATCAGGGTGGATGTGATGTTTTTGGCTCGCTCCAGCATATAATCGAAACGATAGTTGGGAACCGCAGGGGTTAACTGGGAAACCACACTCAGAGGTGTTCTTCCCCCTGCGACTGCCCGAACCAGTTGGGCTGGGTCGATCGGAGCTTGGAATAGTGCTAGTTGTCGCTTTATTCCTTCAATACTCATGGAATGACGAATTTTATAAAGCCGATCTTCTACTCGCTCCCAATAGGCAATAAATTGTTCGTTCTCCGGAGCGCAGAAGTAGGTATTAAGATCGTTAAATGGTGCGCTGGTTATCGCTCTGGGGGTAGTATCATTAACTCGATTCTCTAGCTCGATTAAAAACTGGGGAATATTTTCAGCACTTTGATATTGTTCTTTGATTTCTTGGAATGTTTTCGGGGATGGCGAGCGCCTTTTTCCTAGGTTTTCCGGTTTTTCTCCCAGCAAATCGTAAGCTATAAAATAGAGTAAAGTTGCTTGATTGATCGATTCCCAGTTATCTTGGGCAAATAATTGGTCTCCCCAGTCCAGTAAGTTGTCGATGTATTTCATGACGATCGCCTTTTCGTAAGCACCGATTCTCAACCGAGCGATCGCATGGGGGTCAAAAGGATTATCATTGTAGTCTTTGATCGCAGCATCGTTAGTTAAATACTCTTGGAGTTTTTGCAGGATATTGCCCCGGAATGGCAGGTAATGCCAAAAGCGATCGTTACTTCCTTCATGGGTTGGCTTGTCTCCCACCAGCTCTTTAGGAGATGTAGGATTAAAAATGTAGTGATACCATTTCTGAGCTTCTTCAAAGCGCTGGTTGGAGTTTAAGGTATTAGCGACTAAAAAGGGAATGTGGAAAAATATTTCCCAGAAGTAAATTCCTAAAGATCCATTAAAATCTAATCGCTTGCTGTTAGGATAATTAACCAAATCGGTAGGAGAGAAGCGATGGAAATTTAATTCAGGAGTTAGTTGTGAATCGAGGGTCAGTAAATTATCCAAACCCCCGATAAACATGTTTTGACTTAATTGTCGAATAGTGGTGGTGCTTAGTCTGGTGAAGGTATATTTTAGCTCAGATTGACTAGAACTATCAGAAGGATCGTCAGAAGGATCATAGGATAGCGTGATTGTACCATTTTGAGTAACTGCCTTTAAGCTATTGTCGATCGGTGTGAAACCATTCGCTTGCTGAGGAATAGCCAAAAAAGCCTCGTCTCCGTTATCAAAAGTGAACCAACCTGGTTGATTCTCAATCCCACTGACGGATCCATGGGACTTAGATATATTTTCTGTTATTAATCGGTGGTATAAAATTGGAGTCAAATTCAAGACTTGCTCGGCACTAAGAGCTACATTCCAAATGCTGACTTCAGCAATTTGTCCATGAAAGTATCTTCCTTTTTCCTTATCATTTTCACCAATCAGAACCTTGTAATTGTTATTAGGTATTGTGCCACTCTCAGTAGTAGAATTATCAAGCTCACCATCGATATAAATTTTCAGTTTTTCCCCGTCATAAACCCCGACAACATGATGCCACTTTTGATCATTAATATCCCTTATACTCTCAACTCCTCCTATGCCATCAATGGTAAATTTTAGTTTATTTGAATTACCAGAACGATGTAAGCGCCAACTATTATTTCCTTTAGTAATAAGGGATTGCCACTTTTTCGTAAAACTATTAACTTTAATCCATATCGAGATAGTAATAGCATCGGTTATAAAATCAAAATTGGATTCATTGTCTTCAATTTTGACATAATCATCTTCTCCATCAAAGTCCAGCACATTTATGGAGGGATTACCAGGAAAATCATTAGCTGTTTTCCATTGGGGATTTCCTTCTAAAGTCCCATTGTTGTGGCCTGCGCGATCGTGGATCACATTCCCACTACCCTCATTCATTGGCCAGTATCCCACCAGTCCTTTCCTTTGCCTCTGCCTCTTTGAGTTAGGATATGTGGAGTCGTCAGCATAGTCAGCATAGTTATCATACAAAACATTATCTGTTGCGATCACCTCCAACTGACTGTTGGATATTACTGGTAATCTGCTGATCAAAGCATTAGAGGGTAATTGCTGCAAGTTCACTTTTGTTTTCTCTTGCAGCAAATCGATGGTCAAAGAGATGCCCTGGTTTTCGTCTTGAGTACTATAAGATTCATCCTCCTGAAGTAAATCTCCAAACAAGGTGAGAATTTTTTCTGGCTCTGAACCATTAGCTGGTATGGGTAGTGCAGTTACCTTACGCCACAGGTTTTCACTAAGTTTTTCGTAGTTTTCAATGATAATATCTTTGGCTAAGGTTTGGGGTTGTATCCATTGTTTACAAAATTTCTGAAATGAATACTTAATACTGGCTTTAGTTTCAGTTTCAGTCTCGAATTCCAGGTTGTTACCTTTTGGTTTTGTTTTTTCTGTTTGAACGACTTCTACCCAAAAGATAAACAGCTTGTTAAAGGCATAGGTTGCGTTAATGTATTCAGAGTTGATAACCAAATCAATTTTATCCCAAGCTTTCCAGGTTGGGTTCTTCGCCTTGGGATTGATGCACTCGCGGTAATAATAGCTATAGGGTTCAGTGGCAGTGCGACCAAATAAGTATAAGGTGTCTTGCGCTTCAGAATTATTCTCTACAGTGCAGCGATAGCCCCCTGCTGGTTTGAGTTGTGCGATTTCGGTAAATTTATCAAAATAGTTTTGGTAGGCTTTTTCTACCGATTCCTGAGTGATTTCTGATTGTAGTAACTCCTCTTCAAGTTCTTTATAAATCGGGCTTTTTATTTTCCGGAGGCTGGGATCGAGATAATTTTCGGGATACAAGAATACTTTACGATTTGCTTCCCAAACCCGGTAATTCATCATCCATTGCCACCAATTTTCGGGAATATCTAGTTTTTCTACCCCTGGTTCTAATCCCATTTGGCAGCGATGTAAATACGTTTGAATGGCGAGAGTTGCTTCTTTGATGATGGAAATCGAGACTTCACTGGAGGTTTCTACATCAATTAGTAGTTCTTGAGAAAGATGGCGCAAATTATCATAGTTCTGTTTCCAGAATATCCAAGCTGTTAGTACATCCCGCTTGCGCTCGCTCAGTTCACCTTCAAGTTTTTCGCTAACTTTAATCCATTCCTTATGGTCATATTTAGCTTTGGTAATTTTTTTGACTGCTCGAGCAGCATATTTATATAGTTCCCAATTTTCCGATTCTCCCACAACGGGCAAGTTTTCCAACTTCAGTAGCTTAGTAAACCAAGAAATATTTACTCCCAGGTGGTGACTTAAGTTAAAGCACTGTTTCAGTTTGGTGATGCCTTCAACTGTTTTGTGTAAATCCCTGCCAAGATATACAAGATTTAACTGATTGTTTTCTTGGTTTTCTGGTGGGGAAACCAGTCTATAAATCTGTTCGGACTTCCAACCAGTAATCTTAGCAAGCTCCTCAATGTGATTAGTTTCTCCATTTCCAGAGACAGAGGCAAAATATTCAACAAATTTATCCTTTTCGTCATTGAAAGCTGCAATTAATCCTTTAAAGCGATGAATAGTTTGGATGTTGTTGATGCTTAACTGGGATAGTTCGTCAATTCCGAAAGCTGTTTTATTGTCTGCGATGCACTTAAGTTCAGTAGGAGTAAGTTCTAGTTTCTGAGTCAGTATAAGTAGTCTTGACAGAACTTTAAAAAATTTAACAATCTCCGACCATTCTTGTTCTTGTTGCACCGGAGTAAGGAGAAAGCTAACATAATCAGGAGTCTGGGTAGCAATAGAAGCAAAATCAAGTAGACTGACGGCTAAATCAGCTTCTATATCAAAAAATGAAGCAATGCTTTCCCTTATAAGCTCAGAGGATTGGTCACTTGAATCACCAGCTAACTGCCATAATGATCTCATTCCCCCAGTGATATGAGTTTCAGAATATCCGATATCAAGATGGGAGCTAAGTTTACCATTAAGAATGTAATCTAGTTCATCAATCTTAATTTGAGATGACTTAACCCATTCTCCTAGCTCAGTAATTTGGATAAATTGGTCAATAGAAATAGCACTGATTGATTCTATACCAAAGAAACTCAATAAAACTTGATATTCTTCACTATTTAATCCCAGTAATCGCAATATTTGGCTGGTGCGGAAAAGCTGGGATAAATTGTCAACGGTTAACTCAACAGTATTATCCTCTCCCCAAATTGCTCGTAAAATGTCAATTAATTGATTAACATTCAATCGAAGAGCAGCCAATATCCTTCCCAAAATCGGATTATATTCAGCTTGTTGATTGAGATTAGTTAACTCTAGTTGTTTACTATCATCTTGAATCCGAAAAAACTTGTTACGGAGAATTTTTTTAAACGGGTTGTTAAATACCCGGTCAAATAAATCTTGTGGTTTTTCAGGATTGCTGCCAATGCCGATGGTTTTCATTTCGTGCCAGAAACTGCACAAAACATCTAGAGGCAGCTTATAGTTAGTTTGTAACTGTTTAATTTTGGCAATCTTTTTAATTGCATCTTCGTCAATTTCAGTCGGCTCCCCTCCTGGGAGGGGTTGGGGGTGGGTTGCGTTAATTGAGGTCAGTACCCAATCGAGGTCAGTAAAAGACCAGTTCAGCTTTTTACTCAGACGAATGAAACGATGGATGCGGTCTAAGGTTGCGGTCGTTAGGTTTTCGATGGTTGGAATTACCCCATTATCCGCCTCTTGTGCAGTGATTTGTTTGAACTGAACGGCTTGATTATCCTCTAGAACTTGATTGATATAGAAGTTATGAGCTAACCCCGCTTCAAGTTCGGTTTTATGGAGATTTTGCTCTAGTAGTTCGGGCAGTTCTGTTCGAGATAATCCTGTTTGTTTGAGAAATGTCTCAACATTAGTAAGATTGTCTAAGTTTTCGATTCCGTATAATTCCCTCAATTCTTCTTCGTTAGTTTGGGAACTAGTAATGAGATTATAGTCTTCTAAGGAAAGTCCAATATACTCTCTAGCAACGGCTAATTCGTTAACATCAAAAGTTTTATATATAGTCCCTAAATTGCTTTTAAGATGTCCCAAATAGCTACGAATTTGTTCTTGACTAAAATGAAAAGGTAGAGTAAAGGGATAGGGAATAGTGGCTAGAGATAGCCATGCATCTTCGCTTCCCAAAGCGGTTTTTACTCGGGCCTCTAAAATGCGATTAATAATTTGTAGATTATGTATAAAACTGTTAGTATTTTTGCAAGTTAGTTGGATTTCTGCTAAATCCGGGCGACGCTGATTTAAGGTTAGACCGCCAGCTCGTGGAATACTGTCTTGATTGGGGTCAGTAATATATTGGTCAACTATCCGCATTAAATCGACCAAATAAGCCGCCGCACTAAACATTGAACCGCAATGTTCGCAGTCGATATAGTCGAGGTCCCCAAACATTTCTTGATAGCTAGGAATATCGTGACTGAGTGCAGCATTATCGCTTTCCTGTGTTGTACTCACCCCCATGGATCTAAAATGAGGAGAAGCCACTGCATCTCTCATATTTGCCCAAAGCAGTTGGGTTTTGGCTTTAATGTCAATCGCCTTTTGGTGCATTTGTCTGGCTGTTGCTTCTTCCCCAGGCAGCAATTTGACAAATTGCTCTTCTGTTAGAGAAGCGATCCCATGAGCAGAATCAATACTCACCCCCGACTCATTCCCCGACTCATTCCCCTCCTGGGAGGGGTTAGGGGTGGGTTGAGTTTGCGGTGCTGCTAGAAAAAGACTCATGGTGCTGGATTCTGACGGCGTTAGTGCATTAAGCCTGGGGGGGCGACATGAGAGCTAAAAAGTAGACTGTATAAGCTTCATAGCTCTCATACCTCGTAAATAATTATCGAGCTTATGACGACTTAAACGCATCAAAGCATAAACTAATTCCCAACATTTATCCATAAAATGAATCCATTTTTGAGCATACATTCCAATATAAAAACTGCTATGTCTTTTAGTTAATCGCCCATATTCTTTGACTCTCGCTACATAGTCCTGAACTCCTTTTTTATTAATTATTTCTCCTTTAATTGTGGCAATAAAGTAAGCAAAAGAGATTATAATAAGTAAAGATATAAAGCGTTTACCGACAACATTACTGCCTTCCATATTATATCCACCGCTTTTATAATCTCGGAACATTTCCTCAATATCAAAACGTTTTTTATAAGCTGATATTGCCTCAGACAATTCGCTCATATTTGTTAGGATAAACCAACCTTCTTGGCTTACTGACTTTCGATAACTTTTCTTCCATTTACAGGCAATACTAAATCCTGATACTTGTTTAGTTTTTGTGACTTTAACCTTTTCAAAAAATAACGAAATTCCTGGTTTTAATCCCGAGTTTTTCAGGGAAATCCACCCCTGATTTTTTAATTCAATTTGCTCATTTTTTTTAAGTCTTAAACAAAACTTAAACCCTTGTTTGTCTAGCCATTCAGCCAATTTAACTGAACAAAACTCTCGGTCTCCCAAAATAACAACATGATAGCTATCAAATAGCCCTATAATAGTTGATAGTATTTGTTTTTGCTCTAAAAAATTACTTGAACCAAGTTTTGAAAGAAGTTCAAAATAAATTGGGATTGCTCGGTTTTTATAAATTATACTAACCACCAATAAATTTTTGTTATTCCAATTAGTCCTATCGATGGCTAAATAGATTTTTTTGTGTTTATCAAATTTTTGAGTGAGCCATTCTCTAACAAGTGGAAACCACATTTTTTTTATTTGAAATATTGGTAATGAAAAAAATCTCTGTAACTTTTTACGCCTTGAGTTACATTTAATAGGCAAAGGTAAAGATTCAGCAATTTTTTCGAGTTTAACATCCTTGATATCTTGTACAATGATTACTACAAGGTAAAAAAACAATAATTGAGATTCGGAAAGGAGATTTTTTAAATGTTTTTGATATAATTCTGGTAGCATTTTGAATTGATAGGTCGTCTTGACAATTTCTGACCTATCTTTTTTTACCATAATTCGCTCAATTTAATATATATCAAGGGTTACGGGGCGCTTGTCGCCCCCCCAGGCATTAAGCAGCTTTTTGGCAATGTCTGGATTTGGATTTATCCGTAATAATCGCTGGTATTTTTTTAATAGATCTAAAGTTGTTTCCCGCTCTAAGTTGTCCCAGTTTAATTTGTCAGCTTCTCCATTGCGAAAATTAAATTGAAGGATATCAAAATCAGGGTTTTGATTGTAGAAGGAATTAAGGTTATTGTCTGATATTTTGATTGTTGACATTTTATTTTCCTGGTTTTTGTTAATTGAATTGTTCTGATTTAGCGATGTCTGGCTCAATTCCCCTCCTGGTCGGGGTTAGGGGTGGGTTTAGTGTCTTTAGGGAACAGACTGACTCTTAATCCAATCCTCAATCACCCTCAAAACCCCCTCCACCTCTTGACAAACATCCTCTTCCTGAAATCGCAAAAATCTCACTCCCAAAGACTCCAAACGCGCCTGTCTTTCTGCATCCCGTTCCTGTGCTTCCTCGCTATCATGGGAAGACCCATCAATCTCAATTGCCAGCATCAGTTTTTTGCAATAAAAGTCAACAATAAATTGATCAATGGCACGTTGGCGATCGAAGTCATAGCCACACATTTGCTTTCCTTTCAGGTGTTTCCAAAGGGTCATTTCACCTGGGGTCATGTTTTGGCGAAGTTGTTTGGCTCTTTCTTTTAATAGTGGGTTGTAGGGAATGATTTTGGTTTTCATGGGGGTGTAATGGTGATGGTTTTTCTGTTGGCTTTAGCAAGAGTATAACCCACCCCAAGCCTACCCACCCCAAGCCTACCCACCCCAAGCCTACCCACCCCAAGCCTACCCACCCCAAGCCTACCCACCCCTAACCCCTCCCAGGAGGGGAACAAGAGAATTCACAATAATCGCTGGTATTTTTTTAATAGATCTAAAGTTGTTTCCCGCTCTAAGTTGTCCCAGTTTAATTTGTCAGCTTGACCATTGCGAAAATTAAATTGAAGGATATCAAAATCAGGGTTTTGATTGTATAAGGAATTAAGGCGAGCGTCTGATACTTTAATAGTTGACATTTTAGTTTCCTGGTTTTTGTTAATTGAATTGTTAGAATTTGGTATGTTCCCCTCTTCGGTTCCCTCTCCAGTTCCCCTCCTGGGAGGGGTTAGGGGTGGGTTAGAGGTGGGTTTGGCTTGGGTTTGATTTCGGTGCGTTACACTGTCGTTAACGCACCCTACAAGATCTGCGATCGCACTCCTACCAGGAACGAGCCACACTTATGAGCAAGGTGCGGATGAGAGCCGCATTGAGACATATTTGAACCACTGGTGGCGTAGGGTAAGGAGTGGGGTGGGAGGGATTGTTGATGGCTTTTTTTATCCATTGCCTACTTCCTTCCTTTTTGATCATATCCATGGTGACTTTCGGGGGGAGTTGTGGGATTTCGGTGCGTTACACTTGCGTTCACCCGCACCCAACTTAATCCTATTCTACTTCTTTTACTTTTATGTCAATCAATTCTTTAATTTCGACGCACCCCCTGTATGAGGCGTGAATAGGTGAATGGATATAGGTAATAATTGTAAAATGTTTCCTTCTTTATGGTGCACTGCATATTCGCCTTTAAGCAGTTTTTTAAGATGTTTTTCTGTAGTCCTCACATCCCTTTTTTCTAGGTAACTTTTTAAGGCTATTAAGTATAGATCATAATCCTTCCCGTGGTCTCCCGTCAACTCCTCTCCAATCTCCTTTTTTACGTCTAGTGTGTTGGCCGCAAACTCGTCAAAATCCGGTACGTCATTTTTAAATGGTATCCCTCTGTTGTATAAATACCCATACTGGCTCAACTGCTTCTGTTGAGCGTCAGAAAAGTGGGTTTTATACCAGATAGAATTTCCCGGCTTTCCGCTCCACCATCCTCCGTTTCTGGGGACATGCGGCTTTCTCTTAGTTTTTTTCACACTACTTACCGTACTAAAAAATTGGTAGGATGTAAACTGCAATTTTGGCATGTATTGGTAATATAATATAGGGGTATGAATACTACCAGTGCTAGTTGTTATTTTTGGCTTGTTTCCAGAAATAAATCTGCTGATCATTTCTCCTTTTTCATCTAAGTATATGATCGGATTACCCCCCACAAACTCAAACAAATTAAACCCATCCACCGTCCCCGCCGGATCAGGCTTCAACCACCGCCCCAACCAAGGCGCATAATACCTCGCACCGTAATAGTAAAGCCCAGTGCTATCATCCCTTTCCTTCCCGCTATAGCGATATTCCTTCAGCTTCACTTCCTGCTGATTCTTACCCGCAATAAACGCCGTTCCCCCATAGGGAAAATACTCCTCATAACTGATAATTTGACCATCATCATCCACTTCCAAAGCAACAGAACCCAGATGATTATCCATTTGATAACGCAGCTTTCTTGTCCCCACTAGCTCCCCACTTCCCCTCCTGGGTAGGTTCCCCTCCTGGGAGGGGTTAGGGGTGGGTTCCTCCCAATAATGGAAAATCGCCACACAGGTTTCATCATCCATCACTCTCAGGGTTTGCCGTTCTAGGATCGTTGTTTCATTTTGTTGCAAGCGTTTGACTTCATAATTACCCAAATAGATTTTTGATTCTTTCTGAATCACTGCACCACCATTTACCAAGCGCTCCGACACCTTGCGAGTTCGCATTTCCCCACTATCGTAGGTATAATAATCGCTATCATCCGGTTGATTGGAACGTTCGATAATTCTAGCTCTAACTAAATTTTCACAGCAATTAAAAGTCAACTTAATCGTACTATTACCATTCAACTGTTGCTGATTTCCGGAACGGTCATAAGTAATAGGTAGCGACTCACTAAACCCATTCTTACTGCTAACAGATTTCAACCGATTGGAATCCGGCATAATTTCCTGAGTGCGCGTCCAGGAATTGGTTGCTGCTGTATGAGTCGTTTTAATTAAATTTCCCCCATCATCATAGGTGTAACTTTCCTGATAGTGTTCCAAGGCATTACTATCACTAAGCGGGACAAACTTACTCTGCTTAAAGTCCCCATCTTGGTCATTATTGTGATGAGTCCTGGCATTAATCCCCGGATGCTGTCTGCCATTGGCCTCAATCAGACGGTATAGGGCATCATAGGTATAGTCAGACAGGGGTTCTACCTTTTGATTGTTGTAGAAAACCGTTGCATAAGTATTATCCTTGAGACGAGTAATATTCCCCACGGGGTCATAGGTATAGGCGATATCCTGAATCACAGACTTGCGTTCTTTACCGTTGCGATCGCGATTCGACCTGGTACTAGACAGCTTAATTAAACGCCAGGTTGTCTCCTCGTAGCTATAAGTTGTGTTCACCCCATTGCCATAGGAGACAGCAAGCCTTTGACCTTTAGCATCGTATTCAATGTCATTGATAATGGGCTGTAACGTGTCATCTGGTAATGTTACTGTAATCTTTTCTAACAACCCCAACCGATTGTAACTATTGGTCTTGACAGAACCATCAGGGGTAGTTTCGGCGATTAACTGTTGAATCCCATTAAAAGCAAACTTATTGGTATAAATTTCCTCTTCCAACTCCACAGTATCATCCCAGTTAACATAATCTTGATAATTTTTAGTTAACTGTCGAGTTGTTTCTAGACTATTTCCTTGGAGGTTGTATGTGCTATTCGTAATTACCCCAGATTGGTCGCGCAGTTGATAGAGTTGTCCCCGCAAATTATAATCTGCTGCATTGGGTTGGCTTTCCCCATAAATGAATGTTTCGACTACATTATCAGTAGCAACAGTTCCATCATTCTTGATACCTTTAGTTCTAATTTTGACCTTTCGTTGCAACTCATCATAATAAATTACCTGGTCGAAATTCCTGGGACTGCGATTCCATAAATGGTTACCCATAGCATTATCTAAACTGAGGTTAACTCCCCCATCGGTACTGTCAGTAACCAAAGGATTTACTGGTTCTTCTTCACTACCTACTCTCAGCCCATAACGATATCGGAAATTATAATAAGCTGTCCCCTGAGTAAGATTAGAAGCATAGAGTCGAGGATCGATAGATTCAAGTAACCGTCCTTGTATATCATAGTTATAGTAAGACGTTAAGCCATTATCAATTTCCAGAAAAGCCCGACCCAAACTATCCATCACCCTAATTACAGGAGTATCATAAAACTCTGCAGCTTTATCCAAAGCATCTTTTTCATTGCGTTGCGCTTCTGTGGGTTGATCTGGATAATTTTCCAGGAAACTCTTATAGAAACTAGAATCTTTTACCGTATCATTGACATCATAATTCTTTTCTTCCCAAGGCGTAAATTCAACCTTACTGAAAAATCCCTTAGCAGTCTCCGTGCGAATAACTCGTTCTAGGGGGTCATAATAAAGAGTATCCGATACCCCAAACTGATTGAGAATTTCGTTGTTTACATACTCATAGGTATTGAGATAATAAGGCTCATATTGCTTAACGGGATTACCTTTATTGTTATAAACTGTGCGACCAGACGTTAACCAGCGCTCCTCCGACTCCCCTCTTGGGAGGGGTAGGGGGTGGGTTTTTCCCCGACTGGGAGAGGCTTGAGTCATAGTCCCCCTTTTTAAGGGGGATTTAGGGGGATCTAAATCCGGTACCTGGGGAATAGATTGACTGAACTGAAACGCCAGTCCACCCTCCACCTTCACCTTACTTTGTAAGTCTCTACCAAACCCATCACTATAGGCAATGCTGGTTAGGATTCGACCGTTATTACCATAGTCTTCCGTAGTTAAACTCACAGCATGAACCGGAACATTCCTATCCTTCCAAGCAAACAAATCATAATAGAAATAACTAGCAGCACCCTGTAAATAATCCTGGGGATTCGCCATCAATTCTTCTAAGTTAGGCAACTCCTTAATTTGATAGTCTTCCAGTGGTCCAAAACCCTGAGACTCCCCATTTTCAGTGCCATAAAACGAAGTAACCGTTACCATCCCCATGGGGTCAAACAGCACTTCAGAAATATTTTGGTTAATATCCCGGATGCGCTGGACTTGTAAAGTCTGATAATCGACATTCTCCACCACCATCTCATTACTTAAAGCATCCGTCACCTTTACGGTCAGCAAATTATAAGCGTCATAGTCGTAAGTAGTAGCATTCCCAAAGGGGTCGATTGTCGCTTTCGGTAAAAAGAATTTGTCTGCACTATTATAAGTTTGGGTTAATCCTGGATTCCACCAATAATTCTCCTTAAGCTGATATCCCCCTTCCCTAGAAAGTAAATCCTCCAATTGTTCTTGGGTTAAGGCGCTGGTAAATGCCTCTTGAACCTGTTCCCTATAAAATTCAGCAACTTCAGTTTGATAGAGCAAAGCTTCCGGACTAACTTCTCCCCAGGGCAGAGATTTCTCCTGTTCCGGCGACCAATAATAATGACGTTGCCAACTCAACAACCGAGACGCATCAGACTCTAAAACCTGCTCTAAATAATCATCAACTTCAGCGAAACTAAAATATTGCTCACCAGACTTTAAAGCAAGATTAGTAATTTCATAACTATTATTTTCCAGAGGAACACCAAGTAAATTAATATCTTTTCGATTAATAAACCGATTCTCCTCACTGACAACCTTCAAACTCAATTGTTCAGGTCTTACATTCCCCTCCTGATTCCCCTCCTGCTCCCCTCCTGGGAGGGGCTGGGGGTGGGTTGGGTTAGGGGTGGGTTGTCTCCTGCCATAAGCCACCGTACAAGAACGAAGCACATTCCCATACTCATCCACCTTCAAAACAAATTGATGACTAATGCGTGGATCATCAGGATTACGCTCATAGTGATAGCTTAAGGTCTCCCTAGGCTCAACAAAATAAACCCCATATTTATTATCCCCTTTCGGTTGTAATAACTTAACGTGATAATTCGTTTCAGTCACAGCATAGGGTTTATCTTCCAAGTCAGAACCATCTAAGCCATAAACCTCTTCCCTTAGCACCATTCCTTTTAATGTCCAGTAGGCTTGACGACTGGTTTGGGCGTCCACTTCCCCATTCAAATCAGCAAAGATACTATCCGGGAATTGATAAGCTTGACTATCCCCCTGAAAATACTCCTTTTCATACTGGCGAGACAGAGAACCATAGCGCTGCCAAGCTCCCGTATGATACCAAGTTTTAGTTAATATGGGCGGCACATAAAAATCTTTCCCATCCTGCTCCCCCCTTACTAAGGCTACCTCTTGCTCCCCCCTTACTAAGGGGGGCTGGGGGGGATCGCTTACTAAGGCTTCCTCTTGCTCCCCCCTTACTAAGGCTTCCTCTTGCTCCCCCCTTACTAAGGGGGGCTGGGGGGGATCACCTTTCAACAAATCCTCCAAAGTCTCTGCATCCCTTCGTTCAACCAATCCAAAACCGCGAAACTCCCGCTCAACCCCATCATAATAACCGTGATGATAAGCATAGGAACTGACCATTTTGGAACCGGAAATCAGATCGAAACTTTCCGTTTTCTCCACCACCTGTACCGGAAAGGGTAAATTAACAATCCAAGGGTTACCCTTCTTCTTATCTTCCAGGTAAAACTTAGTGGAACTACAATAGGTAATGGTGGATTTTGACCCCAAATTGTTATTAATCTCATTTAACAAATAGGGTTTGCGACGCTGACAAAAATCGTAACACCAGTGACGGGGTTTAATATGGTTGTCGCTAAATACCAAACAAGTTGTACCATTGCCATAAATGTCAGCAAAACGAATTTGATTTAAGGGATCCCACTTGGAGGGGAACCCACCCCCAGCCCAACCCACCCCTAACCCCTCCGAGGAGGGGAACTGGAGGGGAATAGTAATCGGCTCACTAAAACTATTCCCACTTTGGTTAAACCAAATCTCCACCCGGTCGGAATGGACATAAATCAAGTCAGCTGTACCAGAACCATCCAAATCTGCCAGAAATAACCGTGAAGCGTCCATCTGCTTGCCAAAACGGGGAGCATGATCCAACAGCACCCGCTGACCAAACTTGCCATAGCCTAAACTTGGCCAGCACTCCACCATGCCATTAGTAACGCGCACCAAGTGCTGCATCCCAGTGCCAAATATATCCGTAAATTGCCAAATTTCCGACTCTGACCCCTTCCGAGCCAAAGGAATGTCATTTTTATTATTTCGACTGAATGGGCTACCAAAGCCTTCTTTACCTTTACCTGGATAAATCCAAATGCGATCGCTATCCATCCGCAAAATATCCGTTAAGCCATCCCCAGTCATATCCAACAGTTGATTCTCTGGGTTACTAAAATCCGTAGGAAAAGAAGGGAACGTCTGGAAACTCTGCCAAGTGCGATCGCTATTCGCCTCATAATAGCCAGTAGTCGTTCCCCTACTCACCACCAAATTCATTTGACCATTTCCGGTCAAATCCATCAATCGCTGAGTCGCCCCCTGGACATTGCGTTCAATGGGGAAAGCTTGGGGAGTTTGGGGTGGGCTATAGCTGACTGCGGCTCCATCCTTTCCGTTTTCCTTGGCTTCCGGCTCCCAATAGAGAGTGGTTTTACCGTCACTGTAGAGAATTCCCGGAATACCTTCCCCATATAGATCAATCAAAGAATAATTCGGAGGTAAATCTAATCCCGGTAAAAACTCACCCTTTTCTGACAACAGAGGCTCAAAGGCATGGTTCGTTGGTTTAAATTCGGTATACTTAAACTCCAAAGGCGGCAAACTTTTTGTTTGATATTTGCCATTCTCATAGCTATAGCCAACAGATTCAACCCCAGTCATGAGGCTAACTATGGGTGTTTCATCATAGGAGAAACGAGTCGCTTTAACCAGGATAGGTTCACTACCAAATTCTGCTTCAAAGCGATGGAACATCAAGACGCTGCGACACAGCCGATGGGTGCGAATTTCAAACCCAGCATGGTAAGTTGAAAAGGGATCTTGGCGATTAGTCCACGATTGAACTGGACGATAGGGGGTGTCGGAGTCAAGATTATACTCGCCATAATCAAAGACCACTTCAAACAACCATTGTTCTACCTGATTTTGCCCTTCCTGAAAGGGAGTAACATTGCCGTATTTAATTCTTTCAATATATTTGTTACTAGTTTGGCTGCGATTGACCTCGCAGAGGTCATTTGGTACGTTATCTATATTTTCTGACTTGTATTCATAGACAACGCGATCGCCTGATGGATTAAACGTTTCTGATAGCAGCCATTCAAAGATATGACTAGGATTTTCCGAATCAAAGATTCTAGTATTCTCGGTTTTGCCAAAAATACTAGTAACATTATCACTACTAACTATCCGCCAAAAAGAATCCCCTTCCGGTGCAATCCACTGTTCAATCTGGGCAAATAATCCTTCCGTGCGGGGACGATAAGAGATAACCGTGTATTTAATATTGTGGCTAATCCTCTCACGCTTACCCCCTACAATCGGAACTAAATCATCTCCATTAAAAATTAAAAAAGTATCATAGCCATCGTATTGTGGCAGTCCCTTTGACGTTTTGCGAGAAATATTCGGGATAGAAAGACTGAACCCCAAACCAAAGCTTCCGTTCCCACTACCAGAACTGTAATCAACGCTAATTTTTGGCTCAAATCCGCGACAGGAGGAGGTCCCAATCGGAATAGACAGGGAAGCGGTTCCAGTGAATTCCGAAGCTTGAAATGTTTCTCCTATACCTTGGATTGCTCCTCCACCTTTGGGGAGAGAAAGCTGAGTCGCAGTGATTTGGTTTTCCATAGGGGTAAGTTTTAGAGTTTAGGCATTGTACTCTTGACCCTGATGCTGATTTTAATCTTGTCCTAAATAAATATTACAGCCTTGGGTTTCTCTATAAACATGCACAAAGTTCAGGTTTATACACCACAAATACCTATATTTTCAGCACTATATTTAGGTCAGCACTATTCTTTTTTTGCTGGCGTTTATACACTAGCAATATTATCAACAGAAGTGTTCATTTATGTAACAATACTTTACACTACTGGCTGTAGTGTTGTTAAGGAGGAGCTGGTTAGTCTAGCGTTTTTATTTGGGTTGTAAACCCACAAATTGCTGAAAAAGGCAAGAGTAAAAAGGCAAAACGCAAGAGGGTAAAGAGATCTGTATTTTTCTTTTTTAATAAAAAAATACCTCCTAGGTTTACATCTCATCTATAAAGGCTATAGATATTTTCTATTCAGTCACTCCCTACACCGAATCGCCTTGGGCGAACAACTGGTTAACCTACCCTACACCGAACGCCTTGGGCCAACAACTTGCTAACCTTGGCCAAAAGGCCACGCTACGCGAACAACTTGATAACTTGCCAACCTTCAACTTTCTAACCTTCAACTTTCTAACCTTCAATTTGCCAACCTTCAACTTGCCAACTCTTCCTTATATCCCATGACTTTTTCCAATTACCCAATGACGGCGGAAAAAACGGGAAAGAGCAGACTCTTTTAAGGATAAATAAATGGGACGCCCGTGGGGACAAGTGCGAGGGTTTCTAGTCTTTTTCCACTGATCTAATAACTGCTGCATTTCTGACAAGCTCAGGGGGATACCATTGCGAATTGCACTGCGGCAGGCAGTTGCTACTTGAGCGGTTTGTAAGTCTCCTCCTAAACTAAGTTCTAATAGGGCTTTGGCACAATCGTCTCGCTGACGCAACAGTTCTGGTGCATTCCGTACTGCCCACAATTCTTCTCCAAAGGGGTCAACTTCTAAACCAATCCGCTGTAGTTGTTCAACCTGCTTAGGGGATAACTGCTGGAGAATGATGGGAGGTTCTAAGGGGACTAACTGCCAGCGATCGCATAATTCTTCATACAACACCCGTTCATGGGCAATGTGCTGTTCAATTAACCAAATACCGGTGGGATGCTCTGCTACAATATACATATTATGAAGCTGAGCCATGGCTCGCAGTTGGATGAGCCCAATATCATCGGTTTTGCTATCAGTTTTGTCAGTAATTTCTTGAGTGGCTGCTATCCCTTGAATTGAACGACTGGTGGTGTAACCTCCTCTAGCTTCCGATGTTTTGAGTAACTGTTTTACCCTGTTCGAGTGAATCGCTTCTGGGAGAGTGGCTGGGGTGATTCGCAAAGCGTGCTCGATAGCTTCAGCAACTTGCTCTTGCCAGTAAGATACCGAGTGTAAGTAAATTTCGGTCTTTGCTGGATGACGATTCCAGTCGATTTGACTCGGACAAATCCGCAGGTGCAGGAAACAAATGGGATAGCGGTCGCGAGGCAAGGTTCGAGCTAATGCTGTGATCATGGTTTGTTCCAACTCATGCGATCGCACAATTCGTCCATTAGTGGCTACCTTTACCCAGTCTGCACGTCTGCGATGGCATCGATCCGGTAATCCTAACACTAGCTCTATCAAACCATTTCCGAGATTTCCCTTAGTGCTTTTATCCTGTTCTTGCTCTGTTCCCTTTTCCGGTATCGGCACCTCTACCGTTAGGGGCTGCAAATCACTTTCCTTTAAGTGCTTGATAATTTGAGGCAGAATCTGTTGGGCAGTATGACCAGGACAAAGATTAAACCATGGACGTCCATTTTGCTCCACTTGCCAGCTCACCCTAGGATGACACAGAGCATGTTGATGAATAATGGTTTGGACAGCACGCAACTGTTGTGCCATTGCCGGTAAACCCTGGCGACGCACGGGCAACTTACCAAATAAATTAGACACGATCACAATCGTACCGGGTGCGATCGCAGCAGTTTCAATCTGACGCAGTTCACCTTGGGAATTATAAATTACTCGCCACCCCTGACTATTTCCTGGACATCGGCTCAAAATTTCTAACTCTGCCACAGCCGCCAAACTATGCAACGCTTCCCCACGAAATCCCAAACTAGTAATCTTCCACAGATCATCACTACTAGAGATTTTGCTAGTACTGTGGGCAAAAGCCGCTTTTTGCAAATTCTTGACCTCCATCCCTGTGCCATTATCTGCCACTCGTATCCGCCATTGCTCAGTCCACAGGGAAACGGTAATCCGACTTGCCCCAGCATCAAGGGAATTTTCGATCAGTTCTCGCACCACTGCGGCTATTGAATCAATGACTTCCCCAGCAGCAATTAGATGAACTACGTTTTTAGGTAGGGTTTGAATAATCATTTCAGGGAATCGGTAAATAGGCAAAAGGCAAAAGGCAAAAGGCAAAAGGCAAAAGGCAACCTAGCAATAGTAGGAAAGAGAGCCAAGGATTTTTTGATGTCATGATTTATCATGATTTAGTTTAATGCTATATTTGGCAATGCTATAGTTAATATTTAATTAATTTTATACAACAGACAAATAACCACAAACAATATTACCATAAATAATGTGATTAAACCGATTGATAGCCTTGATCGTACTTATGATATACAGTTATATTACCCCTATTCCCTATTCCCGTTTTCCCATTCCCTATTCCCTAACGATCAACAATGAAGCAACAACCACAAAAACCCCACTACTCAATGTGTCGGGGATTCCGTATTCCCATGGGATTTCCGGTAACCTGTTTTGAATCTGGACTCAGTTACAATGCTCAACCAGAGGATAACTTTATTGTTACTTATCCCAAATGTGGCACAACTTGGGTTCAACATATTGTCTGGATGCTCAACCATGATGGGGAACCCCTACCTGTGGGCAAAGACATCAATTTAGAAGTACCTCATCTAGAAGAAGTGGGTGCTGATTTTGTGGCAGCCATGGCATCACCAAGGTTTATTAAAACTCATTGTCCTTACTCATGCACCCCTTACTGTGCTGATGCCAAGTATATCTATATTGCTCGCAATCCCTTTGATTGTGTTGTTTCTTTTTATTACCATACTAAAGGGTTTGTGAAGCACTACAATTTTGCTGAAGGAACCTTTAATGATTTTTTTGAATGCTTTATTGAAGGGGAAGTTGAGTGGGGTGATTATTTCGAACATTTACTGTCTTGGTATGACCATCGCCAGGATGACAATGTTTTGTTTATCACTTACGAAGCTATGAAAGCTGATACTCCTAAACATATTCGCAAAATTGCTAAATTTTTAGGGAGTTCATATTTAGACAAACTAAATAATGCTGAAATTTTCAATAGCATTCTTAAACACACCAGTTTTACCAGCATGAGCCAAGACCAAAGTCGGTGGTCGAGTCAGCGACCTAAAGAAATGACACCGTTTATCCGGAAAGGAGAAATCGGAGATTGGAAGAATCATTTTTCTGAGGAACAAATAGCCCGTTTATCTGATAAATTTAGAAATAAGACTGCTGGAACAGACATAGCAATGTTGTGGGCTGATTTGATTCCCAATTAAAACCAACACCAATTTTAATAATCCTGATTACACAGGAATGTTTACCTGTTCAAGAGTATGTTAGCATTGTTAATGCCTAATTCAGATCCCCCTAAATCCCCCTTAATAAGGGGGACTTTTGAATCTAATTCCCCCCTTTTTTAAGGGGGGTTAGGGGGTATCTATATACCTAATTATAAAAGTAAAATTATCCCTGTTCCCAGATCCGCTGTTCCCTACTCCCTACTCCCTACTCCCTACTCCCTACTCCCTACTCCCTAAAACCCAGCAGAAAGTACCTCACCCAATTCAAAACTGCTCACATGGACACCTACGAATATCAAGTCGGTGGTAGTTTAAAATTAAATGCCCCTAGTTATGTAGAGCGTCGAGCTGATGCTGAACTTTATAACGCTTTAATTAGGGGTGAGTTTTGTTATGTGTTCAACTCCCGACAGATGGGTAAGTCTAGCTTGCGCTTACGGATCAAGCATCGACTGCAACAGGCTGGTTTTAGCTGCGCTTCTATTGATATGACCATAATTGGTAGCGAAACTATTACTCCCCAGCAGTGGTACAAAGGATTAGTCGTTGAGTTATTAAGGAATTTCAAACTTTCCAGAAAATTTAATTTAAAAACTTGGTGGCGTGAACACGATGATTTATCGGAAATCCAGCGATTGAGTCTGGTGATCGAAGAAATTTTATTAGTTAACCTTAAAAGCGAAAAAATTTTTATTTTTATTGATGAAATCGATAGCGTTATTAGCCTAAATTTTCCCACCGATGATTTTTTTGCTCTGATTCGAGCCTGCTATAACCAGCGAGCGGAAAATCCTGACTACAATCGCCTCACCTTTGCTTTATTTGGAGTAGCAACCCCTTCGGATTTAATTTCCCAGAAAGAACGAACTCCCTTTAATATTGGTAAGGCTATTGATTTACATGGGTTTACCCTAGAAGAAGCTCAACCATTAGCATCAGGATTAGTAGGATTGGTAGACAATCCCCAAACTATTCTCAAAGAAATATTAGCTTGGACAGGAGGACAACCATTTCTGACTCAAAAGCTGTGCTATCTGGTGTGGATATCAAATCAAACGGCAATTAGTGGCTCTCTGAGGATTCCCCCTGGTACGGAAGGATTTTGGTTAGAGCAGCTTGTGCGCAAGGAAATTATTGAAAACTGGGAAGCCAATGATCAACCGGAGCATTTACGAACCTTACGGGAACGGATTATCAGAAATGAACAAGGGTCTAGTCGGTTATTGGCACTTTATCAGCAAATCTTACAACAGGGAGAAATTGCTGCGGATGACAGTCCTGAACAAATAGAATTACGGCTAAGTGGGTTAGTTGTTAAACAGCCTGGTCAGGAGAACAAAACTTCCCCAGTGCTAAAGGTTTATAATCGTATTTACCAGTCTATTTTTAATCAGGATTGGGTTGAGCAAAAATTAGGTAATCTGCGACCCTATAATCAAGCCCTCAATGCTTGGTTAGCTTCTAATCGTGAAGATAATTCTCGGCTGTTGCGAGGACAAGCTTTAGCAGAAGCCTTAAACTGGAAAGCGGGCAAACGGTTGAGTGTAGTAGATGATGAATTCTTAGCTGCTTCTCAAGAATTAAGCTGGATTGAACAGCAACGGTATTTAGAAGCAGAACGGGCTAAGGAAGCAGAAGCAAGATTAGCAGAACAGAAAAAAAGTGCCAGACGACTCAAGTTCTTGCTAATGGCAGTGGGTACAGCATTGATGGTTTCCACGGGGTTAGGGGTGACCACTTACCTGGGATATAGACGCTCAGCTATTAGCGAAATTAATGCGATCGCAAAATCCTCAGCAGCGCTCTTTGCCTCCAATCAACAATTGGACGCCCTAGTAGAAGCCATCCGAGCCAAGGAACGATTGAAAAGCTTTGGTAACGCCGACCAGGCTACGGAAACTCAAGTAGAATCGGTGCTAAGACAGGCAGTTTATGGGACTGTTGAATATAATCGCTTAGTAACGCATAGCGATCAGGTTTGGGCAGTTGCCATTAACCAGGATGCTAATCTAATCGCTACCGCTAGTTATGATAAGACCATCAAACTCTGGACACTGGATGGTAAACTAATCTCTACCCTAAACGGTCATCAAGCTGGGGTTTACGACATTGCGATTAGCCTAGACGGGAATCTGATTGCTTCCGCTAGTGACGACAAAACCGTCAAACTCTGGAAACGGGATAGTCAGGGAACGTTTGAACCCCAACCCGATAAAACCCTCAAGGGTCATCAAGCTGGGGTTTATGGTGTTGCCATTAGCCCCGACAGCCAGATGATTGCTTCAGGGTCTGGAGACAAAACCGTTAAGCTCTGGAAAGCTGATGGTACCTTGATTACTACCCTTAAAGACCATAGCGCTACTGTTTATGGAGTGGCCATTAGCCCAGATGGTAAAACCATTGCGTCCGCGTCAGGGGACAAAACCGTTAAACTTTGGGGCTATAATGGGACATTACTAAGGACGTTTCAGGGGCATAATGACCGCGTTTACAACGTTGCCATCAGCCCAGATGGTCAAACCATTGCGTCCGGGTCAGGGGATAAAACCGTTAGACTCTGGCGTGCTGATGGCACTTTACTAAACACCCTCAACGGCCATAGCGATCGCGTTTACAACGTTGCTATCAGCCCAGATGGTCAAACCATTGCGTCCGCGAGTTGGGACGGAACCGTTAAGCAGTGGAGTGGGGAAGGCACATTACTCAATACCCTACGAGGGCATCAAGATTTAGTGTACGGTGTGGCCATTACCCCAGACGGAAAAACTATTGCATCCGCGAGTTGGGATGGAACGGTTAGGCTCTGGAAGCCCGATGGCATCATCCTCACCAGGCTCAGGGGGCATAGTGATTTAGTTTGGGCAGTGGCCATTAGCCCAGACGGAAAAACCATTGCATCCGCGAGTTGGGATCAGACCGTGAAACTGTGGAATAAAGACGGTAGCCTACAAACAACCCTGAGTGGCCATAGCGCTAGAGTTTCAGGAATAGCGATTAGCCCCGATGGTGAGATGATTGCTTCTGCTAGTGCCGATAACACCATCAAGCTCTGGCACAGAAACGGTAGCTTGCTAAAAACCTTAACAAATCATAGCAGCGCCGTTTTAGCAGTAGTCTTCAGCTCCGACGGTGAGATGATGGCCTCCGCTAGTGCCGATAAAACCATTAAGCTCTGGAAACGGGACGGTACCTTAATTAATACCCTCAAGGGCCATAGCGATCGCATTTATGGAGTAGCCTTCAGCAAGCGATGCAGCGCGGTCTTGGGGAGGCAGCGCGGTCTTGGGGGTTCCCACGGGGCTTACAAGGTGCGGACGCAGGTTCCGCACACAGCCCCTCCCCATGAGCGACTGCCGTTGGTTTCCCCCACTCGCTATTGCATCAAGAAAGACGGGACTCTAATTGCTTCCGCCAGTTGGGATAAGACTGTCAAACTTTGGCAGCCAGACGGAACCTTGATTACTACCCTCAAAGGACACCATGACCGAGTTTACAGCGTTGCCATCAGTCCCGATGGTGAAACCATTGCGTCAGCGAGTTGGGACAAAACCATTAAACTCTGGAAGCGAGATGGAACCTTGATTACTACCCTCAACGGTCATCAAGCAGGGGTATTAGCAGTAGTGTTTAGCCCTGACGGTAACAGAATTGCTAGCGCTAGTTATGACAAAACCGTCAAACTCTGGAAGCAGGATGGAACCCTTTTAACTACCCTGAAAGGACATAGCGATGGCGTCTTAGCCGTAGTTTTCAGCCCCGATGGTGAAATGCTCGCCTCTGCTAGTGGAGACAACACTGTTATTATATGGAATTTAGATCAAGTCCTCGATTTAGATCAGTTACTAATCTATGGTTGCAATTGGATACAAGATTATTTGAACACCAACTCGGAGGTTAATGATGTTTGTAACCCTTAACTTAGACAATGTGGATTTTACCGATAATCAATTTTATCATCTTTGTCAAGTAAATCCAGAGTTCCAGATAGAGCGCACTGCTAAGGGAGAATTAATTATCATGCCACCGGTAGGAGGAATTAGTGGAAATCAAGAAGCAGATTTGATTACTGAACTAACCATTTGGAACCGTCAAACTAACATGGGAAAAGTTTTCAGTTCCTCCACCATGTTTAAACTACCTAACGGCGGAGATAGATCCCCCGATGCAGCTTGGGTAACGTTAGACCGTTGGCAAGCTCTTACTCCAGAACAACAGCAAAAATTCCCCCCGATTTGCCCTGATTTTGTAATTGAATTGCGTTCACGGACAGATACACTTAAGTCTCTACAAGACAAGATGAAAGAATACCTCAACAGTGGCTTACAACTAGGTTGGTTAATTAACCCTCAGAATCAGCAAGTAGAAATATACCGTCCCAATCAACCAGTAGAAATAGTCGGATTTCCAGTTAATTTATCTGGAGAAGACGTATTACCTGGATTTGTTTTGACAGTACCCCTTTGAAGAAGAGAGTGTGGGGAGATGGGGAGATGGGGAGATGGGGAGATGGGGAGATGGGGAGATGGGGAATTTCCGGATAATAACCTTAAACCTTGAACATCCCAACCTTAAACCTTCAACATCCCAAGCTTAAACCTTCAACATTCCAAGCTTAAACCTTCAACATTCCAACCTTAAACCTTCAACATCCCAACCTTAAATCTTCAACCTCCCAACCTTAAACCTTCAACCTCCCAACCTTAAACCTTCAACCTCCCAACCTTAAACCTTGAACATCCCAACCTTAAACCTTCAACCGAATAACCTTTAACCTTCAACCTCCCAACTTTCAACCCCAAAAAAAATAGCCGCAGAAATACTTTCCACGGCTAGAAGTTATCTTTATGACTCAACTTTGTAAACCAAACCAGACATCATCCGATTTAATCAGACCGTAAGCTGTCAGCTATCAGTTTATGCGCTACGCGCACACTACGCGAACAGTTATCAGCTATTATCATTCAGCTATTAGCTATTACCCAAAGGCCAAGGGCTGACCGCTGACCGCTGATCGCTGACCACTGACATCAGACCTGATTTTTTTGCCAGGGGGGTAAAACCCCCTGTAGATTAGTTTAACCGATAATTAAATACTTCGTCATCATTGTGATGAATTCCCCTGGGATGCCAGTGGGCTGAAGGGGGCTCCACTCCGAGATTTCCGCGTAACGCAGTGCATAAAGGGTATGCATGGTATTGAGTATTGCTTTACGTGACCCCTTCAAAATGTGCTTAACAGGGTATTTTTTTTGGGAAGGTTCCTGAGGAGTATTACCAGGAGTAGTCTCTTCAGGATTGTTGTTTTTGTTTGGTACAAAGTCTTCAGTCATAATTAAACTCGTGTTTGAGATTTATAAATATAATCATAACGATTACAAAATATTGTGTCAAGGGGTATTATAATTTTTTTTGTGAGATGGTATTGAAATAAAATGTACAAAAAAACTTAAGAATGTAGAATTAAGAATGTAGAATTGAGAATTGAATAAAAATGTTAGAGTCGTAGGGTGGGCATTGCCGATAAAGATCATGATTGAACCGCGATTAATGAAATGGGCAATGCCCACCAATACCCAATCATAATCGGGAATCGGAAATCGGGAATCGGGAATAGAATAAAAATGTTAGAATCGTAGGGTGGGCATTGCCGATAAAGATCATGATTGAACGGCGATTAATCAAATCGGCAATGCCCACCAAGACCCAATGATAATCGGGAATCGGGAATCGGGAATAGAATAAAAATGTTAGCGATCGCGTAGCGTGACCTTCCTTCAATCGCGTAGCATCTCTTTCAGAGAATGGCATTTTTTATTGGATTAACTTTACTGATATCATCGGCAACGGTAACTCAAAAAACTGAAATATATCAGATAAATTGTGATAGGTATATAAAATGAATTGTTATCACTTTTGTTCCCTGTTCCCAGATCCGCTGTTCCCTGATTTTCCTGTGTTAGACTAAATCAAAATTGGGTTTCAGGCATCTACTGGTTAATAATATATAGTTAACTGGAAGCTAATCGGTGAGTGATTCAACTAGCTTGGTCAAAATGTATGATCACACGGAGGTGATCCTTAGGTGGTTACATCTGACAGACCTTCACATGGGTATGAAAGGCTCAAAAACTCTCTGGCCAAATGTTGAGGAAATTTTCTTTAAGGATTTAGAGTACCTTTGTGAAACGGTAGGCCCAATCGATTTGGTAATGTTTACTGGCGATCTCACTCAGCGCGGCAGTGAATCGGAATTCCAACAGCTAGACAAACTCTTAGATAAGTTCTGGAAAAAGTTTCGCGAGATGGAATTTGAGCCAAAGTTTCTGGCTGTACCTGGCAACCACGACCTGGTTCGACCAGATCAGTCTGACTCCGTATTGATTAATCTCCAGGATCGGTGGGACGATCATGAATTCCAACAGGCATTTTGGGATAACAGCAAATGTCCTGAGCGACAACTTGTAGACAAGGCTTTCGATAATTATCTTCAATGGTGGCAAAATACGACCGTACCTAAGCCCGACATCTATTCAAAAGGCATACTGCCAGGAGATTTTTCAGCAACAATTGAGAAGGATGGGTTCAAACTCGGAATTTTAGGACTCAATAGCGCGTTTCTGCAACTGATGGACGGTAGACACGGTAAGCTTGCTCTAGATATATGCCAGTTCCATAAGGCATGTAATGAAAGTCATGACCATGGGCCGTCTTGGGCACAAGACCACGATGCCTGTTTGCTACTTACCCACCACCCCCAGGATTGGCTAACCGAAGAAGCCCAAGAGCAGCTAAAAGGGGAGATTTATAGCTCGCCCGAACGATTCGCTTTACATCTGTTCGGACACATGCACCAGTCTAACTTGAGCAGCTTGGCAGAAGGTGGTGCTAATCCTCGAAGCACACTGCAAGGCTGCTCCCTGTTCGGCATTGAAGGGTGGGGGAAAGAAAAAAAGGAACGGCTCCATGGTTATTCACTATGTGAATTGAAAATCGAAGGGAACACCGCCTCCCTCCGCATCTACCCCCGTCAAGCATGGAAAAAACAGGACGGTGGACGGGAAATCGGTCGGGATCCTACCTTTAGACTGCCCAAAGGAGAGGACGGCACGAAACTGCTACCAGTGGAGTTATTGCGCGAACGACCAAACGACCCGATGGCAAGGGGAAGAAAAAAAAAAGTTAAATCCCCCCAGTAACATTATCAATCGTGGCACTCCCCACTTTGTCGGTAGGGACCCTCAACTTGAGCAGCTCCATGAAGAATTTCAACAGACCGATCAATTAGTGATTTGTGCCATTGCCGGAATGGGCGGTGTGGGCAAAACTGAGTTAGCTCTACAATATGCTCTGAAAAATCAGGATAATTACCCTGGTGGGTTGTGCTGGTTTCCAGTGCGCGGTGTAGATCTCGGGACTCAAATTGTTAGTTTTGCCCGGGAATTAGGATTAACGATTCCAGATGAACTAGAGTTCAAGGAGCAGGTAAGATACTGCTGGGGGCATTGGCCAGAAGGAACAGCATTGATCGTGCTGGATGATGTCCCTTCTTTCAGCAAGGACTACAAACAGAGAATTCAGCCCTACTTACCTCCAGCCCAATCCCGCTTTAAAGTACTGGTCACCAGCCGTCAACGTCCAGGGGCTTCTTACCGACGAATTGACTTGGATGTACTTTCCCCAGGGGCAGCATTGGAATTATTGGAATCCCTTGTTGGAAAAGAGCGCATTGAGAAAGAACTAAACGAAGCAGAAGCCTTATGTGAATGGTTGGGGTATTTGCCCTTGGGTTTGGAGTTAGTCGGACGATATCTTTACGAACATCCCACTCTGAAAGTAACAGAAGTCCAGGAGCAATTGAAGCATAAGCGGTTAGAAGCACAGGCTTTGTGTGAACAACAACCAGATATGACCGCCGAGTTGGGAGTAGCAGCGGCGTTTGAGTTATCCTGGTCAACCCTTTCAGAAGAAGCAAAGCACCTGGGGTGTCTGCTAAGTTTATTTGCTGCTGCTACCTTTGACTGGAAGTTAGTGGAGCAGTGTGTACAAATACACGAGTCTCGCCAAGGTCTCAAAACATGGATACAGAAGTGTTGTCAACGACTATTTGGAAAAAGTACTCATAGTCTAAAAGCTTCGGAGTTGTGGGAAATACGCGTTCGCGTAGCGTGGCCTACGGCCAATCGCAGTTTACTGAAACTGAACCTGTTACAACTGACCGAACAGCAAACCTATCGGCTCCATCAACTAATTCGAGAATTTTTCCAGACCAAGCTGGCTCAATTACCAGAGGCTGATAGCTACAAGCGAAGCTTTTGTCAGGTAATGGTGGCTGTAGCCAAAAAAATTCCTGATAGACCAACTCTAGAAATCATTGCAGCAGTTAACCCGGCCATCCCTCATTTAGTTGAAGCTGCCACAGTCCTAACTGACTGGCTCAGAAATGAAGATTTACCATGGCCGTTTATTGGCCTAGGGAAATTCTATCAAGGTCAAGGTACCTATGACCAGGCTGAACTGTGGTGGAAGCAATGTTTAGAGATAACTAGAAGCCGTCTGGGTCACCACCATCCTTTGGTGGCCACCAGTCTCAACAACCTGGCTGCACTCTACGACTCAATGGGGCGCTATGATCAGGCCGAACCCCTCTATCAACAGGCATTGGAGCTGTATAAGCAGCGGCTGGGTCACGACCATCCTTTGGTGGCCACCAGTCTCAATAACCTGGCATTTGTCTACTATGGTCAGGGGCGCTACCATGAGGCAGAATGCCTCTATCTCCAAGCATTAGAACTGTTTAAAAAGCGCCTGGGTGAGGATCACCCCCATGTAGCTCAAAGTCTCAACAACCTGGGATTACTCTACTCGTCTCAGGGGCAGTACGATCAGGCAGAATCTCTCTATGTCCAGGCATTGGAGATGAGAAAGCAGCGGCTGGGCACAGACCATCCCGATTTAGCTCAAAGTCTCAACAACCTGGCTGCACTCTACGAGTATTTGGGGCGCTATGATCAGGCCGAACCCCTCTTTCAACAGGCATTGGAGATGAGAAAGCAGCTGCTGGGTCACCACCATCCCGATGTGGCTACGAGTCTCAACGGCCTGGCTGGACTCTACTACTCAATGGGGCGCTGTGATCAAGCCGAACCACTGTATCAAAAGGCTTTGGATATCAGAAAGCAACTGCTGGGTCACGACCATCCTTTGGTGGCCACCAGTCTCAACAACCTGGCTGGACTCTACTACTCAATGGGGCGCTATGATCAGGCCGAACCCCTCTTTCAACAGGCATTGGAAATGACAAAGCAGCGGCTGGGTCATGACCATCCCGATGTGGCCACCAGTCTCAACAACCTCGGTGGACTCTACTCCTCAATGGGGCGCTATGACCAGGCCGAACCCCTCTTACAACAGGCTTTGGAGATGACAAAGCAGTTGCTGGGTGATAACCATCCCCATGTAGCATCCAGTCTCAACAACCTGGCAGCACTCTACGAGTCAATGGAGCGCTATCACCAGGCCGAACCCCTCTATCAACAGGCATTGGAGATTGCAGAACGGACGTTAGGGTCAAATCATCCTAACACTGTAACCTGCCGTGAGAATTTAGAAAGTTTGCGCGATAATTTGTCACAGTAATCAGTAATATTATTCATTAATTAGTTAGAAATACTATATACTGACTTGGTCTTGCTTTTCCTAAGTGAATGACTTACGATAGTACGCTAAAATATTTGGTTGAACAATATCCTCAAGCCTTTACTCGTTGGTTGTTTAACCAAGAACCAGCAGAGGATATCGAAATTCTCAACACCGAATTGAGCACAGAGCCAATTCGGGCAGATGCCTTGTTTTTTGTGCGAGTTGCTGATGCTATTTTGCATCTGGAATTTCAAACCCTACCCCAATCTGAACCTCCCTTACCCCTGCGGATGCTCGATTATTGGGTCAGGTTGTATCGCCAGTACCGCTGTGATATTGAACAAGTAATAATTTTTCTGAAACCAAGCCGATTAGCCGGAGTATTTGTAAATCAATTTACCGAGAGGAACCTATCCTTCCGCTATCGGGTAATTCGGATTTGGGAATGTGATCCACAACCATTACTTACCACCCCAGGGTTACTACCCTTGGCCGTGTTAGCACAAACTGAAGTGCCAGAAACCTTGCTATCCCAAGTAGCAGCCAGAATCGATATGATTGAAGATAGACAACAACAGCGTAACTTATCTGCTTGCGTGCAACTGTTGGCTGGGGTGAAATTTGATGAGCAGTTAATTCAAGCTTATTTTCGGGAGGATATGATGCAAGAGTCAGTAGTTTATCAACGAATTATTCGCCAAGGATTAGAACAAGGATTAGAACAAGGATTAGAACAGGGATTAAAACAAGGATTAAAACAAGGATTAGAACAAGGATTAGAACAAGGATTAGAACAAGGATTAGAACAAGGATTAGGACAAGGAAAGCGCAATGAGCTTAATTTAATTAAGCGTCTACTTAGCCGTCGCCTAGGTGAAATAAATCCCCAATTACAAAATCAAATTGAGGAATTATCCTTTGACCAGTTGGAGGATTTAGGAGAAGCGTTGTTAGATTTTGACACCGAAGTGGATTTGACCAATTGGTTGAACCAGTTAACGGATAAGTAAAATCCCGTTAGGTTTAGCACCTAAAAGCAGTGCCATCGAGATCTGATAGAGTGGGTTTGGATTTGCCTTACCCACTCTATTATTGCCCAAAAATACCGATAATTCTTGTTCCCCCCTTTTTTAAGGGGGGTGAGGGGGGATCTATAGATTTAACTGAAGTAAGTCACTCCCGATTGTAGCGATAAAACTCTTCAATTTATTAACTAAATTAACAGTAATATTATAGCTAATAAATGTGATAAAATAGAATAACATTACCCAACAATAGCCATAATTTATGCTGGGTTTTATCCACCGATATCCCGTTGATGATTGTCGGGATTTACTGGGATTTAAAGAGTTAGTTAAGTAGCCGATATTTACGACATACCTTGCCCTGGGTTTTAAGAAGATGATTTGGGATAGGTTCGAGTCGTCGAATTTGTGGCTCTTAACCCTGTTTTCGATTACTTAACCAGAATTTACTTAGTTAGATCAGATGTGTAATGACTTACGATAGTACCCTAAAATATTTGGTTGAACAATATCCTCAAGCCTTTACCCGTTGGTTGTTTAACCAAGAACCAGCAGAGGATATGGAAATTCTCAACACCGAATTGAGCACAGAACCAATGAAGAATGTAGAATTAAGAATGTAGAATTAAGAATGTATAATCTAGAATGTAGAATTGAGAATGTATAGCAGTCGCAGTAAAGCTTAAGACATATTTCTGCTCCCTACTCCCTGCTCCCTTTCAACCAAAATCCTCTGTTATCAACTATACTTCGGTTGCTATAAGTTCTAAATTATGCATTCTTAATTCTTAATTCTTAATTCTTAATTCTTCATTCTTAATTTAATTCAAGCTTATTTTCGGGAGGATATGATGCAAGAGTCAGTAGTTTATCAACGAATTATTCGCCAAGGATTAGAACAAGGATTAGAACAAGGATTAGAACAGGGATTAAAACAAGGATTAAAACAAGGATTAGAACAAGGATTAGAACAAGGATTAAAACAAGGATTAGAACAAGGATTAGAACAAGGATTAGGACAGGGATTAGAACAAGGAAAGCGCAATGAGCTTAATTTAATTATCCGTCTACTTAACCGTCGTCTAGGTGAAATCAATCCCCAATTACAAAATCAAATTGAGAAGTTATCCTTTGACCAGTTGGAAGATTTAGGAGAAGCGTTATTAGATTTTGAAAGCGAAGTGGATTTGACCAATTGGTTGAACCAGTTTAGGGATAAGTAAAATCTGGTTAGGTGTAGTACCTAAAAGCAGTAGCATCGAGCTCTGATAGAGTGGGTATGGATTTGCCTTACCCACTCTATTATTGCCCAAAAATACCGATAATTCTTGTTCCCCCCTTTTTTAAGGGGGGTGAGGGGGGATCTATAGATTTAACTGAAGTAAGTCACTCCCGATTGTAGCGATAAAACTCTTCAATTTATTAACTAAATTAACAGTAATATTATAGCTAATAAATGTGATAAAATAGAATAACATTACCCAACAATAGCCATAATTTATGCTGGGTTTTATCCACCGATATCCCGTTGATGATTGTCGGGATTTACTGGGATTTAAAGAGTTAGTTAAGTAGCCGATATTTACGACATACCTTGCCCTGGGTTTTAAGAAGATGATTTGGGATAGGTTCGAGTCGTCGAATTTGTGGCTCTTAACCCTGTTTTCGATTACTTAACCAGAATTGACTTAGTTAGATCAGATGTGTAATGACTTACGACAGCACCCTAAAATATTTGGTTGAACAATATCCTCAAGCCTTTACCCGTTGGTTGTTTAACCAAGAACCAGCAGAGAATATCGAAATTCTCAACACCGAATTAAGCACAGAACCAATTCGGGCAGATGCCTTGTTTTTTGTGCGAGTTGCTGATGCTATTTTGCATCTGGAATTTCAAACCCTACCCCAATCTGAACCTCCCTTACCCCTGCGGATGCTCGATTATTGGGTCAGGTTGTATCGCCAGTACCGCTGTGATATTGAACAAGTAATAATTTTTCTGAAACCAAGCCGATTAGCCGGAGTATTTGTAAATCAATTTACCGAGAGGAACCTATCCTTCCGCTATCGGGTAATTCGGATTTGGGAATGTGATCCACAACCATTACTTACCACCCCAGGGTTACTACCCTTGGCCGTGTTAGCACAAACTGAAGTGCCAGAAACCTTGCTATCCCAAGTAGCAGCCAGAATCGATATGATTGAAGATAGACAACAACAGCGTAACTTATCTGCTTGCGTGCAACTGTTGGCTGGGGTGAAATTTGATGAACAGTTAATTCAAGCTTATTTTCGGGAGGATATGATGCAGGAGTCAGTAGTTTATCAACGAATTATTCGCCAAGGATTAGAACAAGGATTAGAACAAGGATTAGAACAAGGATTAAAACAGGGATTAAAACAAGGATTAGAACAAGGATTAGGACAGGGATTAGAACAAGGAAAGCGCAATGAGCTTAATTTAATTAAGCGTCTACTTAGCCGTCGCCTAGGTGAAATCAATCCCCAATTACAAAATCAAATTGAGGAATTATCCTTTGACCAGTTGGAGGATTTAGGAGAAGCGTTATTAGATTTTGATACCGAAGTGGATTTGACCAATTGGTTGAACCAGTTCACGGATAAGTAAAATCCCATTAGGTGTAGCACCTAAAAGCAGTAGCATCGAGATCTGATAGAGTGGGTTTGGATTTGCCTTACCCACTCTACTATTGCTCAAAATTCCAGACGCCTCCAAGGCCGCGAGCAATCCCTCGCGGCTTGGGTCCCACCTGTAGAATGGGCATCAGGCGTGGAACTGGCATCTTGCGTAGAACTGGCATCTTGCCAGTTTCCTCCTTATTTTCGAGCGGGCAGGATGCCCACTCTACTGCTATTCATTACTTGACTGACGGAACGCCCTTGATCCAGCTACTGCATCTTGATTCCCTACTCCCTACTAATTGCCTTAAAAGAGACTAGAGCCGATAGCCCTCTTAACCACTAATCCTAGACCCAGAAAGCCCAGAGCCAGTAGACCCTGAGATGACATCGGCTCAGGCACTGGCACTGCTAGAGGCAGTGGACCATTACCTGTCCCGGATTGGGTATCGTTCTTAGCGGTGAAGGTCCCAAATGGACCAATGGGAGGTTGTGTGGTTTGCCAAAAGAAAGAAATCGTTTCTGGAGTGTCGAAATTAGTACTCCAATCTGATCCACCGACAACGCTCCAGACTAGACTGCCATCTTCATCAAGCTTGATTGAAAACTCCCCACTGGAACCGAGTGCCTGCTTCGCTTCCCCAAAGCTATAGCCCGCAACCCCTGTAAAGCCTTCAGCTTTGAACTCCAACCCGAACTGATTGACATCATCAAAGCTAAGTAAACCATCCGGTTGAGGGAAGGGGGGATCGTTAGGAAAGTCCACACCAGGAGTAACTTTGTGTATATAAGTGTAGATTGTTCCCGATGGATTTTGGGGCGGCACACAAGTCAGAAAACCAACAGGACAAGAAACGCTACTGGTCAAGTCTCCCAGACTGTTTCCGTCACCATTAATTAGGGATGCATCTACTGTCGGACCCACAGGTCCTGTGATGGTTGCTCCCAGGGTGAGATCGTCAAGGTTGATTGGGGTAATCGACGCAGCACTAACCTCTTGTGCCGAAAGCTCAAAAACGCTAATTGCGATCAATGCGATCGCTAATTTACTAGTCATGACTATTTTTCCTCAGTAAAATTTTCAAGTAAGCATTAGCTGATAGCTTAAAAATGTACTTATCTATTTCAACGTGATGGCTGATTTTTATTGCCAAGGGTATTTTATCTGTAAATCCAGCCAGCTTTAGAACATTTAAATAAAATTCATTAAACTCTGAATTATGTAAATGTTTAGCAAAGGGAGCAGGGAGTAGGGAGTAGGGAGTAGGGAGTAGGGAGTAGGGAGCAGGGAGCAGGGAGTAGAAATTAGAAAAAATATTGGTAATTAATGAGTATTATATTTTTAATTATTAAGAGATCAATAAAGTTAGGCGCTGCTATTTGATTGCTTCGCTAATTTTTAATCAAAAATAAAATTAAATTTAAAAAATAATCAAAAACTTGAAAATTAAAATTGTAATAATTACAATTATTACAGCATTTTTCATAACTATAAAGTACAGAGTATTTTTTTCCTATTCCCTGTTCCCTGTTCCCTGTTCCCTGTTCCCTGTTCCCTACTCCCTACTCCCTACTCCCTATTCCCTACTCCCTAAACTTATGACTAATCTAAAAATAGACTACACTCACCTTAAGACTTTATTGATGAAAGTGCAGTGGAAAGCTGCTGATGTGGAAACCAATAAAATTGTATTATCCATAGCTAAAACCCTTAGACAACAGCAGAAGGTTAGTAAAAAAGACCAAGAATGGCTTCAAGGGTTAAATTATCTCAGAGAATCAGACTTACTAGAGTTTCCCTGTGAGGATTTGCTAACACTAAATCAGCTTTGGGAGCAGTATAGTCAAGGTCATTTTGGATTTAGAATACAATCTCAACTTTGGCAGCAAGTTAGTCAAGATTATAATCAATTCGCCGATCTAGTGGGATGGCGCAAGGGTGATGCCGATTCTTGGCATTCTTATTCTCAGTTAACCTTTAGTTTAGACGCTCCTAAAGGTCATTTACCTGCTGCGATATTTTATGCCGAAGAATCCCCTATTGGTTGGGCAGCAACTATTAAAAATAGATGTGATGAATGTTTTTTATAGAACTAGGGAATCGGGAATCGGGAATCGGGAATCGGGAATCGGGAATCGGGAATCGGGAATCGGGAATCGGGAATCGGGAGTAGAAAACTATGAAATCGACGATCGCGTTTCTCATAGTAAACAGAATTTTTTCCCATGTCCGACTTCCCTGTGCTTTCTTGCCTCTTGCCTCTTGCCTCTTGCCTCTTGCCTCTTGCCTGCTCCCTGCTCCCTTTGCTCTATGCTATAAACTATACTTAAATTCTCAATTCTTCCCTTGTCACCAATCCTAGACCTTCGTAATCTAGAAACATGCTTTTTCACCCCAGCTGGTACTGTCCATGCTGTCAATGGTATTTCCTTCCAGGTCAATCAAGGGGAAACCCTAGGGATAGTTGGTGAATCCGGTTCTGGTAAAAGCATCACCGCCCTGTCGATTATGGGACTAATCCCGTCTCCTCCTGGAAAGATTACCAATGGTGAAGTCATTTTTGAAGGGCGTGACCTCCGAAAGCTTAGTGAGGGGAAAATGCGGAACATCCGGGGTAACCGTATCGCGATGATTTTTCAAGACCCCATGACTTCCCTTAACCCAGTACTAAAGGTAGAAAGGCAAATTACTGAAGCGCTACGGTTACACCAAGGGATGAGCCGAGAGCAAGGACGATCTAGGGCGATTGAACTCTTAGAATTAGTGGGAATTCCTGGTGCAGCGGAACGGATTAGTAACTATCCCCACCAATTTTCTGGAGGGATGCGCCAGCGAGTCATGATTGCCATGGGATTAGCCTGTAATCCGCAGTTGCTGATTGCGGATGAACCTACCACTGCTTTGGATGTGACCATCCAAGCCCAAATTGTAGAATTAGTCAAGAAACTGCGCCAGGAAATTGGGATGGCCGTGATTTGGATTACCCATGATTTGGCGCTATTGGCGGGATTAGCGGATCGGATTTTAGTGATGTATGCCGGTCAAGTCGTAGAACAAGCATCGGTGATGGAAATCTATAAAAATCCTCGCCATCCCTATACTATTGGTTTACTCAACAGTATTCCCCGTCTGGATGAACAGCGCCAAGAGCGTTTGCAGACCATTGAAGGGTTACCACCAGATTTAACAAATTATCCCCAAGGTTGTCCCTTTGCGGCTCGTTGTCCTTTCGTGATTGATAAATGTTGGCAGAACGATCCCACCTTGGAATTAGTAAGTGTTGACCATGAAGTGGCTTGTTGGGTAAAGACAGAGCTGAATAGGGGCGTTGTTAATTGAGAATTAACGGTAGTGCATCAGCAAAGTGTGGGTATGCCGCGCCAGTCATTCCAACTCCTTGGGGCGATTGGCCTATGGCCACGCTACGCGAACGCTAACCCAGACCTTTGTGCCGCCGTATTGCCAAAACGACTATGAACCCAAATCCAATTGAAATAGCTGACTACCAACCTTACTGTTGCCAAGGTCTGGGAGCAGACCTTGGCAAATAAATTGCTGTCGCCGATGCCCGAGACCCGTCTGCTGTCGGACAATCCCGGAACGTTCGCTCTAGTTGTTGGGTCTGCTATTAACCGATGATGTGTCTTACTTGTGGAGGTAAAACTCGCGCTATATCCACCCCAATCATCAGTACGCCATTGTTGACAATCGGTTTTTCCTTCTGTATTCACTATTAATTCTTCGATGATAGGGTCAGTATGTTTACCTACAAGAGCGGCCAGAATTAAGCCCCTTGATGATGCTTGAGTCATCTTCTACCAACAGTCTCCTTCTTTCAATTCATTGGACTGACAGCGAAATTGTTTTTTTGGACAAATGACCAAAATTCATCACCGCTGATTTGTGAGGTTTCAATCTTCTGTACACGGGCATTATGAATCATTGTAGCTGCTCGCAGCAGGCGTTCCTACCGTATTTTAGGCGAGATTAGTCCTCCGACTGACTCCTCTGAAACTATTTCCCTCTGCATGAGCCTGTAGAACCGTGTGAATTGTTTTGGGTTCAATTTGTGGCGCGATAGTAAAGAGTATCAAAAGTAGAAGTGAACGTTTGTTGGCACACTCGACAGTAGTACCCTTGGCTTCCCTTACTAGTTTTGACCTGTTGATGGGTCTTATGATGACCCCATAGAGGGCATTCCATCATTCATAGGACTATTTTTGGACAAGATTCATCTTACCACTCCCACACTTCCCCATAGGCACTACCCTTTTGTGCGACTGCTTAGTAATAAATTGTTACGTGGGGAAGGTTGGAATGACGTGGTTTGTTTCTCAATAATCTACAGCTTATTAATTCTTGTACCTACTCTGATAGCTTCTGACCGCTTCCGCTATTTACTTTTTTTTGTTTTGGTTTTTTTGTTTAAATTCCAATACTTTTGGATCTATCACAATTTTGACTTTTTCGAAGTTTCTCGGAGGGATAATTATTTCGCCTCTTTTTTCTGTTATATAATAGTCCCAAGAATCTTTGTCCTCATCTTGTTCCATCTCGTCTACATTTTGTCCTAAGGTTGTTATTAATAGCAGTTCCTCGAATGTTTTAGGAACATAGACGGCAACAAGTCCTTCGCCGTAGTCCATTGCTGTTACCTGTTTAAGCAAGTTTTGTTTTTTCTTGACAGGGGTTACATAAAAACCCTCTCCTTTTCCAGAGCCGTGACCCTGACCTATACGAGTCTGATCTGGTCCATTTTCAACCAGACTTGTTACATTTTTTGGGTCTGTTTGGTGAACACCTAATAATTGCAATTTTTTTGTTTCCTCTGGAAAAGCATCCCACCCAAATTTGTTGACAATAGCTGCCATTTTATTTTTAAATTTTTCGTTGTCAAATTCATCAACGTCATCTAATTCTTCATCTTGCTCTTGTTTATCAAAGTTTTCATCTTGCCCTTCTTTATCCTCTAACCCTTGTATAATCCATTCTATATCCTCAATGATTGTGTTTAGCAACTCTTCTTTTTCCTGATTTTGTTTATCGATTAGTTCATTAAGTTCATTAAGTAGTTCTTTCCACTCGTTTTTATTTAGTGCGTTATTATTTAGTCCTATTTGAAAGCCATTCCACTTTAATGCAGATTTAATATCCTCTATTGTTGAGTTACTTTTTATCTCTTTATCTCCTATGTTAACTCTTTGTACTATCAATTGCTCCTGGTTGTCACTATTGTCTTTTTTACAAATTTTAGTCATTCTGGTTTTGAAATTCCTAATATTTCTCGATGTTGGGAACCTTCTTTGCTTTTTTCCTTCCGTACTCCTATGTAATTTTAATTTGCTTTTTTCAGCCCTTCCCCCCATTGCATCGGCCTCTCGTTCTAACTCCCGATTACCATTGACTTTAACCCCATTCATCTTAAATTCTTCTTTCACACGGCCTTGCATCTGCTGAACAACATGCCACGCTTCATGAGGTACGTGTCGCTCCTGTCCAGGCGCTACTTCAATCGACTGACCCTGCGTATACGCATGGGCATTTAATTGGGCTGGTTTAGGCGAATTGTAGTTCACACGTACCCCTGAGAGGTTATAACCAGATAGCCTTTCTATTCCTTCCTTGAGATGGTCTGGTAATCCAGTCTTGTTTTCCGTTTCCCTTTTGTCCTCCTGACGCTGAACCGGGGTTTCTATATCACTCCTTCCTTCCTCTTGTTGTTTTGCTGACCCATCCTTAGTCACAAGCTGTTGCACTTGTAAATGCGATCGCATTCTTGGTTGAAAAGGTGTTTCAGAATAATTCCTCACTGGTATCTGTGTCAAATCCACTTGAATTCCCTTATTTGGTTTGACTACGAAATCTGGTGGTTGCCTCAAATTTGGTCTGACTACGAAATCTGGTGGTTGCCTCAAATTTGGTCTGACTACGAAATCTGGTGGTTGCCTCAAATTTTTTGCGGGAACCTCATGCACAGCACTTCGTTGCAGTATCCAACTGTCTTTTGATTTCTGAGATTCCTGAGTTTTTGTAGGAACTCTACGCACGGCACTCCGTTGCAGTATCCAACTATCGTCTGATTTTTTTTGAGGTTCCTGATGTTTTCTGTGAACAAATTGACGACGTACCATGGTTTTTCTCTGTTTTGGGTAATAATAATTTAATTTTGCCTTTAAGTATTCGGTAGTGCATCAGCAAAGTGTGGGTATGCCGCGCCAGTCATTCCAACTCCTTGGGGCGATTGGCCTATGGCCACGCTACGCGAACGCTAACCCAGACCTTTGTGCCGCCGTATTGCCAAAGCGACTATGAACCCAAATCCAATTGAAATAGCTGACTACCAACCTTACTGTTGCCAAGGTCTGGGAGCAGACCTTGGCAAATAAATTGCTGTCGCCGATGCCCGAGACCCGTCTGCTGTCGGACAATCCCGGAACGTTCGCTCTAGTTGTTGGGTCTGCTATTAACCGATGATGTGTCTTACTTGTGGAGGTAAAACTCGCGCTATATCCACCCCAATCATCAGTACGCCATTGTTGACAATCGGTTTTTCCTTCTGTATTCACTATTAATTCTTCGATGATAGGGTCAGTATGTTTACCTACAAGAGCGGCCAGAATTAAGCCCCTTGATGATGCTTGAGTCATCTTCTACCAACAGTCTCCTTCTTTCAATTCATTGGACTGACAGCGAAATTGTTTTTTTGGACAAATGACCAAAATTCATCACCGCTGATTTGTGAGGTTTCAATCTTCTGTACACGGGCATTATGAATCATTGTAGCTGCTCGCAGCAGGCGTTCCTACCGTATTTTAGGCGAGATTAGTCCTCCGACTGACTCCTCTGAAACTATTTCCCTCTGCATGAGCCTGTAGAACCGTGTGAATTGTTTTGGGTTCAATTTGTGGCGCGATAGTAAAGAGTATCAAAAGTAGAAGTGAACGTTTGTTGGCACACTCGACAGTAGTACCCTTGGCTTCCCTTACTAGTTTTGACCTGTTGATGGGTCTTATGATGACCCCATAGAGGGCATTCCATCATTCATAGGACTATTTTTGGACAAGATTCATCTTACCACTCCCACACTTCCCCATAGGCACTACCGAATTAACAAACAACTTTGATCTTATCGTTGACTGGATGCAAAAATATGGTTAGCCGTTAAACTAAGATCCGGAAAGACTTTGGAAACAAGACCATCATTATTTCGGAATAATTGTTTTTGATACTCATCATCTACTAAAGTGCAAATTGTAATTGTTGGTTGTTTAGGTTTACCAATATAATCTCTACCACCAATGCCCAGATAATCTACAATCCAGTATTCAGGCACACCTAGTATGGCAGAATCTTCAACCTTACGAGCATAATCGTTCTGCCAGTTTGTGCTAACAACTTCAACAACAAGCTTGATTGAGTTTCCCAACGTAATCACAGGCTCTTTTTGCCATAATGGTTCATTTACGAGCCGAGTTCTATATAATACAATCACATCAGGACGAAAAGCTGTTTGGGTTCCTAAAATTTTGATCAGACATCGGTAGGGAATAACATAATCTGGGTATCCTCGGTCAATCTCCACATTTAACTTTCGCCCCACAAACCCTGCTACTTCCTCATGATGTCCAGTAGCTTCTATGTCAATTAGTTCCCCATCAATTAGTTCATAGCCTTCTTTGTCACCATACTGGATTATAAACTGATCAACAGTTATAAATGTTGGTAAAGCTTGAAGCATTACAATCGCACTCCTTATCTGTTTCAGATAATGCTGGTAGTGGTAAGCCGGTATTATCAATTTGTCTAAGCATTCAGCTGATAGCTGATAGCTGATAGCTGACGGCTGAATGCTTATCCCTCAACTCATCTTGACCAAAGATGCCCCTAACCACCCAGAAAAATTCTGCTGCTGGACATTGGTAGGATTTTTCACTGGCATCACTTGGTAACGACTGGGTTGAGATTTGCCTAATGTAATCGGTAGAGTGACCAATTGATCCTGATGGAATACACTAAGCTCGATCACATCACCAGCTTGGTAATCTTTTAAGCGATCGCATAATTGATCCCCCTTGACTCGCAACCCATCAATAGCCAGTAACTGATCACCAGCATCCACTCCTGCCACTGCCGCAGGAGAATCCATCTCCACAAACTGGATCCAGTCCTGACCATTGTCAGTTCTCACCTTCACCCCCAAGTAAGGCACAGAGTCTTCATCCACAGCCACCACTTGTAAGCCAAAGGGTTTGAGATACTCATTGAAGGGCAATTCCCCCTTACCCTCAATAGTCTTCGAGAAGAAATTACTTAAATCTAGCTCTGCTACCGATTCTATTACCTCTCGCAGTTGTTGAGGAGTAAAGCCAATTTCCCCTTTACCAAACTGCTCCCACATAATTCTTATCACATCATCAAGGGATCGCTTATTTCCATGGCGCTCCCGGATTAACAAATCCAGCAATAATGACACCATTTCCCCTTTCAAATAATAGGAAATTTGGTTATTATCACTGTTAGCATCCCGTCGATAAAGCTTAATCCAAGCATCAAAACTCGACTCATCCAGTGGCTGCACCTTACGTCCTGGTGTAGTTAAAAACCGAGTAATTTCTTTACTCAAATTCTCTAACAACGTCTTAGCATCATAGATACCGGCTCGTTGGGGAATTAATAAGTCATAGTAACTGGTTGTTCCCTCAGAAAACCACAACGATGTCGTATAATTTTCCTTTTCATAGTCAAAGGTTTCTAGGGCTAATGGTCGAATCCGCTTAACATTCCACAAGTGAAAGAACTCATGAGCCACCAGTTGCAAGAAGCGATTGTACTTATCCTTTGCCCGAAAACCAAAGCGCAAGTAAATTAACGAACAACTATCCTTATGTTCCAGTCCCCCAAAGCCACTAGCCGTTAGATAAAGCAAGAACAAATAGTGGTCATAAGGTAAACCCCCAAACAGCTCAGCTTCTACCTTGATAATCTTTGTAGTATCCTCAATAATCCGCTTTGGGTCAGCATTCCCCTCTCCCCAGATGGCCAATTGATGGGGTTTGCCCAAAACCTCAAAGTCATAGAGCTTATGATCACCAATTTCAAAGGGACTATCGACTAAGGTATCAAAATCCCTTGCCTCAAAGGTATTAAATTTGCCTGACACTGCTGGTAAAGGTGTAGTCACCCGCCAATCGGGATGAGGTGGCGCGATAGTAACCTGGCAAGGGTGTTGTTCAAATCCTGGGATGAAGAAGAACAGAGCAGCACCATTAAAATAGCCGTGGCTAGCATCTAGGTGATTAGTGCGTACCGTTAATTCATTAGCAAAGATACGATAACGCACAGTGATAGCCGACGCATCACCAGTTTCCACTAGCCAATGATTCTTGGCCAGTTTCCGCCACGGTAAAGACTGGGTAGGATTACCGTTATCCGCAGAGAAATCTTGTAAATGTCGAGCATACTCCCGCACTAAGTAAGAGCCTGGAGTCCAAACGGGCATCTTTAAATCTAACAAAGGGGCTTCCCAGCCTTCCACTTGTAACGTTACCTCAAACAGATGGGATTGAGGCTGAGGCATAGCGACATGGTAGTGAATAGCTAGGGTACTAGTGGCTGTGCTGCTCCGAAAAATAGTTCTTGCTTCAGTCATTACTCAACTTTAGGGATTACCATTTAGCTTTAAGGGTAGCAATCCTGTGAGCAGATAGCATTTTCATTTGAGATGTAAACATAGAGAGAATAGGGAATAGGGAATAGGGAACAGGGAGCAGGGAGCAGGGAGCAGGGAGTAGGGAATAGTAGGAAAGAGAGGATAGTTTTTAGTGTTATGATCAATCAGCTTTGGTTTTATTAAATTATAGACAACGAGCATTTTTTTATATTTACTAACTCAATGAATATAAAATTTTTCTATACAGTAATTAAAAATGTTGACTCTTTGGTAATCTCTAATTTTAGATACTTATAATACAGCGTTTTTCATAACTATAAAGTAAACAAGATTTTTTCCCTGCTCCCTGCTCCCTGCTCCCTGCTCCCTGCTCCCTGCTTCCTGTTCCCTTTACTAAATCTTGAATCCTCGACCTGTCCAAAAAAATTGATAATTAACTTGGGTATTGTCGATGTCTCCCGACCCTGACAACAGCGGTAGAGAGAGACTTATGACATCCCCCAAGCGTCCACCACTACTTAAACCCAAAGCCCCAGCGCTGATTTTATGGATCTACAGATTATCGAACGAGATGGTAGACGATACCTTCCTACCGAGCAGTTGTCGATGACCGAATGGCCTCGGCTCACCACAAACCAACCTCTACCAACCCTTCCTCTCAAAGTAGATGACCTGTTTTTAGTCACAGATACCCTAGGGAATATTTCGGGAAACTTAGAAAACGAAACTACAACCACAACCGGGTTATTTTGTCAAGATACCCGCTTTCTCTCTCGCTTAGAGTTACAAATAGAAGGGCAACTCCCCATTCCCCTTAGTAGCAGTGCTGAGGAAGGATTTGTCCTATCGGTCATGTGTTGCAATCCCCGTTCACCTAATCTTCCCCCAAAAACCCTAGGCATTCAGCGGCAGCTAGCCCTCCATGGTGGCTTATGGGAAGAAATTGTAATCACCAATTACGACACTCAACCCCTTAGCTTCAGCGTTAGCCTCAGTTTTGATGCCGATTTTAAAGACTGGTTTGAAGTCCGGGGTCATCAGCGACAGCAACGGGGAACTCACCTGCGTTTACTACCACCTGATATGGATTTAGAAACGCTGCTAACCCTAACTGAGTTCAACACCAATACCATCAACCTAGCTTACCAGGGACTCGATAACTCCCTGATTGAATCTCAGATCCACTTGATGCACCGTCTCCCAGACACCTACAAAGGGAACACAGCGGTTTGGGAGTTGTGCCTCAAGCCTGGCGCTACTGAAACCTTAGGCTATCGACTGGAACTGGTCACCCACAAAGCGCGAATCACTACAGCTAAAATTCCAGCCACCCTTGAACAAGCTAAGACCGCTAACTTACTCCAAAACCAGGAATGGTATAAACGGGTAACTCACATTAGCTGCGATAATGAAACCGTTAACCAATTGATTTCTCGGGCAACACGAGACATCTTTTTACTCAGGCAGACTATTAATGGCTGCACATTTCTGTCTGCAGGAGTACCTCGGTTTTCCACCTTGTTTGGCCGAGATTCCTTAATTGCTGCCTCACAAACCTTAATCCTTGACCCTACTATCGCCAAAGGGACTCTGGAAATTTTAGCCCAGTACCAAGGCCAAGAGGATAACCCATCGCGGGATGAGCAACCGGGTAAGATTTTGCATGAACTCCGGGTTGGGGAATTGGCTCGCTGTCGGGAAATTCCTCACACTCCCTACTACGGTACAGTTGATGCTACCCCACTGTGGCTGATGCTCTATGCCGAGTACTATGCTTGGACCAATGACACAACTACCCGAGACTTGCTTTGGCCTAATGCTTTGGCTGCCATGGATTGGATTGATCGTCAATCTCAGCAAAACGGCTATCTCTGTTATCAGCGCCAGTCCAAAAAGGGTTTGCGTAATCAAGGGTGGAAGGATTCCGGTGATTCCATGGTCACTCGTGATGGTTCCCTAGCAACGGGAGCGATCGCATTATGTGAAGTCCAAGCTTATGTCTATGGCGCTAAAGTTAGGCTAAGCCATCTGGCCAGGATCAAGCAGCGAATTGATTTAGCCGAGCGTTGGGAAAACCAAGCCAAGGAGCTCAAGCAACGCTTCAATCAGGATTTTTGGCTAGACGACCTAGACTTCTGTGCCTTAGCACTAGATGGAGAAGGTAAACTCGTAGATAGCATAACCTCCAATCCTGGTCATTGCTTGTCATTGGGTATTTTTACTCCAGAAAAAGCAGCTAGTGTAGCAAAGCGGCTGTTAGAACCAGATATGTTCAATGGTTGGGGGATTCGTACCCTCAGTAATCAATCCGCTGCTTACAACCCGATCAGCTATCATGTGGGCTCAGTCTGGCCTCACGAAAATTCCTTGATTGCGCTGGGATTGCGTACGCTAAATCAAGTCGATCAAGCCTTAGAAATTGCCAAAGGCATGATTGACATGACAGTTGAGCAACCCTACTATCGTCCTCCAGAACTATTCTCTGGTTACCAGCGCACTCCCAACAGCTCTCCGGTCAAGTATCCAGGAGCCTGTCCTCTCCAAGCCTGGGCAACTGGCAGTATTTTCCAACTGCTGCAAATGATGGTGAATTTGCGCGCCGTAGCTCCAGGAAAAAATTTACATATTTTCAAACCAACTTTACCAAATTTTATCAATCAACTCTTAGTTCGTAACTTGCGGATTGGCTCAACGGTGCTAGACTTGCAATTGGAACGAGCTGACACAACCACCACCTGTAAAGTGGTCAAAAATTCCGGTAACCTCACGGTTGTGATCGAAAGCTAATCCAGTTAATGGCAAAGGGAAAAGACAAAGCATAGCGCTATAAATTTGTCCGATTTGACAAAGGTAAGGCTTTCATAGAATTGACCCTTACCACTGAGCGCTGATCTCCCACGCACTTCCTTTATACTTGCGCTCCTGCCGATGATTGGCAAGCTGTCTTGACCATTAGTGCGTGGGAGTTGAAACCTATTGTTCAGGGTGTTTAAGTGTAGGTGGGGTATCGGCAGGTGCAACCTGTGGCGAATTTAATTCTTCATGGGTCAAGCACACCTAGCAAAATTATTTTAATCATAATTAAAAGCTTAATTGTTTCCATGTATTTTCCAACTGCCTTGTCGATCTAGGGGAATCATGTAATTATGGCGGTTGCTTACTTAAAGCTTGGCACACCCCGCCCTAATTCAAATAACGATAGTGGGGTAAGCGATTGCCCCACTGCCAGAAGATCCCAAGGAGTGAGCCAATCTCCGACGACAATCCTACTCCCTGCTAGCCAAGGGCGCTTAGCGGGAGTAGGTTACAGACCCACCATGGACAAGACACGCTAAGTTACTATGTCTAGTTTGTTACGAGCTGTTCTCCAAAGTAACGAGAAAGCTGATTTGCGTCAGTTTATCAGCCAACTGCGATCTGAACAAGAGCAGTACTTTCTAAGGAATCAGATTCTGCAAGCGTTTGATAATTACTGCACTACTCATGACAAGCCTGCTTACTTTAAAAGAACTTCCTCTATCGCCGAACTACTGAACTATACCCACGAAATTATTCTGGAAAAGGAAAACCTTTGGCTTCTTCTGCGGACAAGGGTTGCTTCTCAAGAAATCTATCGGCTAGCAGCGGATTTGACCAGTTTTGAACCAATGCCAGTGGAGGAGTTACTAAGCTTACGCGATCGCTGGGTTAAGCGCTACTTCCCAGAAAAAGGGGGTCTGCTAGAAATTGATGTGGGTCCGTTTTACAAAAATACTCCTACAATTCGTGACCCGAGAAAGATTGGCGATGGGCTGGACTTTCTTAACCGTTACCTATCTAGCCTATTATTTGCTGACTCTGAGCAGTGGCTAGAGGAGCTGTTGAAAAACTTACAAGCGCACCACTACGACCAGACGCCATTACTGCTCAATAACCGGATTGACTCAACTACCCAACTCTTTGAAAAGCTTAAGCAAGCACTAACATTAGTCGGAGAGCTACCAGCTCACACCCCCTATGAAAAGTTTCGCTTCGAGCTTCAAGTGCTCGGTTTTGAAGCAGGTTGGGGTAACACTGCTGGTCGAGTGCGGGAAACCCTAGAACTGCTTGAGCGGTTAATGGACGCTCCTGATCATGCAGTACTCGAAGCCTTTATTTCTCGTATTCCCCTAATCTTTCGAGTTGTTCTGGTGTCCGTTCATGGCTGGGTTGGCCAAGAAGGAGTCTTGGGTCTTCCGGAAACCGCTGGTCAAGTGGCATACGTCATCGACCAAGCCCGTAACCTGGAACAAACAATCCAAAACAATATTAAACTCTCAGGTCTTGACGTTCTGGGCGTCGAACCAAAGGTGATCGTTCTGACTCGCCTAATTCCCAACTGTGAAGGTACCCAGTGCAATCTACGCCTAGAAAAAATCCAAAGCACCAGCAACGGTTGGATTTTGCGGGTTCCTTTCCAGGAATTTAACTCAAACGTCACCGACAACTGGATTTCCAAATTTGAGATCTGGCCCTATCTCGAATCCTTTGCCTTAGATTCAGAAAAAGCCCTGCTAGAAGAATTCCAGGGTAGTCCAGACTTAATTATCGGAAACTATTCCGATGGGAGTTTAGTTGCCTTTCTGCTGGCCAGACGCCTAAACGCTATCCATGGCAGTATTGCTCACACCATGGAAAAGCCTAAATATCTGTTTAGTGACCTCTACTGGAAAGACTTTGAGTCCCAATACAACTTCTCCATACAATTCACCGCTGATTTAATTGCGATGAATTCAGCAGATTTCATTCTGACCAGTACCTATGAGGAGCTTGTGGGAACACCAAACAGTGTAGGCTACTACGAGTCTTACAAATCTTTCAGTATGCCCGAACTGTATCATGTGGTGAATGGGATTGAGTTATTCAGCCCCAAATTTAATGTGGTACCACCAGGGGTCAACGAAAACATTTTCTTTCCCTACACTCAGACATCAGACCGGATTGCCCAGGACAGTGAACGGGTTAAAGACTTGCTGTTGACCAAGGAAGACCCCGAAATTATCGGCTATCTCAACAGTCCTAAGCAGCGCCCGATTCTCAGCATTGCGCCCCTAACCTCAATCAAGAATCTGACTGGCTTAGTGGAATGCTTTGCTAGTTCAAAAGAACTTCAGCAACAGTGCAACCTAATTTTAATCACTAGCCATGTCAGGGTTGAGGACGCCACTGATCCAGAAGAGAAAGGCGAAATCGAGAAGCTCAACCAGCTAATTAAGCAATACCATCTTCAAGGCAAAATTCGATGGATCGGACTACGGCTGACCACCCCCGATATCGGCGAATCCTACCGAGTCATTGCTGATTTGGGGGGAATTTTAGTCCATCCTGCTCGCTTTGAAGCCTTTGGTCTCACGGTTTTAGAAGCCATGATCTCGGGTTTACCAACATTTGCCACTCAATTTGGTGGACCATCAGAGATTATTCAAAACGGCGATAATGGGTTTCTCATTAATCCCACAGACTTGCAAGGGACTGCCGAAAAAATCCAGGAATTTATCTCAAAGTGCGAACACACCCCTGACTATTGGCAGAAAATTTCTCAAGCAGGTATCAAGCGAGTTCGGGATAAATACAATTGGCAGTTGCATACCAAGCAGCTCCTCTCACTCGCCAAAATTTACGGATTCTGGAGTGAAACCTCTAAAGAAAGCCGAGAAACTCTGCTGCGCTACCTAGAAGCTTTGTTCTATCTGATTTACAAACCCAGAGCGACAAACTTACTAGCCAAGCATAGCTCGCGTTAATCAGAGATTATGGGCTATAAAAAAGTGAGGAGGGGGAGCAGAAAGCATCACAACTTAATGGTTGAGCTGACTGTTTCTAAAGTAATGCTTAAAAGCATTCAAATTCTACTGATTTTAAGCTAATAAGAACTCACTCTTAGTTAATTCCCTGGTAATTTCCGCTTAATCCGGAATTTCCTAGCTAAGATCCACTGAGATGGAGATTATTCCGCTCTTTGTAATGGTTACGACACCTACGAATGACCCCCAGTTCGTAGCCCTGTCCCTAGTAGTTAAGGTGAGGGAAAAATGTGCTGCTAGCCCAACAAGCCTTTACAACATTGCCCTTCGCGGAAGCAGGACTAAGTCCGGCAAACGTTACTCCTATATCTCAGTGTCTTGATGCAGTCGCTCATGGGGGAAACCCCCGCAGGTCGGCGCTGCATCGCTTTTACAAAACCCGTGCAATCATGGAGGCTGATTCTAGAAATTACTACTTAGAGAAATTACTAGTTATTAAGCCTCCTATCCTTCACTGACTTCAACTTATCGTCCGATGTCGGCTACCAACAGCTAACCAAAGATTTGTTGATGTGTCAGTTAATGCGGAAATCGCATAATTATTAGTGAATTCACTAATTATGGGCAATTTGCCTGAGCCAATAAGTATTTCAATTAATTGCTAGTAGCCTTCCCTTGACAGCAGGGGTTTAGATTTTCGGGTATGGGGTATGGGCAAAATTTGGTGTTAGTGATCCGAGTTTCAAGGGTGGCGTTTTGCCATCTTCTGTTCACACCCCCATCACCCCTATCTCCAACTCCCATTACCCTACACCCGTTTGCCCCACAAGCGAAGGGAAGCGCTTGACCTCACTCAAGGAACCACCGACCACAGCAACACTAACGACTAACTATGGATGCCAAAGTATCGTCCCCATCTAGCTCTAACCACATCTACAGCGACTGGACAGTAACTGAGACCAAGTTTGATCCGACTCAATTGCACTACAAGGAAACCGTTTTTACCATTGGCAATGGTTACCTCAGTACCCGAGGTAGCTTTGAGGAAGGGTATCACGGTGCATGGCCAATGACATTGATTAATGGTGTCTACGACGATGTGCCAGTTGTCTATACTGAACTGGCTAATTGTCCTGATTGGCTACCGATCGTGATAGTTGTAGAAGGTGAACGCTTTCGTCTTGATCAAGGCGAGATCTTGCACTACGAACGTCAACTTGACCTGCATCGAGGCAAGCTAACTCGTGATTTGCGTTGGCGTAGCCCTGGTGGTAAGACTATCGATATCCATGTCGAGCGTTTTGCCAGTATGGCTGATGACCATGTGTTAGCCCTTCGCTTTCAAATCACTGCGGTGGATTTCGATGGAGCCATCGAAATTCAAGCCAGCATCAATGGCTACCCAGATAACCAAGGGGTGCTACACTGGGAATGGTTGAAACAGGGTCAGATTTCAACCGGAACTAACCAGACATCAGAAGGAGGTATCTGGTTACACGTTCGCACCCGTCATACGGGTATCGAACTGGGTATGGCTTCGAGAGTCAGTGTAAGTGGTGTTGATGATGCCAAAATACAGCTAAAGGGTTGTGAAGGTCACCCCACCTTAGCTACTAGCTTACAAGTGCGCTCAGGACAGCTAGTCACCCTGGATAAAGTAATTACTGTGTTCACATCTCGGGACACCGAAACCCCAGAAAAGGTAGCCCAGGAACACCTGGTGAACCAACCAGATTATCTAACCCTATTCTCTCGACATGAGGCAGCTTGGGATAAGATTTGGCAAGATAGTGATGTTGTCATTGAAGGGGACCTCAACGCTCAGATTGCTATACGCTACAATTTGTTCCAACTTTTCATTAGTGCTCCTCGTCATGATGACCGGGTGAATATTCCCGCTAAAACCCTTTCTGGTTTTGGCTATCGGGGTCACGTTTTCTGGGACACAGAAATTTTTATGCTGCCGCTGATGATATTAACTCAGCCCCAGATTGCCAAGAATTTGCTGACCTACCGTTACCATACTTTACCTGGGGCAAGGCGTAAAGCTAAGCTTCAGGGCTATCCGGGAGCCGTTTACGCCTGGGAAAGTGCTGACACCGGTGACGAAGTAACCCCTCGCTGGGTTCTCTCTGCTGAGAAGGATGGAGACCCGATCCGAATTTGGTGTGGCGATCGCGAACTGCACATCACTACTGATGTCGTCTATGGTATCTGGAAATATTGGCAGGCTACCGGTGATGATGACTGGGTGGTAAACTACGGTGCTGAGATTATCCTAGATACAGCGGTATTCTGGGGAACTCGGGTTGAGTGGAATGGTAAACGGGAACGCTATGAACTCCGGGATGTGATTGGTCCGGATGAATACCACGAAGGGATAGACAACAATGCCTTCACCAACCGCATGGTTCAATGGCACCTAGAGACTGCTCAGTTCGTCCTAGACTGGTTGCGTCGGGAACATCCACAGAAAGCTAAAGAACTGGAAGAAACACTGGAGCTAACCCCAAGCCGAGTTAGTCTGTGGTCTGAAATTATCCGTCGGATGTGGATACCCTATGACCATGAAAAGGACTTAATCGAACAGTGTGAGGGGTTCTTTCAAATTGAAGATATTAACCTGGAAGATTACGAGCCACGTACCCGTTCCATGCAGGCTCTCCTTGGCATTGAGGGAGCAAGTAAAAAGCAAGTGCTCAAGCAGCCCGATGTCTTGATGTTGCTATACCTGATGCGGGAGCAGTACGGCGTAACCTCTGATCCAGAGAAATACCGAGAAATTTTGCAACGAAATTGGGACTACTATTCTCCTCGCACCGATCACACCTATGGTTCGTCCCTCGGTCCTGCGGTTCACGCCATCCTCGCCTGTGAATTAGGAAAGACCGAGGAAGCTTATGTACACTTTATGCGGGCAGCGATGGTAGACCTCGAAAATGTGCGGGGTAACGCTCATGAAGGAATTCATGGTGCTTCCGGTGGTGGTGTATGGCAAGCTATAATCTTTGGATGCGCTGGGATCAAGTTCACAGACAATGGACCTGTTGCTATTCCCCACTTCCTACCGGGCTGGACACGTCTCAAGTTTAAGCTGCAATGGCGTGGAAAGAAGTACGAGTTTGATCTCAATCCAGAAACCAGTACTCAAACAGCACAATCTGAGGCTACCATCTCCCCAAGTTCTCGACCCCCCGGCTCTCCAGCTCAAATCCAGGGTGTGATTTTTGACTTAGATGGCGTAATCACCGATACCGCAGAATATCATTACCAAGCTTGGCAAAAACTAGCCGATGAACAGGGTATTCCCTTTAATCGCGAGGCCAACGAAGCACTGCGGGGCCTTTCACGTCGAGAGTCCCTGATGGCACTTCTCAACGGTCGCTCAGCTACAGAAGACCAACTCCAAGAGATGATGGATCGCAAAAATAAGTACTATTTGGAACTGATCAAGAACATCTCTAAGGCTGACTTACTACCTGGAGCTCTAGAGTTACTGACTGAACTCAAGGAAGCTGGTATAAAAGCTGCGATTGGCTCCGGTAGCAAAAATGCCAAGGAAGTTATGGAACGATTGGGTATTAGCGATCGCATTGATTCAATTTCTGACGGCTACAGTGTGACCCGCTCTAAGCCAGCACCAGATCTCTTCTTGCACGCAGCACAGCAGTTGGGATTGGAACCCGCTTATTGTGTAGTAGTAGAAGATGCCGGCTCTGGTGTCGAAGCCGCTCTAGCTGCTGGTATGTGGGCTGTAGGACTTGGTCCCGTTGAACGAGTTGGAGCAGCTCACCTGGTGTTACCCAGTCTCGAAGGCGTACACTGGAGCAACCTCCACAAACAATTGGCAGGGAATCGTTTAATTCCTTGTTAGGGTATTCGAAACTAAATATTTGGAACTAAACTGGCTGGGTGAAGTCTAATTCACCCAGCCATATTTTTTTAGTTATAGTCCTGAGTACTGAGTAGCAAGTGCCGAGTGAAGTACCCCAACCTGCTTGACCTTTGGTCACGCTACGCGAACGCTGAGGTTGGGGCTTCCAATTCTCAACTCAAATCAGGGACGGTCTTATTCGTCTTTGAGGTTTCCCGCGCGCGTCCCCGATGCCTCAACCAGAGGAGCGACCCTAGGCCGGGGAACCCGACCTAGGAGGCGCGCGCCTGCTGGAATTGGTCTTACTCAGCGTCCACAGGCAGACATCCGCCTTCTAAGGACGTATAACTTTTACGACAGACTTACCATGGAATTACAGCTCTATGGCTAACCAGCCGGGGCAAGTCTCTTCCCGAAGACGAAACCTTAGTAGAGTGGAGCCTTTATGGTTGGTCGGCTATGCATAAAAAGGTTAAATCTTTATGATTAAGGCTCCACTCTACTTACGGTAACTTCAAACCCTGAGCTCTGAAGCGTACTTTTACACCTTGAAGGTAGCCTTTTAGTCAGTCAGGTGGGTCATCAACCAACTTTATTCTAACACGATTCCCAACAAGTCCTCGTCTCGCTATCCATCCCCACCGTGAAAGACGGTGGGGAATTCCGCGAGTTTTGTTAAAATAAATCAGTTTAAGATAAATCATTTGCTGTCATTGTTTCTTATTCAGAACTCAATGAACTTAGCAACTCAGGACTTCTCTATTTCATGTTTATGTTTGGAGTGAATTACTACCATTGCTTGCCACCTATAGGTAGGCTAGTCGAGCTAGTAGTGATCTGGTTCCCAGGGATTTTTCCTTAACTAGATTGAACTAGATTCTTTCAAAACTGTATATGGTTGTTCCTACTGGCCTTCACGTTTTCATAGTAATAGATTCACCGCACTTAAAAGAAAGTGCCGTGGTGGGCTACATCTCCCCCATGAATATGGGGAGTTTTGTGTCCCGATTTCCTATAATTATCTGGAAAAGGCGAAAAGCGCTGATCTAAACGATTAAACTGCACTGACAGGGGCTGAAGTTTTGGGATTAGCTTACTTATGCTGTTCTAGCACTTTCTGATAAGCTGCTTCATAGCCATCAACCATATTGGGAACACTGAAGGTCTCTTCCACATACTTACGGCACTCTTCGCGAGAGAGTTTAAGAGCTTCTGGAATGGCAGCTATCATGTCCTCAGGATTGGCACAGATTATGCCAGTTCTCTTGTCGGCCACCACCTCCGGTACAGCGCCAAAGTTCGTGGCAATCACTGGAGTCCCAACACACATTGACTCAATCATCACCAAACCAAACGGTTCGGGCCAGGTAATCGGAAAGACGGTCAGGCTAGCTTTGGATAATAATTCCACCTTCTCTTCGTGGCTGACTTCACCCAAGTATTGAATTTGTTTACCGTCAATCTGGGGAGCAATTTCTTCTTCAAAGAATTCCCGGTCAACTACATCAACCTTGCCCGCCATTTTCAAGTTCCAGCCAGTTTCACGGGCAATTCTGATTGCATGATGAGGTCCTTTCTCCTTGGACAAACGACCCAAAAACCCTAAGTAGGGGGGGTCATCGGCTGCTTTTGGATTGAAGGGATAATCTTCAATTTTAACACCATTGTAAACGGTACCAACATAATTCATCTCTGGTCCAGATGACCGCTGATGATTACTGATGCTAATATGAGGTATGTGGCTGTATCGCGCATAAGCCTTGCTAATATCATTGCCGAAGCGACCATGCATGGTATGAACTACAGGGGTCTTATACAAGTCAATTACCGGAAAGGTAATCATCCCTGTATGAAAGTGAATTAGGTCAAACTCATCAGCCACCTCGCCTATCTGAGCCAATTGCAGTAGTTCGTAAACTACCGGTGCCTCTACTGAGGGGTCAAGGCGCAAAGCCTGAGGAGCCACAGACTTTAGTTTAGCCTTAGTGATGGAATCTCCAGACGCAAACAGGGTAACATCGTGACCGCGACGAACTAATTCATCAGTGAGTTGGCTAACCACTAGTTCGATACCACCATAGCCTGGTGGGGGAACTCTCTCCCATAACGGGGAAACTTGAGCTATCCGCATATCATAGTCCTCCAAAAATCTTCTAAATTAGCTTGATTGAGAGCTAGTAAAACTTAAGACAGTGCTTTTATCACAAATAAAAACTGATTCTGTTATCTTACAGAAAGTTTTTAGCTTTTGGGAAGAAGCTAGGCCTAATCTATCTACATGCCCCGGGAGTAAGTCAGCACCCTACAGGTGTAGATAGGTGATTTAATTTAAGTTTTATTTAACTTTATGAAGAAATATTAGCTTACGGTAAGTAATCTATCAAGCCCGATATTGGTGAATTCAGCCAAATCTCCTAACCCAGTCCTTAGAACCTAACAGGGTAACAACCCACTTGAAAAGTATACAGAGTGCCGAGTGTAGGGTGCGCCTGTAGGGTGAACCACTGTGGAGAAAGCCGGTGTGGGGTGTAGGAAGAGGATTTACTGAATCAGGGTAATGAGTCAGGGTAATGGCTATTAGTCCTTCGGGGGGTGGCCTAAGCCCCAGAGCCAAATCCTCAAAATTCTTAATCTTTTAGAACAAGACAATGTGGTGAGTAGTGAGTAGTAAGGAATGTGGGTTTTAGGAACCTTAGTCCCACAAACCACGCCTCTGTTGTGGGGCAGCTACCACCTAGAGCTAATCTTGCCTCATGAGCTACCTCGTCTGACCAGCTGAGTTAGCTGCTTGATATTCATCAAGCGCATAGTTTGCTGCTCCGGGTCAACTTTAATCCAGCCCTTACTCTCAAGCTTTTCCATAATTTTGGTAGTATCCTCTACACTGATATCTGTGATGTCAGCTAAGTCTTGATAGGAAATGTTATAGATTTCTGTGCCTTTTTCAGTGATTTCACCGTAATTGTCTGCCAAACCAACTAGAGTATTGACTAAATTAACCGCTGGAGGCTGATAGCGATTTTGTAACCGGACATTGCTTTGACGTAACCGCCGCACCATCAGTTGTAACATGCGATGGTGCAACTGGGAATCTTTAAAGAGAGTTTGAATAAAGCGTTGCGCAGAAATGGTCAGTAGTCGCACGTTCGACATGGCAACAATATCGGTTGAGCGGGGAGATTCATCAAGAATTGCCATTTCACCAAAAAAGTCACCCCGACCCAAAATCGCCAGTGTGACATCGTTTTCACCGCGTAAGTGTCGCACTTTAACCCAGCCGGAGACAATAAAGTAAACAGCATTACCCCAAGCATCCTCCATGATGATAGCTCGGTCGGTGGGGTACTCATGCTCCACCGCTATGGACTCAAACCATTCTAAGGTTTCTGGGCTAGCTGTATTAAATAGTGGGAAAAGCTCACTATAAGCTGTAGTCTGCATTAGGGTTCTTTAAGCTGAGATTGAAAGTGATTATAGGCAATAGTAACGATCTCGAACTGCTTGGACACAACAAGCCTAGCAGTGATAGTGGTTAACCACATTCTATTAAACTAACTCTATTAAACCAACAGGTAAGTAAGGGTCAATACTGATGATACTATCAGCTATGGACTATTGAGTGTTATCGTTCACCAGTGACGTAGATAATTTCATTCAACCTTCCCCTACTAACCTGTCCCCCATTTAAATTTAATAGTTTAGTGGCTGAATCCCTTTGTTGGTAAGGAGTGATGCGTAAAAATTAGATGGTAACTTAAATCTTTGATTGCTTAAATCTTTGATTGTAGTAGGATCTAGTAGGAGAGTCTTTTTTTCCTATAGTATGAACCTATTCACTACCAGAAGGTAGTTAGAGCATCCCGAATGTGAACGTCTCTATCAGTTAATTCTGCGACCCAAACAACTTGACTATACTATCTTTAACACTAGCTATTGCCGTTGTTTTAACCCCAGGTTCAATTTAAAATTGCATTTCTATTAGCACCAGCCCATCTCAGACCATAATGAACTAGCCCTGGACTAACGGTTACTTTTTTTTTACTATCCATAGGGTTAAGGAACGTACTGTATTTTAAAATCATGACTAACCAGTTTTTTTGAACTTGTGGCTCAGAATCTAAGAGGTTGTCTGAGAAGTCTCATTTGCTACATCCAAGCCCCCGTTGGTCCCCCAATTTTGGGGGACTTGTAGAAGCAAATAGACTCTTGTTCCCCCCAAAGTTGGGGGGCTAGGGGGGCAAAATTCAGTATAAAACAACTTTTCAGATATCCTCTAAATTACAAACATCATTTATAAGGGATTTAATAGTCAATTATTTCTTAGTTTGTATTTTTATAATGGTATCGACCTTACCATTACTCTTTCAGTATATCCGATACTCTTTGAGAGTGTTAAGATATAATAAAAAAAATTGTGTATTGGCTTACCCTTCATAACTATGCATAGAGTAGCAGGGTAATGCCATCGACCACTTCTTGTTAAAGAAGCTGACCGCCAACAAATTCACACGGACTTTATCTACCGTCCACTAACCTCTATTGAAACACGGTTTCCCTGGTCCGAATCTGCCTCTGGTGAGCCTGGGCAATTTTTTGTTTCCGAATTTGGGTAATGACTTTAACTAGTAGAAAAGGATTAATACCTTGTTCATTAGCATAGCGTAAGATATCTTGCAGCTCTTCTTCGGTAAAATTAACAGTTGGCTGAGAGTGGGTAGATGGCTGATTTTTGCTATTTTGACTCATAATCCTGGTTTGCCAATAGGTTGAAGGTTGTAGATGTATCCCTGACTTGCCATAGCAGTTGGTTGAAAGATTTTGAACTGAGGTTGTAAGATCGCTGCTCATGGGTAGCTATAACCCAGCTATACTTTGAGCGATCAGCTAACGAGCTACTTTCCGGCTGCGCCAGCAGCTATTAACTTGTTAGCTGTACGGAGCTCAGAGCTGAAGCTCCATAGCTGAACCAAAAGCTAATTTTATACCCAAAGGAAGTATAAGCGTGCAAATGCTGAAGTAATTTGAGATGATTGGCTTTAAGTTTGTAATACGGTTTCGATATTCCTTGATAGTTTGGCTTGGATTAGATCGTTTTCCATACTCAGCTGTTAATGATTAACCACTAACGACTAAACGAATGACTATAATCCTAACGAACGACGATGGGATAGATGCTCCCGGAATTAAAGCACTAGAGCAAGCGGTCAACGGTAACGGTAATTTTGTCATTATCGCTCCGAAGGAGCATCATTCAGGCTGTGGCCATCAGGTGACTACATATAAACCGATTCACGTCCAACGTCGGTCGAACTATGAGTATGCAGTGTCTAGTACCCCAGCGGATTGTACTCGCCTTGCTATATCACATATTATACCAGAGGTAAAGTGGGTTCTGTCAGGTATTAATGCTGGCGGTAACTTGGGGGTTGATGTTTACATTTCTGGTACAGTGGCGGCGGTTAGAGAAGCGGCGATACAGGGAATACCAGGTATTGCGATTTCCCAATGGATGAAAAAACCTTGGGTGATTAATTGGGAGGTGGCCAGTCGTTGGACAGCTAAGGTGTTGGCGGATTTGTTGAATCGTCCGATTTCTGCTGGTACTTACTGGAATGTGAATTTACCTCACTTGGAACCGGGTTCACCTGAGCCAGAGGTGGTATTTTGTGAACCGAGTACTCAACCGTTACCGACAAAGTATCGTGTGGAGGGGGATCACTACTATTATGAGGGGGAGTATAACAAACGCGATCGCGCTCCTGGTACTGATGTGGATGTGTGTTTTTCGGGTAATATTGCTGTGACTCAGTTGCGACTTTAAGGAATCAGGACTTACCCAAAACTGGGCACCAAACCCCCTTAGGTAGTAGGGTGCCCCTACTAGTAGAGTAACTCTCCAAGTCCTGGCAGCGATGCAGCGCGGTCTTGGGGAGGCAGTGCGGTCTTGGGGAGGCAGCGCGGTCTTGGGGAGGCAGCGCGGTCTTGGGGGTCCCCCCCATGAGCGACTGCCGTGGTTCCCCCCATGAGCGACTGCCGTGGTCTCCCCCATGAGCGACTGCCGTGGTTTCCCCCACTCGCGCTTTGCATCAAGACAATGCTATGGGTGGTTTGGTTTAGAACCACGAAGGCACAAAGTCCGCCCAGAGGTAATTAATAAATCAGTGAATCAAAGTTTTTAGTAATTAGTGACCATGCGAATTTTAATCATGGGTGGTACCCGGTTTGTTGGGGTTTATTTAACCAAGGTTTTGGTGGAGATGGGCCATGAGGTGCTGCTGTTCAATCGGGGTAATAAGCCAGCGCCACTGCCAGGAGTCCAACAGATTCATGGCGATCGCAAGGATCCGAATCAGCTCAAGGAAATGTTATCGTCTCAAGAGTTTGATGGGATTTTCGATAATAATGCTCGGGAGTTGAGTGATACTCAACCGTTAGTGGAAATTTTTAAAGACCGGGTGCAGCATTTTGTGTATATGAGTTCGGCTGGGGTGTATTTGAAGTCGGACCAGTTACCCCATCTCGAAGGAGATCCAGTTGATCCCAATTCTCGCCACAAGGGTAAACATCATACTGAGGCTTACCTACAAGAACTTGGGGTGCCATTTACCGCGATTCGTCCAACTTATATCTATGGTCCCCAAAATTATAATGATGTTGAAGCTTGGTTTTTTGACCGGATTGTTCGCGATCGCACTATTCCCATCCCTGGTAATGGCATGCACATTACTCAGTTAGGTCATTGTCAGGACTTGGCGAGGGCAATGGCGGCAGTATTGGGGAATCCGGAAGCGATTGGGAAAATTTACAATGTGTCCGGGGAACGCTATGTCACCTTTGATGGTTTAGCACGAACCTGTGCTATGGCCTGTGGTAAGTCGGCTGATGAGGTGAAGCTCGTGCATTATGACCCCAAGCAGTTTGATTTTGGCAAGCGCAAGGCTTTTCCATTTCGATTACAGCACTTTTTTGCTGATATCCATAAGGCTAAGACGGAACTTAACTGGCAACCGGAGTATGATTTGCTTTCGGGACTGAAGGATTCTTTCGAGAAGGATTATCTCGCTTCAGGTCGGGATCAAGCTGACGTGGATTTTGCCGTTGATGACCAGATATTAGCAGGTAACAGGTAAACTAAGCCAGAGATTAAGGTTAGGACCACCGATAGCCAGAAAAGGACTAGGGATGGGATGATCCAGGTGTCGGGAGTTGGTGCAATTAAAAGTGCGATCGCACTAATTTGGCTGACGGTTTTGAGTTTACCCCAGATATTCGCTCCCTGTATGCTAGCGCTACCGGATAACTTGGGGTTAACTCGCCAACCTGCGATCGTTAACTCCCGTGCCAAAATCAAACAGACTCCCCAAGCGGGTACCTGACCTAGCTCAATTAATGCTAGTAGGGGCGCTAGTACCAAAAATTTATCCACTAACGGGTCAAGGAATTTTCCTAAATCAGTAATTTGGTTCAGTTTACGAGCTAGATAACCATCTAACCAATCCGTTCCAGCCGCAAGGACAAAGATCCCTAAACTAATCCAGCGGCTTTGGTCAGTTGGGTGATTCAGGAAGTATAAGATAAAGGGCAACCCCAGTAAGCGGGAAAAGGTAATCCAGTTAGGCAGACTCATTCTGGTAATGGGTAATCGGTAATGGGTAATCGGTAATCGGTTACTTACAATTTTCCGTAAGCATATGCGCGAAGCGCAGGCTACGCCAACAGCTATCAGCCAAAGGCCAAGGCCTTTGGGCCACGCTACGGGAATGGCCACGCTACTAGATCGGTGCTTTTCAGCTTTAACCTACCCTACACTGGACACCAAGGGAGAACAACCTTCAAACTAAACCAATAGCTAATATCTTACGGTTCCACAATCGAACCCATGAACAAAATTGCTCCAGTTTTATTGTCCCGAACAGTACAGAAAAAAGGACGGTTAACCACTAGATTGAATGGTTGATCTATACTAATCGAAGTCGGAACAACACCGATAGAAGTAGCAGCGGCTGCTTCAGTGCCTTCTTCATTCACTTCTACAAAGGTTTTGTGCTTGACTTGACTAATTGCTGCTGATTGAGAGGTCAGATTAGAAAAATCAGCGTTATCGGTAAACGCCACATCCATCCCCAAAGCTTTTAAGGAATCGTTGAGTTTAATATCGTATTCAAATTTAAAGCGGGGTAGCCGAATTGACCCATCTCGCGACCTAAACTCTTTCATCCATTGTAGCCAGTTGTCCGCTGTGAGTTGTTGTTGAAATTCTGCCAAGCTGCTCCCTTCACGGGGTAAGAAAACATACAAACTCAGCCGTTCTTTACCGTAGGGAATACTTACAGCTTGAAAGGCATCATTTTCATAGTACTTATACTTCCCATACTGATACATCATCGGGTGTTGCTTTTGGCTTAAATTGGAGATATAAAAAGCTTGATCAGACGTTTGACTCTTATCGAATTCTCTGGTCCAGCTGCCTTTGAAATAGATGGCATTGATTAGGAATAGTAAGTCATCCCCTTGAGTGCGATCGACAATCGTTTTGATTTTGCCATTTGTGTTATTTTTGACCCAACGGTTAATTTTTTTGGCAGCCTTGGCACTACTAAAATCAAGTTCTGTAACCTCTGCTTCGTAGAATTTCTGGTTGTTTTTAATAAATTTGGGGTTGATGTCAATGCCTTGGTTAGCCCACAGGGAGTTGGCAATGGACAGCTGGACATCAGGGTCAGCATTTTCCAAGCTAGCTTTTAAGGCGTTATTCCCCTGGTTGAGTTGATCTAGACTCAATCCCTCTAATTCTAGGACTTTTGCCATAGCCTCTTGAGTCTCGCCGCTGGCACCGTTGTAAGCCATGTCTAGGGCAATGGCGATACTGGTGGGAGAGACAAAAACATTCTTGTTAGTGTCCTGCTTAAGAATTTCTGAGAATAGCTTGAAGCCAAATTTAGTATTAGCGTCTACAAGATTGGTATCTACGTCTAGAGTTGGTTGCTGGTCAGCTGAAATTGATTCTTTCCTTGGTTCGGAGTTAGGCAGAGGGTCAAGGGCATTGGTTTTTTCCGACACACACCCCAATATACCTGTAAGCAGGATGCTGACTGCCATAACAGTGGCTATACGACTAAGCATTTGATGGTTCATCTGATCGTCTCCGTTGCTAATACCCTGTTCTAATATGACCATTTCAGGATAATTCAGTTCCATTAGTTACGGTTTTTGCTACGGGTAAGAGGGTAATCCGTAATGGGGAATAACGATATAATCGTGGTGTTTAACAGTCTAAATAACAGTCTAAATAACCTAATTTCCACATAACCAACGTTATCCAGGAGTCATGATTTCATAAGTTGTCAAGGTTTTAATGGCTCGATACTTCTGGACTTTTCGGTATTTTTTTGTCCCTCACATACCTCAAGTCTTTCAAGTTGGCGTTTCTGTTATCCCTCACCAGCAAGCGCTGCACAAAAGGCTATTTGTCTGATCGGGAATTATAGTCAAGTTTAGGCAACTATTACTATAACTTACTGATCTTCCCGATTTTTTGCCCTTGACAGCCACAATATTTTCATGCTATGGTATAATAATATGAATAAAGACTATACTCCAAATTCTGCTGAGCAACAACTAAATCAAACACAAAACCATACATTAAGCAAACCAGATCACAAACATCGGATATCTACGATGAAGTTGACGAATAACACACCCTGCCTCCACTAGTATCAGGCTAGTGGAGTTTTTTGCGCTTAGATCACCATTAGCTCAGATTGACTAGATCGACCAAAACAAGCAAGTTTATAAAAATTTATATGAAATAACACCAAAAATTGACATTAGACCAACACCAAATCATACTTAATTGGCCAATAATAATAATTGAGAACACAAAGAGAAAAGCACACCCCGCTAGTCTGGCCGCTAGCGGGGATTTTTTTTACCGGACCTACGGCCAGCCAGGAGCCAGGCCATTTGAGCAGTAAGCCTCAAAACTGGGTAAATTTATCATGGGCAGCTCGGGAGAGCGGTGGCTCCGACTAGAATGAAGCGGAAGTGATGGTGATTGTGGTCGAACCGACCGTTTGCCACCCAGAGTTGCTCTGACTCCTTACCCATTCAACCAGTCAAGGGTAAGCTGACTATAGTGGTCTAACCTTTAGCTGGATGTTTGCTCACAGAAACAGATTCCGAAACGTGTCCAGATAGCTGGCTGCAAGCATACCTGCCAGGAAGCCAAATAAATGTCCTTGCCAGGAGATCCCTGTTTCACCAGGCAATAAACCTCTGAGTGTAAAACCATAGACACCACCGATAGCGATAGAACCTATGACTAACAGGGAGTTACCTTCTAAATACCCCTGTCCGATCAGAAAAGCTACATACCCAAAAACTAGACCGCTTGCGCCATAAGAGACCGTGTTAGGTGAACCAAGTAGCCATTCAGCCAAACCACCAACCAAGACTATCACCAAGGTCACGACCCAGAAATCATCCGTTCCTCGTAACAACACCCAACAGCCAAGGAGCGCGAACGGAATAGTGTTTCCGATCAAGTGTTTCCAGTCTTTGTGCAAGAAGGGTGAAAACAAAATACCAACTAGCCCAAGCCAGGTGCGGGGTTGGATACCAAACTTGTCGTTCAGTGCTCCCCCGCATAAGACTAAATTGACAAAACTTATAATCCAGGCATAAAGAACCAAATCACCCACCGCCTGGAAGTTGTCACCCCAAGCATTTTGGAATTGATTAATCCAATCAAATATACTTGTCATACTTCACCCGGTAGCCTGCACGCTCATATTTATCTTTAATACTATAATTTATATAGCGTTTCTCATAGTAATAAGGTACACAGGATTTTTTCCCTATTGTCTATTGCCTATTGCCTATTGTCTATTGCCTATTGCCTATTGCCTATTGCCTATTGTCTATTGCCTATTGCCTATTGCCTATTGCCTATTGCCTATTGCCTATTGCCTATTGTCTGCTCCCTACTTCCTACTCCCTACTCCCTAAAACCTAAGAATTGGTACCTCACCCAATTGCAAACCGCTGTATATATAATTGATAATGAGTGCCAATTCAAGGTTATCCCAAGGTAATTGGATCATGAGTTTATATTCAGAATTAATTTTTCCCCGATTTCTGGACTGGATTATGTCTGATCCGGTATTAACCAAGTATCGTCAAGAGGTTTTATCTGAGGTGTCTGGGCAAGTATTTGAAATTGGCTTTGGCACAGGATTAAATTTAAGTTATTACCCCAAGCACCTGCAAAAACTTACAACTATTGATGTTAATCAGGGGATGGAATCATTAGCTAAAAAACGTATTCATGACTCGGAAATTACTGTTGATTTTCGGGTACTGAATGGCGAAAGTTTACCGATGGCTGACCATAGCTTCGATAGTGTAGTTAGCACCTGGACATTGTGCAGTATTACTAAAGTAAATCAGGCTATAGAAGAAATTTATCGGGTCCTAAAACCAGGGGGAAAGTTCTTTTTTATTGAGCATGGAATAAGTGATGAGTCTAAGGTTCAGGTTTGGCAAAATCGCTTGACCCCTGTACAAAAGATTATTGCGGATGGCTGTCATCTAAATCGTAATATCAAACAGCTGGTTGAAAATCACTTCCAGATTCTGACGTTAGAAGAGTTTTATGAACCAAAATTTCCTAAGATTATGGGCTATATGTATAAGGGTGTTGCTCAGAAGTCTTGATACCGAGTTGCATTCAAAGATAGTAGATTGGTTGGATAGGAAGATAGGGAGATAGGGAGATAGGGAGATAGGGAGATAGGGAGATAGGGAGATAGGGGGAAGAGAAAGTTGTACCTTTGAGCGCAACTTAGTATGAATAGGTAACTTCGGAATTGGTAATTTGGAAATGGTATATTGTATCAAATCTTGATAATTGCCCACACTTAGGATATCCAGACAAAATCTTTCTTCTGTGCTCCCTACTCCCTGCTCCCTACTCCCGCTCAACCCAGAACGAAAGTACCTCACCCAATTGAGAACTGCTATCTTAACTATCTCGATTTAAGGCTGAAATTACAGCTTGCTGGCTGACTATCTGATAAATTCCTTTGAGATACTGCATGACACGAGGGTCAGCTGCTCCTAGAGGAATTGTTCCTAAGACATCGAGGACGGTTCCACTATCTGTTGGTGGTGCAATTACCACCAGGGAAGAATCGAGAGGCTGATCGTATTGCCAAAATTGCTGAATATTGACTGAGGTTTCAGGATCGCCGATTGCTGATTCCCCCTCTTCTGTGTTTTGATCAGGGTTTTGATCAGCAGACGTGAGATTTGGGATTGAGGATGGCTGCTCTGTGGCGGACGTTTCCCCTGTTTGACCACTCCGTAATTTACGCAAGGCATCAAGGATTTGTTCTTTGGTGCTTCCCCGCAACTGGAACAAAACAAAGGGGTCTTCGCTGAAGCGATCGCCTAATTCATAGTATACTGCTGCGATATGCTTACAAGGATTTTTGGGATCGGGGCAATTGCATCGGGAACGAACGTCGGAGAGGGTGAAGGGAAATAAACTTAAACCATTGGAAGTAAATACTTCTTCGATATTATGGGGCATTTCTCCTGCTAATAACTGAGCTGAGTAAATTGCTTTACTTGCCAGGGTTTGCACCACATAATTCCAGTCTTCATCGGTAAAGGGTTCGATGGAAATGGTTAATTCATAGGGCTCCGGTGCAGTTCCTTGAACTTTGGCGACTACTTGTGGTCCTAGAAAGTCAATACTGAGAATGTTGCCTTCTTTGGCATAGATACGTCCCCGTTCCAAACGCTTTTTGAAGCGATAGGAATTGAGTAAATCATTCCAACGTTCTACCCACCATTCTTGGGTTTCGATTTCGTAGTTTGTCATTTATATAGCAAAGGGAACAGGGAGTAGGGAGTAGGGAGTAGGGAGTAGGCAACAAATGCTTATATTAGCACTATAGCTGTTTCTAGTCTAATCAGATCCCCTGTTGGTGGGCAAACACCTTTTAGTTCTTTTGAGAATTCTAGATAATAGAACTTTGCCCACCCTACTACTGCTCCCTGCTCCCTGCTCCCTGTTCCCTGCTCCCTGCTCCCTGTTCCCTGCTCCCTGCTCCCTGCTCCCTGCTCCCTGCTCCCTAAAAACCAGAAATTTGTACCTCACAAGTCGTAGAATTGCTATAACTAAAACTTTGAGACTGGAACTCGTAACACTAATCCTGGATAGATGTGATGAGGACGGTTAATCTGGTGTCGGTTGGCTTCTAATATCCGACGATACAATCTGCCGTCACCGTAAACTTGTTGGGCGATGCTGAAGAGGGTGTCACCGGGGATGACAGTGTATTGATAGAAACCAAAGTACCGAAGCAGCAAGGCGTTGCCGAAAACAATTGGCACGATTACCTGATTGGTTTCACTGCCGTTTGCTGCTGAGATACTGAAAATTTCAAGGGTACCTTGGGGGGTTGCTGGTACCATTTTCAATGGCAATCCTACCGAGAAGTTAGCGAGGATGCCATTACCGCCAACAGTTAGAAAATGCCGGAATAACTGGGTACCATTATTGTCCCGGACACGGATGTGAATGATGCCTTCAAAGCCAGTAGCAATGCCGCAGACACGGATGGGATTTTCAACAATGTCGTGGGCTATGGGCTGACGAACGGAAATGGTAGGTAGACTGTTTCTTGGCTCAGGGGTACCTGTGTAAACCTGTGAGGTTTGATGGCTAATCTTGCTATTGGTGTTAATTGTGTTAATCATGACTAGCTCCTGTGGGTTAGTTGATCCGGCGAGAAGCCTCATGATTTTAGCGAGGCTTGCTTTGCATTATGGACAATGGCATCAAGCTTCAACAGTACCCAATCAGGGTACTTTTATGTTTGTGAGTAAGCATTTAGCGGTCAGCGGTCAGCGGTCAGCGGTCAGTGGTCAGCGGTCAGTGGTCAGCGGTCAGTGGTCAGCGGTCAGTGGTCAGCGGTCAGTGGTCAGCGGTCAGTGGTCAGCGGTCAGTGGTCAGCTGATAGCTGATATACCAATCCGTGTAGGAATTGTGAGAATTTTTTTTCCCTGTTCCCTACTCCCTGTTCCCTGTTCCCTGTTCCCTGTTCCCTTTGGTATAGCTGATAGCTGTTCGCGAAGCGTGCGCGTAGCGCTTAAGCTGATAGCTGATAGCTGATAGCTGATAGCTGATAGCTTAACTTATTAGGTAAATTAAATTTTATTCCCCCTACTCCCTATTCCCTGTTCCCTTAAAATTAAAATCCTATAAATGCGTGTCAGAACTCCTACTATTTTACAAATGGAAGCAGTCGAATGCGGAGCCGCTTCCTTAGCTATTATTCTTGGTTACTATAATCGCATTGTGCCCTTAGCTGAACTGCGGATTGAGTGTGGGGTTTCCCGTGATGGCAGCAAAGCTTCTAATCTTATTCTTGCTGCTAGACGTTATGGAATGGTTGCAGATGGCTTTAAAGCAGAACACTTAGAACAACTTCAAGAATTATCTCCCCCCTACATTATCTTTTGGAAGTTCAATCACTTCCTGGTGGTGGAAGGATTAAGCAAACATTGGGTATTTCTCAATGACCCCGCCACCGGTCCCCGGAGGATTTCTTGGGAGGAATTTGATGAGGGGTTTACTGGGGTTGTCCTAGTGATCGAACCGGGACCAGACTTTAATAAGGGGGGTCGTAAACCTAGTGTCATCTTAGGGTTGATTGACCGTTTGCAAGGTTCAGTTGGGGCAATTTTATACTGTATTTTGGCAGGATTTCTGTTAGTTCTGCCAGGATTAGCTATCCCAGTGTTCAGTCAGGTGTTTGTGGATGAGATTCTGGTAGAAAATCGCACGGAATGGCTGCGTCCCCTGATTTTGGGGATGATTATTACGACGGTGTTTCAAGGAATTCTGACCCTGCTGCGACTGCGCTATTTACGAAAGCTGAGCATTAAGCTGGCTGTGGGGATGTCCACTCGTTTCCTATGGCATATTCTAAGATTGCCTGTCAGATTTTATGCTCAACGATATGCCGGGGAAATTAGCAATCGTGCCAGTCTCAATAATAAAGTAGCTCAGGTGCTATCTGGACAATTGGCAACTACGGTGATTGATACGGTGATGATAGTGTTCTACGCTGTGGTGATGTTTGCCTATGACGGAGTACTGACGTTAATTGGTATCTGTTTTTCTGCTATCAATGGCTTGGCCTTGCAGTGGGTAGCCAGACAGCGGGTGGATGCTAATATGCGCTTAGTCCAAGATTGGGGGAAAGCTGCGGGGGTAAGTATTGCAGCCCTCCAGAGTATGGAAACCTTGAAAGCATCAGCCTTGGAGTCGGATTTCTTTTCCCGCTGGTCTGGTTATTATGCCAAAGCTGCGATCGCTGAGCAAGAGTTGGAAGTCACAAACCAGATGTTGGGGGTTTTGCCCATATTACTCACCTCCTTAACCTCGATGTTGATTTTAGTGGTTGGGGGTTGGCGGGTGATGGATGGAAACCTCAGCATTGGGATGTTGGTGGCGTTTCAAAGTTTAATGATCAGTTTTCAACAACCTGTTAATACTTTGGTAGATTTCGGGAGTACCCTCCAGGAATTAGAAGGGGATTTAAATCGTTTAGATGATGTGTTAGGTAATTCCCTTGATTCGGAAGTGGAGAGAGAGGGAGAGAGGGAGATGGGGAGATGGGGAGATGGGGAGATGGATGAATTGAACTCACGACCGAGAGCTGGAAGCCCCCTAAATCCCCCAGCGAGCAATCCCTCGCTGGGGGACTTTAACTCAAGAACCCCCCAAAATTGGGGGGTTAGGGGGGCGGGGGACTTTAACTCAAGAACCCCCCAAAATTGGGGGGCTAGGGGGGCGAAACTTCCTGTAATCCCAAATCTAAACGGTTATGTAGAGTTACGGGATGTTACGTTTGGTTACTCCCATGTAGACCCGCCGTTGATTGAGAACTTCAGTCTATCCTTGCAACCAGGACAACGGGTGGCTTTAGTTGGTGCCAGTGGTTCGGGGAAATCTACCCTGGCTAAACTGATCTGTGGACTTTATCAACCTTGGGAAGGGGAGATTCTCTTGGATGGGACTCCTAGACGGGAAATTCCGCGAGAGGTGTTGGCCAGTTCTTTATCACTGGTGGAACAGGATATCTTTCTGTTTGGTGGGACGGTGCGGGATAATTTAACCTTATGGAATGCTACAGTAACCGATCAGCAATTAGTCCAAGCTTGTCAAGATGCGGTTATCCATGAAGCAGTCATGGCAATTCCGGGGGGATATGACGGGGAATTGCTGGAAGGGGGTGTGAATTTAAGTGGCGGACAGCGACAACGGTTGGAAATTGCCCGGGCATTGGTGAAAAATCCAGCAATTTTGGTGATGGATGAAGCGACTTCTGCTTTAGATGCCCAGACAGAACAAATGATTGTGGAAAATTTGCGATCGCGTCAGTGTAGTTGTATTTTGGTAGCCCACCGCTTGAGTACCATTCGAGATTGTGATGAAATTATTGTGCTGGAAGGGGGTAAGGTGGTGCAACGGGGAACTCATGAGGAATTGTGGGAACAAGGGGGCGTTTATCAGAGGTTGATTCGTTCAGAAAGTTGATTGGCTAAGGGTTGCGTCAGTCTTGGAATGAATAGAAGTAGAGTGGGCAGGATGCCCGCTCGAAAATAAGCATGAAACTGGCAAGATGCCAGTGTCTTGATGCAGTCGCTCATGGGGGAAACCACGGCAGTCGCTCATGGTTTGTTCGCGTTCGCCTTTGGCGTGGCCTACGGCCAAGCGTGGCCTACGGCCAAGTTACCGTAAGATAGTGGAGCCTTCTTAACAAATATTTAACCCTTTTCTGCATAACCTGCTAACTATAAAGGCTCCACAATAAACAGGTTTCGTCTCCGGGGGGAACCCCCTTTGGCGGCGCTGCCTTCCCAAGACCGCGCTGCATCGCTTCCACGCCTGATGCCCATTTCACAGGTGCGACCCAAGGGCGATTTACTCGCCCTAGGAGGCGCGCACCTACTCTTAAAATCATTTCATTATTAAGCAACGGCAAATTTTTAGCCTGGAAGATTGTGCAAAAAAATATAAGTAATTTGGCAACAGATACAAACCAAAACCCAAAAAACAAACCCCCAACAAGTGCCACTGGGGAAGTAAGCTACTTGCTGGGGTTCAAACTGAAACAGCAACCGCATTCGGGTTCAAAGAGCAAAAAAAATGCGACCTTTCCGCGTGGGTGGTGCCACGGGTTACGAGAACGATATCCTGGGCAGGATTGTAGATCAATTTATCGAGGCGAACCGAATGCCGGTAGGATGGATCAAAACGCACATGATTTTTTAGAACGGTCTGTGGTATAGTCAATCCATCCTCCCTCCCAATCATCAATCATTTTTTTTTCTTTTTTTCATCTTCTCACTTCTTCCACCAATTATCACTATGTGCACCACCCATGATGGATTCTAGTTCTGAGATTTTGAGTTTGGTTAGGTTGGTTTGTGGTGCAGATTCTAGTTCTCCGGTTTTGTGGTTCGGTTCTAATTTTTTCGGTTTTATTTTGTTGAGGTTGTTATTCATTTTTGATTGATAATCTTTTTAAAGATACCACCAAAAAGATACCAGAAATAATGTCTTTGGTTTATTAAGATACCAGAAAAGATACCAGAAATATTTATGAAGATACCATAAAGATACCAGAAATATTTGTCCTACCGATGTCGTAATTCCCACAAGCGCAAAGATACCAGAAATATTTGTCCTACCGATGTCGTAATTCCCACAAGCGCCCAAGGTCATATCCAGGAGCTGGACTAACCAAGGCAAACCACAAACCACAATGACAAAACAGTGGTGAAGTTGCATCCCCGGAAAAGAAACCTGCCTTGGTGAGGGAACTGCAAACACTCACCATCGCCGAACTAGATGCGATCGCTGGGGCTGGACTAGCCCATAGGCAACCACAATGAAACGATGGTTAGGTTTGCCATACGAGCGCGAATTGCCAACACAACACATGGATCGCCGACCGACTGAACAACGTTACTCTGAAGCAGAAGCCCTATGTGATCAAACCATTAACGATTTACCTAACTCTCAACAAGGCTGCATCATCCAGGTAAGCTGGCCAAACCGCCTCGCCTTAATTCATGAAGCCCAGTCTCGCTACCAGGAAGCCCTGACCGCAGTGCATTCGGCCTCACGGGGTGACAACAAAGCTCAAACCTAGATATAGCAAGTATTATACCCATGAGGTACAAATCTCTGGGTTTTAGGGACTGAGGCCGTAGGCCACGCTACGCGAACGGAGCAGGGACTGAGGCCGTTGGCCACGCTACGCGAACGGAGCAGGGAGCAGGGACTTAGGAAGAGGGAAGAGGGAAGAGGGAAAAAATAATGTGTACCTCATAGCTATGATAAACGCTAGAGGTGGAACGGTTAATGGTTAATGGTTATGGTGTTGGTTAAAATGAGCGCATCGGAGTCATTTGTATTTGCCAGCAATTGAAGCAATTTTCACGCATACTTCGTCAATGATAGTTTTAATCAATCCATCCCGCCAGGGCAATTTTCACGCTTCACCTAAAACCTAAAACCTAACCCCTGTAAGATTTTCAATTAGCTTGTCATACCCTGAGATGATCTGATGAAGATAGTGAATCCAATCTGTACCGTTGTGGCAGTTTCAAAACTGCCCTACTGATCAGTGTAGGAAGTATGTCTTAGCTATACACTGATCAGTGTAGGAAGTATGTCTTAGCTGAATTACTAACTCAAAGGTGATTTAAATGGCTAGAATCAAAATAGAAAAACTGACCGAGAAATCAACCAAAGACTCATCAGGAAGGGGTAACACCTTATTGGCCTTGACTGACGACGAGTTAACCAAGGTGTGCGGCGGTTTAGGGAAAAAGTTTATACTTGACGGCAATAGTAATCTTGATTCGCTAAATGCAAATGTGCCGACTCCTGATTGATTGACAAAACCCTTGAAATGCTGATTCTCTCGTAGGTTGGGTTAGCGATAGCGTAACGAACACGAAAGCTTGGCGTTGCTGATTCTGGGTATGGTCAAGCCCCCCTAGCCCCCCAAATTTGGGGGGAACAAGACTTTCAAAGTCCCCCAAGCGAGCAATCCCTCGCTTGGGGGATTTAGGGGGCTTGACCAAAACCAGATGATCCCGCATTCATTCCTTAATTCAGCAACGCCAAAGCTTGACGCTTTGTTGGGTTTCGTTACCTCAACCCAACCTACCCGATGATCTTTTGTCAGGTTCATGTAGGGTGGGCAGTGCACCAGACAGATAATGAAGCTTGCAAACCGCGTTGGTAGGCACTGCCCCTGACGGGGTGACAAACAGCCTTAAAAGCTTTACGGGGTGACCGGGTGTGGGGTGATGGGTGTAGGGGAAGATTTTGAGCTGGCGGAGTGGCGACGGGACGGTTAAATCAGCTATATGAGCGATTGTTATCGCGCTTACTCACTCCAAATTCCCTGTCAGCCATGCAAAGCGCGAGTGGGGGAAACCCCCGCATGAAGGCGCTGCATCGCTTCTATTTTCCCCACACCCGGTCACCCCACACCCCATACCCTGTCTAGTTTTTAGCCTTGTTGTCACCCCCTCAGGCACTGCCCACCCTACGATTAATCACAATGGTGCAAGATCTCAGTAATACTCATCGCTCGACTCAGTCCCATCCCGCATTTTTAACATTAGAAGCGGAGAAGATTGTGCGATAAACTATAAGGAATTTGGCAACAGGTACAAACCCAAACCCAAAAAACAAACCCCCAACAAGTGCCACATAGGAAGCAAGCTACTTGCTGGGGTTAAAACTGAACCACATCACCGTTCAAAGAGCAAAAAAAATGCTCACTCACCGCGTCCGCGTCCGGCGTGCGGTTGTAATCGAGGATGATACCCTGGGTAGGGTTGTACAAATTTATCTTAAAAGGCAAATGACCTTTTATAACGGTCTGTGGTATAATCTTACTATCCAGCACCACTAAATTACCATTACCTTACTACTAATAACATCCTCTACACTTCCTCATTTTAACACTCCTAAACACATCAAACAAAAAAAAACAAAAACATCAAAAAACATTCAAAACCCAACCAAAACCTCAGAAGCTTAAACCCATGAGCCCTGCACTTCCGCCACTTATGGATTCCAGTTCACCCTGTGTAAGTTGTTGCAATTGTTTTTTTTGTTTGGTAGGAATTGGATTTGACTGATTTTTGTTTGCACTCTTGGGGTTGTTATTGGGGTTGCTCTTCATTGTTTTTTTGTTGAACGTTTACCTTTTGATTTAAATTAAATTTAAATCAAAAACTATTTTATTGTCATCAGTAATTCCCGAATTAAAAAACTATTTTATTCTCATCAGTAATTACCCGGACTTTTAATTATTAAAGTGATTACCCGGACTTTTAATTATTTAAAATATACCTTCGTGTCGGATTTCATCCACGGCCTAAATGTGCGTGGCTTTCATCCTCTTGTCTGTTTTTGTTAAAAAACTAAAAACTGAGTTTTATAATGAATATTATGTGTATAAACTGTAAGTGAAGTGTGATATAATATGACCGAAAAAGCCCTGAGGGAACTTGCCTCAATCCTCAATCCCACCGCCGACATCCCCGAAGGAGAAACCCCGCTGTTAATTGCTGTGGATGCAGTGGGCAAAGCCTTGGGGATAACCATTCATCCTCCCGCTAAATCAGAGAATGCCCATACCCTAGATGCGATCGCACGGGCTTCCGGTTTCCGCACCCGTCGAGTCACCCTCACGGCTAACTGGTGGAAAACAGATTGTGGTCCCCTGCTGGCTTTTACTAAGGAAGAAAACCAATCTGAGAGTTTAGAGGGTTGAGGTTTGGAGGGAGTAATTGGCTGAGTTGCGGGTTGCTGAGATGGCCAATTATTTCTTTTTAACTTCATCGTCTCAGCTTGGTTTCATTTTTTTTAATGTGTTGAACTACTGTTCATTAGTTATTTATCATTATCTAATATAGCAAGTCTTATACCCATGAGGTACAAATCTCTGGTTTTTAGGGAGCAGGGAGCAGGGAGCAGGGAGCAGGGAGCAGGGAAGAGGGAAGAGGGAAGAGGGAAGAGGGAAGAGGGAAGAGGGAAGAGGGAAGAGGGAAGAGGGAAGAGGGAAGAGGGAAGAGGGAAGAGGGAAGAGGGAAGAGGGAAGAGGGAAGAGGGAAGAGAGAAAAAATCATGTGTACCTCATAGCTATGAGAAACGCTATAAATTACCAAAAGACGGTGTAGGAGTAATGGATAGAGGATTGGCTGGATTAAATTTTATTTAAAAATTAGTGCAAGCCGATAAATATTTTGTTTGGCGAATTAATAATAATTGGAAGTTAGAGTTTGATTCAGAAACAGAACTAATAAAAATTGGTTCATCAAAAGATGCAAAAGCTTATAGAGTGATTAATTTTTGTGATTTAGAAACGAAAACTGAATTTCGGTTAGTCACCAATTTACCAAGTCATGGAAATGGAGACGAAACCTTAGAATAGTGGAGCCTTTATGGTTGGTCGGCTATGGGAAAAGGGTTAAAACTGTTGTTATAAGGCGACCCTATTCTTACGGTAACTTTAAGAAGCAGTTAAGGATGATGATATTAGGGATATTTATCGATTAAGATGGGGAGTTGAATTGTTGCGGTGCGACCCCGGTCGGGTTTTCTCACAAGGGTAGGTTTTTTACATTTGGGTCTTGCCCCACCCCCAACCCCCGACCGGTCGGGGGCGGATCACAAGGAGAGGAAAAGGAAAACAACGAATAAATGATGATTGAAGAGCGATGCAGCTTCGGAACAGGGGGTTTCCCCCGGAGACAAAACCTTAGACAGTGGAGCCTTTATGGTTGGTAGGCTATGCAGAAAAGGGGGAAAACTTATTGATTAGCGTGATTTGCGCGGTCTTGGGGGTTTCCCCCAAGACCGTAATGGTGCTTTTTCCGCATTAAGAATTAAATTCGCCACGGGTCGCACCTCTGCATCGCTTTCTTATCCCCTACACCCTACACCCCACCCCCTACACCCCACACCTCACGTCTTTGTTAAAAACCTACCCCTGTGAGGGTCGGGTTTCCCGACCTAGGGAAAGCGCACCAAGACAATGGAAATTTTTAAAGATGCACCTAAAGTTGGATAGGTTGATCACCAAAAATATTAATGGTATTGCCATACAAATTTATGCAAGTCTCATTGCTTATCTGATTTTACAAGTTGTCTATATTCCTAAAGAATGGGGTTAAAAAATATTAGATAAATTTCGCTATTTACAAGCCTGTATGTGTCAAAAAATAAGTTATGTGCATTGGATGGAAGATATTATGAAATGTTGACAATTGGATCATTGATAGGACAATTATATCTCTATATGTAAAGTTTTATTACGACATTCAACATTTCTGGACTTTATGGTGGGTTACCCAAAGGAAAAACTGCCCGTCCTACTGCTGAAAGAATTCTGGGTGCGTTCAAGGAAATTACCTTGGTAGTAATTGAGGGAAAAAATGAAGTTTATACCCATTTGACTGCTCTTTCTCCTTTACAGCAGCGTCTTCTTGTTCTACTTGGGTTTTCAACTACTATTTATACTCAACTTTATGGTCAATCTTTTACTCCTGAGTAGCCTTTCTTATAACTCCCGAAAAAATGGGCAAACCGGGAGTTTCAACTTTCAACTTTCAACAAACCTTCAAACTGCCATGCCCCGTTCCACAGCAGGTCGCTGCTGCATTGTCTCGACCCAGCGTTTGAGGTGGGGATGGTTATCTAGGGTTACTCCCAAATACTCATAGGCAGCTACCCAAGGATAGGTAGCTATGTCGGCAATGGAGTAATCTCCAACAATGAATTCCTGTTTTGCTAATTGCTGATCTAAGACACCAAACAGACGTAGGGTTTCTTTTTCATAGCGATCGATAGCATAGGGAATCTGTTCTGGGGCAGAGCGTCGGAAGTGACTCAGTTGACCAAACATTGGTCCAACGCTTGCCATCTGGAACATTAGCCATTCAATCACTTGTATTCTTGCTGCTGTATCGGTTGGCAATAACTTGGCTGTCTTTTCTGCTAAATAAATTAGGATTGCTCCTGACTCGAAAACTTTGATACCAGTATCCTGGTCAATGATAGCAGGAATTTTACTATTGGGATTGATTGCTACATATTCGGGAGTAAACTGTTCTCCCTTGGTTATGTCAATTTTGTGAACGGTGTAGGGAAGTCCTACTTCTTCGAGCATGATAGCAGGTTTCCGTCCGTTAGGTGTGGAAAAGGTATATAGGTCAATCATGATTATTTTATAGCAACTCTCAATTGGGTGATGGACTTTATTTATGGGTTTTAGGGAGTAGGGAGTAGGGAGTAGGGAGTAGGGAGTAGGGAGTAGGGAGTAGGGAGTAGGGAGTAGTGATCATAACTTCAATTTACCTGATAAGTATACTCAACATTATGAACAACAAAGTTATCCAAATTACTTCCTGATTTCCTCCCTATTTAAATCTAATTAATTGCAAAAAAAATACTTTTTTAATTAAATTAATGGGTAATGGGCAATCAGCGATTCCCAATATTTTTTTACCGATTACCGATTACCGATTACCCATTACCGATTACCGATTACCGATTACCCATTACCGATTACCCATTACCCATTACCCATTACCCATTTTCATAGAATCCTATGTTACCTCCTTAAACAGAAATGAGATTAGTTAGGGCATTAATTTTTTCAACCAGAGTAGGTTTCCGCACAAGACCTTCAAACCGTTCAACTACTTTACCTTGGTTGAAAAACAATAGGGAAGGAATTGCTTCAATGTGATACTGGCTGGCGAGTTGTTCGTAGTCATCAACATTTAATTTGCCTACTTTGACAACTCCATCAAATTCTGTAGCTAATTCAGAGACGATTGGATTCATTACCCGACAAGGACCACACCATGGTGCCCAAAAATCTACTATGACTGGAATGGAGCTGTTGAGGACTTCGGTTTCAAAGTTATCGTAAGTTAGGGTTATATATTTGGCTGTTTCTGACATAGTTCAATTTCTCCTAAACTAGGAATGACTGTTGACTGTTGACTGAAATATTGATGAATTCAGCATTATTAATTTGCTGGATGAAGAGGGTGTATCTCATATTTGCTGTTTGACGCGGTGGTGCGTTACGGGCAGCAACCTAACAAGGCGCGAAGAGGTGGAAAATGAGTGCTAGCCCGCCCCTAACGCACCCTACACAACAAGGTGCTGGTAGTGTCGTAAGCATTCAGCCGTCAGCTAATGCTTACGATTTTTGTTGAGCTACTTATACGGCTACAGCCAGGGTTTGTAATGCGCTGACAATCTCTTCTGGGTCAAGTCGCTTGGTGTAATCTAGGTCAACGAAGGCATGGGTGATGATTCCATGGGGATTAATCACATAGGTGGCGGCAATGGGTAATTCAAAGGTTTCATCGCCGTTGTGGGCAGGTAAATCAATGCCAAAGCTTTGGTAAACTGGTCGGAGTTCTTCTGGTACGGTGAAGACTAGACCAAACTCTTTGGCAATCTTATTCCCAACATCGCTGAGTACTTCAAAGGTTAGGTGGTTTTTTTCTGTAGTGGATAGGGAATTATCGGGAGTTTGAGGGGAAATAGCAACTAGGGTTGCACCTAATTTCTGCATTTCTGGTAAGAATTGCTGCAAGGCTCGTAATTCTAGGTTGCAGTAAGGACACCACTGACCCCGGTAGAAGGAAATGACTACGGCTCCGGTGGCTAGTAGGTCTTGCAATTCTACCAGTTTACCGACGGCATTAGGCAGGGTAAAGTTAGGGGCTTTGTCGCCAACATTGAGGCTATTGTCTACAATGCCAGACTTAGCGAGGTCTTCTCCTGCTTTTGCCATGATGGCTTTGGCTTCTTCTGATTGCTGAGCGCGAAGCTGGGTATTTAGATTAATCAAGTCTTGGGTTAAGGTCATGATTTCCTGCTGGTTAGGTTATATTTGAACAATCGTTCCAATTAAGAGCAAAAAAAATTACTCTGTGAATTTACTCTGTCAATTTACTCTCTGAATTTACTGTCTCAATCGAGAACGGAAAGTATTACCTTGACAATAGCTCTTAGGGTTTCTGGGTCTGGGTTGACTTTGGAGATAACCCGCAACCCTTGTATACTACTGGTGAAATATTGGGCTAATGCCTGAAGGTCATGGTTGGTTGTGATTTCCCCTTGCTCCCTTGCTGTGGATAAGGCTTTTTTAAAAGCGTTTTCCACTGAGCGCAAATTAGCTGCAATCCGGGATAAGGTCTGTGGATCGTGGGGACACAGTTCAACAGCGGTGTTGGTGAGCAAGCAGCCTCGATGGTCTTTATCGTCTACAGCCCCTTCGATGAGGTTGTAGAAAAAGTCGATAATGGCTTGCTTTGAGGCTGTGGGGGCTTCTAGGGATGCGATCGCATTTTTAACACAAGTATCATTGTAATGAGCGATCGCAGCCAGGAATAGGGAACGTTTGTCACCAAAGGTGTCGTATAGACTGCCTCGGTTAATCCCCATGGTTTTGACCAAGTCCTGCATTGAGGTTCCTTCATAGCCATAAAGCCAAAAGGTTTCCATGGCTTTTTCTAGAACATCTTCTGGGTCAAAGGTTTTGTGCCTTGCCATCACCGTTGCTTAACTCGTATGTTTACTATAACAATTCTGGAACGATTGGTCAAGTAATCCAGTTGATTCCCTGACACTGCTGGGATTTTGAGTAACGATAAGTATGTCATAAATAAATGTAATAATTTGGATGTCAGTGCAGGAGTGGACTATTGAATAACGCAGGTCTCCCGGGCGAACCAGCAAACCTTTCTGAGGTAACAGAGGTAGTAGTAGATGATATTCCCGAGGCAGTAAGGGATAGACAAGATATCAAACCCCGGTCTCGTTGGCAGGTCACCTTACTAATTATTGGACTATTAGCAATAGGAGGAATCGCCTTTAGCCTGATTCCAATGGAACCAACTCCTGAAGCTCAGTCGAAGTCTGGTGAAGCAACATCGACTCAAAGTCAGACAGAAGCTAGTTCACAGAGTCCCCAAGGGAGTCTAAACACTAGGGGGAATGATGGTGATAACATTCTGGGACACTTAGCCTACTCTGAAGTGCTAAGCTCACAACTGCAACCAATTACCCGTGATGGCCGGATTAAACTGGAGGCTGCAGCAGCTCGGAAATACAAAGCAATGGCAGCCGCAGCCAGGAGACAGGGGGTAATCCTAGTGCCAATTTCCGGCTTCCGTTCGGTGGACCAGCAAAAGTACCTGTTTTTTCAAGTCAAGGAACAGCGAGGACAGGTGGCTAGTAAACGGGCTGAAGTCAGTGCTCCCCCTGGCTACAGTGAGCATCACACTGGTTATGCGATTGATATTGGGGATGCCATGGCACCAGCTACCAACGTGAATCCTGAGTTTGAGAATACGGCAGCCTTTAAGTGGTTGGAAAAGAATGCGGCTTTCTACAGCTTTGAGTTGTCTTTTCCTAAAGACAATCCCCAAGGAATTAGTTATGAGCCTTGGCACTGGAGATTTGTGGGAGATACCAAGAGCTTGGAAACGTTCTACAAAGGTAAGAAACCTACTCCTGCTCCTTCTCCTCCATCGGAAACACCAAAGTTTGAGGACGAAGTATGAAGGTTGTCTGTCAGAATGTAGAATTAAGAATTAAGAATTAAGAATGTATAATTAAGAATTAAGAATTAAGAATTCTACATTCTTAATTCCAAAAAGTTGTTCGCCTTTGGCGTTCTTTGTAGGCTAGGTTAGCTGGTTGAATGGGATCGGGTGGCATTTTTTCCAAGGTTTAAATATGAAGTATGAAAGGCTTGGATACTTGTATCCACAGTAAAAATTTCAATTAATAATTAAAAAATTCTCTCATCATGTTTATATAAAGATGAGAGAAAAAAAATGTTCATAAATAGATAGTAGGTAATATTCCTAATATTTATCGCTTTCCTGTTCCCTACTCCCTATACCCAGATCCGCTGTTCCCTGTTCCCAGATCCGCTGTTCCCTGTTCCCTATTCCCTACTATTTACAATTGTTCAAACAAACATGATATAACTAACAATGAACGAACAAGTAACCAAGAACAAATGCAACAAATTGCGCTGAATTTAATTGCTATTGGTGTTTTTGGCATGACCCTTTCGGTTTTGCTAGGACCACTGTTGAATATTTCTCCAGCAATCCCTGCGGTAACTACTTTTGGTGTCTTGAGTCTTGTTACTCTAGATGGCTTCAGCTTCCAAGGCAAAGGGTTAACGCTGCTGTTAGATGTATTGGCGAGTACGAATCCTGAACATCGCGGACGAATAATTCGCCATGAAGCGGGTCATTTTATGGTGGCTTACTTACTTGGTATTCCAATCACTGGTTACACCTTAAGTGCTTGGGAAGCTTTGAAGCAGGGACAACTGGGTAATGGTGGTGTGACCTTTGATACTGAAGCACTATCGGCTAAGGCTTCTAATCTTCGGGAAATGCGATTAACCTTAGATCGATTTTGCACGGTTTGGATGGCAGGCATTGCTGCGGAAACTATAGTCTATGAGAATGTTGAGGGAGGAGCAGAAGACTGCGACAAACTCCGAGATGCTTTGGAAGGGTTAGGTTTTTCTGCTAGTGAGTACTCAGTGAAAGCACGATGGGCTGAGCGTCAAGCCACTAGTATGATTACTGAACACTGGGAATCTTATGAAGCACTGGTGGCTGCTATGGAAAAACGGGCATCTGTGGCAGAGTGCTGTGAGGTGATTCATTAACTATAGCGCTTTAGTTAGGGAGTAGGGAGTAGGGAGTAGGGAGTAGGGAATCGGGAATCGGGAGTCGGGAATCGGGAGTTGGGAAAGAGAAGGAGGTGTGGGAGGTGTGGGAGGTGTCGAGAGAGATAATACTTATTCAGGTTTTTGAAAGATACTTAGCAGAACGGATCCGAGGAGATGGTGATGCCCTAAGCATGACAAACCTGCTACCTGGCCAAATTCTTCCCGTTGCTGTCGGCTATAAAAACGAATCTGGTTAGGAGAAATTGGTAAAGACTTTTTTGGTTTTATAACAGTATAGTCTACTAGGTAATAATGTCCTTTGGGTTCCAATACCCGGCTAACTTCTGAGAAAACTTGTTGAGGATTTAGGTAGTGTAAAAAGCTGATGGTATTAAAGACTGCTTCAAATTCCCTGTCAGCAAAGGGAAGAGATTCAGCATTGCCTTTTCTATAGATTATGCGCTGCCGATGCTGGTTTTTTTGTCGGGCTTGAGTGAGCATTTTAGTAGATAAATCTACCCCAGTGCCTCGAAGATTGGGAAACTCTTGAGCAAGACGATTCAGTAAACGACCTGTACCACAGCCAAGGTCTAATACATTGGGCTGATCTGTGAATTCTACAAACTCTAACAGTCGTTTATGGAGTGCCTGGTAAAATACTGTGGTGAACAGGATGTCGTAGTTTGGTGCCCACAGATCAAAGAACTTTTCTTTTGTGCTAAAAAAATTACTAGTCATTATCAAGGTTGACAGTTTAAGGTTGTTTGGTTGAAGGTTGTTTGGTTGAAGGTTGTTTGGTTTAGGGTAGCTTGACTATTTAAATAGTACAGAAGGTAGCAATTTTAATAATGAATCAAAAAATCAATCTTGAGTAAGTTGAAAATTTACCCCCTCGTAAATATCTGGAAAAGAAACGCTTAACTCTAAGGAATTTAGAGAAATAACGGAATTTTCTGATTCATACTCAGTGAACTGCCATTGATTGGTAGCAGTTTTATTATATTGCAGTAGACGATACTCACTTTGTTCGATTAGAATATATTCTTTGAACTCTGAGATGGAACGATAGTATAAAAACTTATCACCTTGGTCATAGTTTTTAGTAGAGTTTGATAAAACTTCGACAATTAACATCGGGTTCGTTACTGTAGTTGTTCCCTTACCTGTGTAAACCGGTTCACCCTGAATCACCATAACATCTGGATAGGTATACTGACGGTAACGAGGTATCCACAAACGCACATCACCAATGTAAACTTTGTACTCTTTTCCCTTTAATCCAAGTTTGAAAAGGGTAGCAATATTAAGGGCAATTTGATTATGATTGGTAGTGCCACCAGTGATTGGTATAATTTCTCCATCCCGATATTCACTCTTGTATTCTGCTGTTTCTTCTAGTTTTAAATAGTCTTCTGGAGAATAATATTTGGGTTCAGATATTAGTTGCATTGGTATTTAAAATTTGCTTTTGTTATTCTGTTTACCGTAAGTATATATAGCAGTTATTATACCCATGAAGTACAAATATATGGGTTTTAGGGAGCAGGGAGCAGGTAAGAGTAAAAAAATATCTGTACCTCATAGCTATGATAAACGCTATAATTATTAGATCTTAATCATCGGATTGCCTGTTGCCTTTTGCCTTTTCTATTTTGCCTGTTGCCTATTGCCTGTTGCCTTTTGCCTTTTGCCTTTTCTATTTTGCCTGTTACCTGAAGCAAGCTAGGTAATTAGCGCCAAATCTTGATGGTGTTGTCGAAACTACCACTGGCAAGAGTTCTGTTATTCGGACCAAAAGCAAGAGCATGAATGGTGTCTGAATGACCGTTGAGAGTGCCAATTTCTTGAGTTGTATCAACATCCCATAGCTTTATAGTAGTATCTGCACTACCACTAGCGAGTATTTTTCCACTACGGTCAAATGCGATCGCATAAACACAACCATTATGTCCGTTGAGGGTGGTAATTTCCTGGGCAGTGCGAATATCCCAAAGCTTAATAGTACCGTCAGCACTAGCACTGGCTAGGGTCTGTCCATTGGGAGTGAAAGCGATCGCAAGCACCTGGTCTGAATGCCCTTCAAAGGTGTGCATTTCTTGACCACTTAAGGCACTCCACAGCTTGATGGTAGCGTCAGCACTACCACTAGCAAGGATTTTTCCATCTGGTCTAAAGGTTACTGAATGAATCAATGATGAATGTCCGGTCAGAGTAGTGAGCTGCGTAAGGGTACGAACATCCCAAAGCTTAATGGTGCCATCACTACTGCCACTGGCAAGGTGGTATCCTTGGGGATGAAAGGCAATGGAATTAACCTCACCGGAATGCCCTGTGAAGGTGAACATCTCTTTACCAGTACGGACATTCCAGAGTTTGATGGTGTGGTCAGCGCTACCACTGGCAAGACTCCTGCCTTTAGGACTAAATGCTACAGCACGTACTTCAGCGGAATGCTTAGAAAACCAACCTCCAAAGGTCAGGATTTCCCAGGCTGTGTTCAACTCCCACAATTTGATAGTTTTGTCCCTACACCCACTGGCTAGGGTACGTCCATCAGGGCTAAAGGCTACAGAGTAAATTTCATCGGAATGACCATTGAGAGTGGTTGCTGCAAAAACGATAATCTTGGGATTAGGTCTTGCTGGCTGAGAGTTGCTTGTTACATTAGTTTTACCAGTGGATTGGGGAGTTCGTTGATTACGGTGGAATGGTTCCCAGGTAAGACCAGCTTCCCTGTCTTGGGTGATTCCTAAATCGTCCATCACTGCGATCGCGGATTGATACCTGAGCTTGATGGAACTCTGAATCATTTTGTCGAGAATCCGACTCAATTGTCTACTGACGGGATTATTGACCAAAAAATCCCGCCAGACAAAGCCATTTTCCATCGGATCGTATAAATTAAATGGCTGAGTTTGGGTCAACAAATGAATGCAGGTGACTCCTAAACTATAGATATCACTGGCAAATACTGCTTTACCAAAGATTTGTTCGGGAGCCGCATAACCAGCACTACCAATAGTTGTGCCAGTTTTGGCTAAGGTAGTGCGTGTGGCATACTTTGCTGCACCAAAATCTACCAATACCAGGTCTGGGGGAGTGATAACTCCAAAGCCAGCACTGGGGCGGAGGATACGACGACGAATGATATTCTCTGGCTTGATATCTCGATGAATCACCTTACCTTGGTGGATAAAGTCCACCACTGGTAACAACTGACTCAGGAGTCTACGAATCTGACCTTCTCGGAATGGTCCAGTTGCTGCCAACTCTTGAGCTAAATTTTGCCCATGGATAAATTCCTGCACAATGTACCAGTGATGATCTTGTTCAAAATGGGCGAAGAGTTCAGGAATCTGGGGGTGTTTGCCCAACTGTTCTAAGCGCAACGCTTCCTGGTGAAATAATCGAGCAGCTCTGGTAAGATTATTGTTACCTTGGGGGTAAAATTGCTTAATAACACAGTAGGATTTAGACGCTTTTCCCTCGTCGATGGCCAAAAGCGTTCTGCCAAAGCCTCCTGCTCCAATCAGCTTAAGAGCGCGGTATTGCTGTCCTAACAATAGTTTAGTGCCGCAAGTTTGGCAAAACTTGTTGCGATCAGGATTGTAAGGCTTAGGGCAGTTGGGATTGAGACAGTAGCTCACGGAAACAACTGGTTAAATTATTTCTATTGTTTCAGAGACTGTTTCTTAAACTTTGCTTAAATCCAAGGGTAGGGTGGGTTAGGCGGCGAATACTCTAAAAGCTCACCTTTTAACCGACCTATCCGCCGTAACCCAGCAATAACAGTCTCTCATCACCCAGAAATAGGTTTAAAATTCCGTAATCGCAACGCATTAGTTACCACAGATACTGAACTAAATGCCATCGCTGCACCAGCAATAATGGGATTGAGTAACCAGCCAAAGATCGGGAATAACACACCAGCCGCAATTGGAATTCCTAGTACATTGTAGATAAAAGCAAAAAAGAGGTTAGTGCGAATCGTGCGGAAGGTAGCACGACTTAGTTGAATGGCTGTAATGATGCCTTGTAAATCTCCCGAGATTAGGGTAAGGTCAGAGGCTGCGATCGCAACATCAGTACCTGTACCAATCGCAATTCCCACGTCTGCTTGAGCCAGAGCTGGGGCATCATTAATCCCATCCCCTACCATTGCTACAGTTTTGCCTTCTGTTTGGATAGTGGAGATCATGCTAGCTTTTTGATCTGGTCGGACTTGAGCAAATACCCGATGGATGCCAACCTCGTTTGCGATCGCATCGGCAGTTTGTTGATTATCTCCCGTTAGCATTACTACCTCTAATCCCAACCGCTTCAAGGATTTCACCACCTCAGCTGAAGCGGGTTTGAGAGCATCAGCAATGCCCAAAATCCCCTCAACTTTACCATCAACTGCGATCCAAACTACCGTCTTACTACTCGCCTCCCAATCCCCCTGATAGTCTGCTAAAGACCGATTCGGTTGCACCTTACAGCCGTTTTCATATGAATTGACCTCACTACCACCAGCTGCAAGCCCCCTAAATCCCCCAATTCTGGGGGACTTTAACTCAATTTCCCCCCATAATTGGGGGGCTAGGGGGGCGAAACTTGCTGTCACATCTGTGTCAATCCCTAATTCTTCCATCCATCGTTTTGTCCCAATCTGCACCAATCTCTTGCCCTTACAGCCGTTTTCAGATGAATTGACCTCACTACCACCAGCTGCAAGCCCCCTAAATCCCCCAATTATGGGGGACTTTAACTCAATTTCCCCCCATAATTGGGGGGCTAGGGGGGCGAAACTTGCTGTAAGCCCACCCCCTGCTGGTTCGGAAGATAAGAGGGGATGATCGTTATCAACAATTGCCTGTACCCCACTACCCGCAACAGCAGTAAAATTCTCTGGTGTTGGTAACTGGAATCCTATTCCCTGAGATTTAGCATAGCGCACCACTGCTTCAGCTAAGGGATGTTCCGAATGACTCTCCACCACTGCCGCTAGTTGCAGCAAGTTGATTTCATTGCTGCTGGTGAAGCTGCCCAGTTCTGACGAGGAGTCATAGATGCCTCCAACTGTAATAAAATCCGTTACCGTAGGTTTCCCTTCCGTTAGGGTTCCGGTTTTATCTAGCACGATAGTTTGCAGTTGATGAATCAATTCCAGACTCTCGGCATTCTTAATTAAAATCCCGTTTTCTGCACCTTTACCCGTCCCTACCATCACTGCGGTTGGAGTAGCTAGACCTAAAGCACAGGGACAAGCAATTACTAACACTGCCACCATATTAATCATTGCTAGGGTAGGATTTCCTGTGGTCATCCACCAAACCCCAAAGGTGACCATTGCGATCGCAATCACTACCGGCACAAACCAACCTGTCACCTGATCCGCTAAGGTTTCAATCGGTGCTTTAGACCCTTGAGCCTGGTGTACTAACTTAACAATCTGTGCCAGTACGGTATCTTTTCCTACCCGAGTCGCCTGGAACTGGAAGCTACCGGTTTTATTAATTGTTGCTCCAATCACTTCATCCCCCGGCTGTTTCTTGACTGCAACACTTTCTCCTGTGACCATGGCTTCATCCACACTAGAAGCCCCTTCCATCACTATGCCGTCTACCGGAATAGTTTCTCCTGGACGCACTAATACCACATCCCCAACTTGCACCTGGGCCAAGGGAATATCCTGGGCTTGACCATGGCGAATCACACGAGCGGTTTTAGCTTGTAATCCCATCAACTTACGAATTGCTTGAGATGTCTGTCCTTTAGCACGGTGTTCTAGCAATCGCCCTAGCAAAATCAGGGTAATCACTACAGCAGTGGTTTCATAGTACACAGGGAGAGTTACCCCTTGGGGTAGGAAAGATTTCAAAACAACCGGGGGCAACACTGTGGGAAACAGAGAATAGACATAAGCAGCACTAGTCCCAAGGGTGACTAGGGTATTCATATCTGCTGTTTTGTGTTTCCAGGCTTTCCATGCTCCAGTCAAAAATGACTGTCCACACCAAAACAGAACCGGTGTGGTTAATACCAGCTGTAGCCAAGGGTGATGTAACCAAGATGGAATCCAGGGGATAGATAATCCTGTCATCATCGGTAGTGAACCAATCACTAAGACAGTACTAAGGACAGCACCGACAATGAATTTTCGTTTTAGGTCAAGGGTTTCGGCTTGACGTTGCCATTCGAGATCATCAGGCTGATCACTGATATCCTCGATCGGGAAAGCTTGGTAGCCAGCATCACTCACTACCTGTTGAATCAGTTTGGTTAGTTGCTGGTTAGTTTTGTGGGGTTTAGTTGGCTCGGTATTGTAGGTAATACTAGCTTCTTCTGTACCAAAATTGACCCTGCACTCTACTACACCTGGAACCCTTTGAATCAGGGTTTCTATGCGTCTGGCACAAGCAGCGCAGCTCATTCCTTGTAAACGAAAGTTTTGTTGTTTCATGATTTATCCTCACCCTATGGTTAAAGGATAAACGCTCTAGTTTAGTGGAGAGTCAAGGGGATGAGTTTTAGTGCTTAGTGAGGGAACAGCGGATCTGGGAACAGCGGATCTGGGAATATGGCATCAAAAATTATTACAATTCATTGAGGTATAGCACTACGCATTAAGGTGTTTGACATTGATAAAATCAGCAAAAGTTGACTAAAAAAACTTTTGCCTCTTGCCTCTTGCCTCTTGCCTTGCCCATAGCGCTATAATAGCCTATCGCAATCTGAGTTTACTGTGTCTTCTTTCCCCGCTTTATTTCACGATTACCCAGCCATACCAGAACTTTTATTCGCCGCTTGAATTGTTTAAAATCCTCTGGACTCAATTCTGTCTTCTGCCATGATTCCCGTTGCATCAAGCCCTTAAACCACTGATCGAGGTTAGGGTAATCACTAAGATTGATACCTAACTTAACTAATAACGATATCTCTGTTCCAGCAACAATATCTCCTAAGGTTAAGTGGTCCGAAGCAAAGTAAGGGCTGTTACCTAGTAAGTCGGATAAAAATTTCAGTACTGTATCTATCTTCTGCTTGGCTTTTGTAAATTGTGGTGAATCTTCCTTTTCACAAAGTAGTTGAACTACTGGCCGAAATAGCTCATTAATAGTTAACATTTGTACCATGCGTACCTTGGCTAAGGTATCTGGTGAACTTGGCAGCAGTGGAGGTGTGGGATATTTGGCTTCCAAGTAGTCCATAATTGCCAATGATTCTACTAACCGCAAACCGTCATCTTCAAGAACTGGAATGTGATGAAAGGGGTTAATTTCTAAAAAATCTGGTTGAAATTGATCGCCATCTAATTTAAGTAATACTGTTTCAAAGGTAAGGTTTTTTTCTAGTAATGTGAGCCAGACACGACGAACATTTGGGGAGAGGGGATTGTAGTAGAATTTGAGCATCGATTATTTATCCTGAAGTTTACCTTTGAAGTTTAGCTTAATTTTACCGAAAAAAATGGTTGCGGTTGCTTCTTAAAAGCAAAGGTTAGTTCTGAACATTATTTGATATTATTTAAACTCAAACAAATAGCTAGTGGAAAGGTATAGAAACTAAGAGACTAACTACACTCTTAGTTTCTTCACCTATCCTACAAAGGTTATAGATATAGAGCGTGCTCAGGCAAACTTTGGTAACTCCTATTAGTTTGGCTTTTCCTAGAGTAGCTTATCTACTTAAGAGCCTACTCTACGGCTAAACTTAACCTTAAGTCCATCTCTGGGATGGGGAGTTGGCATTACCACCATTTTTAAATCTTGATCTGGCAATAATGTCCAGTCATAATCCCGGAGCAATTGAGCTGCAAAAATCCTCATTTCTAATTTGGCAAACTCCCTGCCTAAACATTCCCGTAAACCACCTCCAAAGGGGATATATCCAAAGGTTTTTTGTTTATCTTCTTTCCTCTCTGGGCTAAACCGATCTGGGTCAAAGCGTTGATGATATTGATAAATTTCCTCATTGTTGTGGGTTTCGGTAATTTGGCACAGTACAGTCCAACCTTGAGGAATCAAGTAACCGATGAACTACCCCGCCCTGTTGAGGGACGGGGTTTCAGCAGACCCGTCCTTAGAGCGTGATTTTTGACGCTTCATCTTCCCTAGTTGCTTCATCGATCCAGTATGCTTACTGGTCTTTGAAGTAGAGCTAGGGAATCCACGTTTATCGAGGTCATTTCCGTACCCCGGCTGATTACCTAGTGCTGCGTTGTACATCACCATTGTGCTGGTTTTGTCCCGTGAAAGCCGAAATCCGCACTCATCACAAACGTGATAACGATTGGAGAGATTAGCCCAGTCTTTATGAACTTTTCCACACTTTGGGCAACGTTGTGATGGCTTTAATTGCTTGGTGGGCAGTTGAAGTACTATCCCACCTTTTAGCTCAATTTTGTAGGACAGCATCTTGTTAAGAGAACCAAAACCAACATCAAGAATGGATTTGTTCAACCCAGCCTTTTGTTTTTTGCGCTTTGACCCTTTCTTTGCCTTACGGGTCATCCCTTTCGTGTTTAGCTTTTCAGTTACACCGATGTCATAACGACTAACTAAATCTGATGTAACTTTGTGCTGCCAGTCTTTTCTCTGATTGCAAATTTTGCGTTTAATTTGAGATTCTCGTCTATTGGCTTTTTTCCAACGACTTGATGGCTTTACTCGCTGTTTACGATTAGGAGCGCGTTTTCTGCGTTTATCTTTGCCAGCAGCTTTCAATAATGGTTCTAAAGTACGAGTAAAACGCTGATTTTTGATTTCGTTGAACTCGGAACCATCAAAAGTAGTAATAGCTGTCTCTGTTCCCAAGTCATAAGCCACAACCGACTCATAACTTAAGTCTGATTCAGACCCATACTTGGGTTCGGGTACATCCACTTTTACGGTGATCGACGCAAACCATTGATTTAGTCGCGGTTTGTAAACAACGGTCAAAGTGGTTGGTTTTCCCCAATGTTTGGCTTTACCTCGCATCCTGATCTGGGTTTTTAAGTCATTTAGCACTAGAGTTCCATGTTTTCCATTGCTGTCAACTTTCCATCCAGAAGTGCTGGGGTAAGTCCAACCAGAATAATCCCTGATAGACTTAAATCTTGGGAACTTTCTTAATCCCTTTAAAAAGCTGTTGTAAGCTAAATCTACCCGTTTAACGGTCGCTTGTAATGAGGTACTGTAAAGACCTTTATACTCAGGCCAACACTCTTTGTATGCTGGCAAAATATTCTGTTGCTCAAGGTAGTTGACACTTTTTCGATTCACCTTCCATTCATAGCGGCGGTGAGCTAGACAGGCATTGTACAGAAGTTGGTGTAACGAACGGGCATAAAATAGCTTAGCTTTTTGTGACTCAGTTGGATACAGTCGAAATGTCTGTATTAGCATCAAAACAGTAATCTAAATCCCTTGTTTTAAATCAGTCGATTTTTATTCTAGAATCAACATAACACGGATAAACGGAACTGACAAGGGATACCCAGAATTATTATGAGGAAAGGCTCTCACGTGGTTTTTTCTATTCACCTGCATATTGTCTTTGTGACAAAATACCGTCGCCAGGTGTTTACTAAAACGATGTTAGATCGCATGGCTCAAGTATTCACGAGAGTATTGGAGCCAAACAAATGTAAATTAGAAGAATTCAACGGTGAACCAGATCATGTTCACTTGATGGTAAGTTTTCATCCCGACAATAACTTATCTGATTTAATCGCATCCCTGAAATCCGCTAGTAGCAGAATTCTCAGGAAAGAATTCAAAGAAGATATCAGTAAGCATTATTGGGGAGAAAAAGCGAAATTATGGCATGACTCTAAATGTATAGTTTCTTGTGGCGGAGCACCTTTAGAGAAAGTCAAGCAATATATCGAAAATCAATCAGGCGGACGCAATTGAGGGGTCGAAATTCCCCATTTGTTAAATAGTTGAGCCAGAGGGGTTTGGGAACCTGCATCAGTTCCCATCAGCAAGGTACTAGCGATCTCAAAGGTATAGTCCTGCAGTTGAGGATACCAGGTTAAAGTTCCCATCTGTTCCCATTTCTGGAGATAATTGCTAGTAATGTTGGCCATAGTGGGAAGATAACTAGCTAATGCTCTCGGTTGAAACGCCTGGGACATTAACTTACGGCGCTTTTGGTGGAAAACTCCCGTTTGGTTGGCCAGTGAGGCGGCTCCAAGTAAGATTTGCGTGCTTTTGGGCCAGATAGAAGCAACATACTGATTTTCATTCGTAAACAGAAATTGATTCGCTTCTGCAGTATTCATCGTCACCGCAGGACTACCAAAAATGTGGGTTTTGTAGATGCGCCCATACTTGTCTAACCGCTTTTTGTGGAAATTTCGATCCGTTAAAAAGCTGATGGTCTCACCGATAATGGGTAAACAGACGTTACCAGGGGGCAATGGAAGCGAACACATATCTTGAGTAGTGGTTTCCATGGAAATAAGCAAGCTGCAGGGTCAATGCTTATTATCCCTTGCCTGACCCACTGATCGAGGAAGCCCTAAGATCAAGTCCAGTTGAATACCCATAATAAAAGTGTATCGCGCGGCATTTGGCACCCAGCCCTACTGCTCCCAGGAGGGGAAGTGCAGCTATGCTGTTTATGGGGGCGTTTCCCCCACTCGCGCTTTGCATCAAGACTAAGAGCCTACTCTACGGCTAAACTTAACCTTCAGTCCATCCCGGGGATGGGGAGTTGGACTCACCACCATTTCTAAATCTTGACCTGGCACTAATGTCCAGTCATAATCCCGGAGCAATTGAGCCGCAAAAATCTTCATTTCTAATTTGGCAAACTCCCTGCCTAAACATTCCCATAAACCGCCACCAAAGGGGATATATCCAAAGGTTTTGTGTTTATCTTCTGTCCTATCTGGACTAAACCGATCTGGGTCAAAGCGTTGATGATCTTGATAAATTTCTCCATTGTTGTGGGTTTCGGTAATTTGGCACAGTACAGTCCAACCTTGAGGAATCAAGTAACCTTCAAATTCAAAAGACTGAATAACCTTCCGAAACAGACCACTAACCGGAGGAATTATGCGCAGCACTTCTTTGAGCACTTGCTCTAGATACGTCATCTGCTTGAGCTGTTCGATGGTTAGGGGTTCTGAACCAGAAAACTGCTGTTGTTCAGCACGGAGATGGGCAAGAACATCTGGATGCTGGGCTGTCAACAGACAAAAGGATGCGATCGCAGAGGTTAAGGTGTCGTAACCTGCCCACAACAACAGAAGCACGTGGTCTTTGATTTCATCCAAACTTAAGGAATTCCCCTCGTCATCCCGGGCTTGTAAAAATAATCCTAAGGCGTCCTGCTCTCCGGAATTTTTCTGTTGCTGTCGCTGTCGGACAATGGTTTCGATATGGCTCAGCAATCCTTGACGAGCACGCAATGCTTTACCAAACTTTGTCCAAGGTAGAGATATCGGCATAGTGAACAATCCCTCAGAAAAGTTCTTAAATAGTTGAGCCAGAGGGGTTTGGGAACCTGCATCAGTTCCCATCAGCAAGGTACTAGCGATATCAAAGGTATAGTCCCGCAGTTCAGGATACCAGGTTAAGGTTCCCATCTCTTCCCATTTCTGGAGATAATTGCTAGTAATGTTGGCCATAGTGGGAAGATAACTAGCTAATGCTCTCGGTTGAAACGCCTGGTACATTAATTTGCGGCGCTTCTGGTGGACAACTCCTGTTTGGTTGACCCGTGAGGCAGTTCCAAGTAAAGTTTGCGTGCTTTTGGGCGAGATAGCAGCAACATACTTATTTTCATTCGTAAACAGAAATTGATTCGCTTCTGCAGTAGTCATCGTCACCGTAGTACTACCAAAAATGTGGGTTTTGTAGATGCGCCCATACTTGTCTAACCGCTTTTTGTGGAAATTTCGATCCGTTAAAAAGCTGATCGTTTCACCGATAATGGGTAAACAGACATTACCAGGGGGCAATGGAAGCGATTGCATATCTTGAGTAGTGGTTTCCATGGAAATAGGCAAGCTGCAGGGTCAAGACCTATTATCTCGTGCTTGATCCAGGGTAAACCCATCTTATGTTGAAATCCCTACTGGAAGGGAACAGGGAACAGGGAACAGGGAACAGGGAATATGGCATCAAAATTCTCTCAATTCCTACACGGATTGCTATATAACTCTTGTGCTAGATCTAGGGCTGTCTTGATGTCACCACTCCTGACGCAAAACTATTCAATCATGGAGTTATACACTAGAATTATTCATCAAGGTGCTGCCTAATCTCTTCGATTGAGATACCTGCACCAGGTTTGACATTAGCGGAACGTTCATCAATAAAATTCATCAGTTCCAGATTCTGACGAGTTAGTATAATTTCCTCGTCAAAATCTTCTTCCTCACCAATCTCAAACACTTGAGCATTGATATTTTCCTCAACTGTGACGACTGGCCTATCCATTGTTTTATAAACAAAAATTAACCGATCTTCAGCACTTTAAATTGTAGTACAAAAGAACACAGAAAGGGTGAGCCCTACCAAGATAAATGAGTAAAAATACTTATCAAACCAGAGTTTGAGGTTATGTCGAACTCTGGTAATCAGTTATACTACAGTAGGTACAATCAAGCTAACCCTGAAAACAACTCCTTTGCTTGCCCACACCGAAAATTCTCACCAACAACCATAGCTAAACAAACCCCAGGAGCAGCAACTACGCAATCATCATCAAACCGGCTTGGTCTAGAATCTGTATCAGTACCAATAACTCCTCCTGTGGCAACCGCTACAGTTTCCGAAGCAGCAACAGTGGATAGTAAAACGTTAACTACCAGATTTGAAATTACCAGTCCACTCCTTGGATTGGCAGAATTCATCTTAGGATTACTGGTGGTAGGGCCACTTGTACCCGCTTCAATCAAGCAATTGATGTAGAGATGAATGTAGAGATAAACGATATGGTTAAAAATTGGTTTATTTACAGTATTGTCGCTATTACGGTGATGGGTTGTCAACCCACCACAATTAAAACCAATATCACTCAGTCAACCATAACCGGAGTGACCAATGATGTCACTAAGAATAACGTTATTCTTAGTGATGCTCCTGAGAAGTGGTGGCAGAAAACTAATATTCACGCTATGGCTGTTAGTCCAGAGAATCCGGAAATCCTCTACGTAGCCACCCATCATGGTTTACTCCAGCGTTCTGAGGCAGGGAAATGGCTGCAAGTTGGCAAAACTCGTTCTAATTTCACCAGCTTTGTGGCTCATCCCAAGGATAGCGGACGCTTGTATGCTAGCTTACATCCACCATCAGGAGGCAAGCTCGGTTTTCTGACTAGCTACAATCAAGGGCAACATTGGCAGCTCCAATCCCTGCTCGGAGTACACTTTCTGACGTTAGCGATCGCACCAGCTAATCCCAAAGTAATTTATGGATGGGCGGTTTCTGGAAAACAAGGGTTGTTGGGTTCAAAAGATGGTGGCAAAACCTGGAATCAATTACCAGGGCAGGGACTGGAGGATATTCCCCATAACTTAGTAGTTGACCCGCGCAATCCTGAGCACCTATTTGCCGCTACAACTCTGGGATTATTTGAGAGTAGGGATGGTGGGAAAAGCTGGATTTTAGTCCCCAATTCTCAAGAGTCCCTCGTTGCTAGTCTGGCTCTGAAATCCGAAGCAGAAAAGACAGTAATTTATGGATTTCACATTCTTTCAGAAGACTCCGGAGGATTCTTTAAAAGTACCGATGGGGGTAAGACTTGGGAAGCCATAAGCTCAGAAACAGGAGACTTATTTTTGTATATGGCGATCGCCCCGTCTAATCCCGAATTCTTATACGCTGCTAATGATAAGAATGGGATATTACAATCCAAAGATAGCGGCAAAACTTGGCAACCATTATTCTAATACTATTCCCATATAAAAGGGAGTAGGGAGTAGGGAGTAGGGAGTAGGGAGTAGGGAATCAACAATTATCACAATTAATTTAGGTACCCTATAGAATTTATCTTACTATTATAAGACTATAATATAGCGTTGTTCATAGCTATGATGTACACATTATTTTTACCTATTGCCTCTTGCCTATTGCCTCTTGCCTATTGCCTATTGCCTATTGCCTATTGCCTATTGCCTATTGCCTATTGCCTCTTGCCTATTCCCTGATCCCTGCTCCCTGCTCCCTACAACCCAGATTTTTGTACTTAAAGTGCCCTGAGAATTGATAATTACTATGGCTATAAATAGATTCCGTTTACGTCAATTGCACGCTTGGTTTGCCCCAATTATGGTATTGCCAGTGTTGTTGACTGTGATTACAGGTTCCTTGTTTCAGGTGGCAGTTCTTACTGATAAAAGTAGTGAATTTATTTGGCTTTTGGATCTGCACAAAGGAAAATTTGGTGCCATTAACTTACAAATGATTTATCCCTTTCTCAATGCCTTTGGTTTATTAACCTTGGCAATTACAGGTATTTCTATGTGGTTCCAGACTCGGCGACGGATTATAGGGCAGCGCTCACGAAATAGGGAATGAAAACCCTATAGTGTAACGATAAATTTTATAATGTTGGTGCTTTAATTAAAAATTAAGTTAATCATAAATTACAAAAAAAAAGCGGTCATAAACAAATTCATTCAGTTAACTAACATAACAATTATCATAATCCTTAACTAAACAGGATTTTTTACCACTCCCCCCACTCCCCACATTCTTACTCCGACTCCCGACTCCCGACTCCCGACTCCCGACTCCCGACTCCCGACTCCCGACTCCCGACTCCCGACTCCCGACTCCCGACTCACTCAGTAGTCAGTAGCCGCTAAATCTTATCAATTGTACCAATGCTGGTAAGGGGTTTGCCAAATCAAAGGCACGAATAATGCCTAAACCCTTTATATGACAAGCTTTTCCAGTCTTTGTTTCCTAAGGGCTGAAGTTCCCTCCTGGGCGCAGCCCTATAACTTTCCGCTCTATTCATCTGAAAAATTTTTGGATAAATTTCTGATTAGCCCTTGACAAAAGTCTAGAGTAATCAGTAATATTCCTCTTCTACACACTGACCATTACATCTACTTATAGGGTCAATTATATAGTCAAATTGGGTAATTAAAAGGATTTATCTGCCATCTGACCGTCTGAGGTAGTTTACAAAATCCCCAAAGTAATCGATAATTTATAGCGATAGCAGTAGGTAAGGTAATTCAGCACCTGAGTTACCTTACCTACTGCTTAAGTTTAGCGATAACTATAAGGATAAAAATTAGTAGTTGCTGATGAACATCAACAGAAGAAATATCTTACTAGCAGGTGGTACAGCCATGGCGGCTTACACCTTAGGTGAACTGGGTAAACCTCGTAGAGCAGCCGCCCAGAATGAGGTAGTCAATGTCTACTCCTCTCGTCACTACAAGACCGATGATGACTTGTACGACAACTTCACCCGCATCACTGGTATTGAAGTGAATCTGATTGAGGGGAAAGCAAATCCATTAATAGAACGGATTAAAAGTGAGGGGGCGAATAGCCCAGCTGATGTCTTAATCACTGTTGACGCTGGTCGTCTGTGGAAAGCTGACCAGGCTGGCATTTTTGCCCCGGTTAATTCATCGGAACTCAACGCCAAGATTCCGGCTAACCTGCGACACCCTGACAATCACTGGTTTGGCTTCACTAAGCGAGCGCGGGTGATTATGTATAACAAAGACAGAGTCAACCCTGCGGATCTGTCAACTTACGAAAATCTGGCTGATCCCAAATGGCAAGGTCGCATTGCTATCCGCTCATCAAGCAACGTCTATAATCAATCTCTGGTTGCGTCACTGATTGCCAGCCTGGGTGTACCAGCAGTAAAATCATGGGTCGAGAGCTTTGTGGGTAACTTTGCTCGCAAGCCTCAGGGTAATGATCGAGCCCAAATTGAAGCGGTTGCTGCTGGGATTGCGGATATTGCGATCGCAAATACTTATTATCTACCTCGCTATATTAAATCCGATGACCCTGCCAAGCAGGGGATATTCAAGAAAGTTGGTGTATTTTTCCCCAATCAGCAAAACCGGGGTGCCCACATTAATATCAGTGGTGGCGGCTTGGTGAAAACAGCTCCTAATCCAGGAAATGCTATCAAGTTCTTAGAGTATCTAACTAGCCCTACGGCTCAGACCTTCTTTGCTCAAGCTAATAGCGAATATCCAGTGGTTCCTGGAACACCGATTGATCCGGTACTTGCGGGCTTTGGTTTTCCTTTCAAGGAAGATCCAACCAGTGTTTCCAAATATGGGCCTAATAGTGCTACAGCAGTTCAACTGATGGATATTGCTGGTTGGGTATAACAGTTTTGAATTAGGTGAACTACTGTCGTCTTAGGGAGTAGGGAGTAGGGAGTAGGGAGTAGGGAGTAGGGAGTAGCGCCGAGCTTCCTCAAACCCAGAACTTTGTCCTAACCGAATTGATAAATACTATAGTGGTTCTGCCGTAATTAGCATCCTTTTTTACGGAAGAGCCAATTTTTTTGATTCCAACACCATTAACCTTGACCTATTTTGACTCCTTACTTCTGTAAAATCACCTTCAACATTTCTAAATTCTCAATTCTCAATTCTCAATTCTCAATTATGCATTATTATCCCTGAGATTTAGCAATCTTAAAACTCAATAAAATTACTGGAATAATTCCTACTAAAACAATCGCTAAGGCTGGTGCTGATGCCTGAATTAATCGTTCATCGGAGGCATACTGGTAAACTCGTACTGCCAGGGTGTCAAAATTAAACGGTCGCATGATCAGAGTTGCTGGTAACTCTTTCATTACATCCACAAACACTAACATCGCTGCTGTCAACAATCCTCCCCACATTAATGGGGCGTGAACTTTAATTAGGGTCAGCGTAGGACCATAACCGAGACTGCGAGAGGCATCATCTAAACTAGGCTTGATCTTACCTAGGCTGGATTCAACGGTATTGAATGAAATTGCTAGGAAGCGCACAAGATAGGCGTATACTAAAGCAATGATGGTGCCACTGAAAAGTAAACCGGTGGATAGGCCAAAGGTTGCCCGCATCCAGCTGTCAATGGTATTGTCCAACTGACCTAAGGGCATTAATACACCAACTGCAATCACTGAACCAGGGATAGCGTAACCCATGGCAGCAGTGCGTACTGCTAAGCGCATCCCTAGTTTGGGCACTAGACGTTGCCCATAAGCCATGACTAATGCTAATACCATGGCCATCGCAGCTGTTGTAATTGCTAATAGTAAACTATTTGTAGCTAGCTGAAAAAAATTATCATCTAAGGTTTCCTCAGCATTTTTAATGGTCATGTGCAGCAAAAATGCTGCGGGTGCTAAAAATCCAAGAGCAATGGGAAGGAAACATGCTAACAGCGCCAGTATGGCTCGGCCCCCAGTTAGTGGAAATGGCTTGATTCGTTGGTAACTACTACCAGTCTCATAATAGCGAGATTGCTTACGAGACCAGCGTTCCAGTACAATTAAAACAATTATGAATAGTAGTAAACAGGCGGCTAGTTGAGCAGCGGCTGACCTCTCACCCATGCCTAACCAGGTACGATATATCCCTGTAGTGAAGGTATTTACACCGAAATACTCTACTGTGCCAAAGTCGCTTAGGGTTTCCATCAGTGCTAAGGCCAAACCTGCCATGATCGCTGGTCTGGCTAGGGGTAGAGCTACGGTGAAGAAGCCACGCCAAGGGCTGCATCCGAGGGAACGAGCAGCTTCTAGGGTACGCACGGATTGCTCTAGGAAGGCTACCCTGGTGATCAGGTAAACGTAGGGATAGAGTACTAGAGACAACATTGCGATCGCACCCCACAGAGACCGGACATTGGGAAACCAATAATCCTGGACGCTAGTCCAGCCAAACAGCTGCCGCAGCCAGGTCTGTACGGGTCCAAAAAAGTCCAGCATATTGGTGTAAGTATAGGCAAGTAAATAGGCTGGTGCTGCCAGAGGCAGTAGTAGCGCCCATTCAAACACCCGGCTTCCCCAGAAGCGACACATGGTTACTAGCCATGCTGTTGAAACCCCAAGGATTAATACTCCACTACCTACACCTAGGATTAACCAAACGGAGTTGGCAATGTAACTGCCTAAGACAGTGGAGACTAAATGACTCCATACCTTTGAAGAATCGGAGAACATACTGCCCAGCACAAATAGGACTGGTGCGCAAATCAAGAGTGCGATCGCAATTACCGAGACTGTCCAACCAGGCAAACCCAGACGATGCCATGGTTTGTTACCGCTCAATAGTGCTGAAATTTTTAGTGGCATCGGGAGTTTTCAGGCAAATGATTGTTTTGAGGAATATTTTCAAGGAGCTGAACTCAGAGGCTGTTTATACAGTAAATGTATAGACAGCGATGAGTTGCTTAATATTGGTGGGTTACGGCGGACAGCTCTCTTCAAAGGTGAGCTTTTAAAGTACTCCCCGCCTAACCCACCCTACGCTAAACTCTTGCAAGTATTTAGCAATAAACTATCCTATCAAATAATTGCTAACCTTGAACCAGAAGAAAATGATTTTTTTTTTCCGTTCAGGGGTTAAATTTTAAGATGCTTGAACTACAAACCAGTCAAGTCAAAGATATTTTGGCTCAGCAGCGCAATTTTTTCAGCACCGGTAAAACCAAAGATGTGGCATTCCGGATCGCCCAACTCAAGCGCCTCAAGCAAGTTATTTTAGAAAATGATACTGCCATTTTAGAAGGGTTGAAAGCCGACCTGCACAAGGCGGAATTTGAATCTTATGCTACCGAAATTATCCTGGTGCAGGAAATTGATCACACCCTCAAGCATATTAAATCCTGGGTCAAGCCCAAAAGAGTCCCGGTCTCAATGGCAAATTTTCCAGGCTCTGGTCAAATTTATCCCGAACCCTTGGGAGTAGTACTGATTATCAGTCCCTGGAACTATCCATTTGCTCTAGCGATTGCGCCTTTAGTGGGTGCGATCGCAGCGGGAAACTGTTGCGTTATCAAACCCTCTGAAATCTCCCCTCACACCTCTGGTGCGATCGCAGAGATTATCCAGAAAAACTTTGACCCTAGCTATATTGCTGTAGTGGAAGGGGGAGTAGAAACCAGTCAGGAACTGTTAGCAGAAAAATTCGACCATATCTTATTCACTGGCAGCACCCAAGTTGGCAGAATTATCATGACTGCTGCTGCCAAACACCTAACCCCAGTCACCCTAGAGTTGGGGGGTAAAAGTCCCTGCATTGTGGAGACAGATGTGCCGATAGAGACTACAGCAAAACGAATTGTTTGGGGTAAGTTTATCAATGCCGGTCAAACCTGCGTTGCACCAGACTATCTGCTGGTGAATCGGGAGATTAAATCTGATTTACTCCAGGAAATCAAAGCTTGTATCCATAAATTTTATGGAGATGATCCCGCCACAAGTCCAGATTATGCTCGGATTATCAGTGATAAACATTATCAGCGTTTGAGTAGCTTACTCAACGATGGTGAGATTATAATTGGTGGACAAACTAATGCAGAAGACCGCTATATTGCTCCCACGGTCATCGACAATATTTCCTTAGAGGATAAAGTGATGGAAGAGGAAATCTTTGGTCCGATTCTACCTGTGATTGAATACAGTAATTTAGATGAAGCGATTGGGATAGTTAACCAAAGACCAAAACCCTTAGCCCTATATTTTTTCTCCAGAGACAAATCAAAGCAACAGCAGGTTTTGCAACAGACCTCTGCTGGTGCTGTTTGCTTGAATGAAACAGTTATGCATCTAAATGTTCCTTCCCTACCATTTGGTGGGGTTGGTGATAGTGGCATGGGTGCTTATCATGGTAAAGCTGGTTTTGATACCTTTTCTCACCAAAAAAGCGTGCTGAAGAAGTCCTTCTGGCTGGATTTGCAGTTGCGCTATGCTCCCTACAAAGACAAACTGGAACAGATCAAGAAATTTGTTAGTGGTTAGTCATTATTGGTGTTAGGGAGCTTCAAAGCGGGGAGTCGGGAGTCGGGAGTCGGGAGTCGGGAATCGGGAGTCGGGAGATAGCGCCGTCTTGGGGAGCCAGTTGCTGATTTATCCATCTCCCCATCTCCCCATCTCCCCATCTCCCCATCTCTTCATCTCTTCATCTCCCCGCGCCTCCTACACTTCCCATCTCCCTATCTCTCTATCTCCCCATCTCCCCATCTCCCCACACTGGGCGCGGCGCTATAACTAATCGCTAATAATCGGACTTCTTATGATCATCCTCAGACCAGACTGCACTGGCTAAGCCACTCCAGCAGATCATCTTCCATTTAGCCATGGATAGTTTAGGAATTTTAGCAACGAATAGCCAGTCAGAGTAATCTAGGTGCTCATAGATACCATCTTTGGCACCACTATGATTCAGCCAGCCCCAGCCAGAGATACCTTTATAGCCCCGGTGCTCCGTATCATCACCAAACCGGAAGGAGTATTCATGTTTACCGAAGTAGTCTACTAAATCAAAGGACTTGAACTTCTTAGACTTGATTGTCCCCTTACCCATGCCAATGTTGTACTTGCCATAGGCTTTCTCCGTGACATAGGCATCGTTGTCTTGATGTCCCACAACCTTGTAGCTAAAGTCGATATCCCAGTAGTCAGTTGTCCCTTTTTTGTAATTTTTCCCTTGTTTTTGTCCACCGAAGGCTTTTCCGTAGATGCGGATCTCGCCTGTGCTGGTGTAGTCGAGGAATACCTCTGCGCCCTCGTACTCAAAATCAAAGGTATAGATATCTCTGGGATTACCAGTGAGCAGTCCATCAAGACGCAAGCCATAGGGTGGTGGACTGGCACTAGCACCAGGGTGATTGCAAAGTTGGAAGGTACACTTTTGTGGAGCAAATGTGGGCTTGAATGAGAAGGGAACTAAAAAATTGATCGGAATCTCAAACTCACAGTTGTAAGCGGATTCGTGGATATTTTCGTCAGGCATGATTTGCCCTCCATCAGGTAGTTTTGCAGGTAGTGTTAATCTCTCCCAATGGTCTCATAATTTACTAACAGGTTGCGGTACCCTTAAGGGTACCTTTTAGTTAACTTGTAAGCATATGCGCATCGGGTAGCGCATATGCTTACGTTAAGCTTAGCAAGAGACTGGTTAAGAAAATCCCCCTGACTTGATAAGTCTAGGGGGATTCGAGGAACTAATTTCTATGAACTAATTTAAAGCCAGCCGTCAAAGATCATTGTCAGAGATTAAGTGGTAACTGGTTCGGGAGACTCAGTACCCGATCCGTTCTCTTCGATCTCCATTTCCTCATACTTAGTAAAGCACTTACGCTTAGCCGCTACAGCTAGGTCGAGCACAATGGGTACTTCTAATTTGATCGGAACTTGGAACACACAGGGTTTATCGTATTTGTAAGGCATGGGTTTTACCTCTTGCTGTAATTAATTTCAATCAACACATTTATATAATGTCAAATCTAGCTCTGCCTTGGCAGTACCCTTGAGGGTACCTTTTTTAAACTGATGATATTACGGGATAATTTACTCTTGATCAAGTCAATCTAATCACGGCTTAAGTAGCTGACTATTGGTGGGTTACGGCGGACAGATCTGTGGAAAGGTGAGCTTTTAAAATACTCGCCGCCTAACCCACCCTACTGGCGTGGCAAGCTTAAAATAGTGCAATAGCTTTTTGATCCCCATCTTCCCACACTCCCCGCGCCCCCGCCCCGCGCCCCCGCCCCACACTCTCCCATCTTTTTCTAATGCAACATTTAAGGCTTGCCACGCCACTACGGGGCTGTAATTATCCAATAAATAACAAGTCCTCCATCCTGAGGTCAGAATGGAGGATAAAGAGGAAATATAGGACTTAATTTATGCCCAGAATTTAAAAGCCAGCCGTCAAAAGTAACTAAAGAGACTAAGTGGTTTGTTCAGCTGACTCAGTACCCGATCCGTTCTCTTCGATCTCTGAGGGGGCGACGAAATAAGCTAAAACGCAGACTCTATAAGTAATCTAGCCCTTAGACCTCGTTGATAATACTTTCGTTTATTAGGATTTAATTTCATTAATTCGGTTACTAATTCTAGACAAACATCCTTGAGATTGACCCAAGTTTGGCTATATAAACCAACGTAAAAACTGCTATGTCTGCGTTCCCTACGACGAGATTCTTTGACACGAGCCACATAGTTTTGTATTCCTTGACGTTTAATATGCTGACCTTGAATTGTTGAGGAAGTGTAAGCTATCGCAATTAATAACACTAGAGAAATAAGTCGTTTACCCTCAACCTTAGTCTCCTCTATATTATAACCCCCTGTCTTAAAATCTCTAAACATTTCCTCGATATCAAATCTTTTTTTATAAGCTGAAATCGCCAACTCTAAGCTCTCAAGATTTGTCAGAATAAACCAGGCTTCTTTTGGGGATATTCCCTTGAGTTTACGTTGCCACTTACAAGCGACATTAAAACTTATAAACCCACGGGTCTTGGTCACTTTAACTCCTTGGATAAACAAAGATAATCCTGGTGTTAAGCCTAAATTATTTAATTGAATCCAAAGATCATTTTTCACTTCGATAAATTCGTTCTTCTTAAGACGTAAGCAGAAATATACACCCAATGACTGGAGATGCTGCGCCAGCTTGAGTGAGCAAAATTCTCTATCCCCTAATAGACAAACTTTATAATTTTTTAAAAGTGGCATCACTGAAGATAGGGCAGTTTTCTGTTCATGAATATTGCTAGACCCTAATTTGGGAAGTAATTCAAAATATATAGGAAAGGCTCTTTTATCCCAAACTATACTGATCATGAGGAAATTTATGCGACTCCAATTTGTGCGGTCTATCGCTACATAAATTAATTTTTCAGTTGTAAAGTATGTTGATAACCAGGTTTCGACAATTGGGAACCAAATTTTTTCAATCGTCAGATTAGGCAATGATAAAAATCGTTGTATTCTTTTTCTCCGACTTTCAAATTTTATGGGAATTGATAGAGCATTTGCTAATTTTTCTAAATTTACTTTTTTAATTGTCTGTAGGAGACTAAGCAGAATTAGAATGAATAAGTATTCTGACTTATTAAGTTGACTTTTTAAGTGGTTTTGGTAAAATGCAGGTAACATTTTCAATTGGTAGGTCTTGTTGCAAATAAGGGACCTATTTTTTTTTACCACAAAATGGTCAAAGCTTTACATTTAAAGCTTTTCAGGCTATTTCGTCGCCCCCCCAGCTTCGATCTCCATTTCCTCATACTTAGTAAAGCACTTACGCTTAGCTGCTACAGCTAGGTCAAGCACAATGGGTACTTCTAATTTGATCGGAACTTGGAACACACAGGGTTTATCGTATTTGTAAGGCATGGGTTTTACCTCTTGCTGTAATTAATTTCAATCAACACATTTATATAATGTCAAATCTAACTCTGGCTTGGCAGTACCCTTGAGGGTACCTTTTTTTAACTGATGATAGTCACCCATAACGTACCATCGGTATTGGTGGGCATTGCCCATTTCATTTATAGGCTCACTAATTTTAATCTTCCTGAGCAATGCCCACCCTACGATTTTTATCTGGTTCGGTATTGGTGGGTGTTATTATCGGTTAACCAATAAATAAAAATTCCTCCATCCTGAGGTCAGAATGGAGGATAGAGAGGAGAGATAGGACTTAATTTATGTCCAGATTTTAAAAGCTAGCTGTTAAAGATTGCTAAAGAGATTAAGCAGCCGGTTCGGGGGACGGCTCAGTACCCGATCCGTTCTCTTCGATCTCCATTTCTTCATACTTAGTAAAGCACTTACGCTTAGCCGCTACAGCTAGGTCAAGCACAATGGGTACTTCTAATTTGATCGGTACTTGGAACACACAGGGTTTATCGTATTTGTAAGGCATGGGTTTTACCTCTTGCTGTAATTACTTTCAATCAACACATTTATATAATGTCAAATCTAACTCTGGCTTGGCAGTACCCTTGAGGGTACCTTTTTTCAACTGATGATAGTCTCCCATAACTTACCATCGGTATTGGTGGGCATTGCTCATTTAATTTATAGGCTCACTAATTTTAATCTTCCTGAGCAATGCCCACCCTAGGATTTTTATCTTCTTCGGTATTGGTGGGGATTATTATCCCTTAACCAATAAATAAAAATTCCTCCATCCTGAGGTCAGAATGGAGGATAGATAGGAGAGATAGGACTTAATTTATGTCCAGATTTTAAAAGCCAGCTGTTAAAGATTGCTAAAGAGATTAAGCAGCCGGTTCGGGGGACGGCTCAGGAGCCGATCCGTTCTCTTCGATCTCCATTTCCTCATACTTAGTAAAGCACTGACGCTTAGCCGCTACAGCTAGGTCGAGCACAATGGGTACTTCTAATTTGATGGGAACTTGGAACACACAGGGTTTATCGTATTTGTAAGGCATGGGTTTTTCCTCTTGCTGTAATTAATTTCAATCAACACATTTATATAATCTCAAATCTAACTCTGGCTTGACAGTACCCTTGAGGGTACCTTTTATAAACTGATAATAAGATGGCATAACTTAGCCTTGGTATTGGTGGGCATTGCCCATTTAATTGATAGGCTCACTAATTTTAATCTTCCTGAGCAATGCCCACCCTACGATTTTTATCTGCTTCAGCATAACTTAGCCTCGGTATTGGTGGGCATTGCTCATTTAATTTATAGGATTACTAATTTTAATATTCCTGAGCAATGCCCACCCTACGATTTTTATCTGGTTCAGTATTGGTGGGCGTAATTATCGATTAATGTCGAAAATAAAAATTCCTCCATCCTGAGTTCAGAATGGAGGATAGAGAGGAGAGATAGGACTTAATTTATGTCCAGATTTTAAAAGCCAGCCGTCAAAGATTGCTAAAGAGATTAAGTAACCGGTTGGGGGGACTGTTCAGTATCCCCTTCATTACCTTCTGCCTCTTCGATCTCCATTTCCTCATACTTAGTAAAGCACTTACGCTTAGCCGCTACAGCTAGGTCGAGCACAATGGGTACTTCTAATTTGATCGGAACTTGGAACACACAGGGTTTATCGTATTTGTAAGGCATGGGTTTTACCTCTTGCTGTAATTAATTTCAATCAACACATTTATATAATGTCAAATCTAGCTCTGGCTTGGCAGTACCCTTGAGGGTACCTTTTTTCAACTGATGATAGTCTCCCATAACTTACCATCGGTATTGGTGGGCATTGCTCATTTAATTTATAGGCTCACTAATTTTAATCTTCCTGAGCAATGCCCACCCTACGATTTTTATCTTCTTCGGTATTGGTGGGGATTATTATCGCTTAATGTCTACAATAAAACTCCTCCATCCTGAGGTCAGAATGGAGGATAAAGAGGAAATATAGGACTTAATTTATGCCCAGAATTTAAAAGCCAGCCGTCAAAAGTAACTAAAGAGACTAAGTGGCAACTGGTTCAGCTGGCTCAGGAGCCGATCCGTTCTCTTCGATCTCCATTTCTTCATACTTAGTAAAGCACTTACGCTTAGCCGCTACAGCTAGGTCGAGCACAATGGGTACTTCTAATTTGATCGGTACTTGGAACACACAGGGTTTATCGTATTTGTAAGGCATGGGTTTTACCTCTTGCTGTAATTAATTTCAATCAACACATTTATATAATGTCAAATCTAGCTCTGGCTTGGCAGTACCCTTGAGGGTACCTTTTTTCAACTGATGATAGTCTCCCATAACTTACCATCGGTATTGGTGGGCATTGCTCATTTAATTTATAGGCTCACTAATTTTAATCTTCCTGAGCAATGCCCACCCTACGATTTTTATCTTCTTCGGTATTGGTGGGGATTATTATCGCTTAATGTCTACAATAAAACTCCTCCATCCTGAGGTCAGAATGGAGGATAAAGAGGAAATATAGGACTTAATTTATGCCCAGAATTTAAAAGCCAGCCGTCAAAAGTAACTAAAGAGACTAAGTGGCAACTGGTTCAGCTGGCTCAGGAGCCGATCCGTTCTCTTCGATCTCCATTTCTTCATACTTAGTAAAGCACTTACGCTTAGCCGCTACAGCTAGGTCGAGCACAATGGGTACTTCTAATTTGATCGGTACTTGGAACACACAGGGTTTATCGTATTTGTAAGGCATGGGTTTTACCTCTTGCTGTAATTAATTTCAATCAACACATTTATATAATGTCAAATCTAACTCTGGCTTGGCAGTACCCTTGAGGGTACCTTTTTTCAACTGATGATAGTCTCCCATAACTTACCATCGGTATTGGTGGGCATTGCCCATTTCATTTATAGGCTCACTAATTTTAATCTTCCTGAGCAATGCCCACCCTAGGATTTTTATCTGGTTCGGTATTGGTGGGTGTTATTATCGGTTAATGTCTACAATAAAACTCCTCCATCCTGAGGTCAGAATGGAGGATAGAGAGGAGAGATAGGACTTAATTTATGCCCAGAATTTAAAAGCCAGCCGTCAAAGATTGCTAAAGAGATTAAGCAGCCGGTTCGGGGGACTGCTCAGGAACCTCTCCATTACCTTCTGCCTCTTCGATCTCCATTTCCTCATACTTAGTAAAGCACTTACGCTTAGCCGCTACAGCTAGGTCAAGCACAATGGGTACTTCTAATTTGATCGGAACTTGGAACACACAGGGTTTATCGTATTTGTAAGGCATGGGTTTTACCTCTTGCTGTAATTACTTTCAATCAACACATTTATATAATGTCAAATAATCCCCTGGCTTTACAGTACCCTTGAGGGTACCTTTTTTCAACTGATGATAGTCTCCCATAACTTAGGGGTGATTATCGCTGAAGGTCTACAATAAAACTCCTCCCTCCTGAGCTCAGGAGGGAGGATAGAGAGGAGATATATTACTTAATTTATGCCTATAATTTTAAAGCCAGCCGTAAAAAAATAATTTCAAAGATTCCTAAGGATAAAAAGTGGCAGACGGTTCGGCTGGCTCAGTAGCCCCTCCGTTCTCTTCGATCTCCATTTCCTCATATTTAGTAAAGCACTGACGCTTAGCACCTACAGCTAGATCGAGAACAATGGGCACTTCTAATTTGATCGGAACTTGGAACACACAGGGATTATGGTATTTGTAACCCATGGGTTTTACCTCTTGGTGCAATTAATTTTAATCAACACATTTATATAATGTCAAATAATTCCCTGGCTTTACAGTACCCTTGAGGGTACCTTTTCTGTTAAGGATGATTAAGATTAATTTATTTTAAGGATAGCATTTTGATCAATGCTATCCTTTAGTTTTTGCCGCTCCACCTACTTAATCATTAATGGGAGCACATTCGATATTGAGTAAATCGTCGCGAATCCATCCTTTGGCACCACTTACTGGAAAACCTACTCTGTGCCAACCATAACCAAAGCTGTCTATTTTGTAATCTGGTTCTGGAGGAGTTGCTGTCAGAACGTAGACATTATCACCCACTAAACCATAACCCAAGCTTCTATAATTAGTTCCTGCTCCAGAACGTAAGGTGATCCGAGAATTGGGGTTGCTAGCAGTTAGGGTGGCTCGACAGTGGGAACGCTCACTAGGAAAAGTATGCTGAGCAAAAGCCTCAGTTGTAGGGACGGTAACTGCAGCAGCTGTAGCTAGTAATAAGATTGCTTTTTTCATTTGTTTTCTCCAATCATCGATGTTTCTTATTTACTAGTAAAATAGAAATAACAGTTGGAGTGATTGGAGACAGTGCCACTTAATCAGTAGTCCTAACGCTGACATCGATAAAACCTTATTTTTCCATAGTTAACACCCTTGCTAGTACAGACAGTTGAGAAACTGGTCTATGGTGGTTTTGTGGGCGGGGAATAGGGAATAGGGAATAGGGAGTAGGGAGTAGGGAGTAGGGAGTAGGGAGTAGGGAGTAGGGAGTAGGGAGTAGGGAGTAGGGAGATGGGGAGATGGGGAGATGGGGAGATGGGGAGATGGGGAGATGGGGAGATGGGGAGATGGGGAGATGGGGAGATGGGGCAGTTTCCTTTATCAACGACTGCATCAAGACAACCTATTTAAAGATACCAACTTAATCTAAGAGGACTTCTCCGCTATCTTCCCACACTTCCCTATCTCCCCACACTCTTCTCCCTGCTCCGAAGTCCCTGCTCCCTAAAAGCAGGCAGGAGACTGGCAAAAAAAATCCCCTGGCTTGATCAGCCTAGGGGTATTGCAGGAATTAATTACTATGAACTAATTCAAAGCCAGCCGTTAAAGATTCCTTTCAAAGATGCCTGAAGGTACTAAGTGCCAACGGGTTTGGGTGACTCAGTAGTTTCGCTACCTTCGGCCTCAATGAGCTCCATGTCCTCATATTTGTCAAAGCACTTACGCTTAGCAGCGACAGCGATGTCGAGAACAATGGGTACTTCTAATTTGATCGGTACTTGGAACACACAGGGGTTATAGTATTTGTAAGGCATGGGTTTTACCTCTTGCTGTAATTGATTTCAATCAACATATTTATAGAATGTCAGATCTAACTCTGGCTTCACAGTACCCTTGAGGGTACCTTTTTTTTGGGCGTTGCTTAATAATGGAATTATTTTAATAGTAGGTGCGCGCCTCCAAGGCCGCGAGCAATCCCTCGCGGCCTTGGGTCGCACCTGTGGAATGGGCATCTTGCCGTGGAACAGGCATCTTGCCGTGGAACGGGCATCTTGTCGTGGAACGGGCATCTTGCCGTGGAACGGGCATCTTGCCCGTTACAATTCCCAGGCAGGATGCCAACCCCACTCATATTCATTCCGCCCCTTAGCAATGCCAAAAATTGAGGATCTCTCGCAGGTTGGTAGAGAATGCGATGCCCGAGCATTGAGCCGCTACGCGATTGACCGTAGGTCACGCGGGGCGCGTTCGCATCATTCCCCTCTCAACTGGAATGCAATGCTCTAAGCCGCTACCAGAACAAACGAAGTAGAGAACAACTATTACTCAACCCTAGAGTCGAATGTTAGGTGCAGCTAATCTGACTTCCCTACTCCCTACTCCCTACTCCCTGCTCCCTCAAAACCTAACCTAATTGACCATCGCTCTACTACTACGGCAAATCAATCCTTCTGAGCCAAAATGTGTGTAAGAGTATGGATTATTCTGATCTGGCCACAGTTGCTGGCCTTTCTCAACTCCAATTTCTTTAACTACCTCTAATTTCCCGTCATCGATGGCTTCATTAACTGCCCTATAGACGCTTTCCCATGCTCCGTAATCATCAAAAATGATCAATGCATTATTAAATCGCTTTAAACAGTTATCAATATCTTGTTTGATATACTCGTATTTATGACGTGCATCTATTAAAACCACATCAGCAGGAAAGGTTAACTCATTCCAATCAGAAGTATACACATCAAATCTTTGGAATTTGACATGGGAATTAAAAATATTGTTTAGTCTTGCTACTCTGAGGTACCTATCGTTAACATCTAAACCCAGATATTGAGTGAAGTGATCCGCTAGGTGCTTTGCGGTCAAACCTTTGTAACATCCCACCTCTAATAAGTTATATTGTTTTTTCGGTAAAAATTGTTTGACATGATCACGGAATTGTTGGCTAACTGTCCAACAATCTGTCCTTTTATCTACAGGTAGGACTATATCCTGCCATGTATTCTGTATTTCAGTTAAGAGCTCAAGCATAGGTTGTAACTAGTAATAGTAATAAATCTAAGCATTCAGCCGTCAGCCGTCAGCAATATAAGCATTCAGCCGTCAGCCGTCAGCCGTCAGCTTATTTTATTCAAAAGCTGTTCGGAGCTCAAGTAGTGTGGCCACAGGCCTTTGGCTGATAGCACCTCAAGTAGCGTGCGCATAGCACATTAGCTGATAGCACCTCAAGTAGCGTGCCCGTAGCGCATTAGCTGAATGCTTAATAATAAATAGCAAAGGCCACAGGGAGTAGGGAGTAGGGAGTAGGGAGTAGGGAATAGCGAACTTTGGCTCAAATAGATATCCTATCAAATAAAATCACTGACACCCCACACCTCCCACAGGCCCTATTCCCCATTCCCTAACCCCAGGGCTGTAGCAGCACCTAAGTGCTTGAGCAAGGTGGCTTGGGGAAGTGGCCCAAGCAGATGACTCCAAGGCAAGACTTGCTCTGTTGACCAGTCGGTATAGACGTAGAAGTCTAGTTCAGGTAACTGTCCTCGCAATTGTTTAAAGGCACGGCGGAAACTGCCTAGGGAATCCCCATAATGCCTGGTTAGTTCTAAGAGTTGGGATAAGCGACGATCCCCTCGGGAAATGAGTGCTTGAATGACTGACCAATTGTAGCTTTCTGGTCGAAAGTCTATGGCTTGCGATCGCAATTTTTTCTGCAACAACTTGAGGCGCTTCTGGGCTTGGGGATTGACACCAAACCACTGAAAGGGTGTATGAGCTTTGGGCACAAAGGTGGAGCACCCGAGGGTTAAGCCTAGACCGGGGGCTGCTCTCTTAATCTGTTCCATCATCGCTACAGTTTCTTCAACATCTGCTATTTCCTCTCCCGGAACTCCTACCATCCCGTAGAGTTTCAGACGTTTTAATCCCCCTGCTTTAGCATTCACTGCTGCTTGGATAATTTGGTCATTGCTGAGCTTCTTATTAATAATCTCGCGCAACCGTTGTGAGCCACTTTCTACTGCAATCGTAATCGAACGGGTGTTACGTCTAGTTAGGGTTTGGGCTAGCTTTTCAGTAACTGTATTGGTTCGCACTGAGGCAATACTCAAGCGCACATGGTCGTATTGTGGCTGATTTAGGTAATCTAACAACACATCAAACTCGGGATGCTGGGTGACAGATGCTCCCAGTAAGCCAATCCGGTCTGTTACCTTTAATCCCCGTTCTATAGCTGGAATCAAAGCATCGATCGCGCTAGGGGTACGAAATGGTAAAGTAAGGTAACTGGCCAGACAGAAGCGACACATCTCTGGACAACTGCGCACCACTTCTACCATGTAGATGTTTTCCCAAGCGGCTTTTTCGGTGACCACTGTGGAAGCAGACAGGGTATTGCCCCGATAGGTCTGTTTAGATACCGTGGCAGGAATCTGATCAGACACTGGTTTAATGGATGCGATCGCACTCGTTAGGTCATGGTAGGTTACGTCATATAAACTAGGTATATAAACTCCAGGGACTTGAGCCAAATGCTGCAATTGAGTATTACGTTCAGCAGTCCGAACCTCTTGATACGCATCGATAAAATTATCTAGCAGGATTTCCCCATCTCCGAGCAAAATCACATCAAAGAAGTCAGCAAAGGGTTCTGGATTAGCGGTTAACACCGGACCGCCACCAAACACTAGGGGATGGCTAGAGTCCCGTTGTGCTGAGTACAGGGGTATCTCCAAAAATTCCAATCCCCCTAAGATATTGACATAATCCAATTCCCATGATATAGAATAACCTAGTAATTCTGGCTGTCTCGGTAATGGCTCATGGTAATCGGTGAACAAGCGGCTGACCCTTAAGTCAGGGCGCAAGGCTAAAGATGCCCACACTATCTGATAGCCAAGACTAGTAATACCTATACTGTATTGATTAGGAAAGGCAAAGATAGTAGGAATGGCATGGTCGTCAGGAGTGGCTGGTGTAAACAGAAGACGTTCGGAGGAAAATACCACAGGGTTTAAAGAGGACGTATTGGATTGAAGAATACAAAAAAATAAGGTTTATTTATTTATTTATAGCGTTTATCCCACTTATGAAGTACAGTCTTTTTTGACTAGGGTACCCCCCTAACCCCCCTTAAGAAGGGGGGGATATGATTCCGTTAAAACCATCTTTACTATTGCCTTTTGCATGGATGCTTTTTGCCTTAAAAGGTAGAGCCATGTCGCTCCAACGTTGCTGAGAATTGCTATATTCTCATTATGCTTTGGTCATCATTAGTAGTTCACCCTAGGCTTAACTACTAGTTAAAAATAACCAATCACAAATAGTAAGCATATGGGCTACAGATGGTGCTACTTGAGGTGCCGTCAGCGGTCAGCCGTCAGCTTTCCGTAACAGAGATTAAACTTTTGCTTACCTGTTTTATTCAAAAGCTCTTCGGTGTAGCTTGCCCTATGCCCATAAGCTGATAGCTGTAAGGTTACGCCTGACAGCTATCAGCTGTCAGGCGTGAGCTTTTAGCTCACGCGTGCGCGAACAGCCGTCAGCTTATTTTATTCAAAATCACCTCAAGTACCGTGGCCACAGACCTTTGGCTGATAGCTGATACGCGACACGCTGATAACTGATAACTGATAGCTGAATGCTGATAGCTGAATGCTGAATGCTTAGGCTGAATGCTGATAGCTGAATGCTTACCTACTACGTGTAAATCCGGATTTTCTGCAAGCAGAAAGAAAAAAGTTACAGATTCACTAAATTTAAAATTTTAAGCCCTAAAATAGACAACAAGTTATACGACAACATGTTATGGCTGCTTTTGTATTGCTAAGGAGTTGATGTGTCAATATTTTCCCCGAAGCCCCAAGATCGACATAGCCACCACCCTCCGAATCCCTCAAAGAAACTGGGGGAGAAATCGGATTTAAATGAGAGTGCTGTGTCTAATCATGGCAATAACCCCTCATCAAAGCCAAGACGGCGGAAGCGACCGAGGGTAGTTGCCCAAACTCTCAACGGAATTAAGCGTGTATCTAGTACGGTTATCAAACCGCTAATCGGACCAAAAGCAATCTATCGTCGCTCCTGGTTTTGGATCGGACTAGGGGTGGGTGGCAGTGCGATCGCATTGGGTTGGGGTTGGCAAAAGCTAGAAAGCTCTCTGCCAGATTCTACTAAGGATGTCTTGACCTATGTTCGAGATGACACGATCACGATTAAAGCTGCCGACAGCAGTATTATCCAGCAAATTGGGCCAGCTAGCCATGAGACCCTCAAGATTTGGGAAATACCCGAAACCCTGATGGAAGCCTTCATTGCGATTGAAGACCAACGCTTTAAAGAGCATAAAGGGGTAGATAGCCAGGGTATTCTTCGTGCTACTGTGGCTAACCTCAAAGCTGGGGGAGTAGTAGAAGGAGGTAGCACGATTACCCAGCAACTGGCTAGAATTGTTTATTTTGATCACGAACGCAGCATTGTACGCAAACTCAAAGAAATGCGCATGGCGCAGAAAATTGAGCAGGATTTGAGCAAAGATCAAATCCTGGAGCGTTATTTAAACCTAGTCTATTTGGGTTCCGGTGCTTACGGGATTGCTGATGCGGCTTGGGTCTATTTTAGTAAACCGGTAAAAGACCTGACCTTGGGAGAAATGGCAACACTGGCGGGATTACCCCCAGCTCCTAGTGTTTACTCGCCATTGTTAGAGGGCAAAATCAATAGCTCTAGGCAAAAAGCAGCCAAAGAGCGTCGTGATGTAGTATTGCAGCGGATGTTGGAAAATGGCTACATCTCCCAGGCTGAAGCCAACAAAGCTATGGCCGAGCCCCTGAGTATTAAGCCAAGCCAACCGAAGCGACTGGAGCGTAAAGCATTCTATTTCACGGAATATATTCAACAAGAATTGCCCAAATACGTTTCCAAAGAAGTACTGGCTAAGAAAGGGCTGACTATTGAAACTACAATTAATTTAGAGTGGCAAGATGCTGCTGAAACTGCTGTCCAAAAGACCATGAAAACCTATGGTCGTTACCAGCGGTTTGGACAAGCTGCACTCGTTGCCGTCGATCCGCGCAATGGTCAGATCAAAGCCATGGTCGGGGGTAAGGATTTTAATGACCTAGATAGCAATAATTACCTCAATCGGGTCACCCAAGCTCAACGTCAGCCTGGTTCTACATTCAAGACTTTCGTGTATGCCGCCGCAGTAGCAACAGGGATGTCTCCCTATAAAGGCTACATGGATGCGGGTTATATAGTAGATGGTTACGAACCTAAAAACTACAGTGAGAGATTCCGGGGTTCGATCTCAGTGCGGGATGCCCTGGTTTCTTCGGTAAATGTGGTAGCCGTCAAAACCCTAGTGGATGTGGGCTGGGAGCCGATTATTAAACTGGCTCAAAAAATGGGGATTAAATCCAAACTCCATCCCACCTACTCCCTAGCCTTAGGAGCATCTGAAGTAAACCTGTTAGAACTTACCAATTCCTATGGCACCTTAGCTGCCCAAGGCATTCACCACGATGCTCATGGGATTCGCCGCATTATTGACCAGCACGGTAACGTGATTTACGACCACAAAGTCGAGGGTGAGCGAGCTATTGATGCAGAAACAGCAGCCATTGTGACCTGGATGCTCAGGGGTGTGGTTACCGGGGGTACTGGGACAGCGGCTCAAATTGGACGACCAGCAGTTGGCAAAACCGGCACTACGGATGATGCCCGTGACCTCTGGTTTGTGGGCTATATTCCCCAATTAGTCGCTGGGGTTTGGTTAGGTAATGATGATAACAAGCCTACCAAGGGGTCTAGTGCAACTGCTGCTGCCACCTGGCGTCAGTTCATGTTGGAGGTAATCGAAGACTTAGACCGTGAGTCCTTTACTGAGCGCCCCAGGAAGTTATCTGGTCGGGAAGCTACCATTGAAGCTCAGCCGATTAAACCCAAACGAGTTATTAACAAAAAATTTGTTCCCACTACCGTTACCGCTTCCACAACTCGGTCAAGGAGAAGAACGAGTTCAAGACGAGCTAGTTCAACCAGAAGAGCCAGTTCTACACGGCGTCGTAGTAATCGGGTCAGGGTCTCTAGGAAAAGCTCTCAACCCAAACGGTATTACCGTCGCAAAGCTACAACAACTAAACGGTCTTATCCCCGTAAAAGTACCACCAGACGCTATACGCCCAGAAACACTGCCCCAAGACGGTCAGCACCAGCAAAGCGCAGGTATTCACCAGCACCAGCAAGGCGCAGACCAGCACCAGCACCCAGAGTTGCTCCCAAACCGGCGGCTCGTCCTAAGCCTCAACGCAAGCCAGCAGGAGGTCCCTTAGCTCCCCCAGCAGCTAGAAAATAGGTGCTGTTAGCCGTCAGCGGTCAGCGGTCAGCGGTCAGCGGTCAGCGGTCAGCCATCAGCGGTCAGCCATCAGCCGTCAGCTTTGTGGCACAGGCTTTGGCCTTGGCCAAAAGGCCACGCGGGGCGCGTTTGGCCACGCTGTGCGAACGAGGCTGGGAAGTAGCTCATCAGCTGAATAGTGATAGCTGATAGCTGATAGCTGATAGCTGAATACTGATAGCTGAATACTGATAGCTGAATAATAATAGCTGATAGCTGATAGCTGATAGCTGAATACTGATAGCTGATAGCTTACCCTATCGAAGCCATCATGCTGGATGGTACGATAACCGAAATACGAGAAAATCTAAACTGGCTATGTATGTATTGATGGAAGCAGGCAGTTTTCCCTTGTGGTTTACCCTAGTGTATGTTGTGGGTTTTGTGGCAGCAGTTGTGATTGGCTCGATTGCTTGGTACAACTCTAAACGTCCTGCTGGTTGGGAAGGGTCAGACACTCCTAATTGGGTACCGAAGATCGATGATCCAGAAGATAATTCTAAGGGAGAAGAATCCTAAAAGACGTTAGTTTGGTTGGGAAAACCAGAAGATTTGACTCAAAAAGAACCGTGGCTTGAACACCGTAAGTCACGGTTCTTTTTTAGCACTACTAGGGTAATCAGGCTACTGGTCAGAATTTGTTGGTATCGTATATATAGCACTACGCATTAAGGTGTTTGACATTGATACAAACAGCAAAAGCTGTTATAGAAAACTTTTGCCTTTTGCCTTTTGCCTTTTGCCTTGCCCGTAGCGCTATATGTCTTACTAAATTCCTATCATGACCAGAGCTGCTGAAACTAAGAAAAAAGGCAAGTCACTCCCGCCAACACTGATCATCAGGTTGGGAAAGTTTGTCTGGACAACTCTCTGGCAAATGATGATGTCGAAGCTGGCTCCACGGAATAATTCTGGAGAGTACATTCGCCCGAAGAGCGAGTTTAGGAATTTTATCGGGACAGAAGCAGAGAATGCTTACCAACCGGAAGCAGGACGCTACTGTCTTTATGTAGGACTTGGTTGTCCTTGGGCGCACCGCACTCTTGTGGTCAGGGCACTGAAGGGACTCCAAGACGCAATACCGGTTTTCATTGCCTCTCCTTCTTCAAATCAGGGGATTTGGGTATTTAATGAGCAGCAGGAAGGCTGCGACACGCTTCCTGAGCTTTACGACCTGGCACAAACAGGCTACAACGGTCGTTGCACAGTTCCAGTGCTGTGGGATAAACATAGCAAAACCATTGTCAACAATGAGAGTGCAGAAATTATCGTAATGCTGAACTCACAGTTCAATGAGTTCGCTACTAATCCTACCCTAGACCTTTATCCAGAGGAACTAAAGGAAACCATTGATGGGTGGAATGAGACTATCTACCACACGGTGAATAATGGGGTCTATCGTTGCGGTTTTGCCCAGACCCAAGAAGCTTATGAGAAAGCTTGCGATCAGCTATTCACAACCTTAGATAAGATTGATCGAGCCCTGGAGACCAGTAGATACCTGTGTGGGGATAGGGTAACCCTGGCAGATGTGCGTCTATTTACCACTCTGTTCCGTTTTGATGTGGTCTATTATGGTTTGTTCAAGTGCAACCGTTTCAGAATTCAGGACTACGATAACTTAGGTCCCTACCTGCGTGACTTGTATCAGCTTCCCGGAGTTGCTGATACCTGTAGCTTAGAGGATGTCAAGCGGGATTACTACGGAAATCTGTTCCCCCTCAATCCAGGTGGAATTATTCCCAGTGGCCCTGATCTGGCTAGCCTGCTTAAACCTCATGGTAGGGAATAGGGAGTAGGGAGTAGGGAGTAGGGAGTAGGGAACAGGGAACAGGGAACAGGGAACAGGGAACAGGGAATAGGGAAACAATTTTGTTTATCTGATTACTATGAAGAAAGCTATCAGCTTATGCGCTACGCGCACGCGTGCGCGTTCAGCTATCAGCCCATGCTTAAACTATGATAACCGCTATAGTTGCAATTAGTGTAAGGGTTAGCTGAGTGCGATGGCCTTGGCCAAAAGGCCACGCTACGCTCCGGAAGCTTCGCTTGCGCTAAAAGCGATTAGCCCGAAGGGCGTTGGCTAGCGATCGCATTCAATTCAATCAATACTATAGGGCACCTAAATGAATTGTGATAATTTTTGTTCCCTACTCCCTACTCCCTGCTCCCTGCTCCCTGTTCCCTATTCCCTGTTTCCTATTCCCTATTCCCTTTTAATAGTTAAAAGGATATAATTTTTTTACCGATTGCCGAGATAGAACAACAATCGTTAAAATTCCAACAAGTGTGCCAAATGGTCTGAACCAGCAGAGTAGGCAAGCTATCATAAACGAAAACCAATAATTCTTGCTTTTTCTGAGCATATAGCCAGAGAGAATGATAGCAAAAGCAAAGATTTCTCCAAGGATGAAAAGTATGGCACCAGAAATGACTAGCAAATAGCCAGGCAAGTCTGATGACACATTTCGTGATAACTTAAACCACTCTGATAACTCTCCTGATAAGTCTGCAGGAATTGAGTCACTTGCGCCAATCATAAACAGACCAAAAGGGATATATAACATTAGTATAAACAGGGAGTAAAATCCAAAAAATCCCCCAAACATGTAGTGAGTCCATGATAATATATTTAACTGCTTTTTAGGATTTCTCATAACTATAAATTAGTCGAATTCCCAAACTTCCCAAACTTCCCAAACTGTCCCAACTTAGCACACCTCCCACACTTCCCTTCAAGACTCTCTAGGTGACCAAAAGCCTGAGTGTGAACTGGTGCAGCTCGATTCAATGCCAAAAATTTTCCTAGTTTAACTCCCTTCGTCATCACCGAAAACTCAAGAACTGTTTTACCTTCACCATATTTCCTCGCTCGACCCTCAGGCTCAGGAGATTTTTCTAGTGCGATGCTCCTTGGCCTTTGGGCCACGCGTTCGCGTTTGGAGCCGCTACGCGAACGCATTTTGTAGTAAGCATTTTGTAGGGTGGGCATTGCTTGAAACCAACTCCCAATCCTGCCGGAATTGACCAGAGCAATGCCCACCAACCAGTAAGCATTTAGTAGGGTGGGTATTGCTTGAAACCAACCCCCAACTCTGCCGGAATTTACCGGAGCAATGCCCACCAACCAGGGTGCATTTTATAGTGCGATGCTCCTTTGGAGCCGCTACGCGATCGCTTTTGTAGCTTTTGTAGGGTGGGCATTCCTTGAAACCAACCCCCAATCCTGCCGGAATTCACCTGAGCAATGCCCACCAACCAGGGTACCTATGCCTCCCAAACCTTCCGGAATTCACCATTACTTTGCCCACCCAAAGCATTGCTTGAAACCTCACGGGGTGACAACAAAGTATGCATTTTGTAGGGTGGGCATTGCTTGAAACCAACCCCCAACCCTGCCGGAATTTACCGGAGCAATGCCCACCAACCAGGGTACCTATGGCCGGTTTCCAACTCCCAAACATTCCGGAATTGACATCACTATTTGCCCACCCTACGATTGTCATTATTGGTGGGCATTGCTCATTTCATTGATCGCTGTTCAATCTTGGTCTTGATCACCAATGCCCACCCTACGATTGTCATTATTGGTGGGCATTGCCCATTTCATTGATCGGTTTTCAATCATGTACTCAATCACCAATGCCCACCCTACGATTGTCATTATTGGTGGGCATTGCCCATTTCATTGATCGGTTTTCAATCATGTACTCAATCACCAATGCCCACCCTACGATTGTCATTATTGGTGGACATTGCCCATGTCATTGATCGCTGTTCAATCTTGGTCTTGATCCGCAATGCCCACCCTACGATTCTGGTTGGGTCTTGGTGGGCATTCCCCATGTCATTGCTCGGCCTTCAATCATGTACTCAATCAGCAATGCCCACCCTACGATTGTCATTATTGGTGGGCATTCCCCATGTCATTGATCGGTTTTCAATCATGTACTCAATCCGCAATGCCCACCCTAGGATTCTGCTTGGGTCTTGGTGGGCATTGCCCATGTCATTGATCGCTGTTCAATCATGTACTCAATCAGCAATGCCCACCCTACCATTCTGGTTGGGTCTTGGTGGGCATTGCCCATGTCATTGATCGCTGTTCAATCATGTACTCAATCAGCAATGCCCACCCTACCATTCTGGTTGGGTCTTGGTGGGCATTGCTCATTTCATTGCTCGCTGTTCAATCATGTACTCAATCAGCAATGCCCACCCTACCATTCTCTAGGCCACCAACCGTTGATAATTCACTCACCAACCTTGGCTCCAATTTCCGAAAAATCTGGAACTAATGGTTGTCTGCCCCGGCAAGAACAACCCCAATCGATCTGATACTGACCTCTTTGAACCCATCTGGTGAAACTCGAATACTCCCACCGATGAGGACAAGATACCAACCCATGCTTAACCGGATTGTAATGAATATAATCTAAAGCCTGTTGGAAGTCAGATTCATCTCGAATCACATGCTCCCAAAATCGGCGCTGCCAAACATTACTTTCTCTGTGTTTACGACGGGATGCCGATACATTCTGTGGCTTGAATTTTTTACCCCGTAGCGATCGCGTAAACAACACCTTAAACCGAGAAACCCGATAGGAATAAGCTGTATCCCCTGGCGGTAGAGTCCACAAAAAATGAAGATGGTCAGGTAAAACAACTGCACCAGTAATTTCAAAAGGTCTCTCAGTGCGAGTTTTAGCAAGTGCAGCACGCAAATAAGCAATAGTTTCCGGTTCGGAAAACAGAGGGGTGCGGTCGTAGGTTACCAGAGTCAGAAAAAAGGTTCCACCTGGGACATAGGCTCGACGATATTCGGGCATGGTTGTGGATTGCTGGGCATTGCGGATTTAATTTCTAGGCTAACTAATGTTGAACTTGCTGAGCAAGACCCACCCTAGGATTCTTGTCTGGTTCAGCTTACGCTTTTGTAGGGTGGGCATTGCTTGAAACCAACTCCCAATCCTGCCGGAATTGATCTGAGCAATGCCCACCAACCAGAGCATTTTGTAGGGTGGGCATTGCTTGAAACCAACCCCCAATCCTGCCGGAATTGATCTGAGCAATGCCCACCAACCAGAGTAGCTTGTAGGGTGGGAAAAGCCTGTTTCCAACTCGCCTACCTGCCCAAAGTCACCTGAGTTGAGTGCTTACGCTTTTGTAGGGTGGGCATTGCTTGAAACCAACTCCCAATCCTGCCGGAATTCACCTGAGCAATGCCCACCAACCAGGGTACCCATTGCCTGAAACCAACCCCCAAGCCTGTCCGAATTCACCTAAGCAATGCCCACCCATTGCCTTTTGGGTCTTGGTGGCCATTGCTCATTTATTTGATCAGCGAACAATTTTGATAGTTATCAGCAATCCCCACCCTACGAGTCTTGGGTCTCCCAATCCTGCCGGAATTGATCTGAGCAATGCCCACCAACCAGAGTAGCTTGTAGGGTGGGAAAAGCCTGTTTCCAACTCGCCTACCTGCCCAAAGTCACCTGAGTTGAGTGCTTACGCTTTTGTAGGGTGGGCATTGCTTGAAACCAACTCCCAATCCTGCCGGAATTCACCTGAGCAATGCCCACCAACCAGGGTACCCATTGCCTGAAACCAACCCCCAAGCCTGTCCGAATTCACCTAAGCAATGCCCACCCATTGCCTTTTGGGTCTTGGTGGCCATTGCTCATTTATTTGATCAGCGAACAATTTTGATAGTTATCAGCAATCCCCACCCTACGAGTCTTGGGTCTCCCAATCCTGCCGGAATTGATCTGAGCAATGCCCACCAACCAGAGTAGCTTGTAGGGTGGGAAAAGCCTGTTTCCAACTCGCCTACCTGCCCAAAGTCACCTGAGTTGAGTGCTTACGCTTTTGTAGGGTGGGCATTGCTTGAAACCAACTCCCAATCCTGCCGGAATTCACCTGAGCAATGCCCACCAACCAGGGTACCCATTGCCTGAAACCAACCCCCAAGCCTGTCCGAATTCACCTAAGCAATGCCCACCCATTGCCTTTTGGGTCTTGGTGGCCATTGCTCATTTATTTGATCAGCGAACAATTTTGATAGTTATCAGCAATCCCCACCCTACGAGTCTTGGGTCTCCCAATCCTGCCGGAATTGATCTGAGCAATGCCCACCAACCAGAGTAGCTTGTAGGGTGGGAAAAGCCTGTTTCCAACTCGCCTACCTGCCCAAAGTCACCTGAGTTGAGTGCTTACGCTTTTGTAGGGTGGGCATTGCTTGAAACCAACTCCCAATCCTGCCGGAATTCACCTGAGCAATGCCCACCAACCAGGGTACCCATTGCCTGAAACCAACCCCCAAGCCTGTCCGAATTCACCTAAGCAATGCCCACCCATTGCCTTTTGGGTCTTGGTGGCCATTGCCCATTTATTTGATCGGCGTTCAATTTTGATAGTTATCAGCAATGCCCACCCTACCATTCTTCCGGAATTCACATTAGGGTATTGGTGGGCATTGCTCATTTATTTGATCAGCGAACAATTTTGATAGTTATCAGCAATGCCCACCCTACGAGTCTTGGGTATTGGTGGGCATTGCCCATTTATTTGATCAGCGAACAATTTTGATAGTTATCAGCAATCCTCACCCTACCATTCTTCCGGAATTCACATTAGCAATGCCCACCATAAGATGTTTATATTAATAATCCAAAATTACCTAACAAAATTACTAACTTTTATCTATAAAATCAAAAACTAGTCATTTTTTTAACTTGTAAAAAAATATTAAATATTAAAAATAACCTTGACTTTTTCCAAGATATTAGTAATAATAAAAATGTCCGCTATTTCGATAAGATTCTTGGACAAAAAGCCGCGCTTATAGCTTGCCACCTGGAAGCGCGGCTTATACCCCCAAGCAAACACTATGTTTGAGGTAATTCCATCATGCCAAAAAAACGCTCAACTGATCATCTGATTAAGTGTCAGCGAGCCCTAGACCGCCTTGCCCAAATTGCCCAGAGCCAATCTACACGCCTACTTTCAATGCCTCGTGCCATCACTGAGCGAGAGCGAATTTTGATTAACCTATACAGCAACTGCCGACTATCCATGACTCCCCAGGAGTTTTATTGGAAATGGCAAGTTAACCAAGAAGACATTGCTCAAATCTGCTGCCGTTCAACTCACGCTGTTAACACCTGGCTCGCTCAAAGTTCTCGCTATAAATCTCCGTCTTCCGATTCCTTATACCATCTGGCCTTAATGGATTTTCTGTTAGAAAATTTTGAGGCAATTCCACAAGAGTTATTGAATCAACTCTGCTCTAAGGTTGAAGAAGGTTGACAGAATGTATAATTTAGAATGAAGAATGAAGAATTAAAAATGAAGAAGGGAGAATGAAGAATGAAGAAGGGAGAATTCTAAATTCTAAATTCCCAATTCTAAATTCTAAATTCTACATTCTAAGCTACGCGAAGGCATTTTGTAGGGTGGGCATTGCCGGTTTCCAACTCGCCTACCTGCCGGAATTCATCTAAGCAATGCCCACCAACCAGGGTACCCATGGCTGGTTTATAACCCCCAATCCTATCCGAATTCACCATTACTTTACCCACCCAAAGATTTTTGGGTATTGGTGGGCATTGCCCATTTAATTGATCGGGGTTCAATCATGATCTTTATCAGCAATGCCCACCCTACGATTATCCCTAAATTCTCAATTCTCAATTCTCAAATAATGATTCTTGGGTATTGGTGGGCATTGCCCATTTAATTGCTCGGGGTTCAATCATGATCTTTATCAGCAATGCCCACCCTACGATTATCCCTAAATTCTCAATTCTCAATTCTCAATTCTCAAATAATGATTCTTGGGTATTGGTGGGCATTGCCCATTTAATTTATTCCTAAACAATTTTGATATTGCAGAGCAATGCCCACCCTACGATTATCTATTCCCTCTTCTCTCTTCCCTGTTCCCTGTTCCCTGTTCCCTGTTCCCTAAAATTCAAAAATTGTGTACCTCATAGCTATATTGCTATAATTAATAAACCATCTAAGGAGAGTTTTATGAACGCAGAATTTACCGCTATCATTGAGGCAGCAACCGAAGGAGGATATTGGGCAATTTGTCCTGAAATTCCTGGTGCAAATGGTCAAGGAGAAACCGTTGAAGAAGCCAAAGAAAGCTTGAAAAATGCCATTAAACTGATTTTTGAAGATCGTTTAGCTGATATTCGTCGAGGACTACCCAAAGAAGCGATCGAGGATAAAATTTCGATTTCCATTCCATGAAACGTAAAGAATTAGAAAAAAAGTTACGGAAGGCGGGTTGCTATCTTAAGCGAGAAGGAGCTTCTCATTCTCTTTGGATTAATCCTAAAACTGGAGTTATTGAAGCTGTACCACGACATACAGAAATCAAAGAATTTTTGGCACACAAAATCCTCAAAAACTTAAATGCCCAATAGTGCGATTGCTGTCATACTGCACCATCGCCTCAGCCATGACTCTGTCTCGAAAATAAATACTTAATTCATTAGGAGTTCTTAAATCAATCTTTCTCCCTTCTACCATTTCGGAAAGTTCTATTTCCATACTGGCTAACCTAAAAAAACCAGGGGTTTTTCCTGGTTCAAATTCTACTAAAAAATCCACATCACTCTCCGGTGTAAAATCATCCCTCAACACTGAACCAAATAAATACAATTTGCGAATATAATGACGCTGGCAAAATTGCTCTATTTCTTCCTTGGGAAGATTAATTGGTAACACCGGGCTTTCAGTCATTTCTATTCTGGATTTTTATTAGGTGCAAGATATAGCGCTACGGGCAAGGCAAAAGGCAAGAGGCAAAAGGCAAGAGTTGACTACAATAGCTTTTGCTGCTTGTATCAATGTCCTAACTTTAACGCTTAGTGCTATATCAGTAGAAAGCAGTTGCTAGGAGTGGGTTTCTCTATATCCTAGCAGCTTGTAGGGTGGGCATTGCCGGTTTCCAACTCGCCTACCTGCCAGAATTCATCTGAGCAATGCCCACCAACCAGGGTACCCATTGCTGGTTTCTAACCCCCAACCCTGCCCAAATTCATCTGAGCAATGCCCACCAAATGTACTATTATATAAGGGCATTGGTGGGCATTGCCCATTTAATTGTTCGGCGTTCAATCATGATCAAGTTCAGCAATGCCCACCCTAGGATTCTCAATTCTTCATTCTACATTCAAATGGGTATTGGTGGGCATTGCCCATTTCATTAATCGGCGTTTAATTTTGATCTTCATCAGCAATGCCCACCCTAGGATTCTCAATTCTTCATTCTACATTCAAATGGGTATTGGTGGGCATTGCCCATTTCATTAATCGGCGTTTAATTTTGATCTTCATCAGCAATGCCCACCCTAGGATTCTCAATTCTTCATTCTACATTCAAATGGGTATTGGTGGGCATTGCCCATTTAATTGTTGGGCGTTTAATTTTGATCTTTCAACAGCAATGCCCACCCTAGGATTCTCAATTCTTCATTCTACATTCAAATGGGTATTGGTGGGCATTGCCCATTTAATTGTTGGGCGTTTAATTTTGATCTTCATCAGCAATGCCCACCCTAGGATTCTCAATTCTTCATTCTACATTCAAATGGGTATTGGTGGGCATTGCCCATTTAATTGTTGGGCGTTTAATTTTGATCTTCATCAGCAATGCCCACCCTAGGATTATCTAAATTCTAAATTCTAAATTCTACTCCCTGTTCCCTATTCCCTAAAATCCATAAATTGTCTACCTCATAGCTATGATAATTGCTATAGATATGATCAACATTTTCATCCAGTAGATACTTAATGGTCATTTCCCTTCTTGATCCTTGAGTTCCATCAGCTTGACCACAACTGGGGAAGGGTTTTGCTGCTGTTGTTCTAGCATTAGACGACCATGGTTTAACCAATTAGTCAGGTAAGTACTGACAGTTTCGTGGTTGTGCAGGTAATAGAGAATGGTAGCATAAATTTGCTCTAGTTCCAGGGTGGGATAACTTTGCGCGATTTCTTCAGGAGTACGCTGACGATGGATAAAATCATAGAGGATAGTTTCAATTCCTACTCTTGTGCCTCTGACTCGGATATCATTAGGAGCAAGAAATACAAAATAATCTTCCAGTTGCATGATTGCTCTGAGAACTCTGTTGTTATCTTGATCCTACACAAGAAGCAAGAGCACATATTTGGTAGGGTGGGCATTGCCTGTTTCCAACTCGCCTACCTGCCGGAATTCATCTGAGCAATGCCCACCAAGTTGATAGCGATTGACATGCAGGTCACGCTACGCGAACGCATTTTCCAGTGCTTGTCGGGTGGTCATTGCCTGTTTCCAACAGCAGGAAATTGCGTACGCAAATACCTCTAGTTTAAGTTTGGTTAGAAGAAGAGCGATCGCACTCCCGACTCCCGACTTGTTGGGTCGGTATTGGTGGGCATTGCCCATTTAATTTATCGCCGTTCAATCATGATTAAGATCAGCAATGCCCACCCTAGGATTCTCAATTCTTCATTCTACATTCTCAATTCTTCATTCTACATTCAAATGGGTCTTGGTGGGCATTTCCCATTTAATTGGTCGGGGTTCAATCATGATCAAGCTCAGCAATGCCCACCCTACGAATCTACTGGTTGAACACTTGATCAGGATTGATATCTAAAGCCTGTATTTGATACTTCTGACGAAATTCCGCCAAACCTGCCCCAAATCCTAAATTTTCTGATAAATTCTCTGATGCCAAGCGTTGATACTCCCTGAGTGATAACACAATCGCTACAGGTTTACCCAGGCGCGTAATCTGTACGGGCTTACCCTGTTCGGCATCGTGGACAATTTCAGCAAAGCGTACGCGAGCTTCAGCTAGGTCGTATCCTTCAGACATTTTCCGGGTTTTTAGCTATAGGGCTATGGTTCATGACTATAGTCTAGGTGACATACTCCCACACTGAATCAGAGATTACAGTGTGGGCTTCTTGCCAACTCCACCCAACGGTTCGGATACTCGGCAAGCTTTATTGACGACACGGGATGCCCCTCCGCACCGGAACAATACAAAAAAATTATGTTTTTCAGTTAGTAGGTGGCGGTTAGCTCTTAATTTGTCTTCCCTACTTCCTTCATTATAGACAATATCAAATCGTAATTGTTCCCCTATTACATGAATATCTTGTGCAAAATTCATCCCACACCTAATGCGCAGCATAGGTGTGGGGCTTCTTTTGCCGGACAGCTAAATCCCTAGTGCGATTGACATGCAGGTCACGGCGGGCGCGATGCTCCTTTGGAGCCGCTACGCGAACGCATTTTGTAGCTTTTGTCGGGTAGGCATTGGCTCAAACTAATTCCCAACCCTGGCCGAATTCACCGAACCAATGCCCACCCAAAGATTTAAGGGCATTGGTGGGCATTTCCTATTTCATTGTTCGCCGTTCAATTTTGATCTTAATCAGCAATGCCCACCCTACGATTATCTTCCAATTCTACATTCTTCATTCTTAATTCTACATTCTTTTGGGCATTGGTGGGCATTTCCCATTTAATTGCTCGGGGTTCAATCATGAACTTAATCAGCAATGCCCACCCTACAATATATCTTGGGTATTGGTGGGCATTTCCCATTTCATTGTTCGGGGTTCAATCATGAACTTAATCAGCAATGCCCACCCTACAATATATCTCCCGATTCCCGATTCCCGATTCCCGATTCCCGACTACGATTCAACTACTACTGCCTCCGATGGCTGAGTGTTGTTTTCCGCTGTATCAGTTGCTTCCCCTAAAGTTTCTTCGATTACCTGAATTGCGCCACTGATCCGGAGTAAGGTTTCTCGGAGGTTGGCTTGTTTCGCTTCTAGTTCGGCTAGCATTTTTTGACCAGCTTCATATTCTGATTTCAGGGATTGTAAGCGTTGTTCGAGTTTTTCTTTCATGGTTTAATTTAATCGGTAATAAAAAGGTATCTCAAGGTAAAAATCATGGTCAATAAACTATGGATATTGGGTTGTTTGGGCATTGGTGGGCATTGCCCATGTAATTGCTCGGTGTTCAATAATGATCTTGATCAGCAATGCCCACCCTACAATTCTACTCAGCAATACCCACCCTAGGATTGCTGTTGTTTGGTTGGGCTTTCAATCCCATCATTTTACTCTACCTCCAAATCTTGCTCAACTTAGTCATCTGAGACTAGTTGATTTAGTTGAAGTTCCAATTGATTGATCCGTTGTTCATAGTTGCTGCTCTTGTGAGCCATATCTTTTATAACTTCAACTAAGTACATACTGATTTTTCGGTAATTAATTGCTTCAGGTAACCCCTGTTCGTCATAGTAAACAAGTTTGTTAAGACCAATTTCGTTAAACTCCTCAGCAATGTATCCAATTTCCCAACGATTGGGATCGTTAGGTCGTGTATAAGTCTTGGGTTCTACTGTCAAAATTTTCTCAAAATCGTCTTCCAGAGAAATGATATTTTCCTTCGTTTTAGCGGAAGAATTGTCGTGATATAATTCTCCCGTACTACTCTTCCATTGTGCATTTTTGTGATCACCATAAGGGACATCAATAACATACAAACGACCAGTAACATACGCATTACCTTGTACTTTTAATTTGTATGGAGTTATATCTTTTGTGCCGATGCCGAGATTGCCTTGGAAGTAGTTATTTCTAGTACCTCCAAACCATGCAGAATTGCTTGCACTCCCAGTCCATCCATCATGCTCTACAAAGAAACGAACTGCTTCCCCTTCGCTTCTCACTTGGAAGATAGGCTCAGCAGCATTGGGATTGGTTTGGACTCGATAGACTAAGCCGGTTGCCCCTTGAGTACCGTCACCGCGATGATTATTGCTGTTGGGAGCTTCCATCAGCAGAGCTCGCTCACCAGAGGTGTTCTTGCTAGCACTAAAGCTGCCAGTAACAGTTAAATTCCCTTGTACTTTTAATTTCGATGAACCTGGATCGGCTGTGCCAATGCCAACATTACCATCACTACCTTGTACAAATAATTGTTTTCCGTGGCGTCCGATATAGACATTGGAATTTGAACCAGAATCTGGATTGAGATAAAGATGCTTACCATCAGTTTTAGCATTGATATTCCATCCACTTGACCAGCCAACAATCTCTAACTGACCCATTCCACTGCTACCAAATCTAACATCTGCAAAATCTGATGTTGAATGGGCAATTTTCAATTTCGATGAACCTGGATCCGTTGTGCCAATACCAACATTACCTGCGAAGTAGTTAGCTCTTTCAGTACCTCCAAACCATGCAGAATTGTCTTCACTCCCAGTCCATCCATCATGCTCTACAAATAAACGAACTGCTTGCCCTCCGCTTCTCACTTGGAAGATCGGGTCACCAGCATTGGGATTGGATTGAACTCGATAGACTAAGCCGGTTGCCCCTTGAGTACCACCGTCACCACGATAAGAGTAAGGGCTGGGAGCTTCCATCAGTAGAGTACGCTCACCACAGACGTTGCTGCTAGCACTAAAGCTGCCAGTAACAGTTAAATTCCCTTGTACTTTTAATTTCGATGAACCTGGATCCGTTGTGCCGATACCAACATTACCCTGATGATTAATCACCATCTTGTCAGATAACGTCCCATTGGTAGCAGTTTGAAATCTGAGGTCTCCTTGATTGTAACCACTTCCAGGACGAGAGGCGATCGCAGCCGCCAATTTTTTGCTACTACCGTTTTTCCAGACTATACGGCTTTCTTGTGAAGCTCCCCCACCGTCATTAAAAATTGAGAGAAAGTTTGTCTGTTGATTATTTCCTCCAGTTTGTCGTATCTCTAATTTTTCTGAGGGAGTGGTGGTGTTGATCCCAAGGTTACCTGCAAAGGAAGAGTTACCTGTACCCTTGACAGTCAGACCACCATTGGCTGCTGTGCTTAACGCCATTCTCTCATTAGTGCCATTAGTATCTCTCCAGGAGTGCTTGCCATTGGCAGCATAAAATAAAGTCTGACTATTGATACCCAGTCCGTATCCATCCCAAAGTTGCAATTTTAGGTTGTTGGTAGTGTTATTATCTGTAAAGACAATTTGTTGAGCACCATCGAGTTGAATCTCGCCTGCGCTAACAGTCAACTTCCCTTGTACTTTTAATTTCGATGAACCTGGATCTGTGCTGCCAATACCAACATTACCTGCGAAGTAGTTAGCTCTTTCAGTACCTCCAAACCATGCAGAATTGTCTTCACTCCCAGTCCATCCATCATGCTCTACAAATAAACGAACTGCTTGCCCTCCGCTTCTCACTTGGAAGATCGGGTCACCAGCATTGGGATTGGATTGAACTCGATAGACTAAGCCGGTTGCCCCTTGAGTACCACCGTCACCACGATAAGAGTAAGGGCTGGGAGCTTCCATCAGTAGAGTACGCTCACCACAGACGTTGCTGCTAGCACTAAAGCTGCCAGTAACAGTTAAATTCCCTTGTACTTTTAATTTCGATGAACCTGGATCCGTTGTGCCAATACCAACATTACCATCACTACCTTGTACAAATAATTGTTTTCCGTGGCGTCCGATATAGACATTGGAATTTGAACCAGAATCTGGATTGAGATAAAGATGCTTACCATCAGTTTTAGCATTGATATTCCATCCACTTGACCAGCCAACCATCTCTAACTGACCCATTCCACTGCTAGCAAATCTAACATCTACAAAATCTGATGTTGAATCGGCAATTTTCAATTTCGATGAACCTGGATCTGTGCTGCCAATACCAACATTACCTGCGAAGTAGTTAGCTCTTTCAGTACCTCCAAACCATGCAGAATTGCTCGTACTCCCAGTCCATCCATTATGCTCTACAAAGAAACGAATTGCTTCCCCTTCACTTCTGACTTGGAAGATAGGATCACCGTCAGGGGGATTGTCTTCGACTCGATAGACTAAGCCGGTTGCCCCTTGAGTACCGTCACCGCGATGATTGCCGTCGCTGGGAGCTTCCATCAGCAGAGGTCGCTCACCAGACACGTTGCTGCTGAAGCTTAAACTTCCATTGAGTGTGGTATCACCAGTAACACTCAAATCACCATCAATAACAACCAAACTACTGGCACTATTACCACCAGAACGCAGGGTTGGTCCAGTGATTGCACCACTATCCAAATTACCACTAGGCAAACGTACTCCAGAATACTCGCGTACACTGAGATCAGGAGTCACATTACCGTTTCCTTCAATTGCCAGCTTTGCCAGAACAATCGAGTCCTCAGGCACATTTCCCAGGGTAGCAACTTGGATATTGGGCTTTTCGTGCCAGCGCCTGGCACCACTGCTACCCAAACCTCCATCAGTTGTCTGATCCGATTGTTCCTCTTGATAGGAAATAACTAAGTAAACTTCATTATTGTTGTGCGCACTAAGATTGATTGGCGAAGAGTCTGTACTCAGAATAATCTGCCGACCTTCACTGTCAAGAGCAGTACCAGGGGTAACAATCACCTGATTAGTGTCAGTCTTAAGAGTCAAACCATCACAAATGCCGGAAACCCGGAGGAATTGGTCTAGGCGGCGCTGTCGATCAATATGATACTTTTGTTCATCAATAAAATCCTGGTCTTTTAAAAACTCACCATCGAAGTAGCGTACTCGCTTGTCAATGTAAGGATACTGAGTATAATCTGCCATGGTAATTATCCTAGTTATGGTTTATAGAAGTTTTCAATTGGGTAGGGAGTAGGGAGTAGGGAGTAGGGAATAGGGAACAGGCAATAGGGAATAGGCAAGAGTGAAAAAATCTTGTGTACCTCCCACACTCCCCACACTTACCACACTCCCCACGCTTACCACTCTTACCACACTCCCGACTCCCGACTCCCGATTCCCGATTCCCCACACCCCACACCCCACACCCCACACCCTTAGTTACGATATCGTTGTAGTGCCCAATAGTGTAGTCTCCCCAACGATGATGCCTGGTTTACTTTCAGTGGGCTCATTAATAATTTGCATACCGGGTACTAACACCCGCAAAGCATAAAACGTGTGAGCTGGTTTCTCTTGATTGACAATTGCCTTAGCAATCTCTTCTTGACGTTGCAGCAGTTTAGGGTCTCGCTCATTCAAGGTGATTGTCACCTGGAAGTAATGAGCAGGTTGTTCAAATTCGTAGATTTTGACGTCTTCTTGAGTGTAAAGTTCTAGCATTTGCTTCACTCCCGTCTTAGTCCCCCGTTGGCGATAGAGAGGGACAATATTGCTGATAAATCGGCGTTTAGTCTCCTCACTCCAATCATCTCGCAAACTTAACGCCACCCAACTGGCCAGCCAAGGTATAAACTCAGTTGGTGCTATCTCTGACTCTACTGGTAAATCAGGATGATTATAGGGATTGAAGTAAGTAGGGATACGGTCAATGTATTCTTCTAGAGCCAACTGATCAGGATTTGGATCATCAGTATCCCTGGGTAAAAAGCCACTCATTACCCGCTCCAACGCTAGCAGGAACCGACCAACAAAAGGGTCTTCCTGAAAGTTAGCTGGTAGATAGTTTAGATAGCTACTGAAGTAGTTGGACATAAGCGCGTTTGTATCTAGGTTTTAAACACAGTTCTTGTCGAAAAAGGCAAGAGGCAAGAGGCAAGAGGCAAGAGGCAAGAGGGGAAAGGCAAGAGGCAAGAGGGGAAAGGCAAGAGGCAAGAGGCAAGAGGCAAAGAGTTGCGTAGGGTGCGTTAGGGGCGGGCTTGGACTCATTTTCCGGCTCAAGGTCAGGGTTGGAACAGCCCGCCCCGTAACGCACCACCCAAAGGCTCGCACTCATTTTCCACCTCAAGGTCAGGGTTGGAACAGCCCGCCCCGTAACGCACCACCGGGTCTACCTACTCCCGATTCCCGATTCCCGATTCCCGATTCCCGATTCCCGACTCCCGATTCCCGACTCCCGATTCCCGATTCCCTACTCCCTACTCCCTACTCCCTAGCTAGTTAATTGCCATTGATCCCCTATGTATTCCATGATTACTAAATTCAACTGTACGTTGAAGTCTACTAACTCATAGTTTTTCAGCTTAACTCTGATCAGCTCTTTTTCGATAAACTGGTAGCTTTCTTTCGGTTTAGTACGTTCCTCCCGCCAGGTTCCTAACTGAACCACCTTTGTCCCTGTGGTTGGAGCTTGGCTGAGAGCTTGTTTCAGGGTAATTTTATTGCTGGAAAAATCAACAGTGTCAATTTCTCGATTTTCGGGATTGCTATTAGTAAAAATGATCCCAACCCTATCCCCTGCTGCCAATCCCGTTACTTGATTCACCTTGAATTCAAGGTTGGAGATCACTTCGGTAATCTCAAAACTAAGGGGACGGACAACCATTGTTCCCAGTCCATAAGCTTTATTTAAAGCTGAAGACAAGGTCAATTGTTTTAGTCCTTGCTCAATACTACTAATCGTATAGTATTCCTGATCACTACTGCTGGGGTCTAGTTGAATAGTATCCCCTACATTAAAACCGGTGGTGTCTTTAACCGTAATCTGAGTCTGGGATCTTGAGCTTGCCTGAGTTAAAACAGTAGTGGTTAGATCAATAGTTAGCTCATGAGTATGAACCATGACATCCTCGACATAGTCCACTCCAGGGATGCGATCGAGTAATTGATATAGCTCCGAAACGTAAATACTCCTACCAAAAGGCCAACCCTGACCATCCCAATAAGACTGGGAATTAACTGGGTGGAAGAAAGCTTGTGCTTCCTGGTTTGCCTGGTCTTGAACCTGCTGGGCATTGCCCCCCGCCACTAGATAGAGTCGCGCCCAAACCCGCAAGGGTAGGTAGTCTGGGGTAACTACGTGATGGCGTACAGTCAGCAACCGCCGTTCATCCAAGAAAGACCATAAGCCTTGCAAGAGTGAAGCAGTGATATTGGGTTTATACCAACTGGCTCCTTGGATAGTTCCATGATTTTGGTTAGGAGTCTTATTATTAGCAATAATACCAGAGCCTTCATCCAAATCCCAGCAACCAACTAATCCCTTTTCTGTACCTTTAAGAAAGTTATTTATCTCCTGTTTAATATCTGCCTGCAAGCGGACTTCCCCCCAAACCCGCAATTGAGTAATTATGCCTTGGAAATAATGGCTTTGGTTACCTCGACAGCCAAGATAAAGGGATGAATCATTAATAGTATTACCTGAGGTGATATCGTCAGTAAAGCCTTCTAATTCCCCATCAAGATATAAGTAAAGTGTTGAACTATCTTTGACAAAAGCAACGTGATGAAAATTGTCATCATTAATGGCTTTGGTAGAACTAATGGTAGCAAAGTTAGTACCATCACTTCTAATTACCTGGATTTTACCCGATTGGTTGTCATATCTAATCCCATAAGGAAAACCCCCAGAACCACTACCTTTTTCTAAGATACTATTATAGGTTTCTTGGGTTCTAGCTTGGACTTTTTCAGGTCTGACCCAAAGTTCAATGGTAAAATTTTGATCCTTAGCTTGATCGTTAGCAAAATTGAGTTGGTCTGAATGAGGGATTTCCAGATAATCATCCTGGCCATCAAAGGAGAGCAAACTGTAGTTATCAGCCAACGTTTGAGGAACCACCAGCAAGCTAATGTTTCCTGGGGCAGGTTCTTCTCTGGCAGTTGGTTCACTCAAAGCCAGATTCTGCTGAGAAATGCATTTAGCCCTAGCGACTACACCAAAAGGACCAAGAGCCTTAGCGGTTGGTGTGTCCTGCCAGTCTTGTAGTACCAGTTGTTCAAAGTCCTCACTACTGACTGCCCGGTAGCGTTGCCGCAAATCCACAATGGTTTGCTGCACTGCTGTCTCCAAATCCCCTTCCAGCTGCCACTCGGAACCATTAAGCAGCTTCAGAAACATTTTTTGGTTTTCATCTGGGATCTGATTAGTCCGGTAAATCACCATCTCCGTCAACCAAGCCAACATCTCAATCAAGATGATGCCAGGGTCAGTAGGATTATGGTCAGTCCAATCAGGATACTCTTTCGGTATTAAAGACCGAGCCTCTTCCAAGAGGTCAGCATAAGTACGGTCATCTAGGTTAGGTAGTGGTAGGGGCATTATGTTGAAGGTTGAAGGTTAATTGGTTGTTCGCGTAGCGTGGCCAAAGGCCAAGGTTGAAGGTTAATTGGTTGTTCGCGTAGCGTGGCCAAAGGCCAAGGTTGAAGGTTAATTGGTTGTTCGCGTAGCGTGGCCAAAGGCCAAGGTTGAAGGTTGAAGGTTGGTGGGTTGAAGGTTGAAGGTTGAAGGTTAATTGGTTGTTCGCGTAGCGTGGCCAAAGGCCAAGGTTGAAGGTTAATTGGTTGTTCGCGTAGCGTGGCCAAAGGCCAAGGTTGAAGGTTAATTGGTTGTTCGCGTAGCGTGGCCAAAGGCCAAGGTTGAAGGTTGAAGGTTAGTTGGTTGAAGGTTTAAGGTTGCCTCTTGCCTCTTGCCTCTTGCCTCTTGCCTCTTGCCTTCCCCTCCTGGGAGGGGTTAGGGGTGGGTCTAGCATGCCTCTTGCCTCTTGCCTCTTGCCTCTTGCCTACTCCCTACTCCCTACTCCCTACTCCCTACTCCCTCAAAAATCCTGACCCAGACTAATCTGATGTTCACCGGAATAAATCAGGAATCGGTTCCTTTGTTCGTCAGGTATCTCGGCTAGGTCAATGGAGAGAGAGTTAACATAATTCACACCTGGGACGGATTCGATTAACCGATACAGGTCTGATTTATGGGGTTGACGACCAAAAGGCCAGCCTTGACCTTCCACGCCACCAGTCAGGGGATGTAAAAAGTGGTTCAGGGCATCGTTGACCCCAATTACAACGGCTTCGGCAAGGTCTAAGGAGAGGGGTACAACCTCTGCTGTGACTGTAACTTCTACCCAATAGGGTCCGGTCACTCGCAGGTCTAGGGTGGGGGCACAGCGAGCCAGGATGTATTCCTCTACTAAGTCCAGCAAACCAAGACTGGGAGTAGGTTGCCGTGCTGAAGAATCCGGTAGAATAATCAGTTCCACTTGACCGACATCGTCTCTGTCTAGATAAGGGCTATTGTCAGCATGGTCACTTGTGGTCTTGGGCGGTAGGTTGAAATTTCCTGTCAGAGAACCATCAGGGTACTCGATGGTGATATCACCGCTAACGTTAACATCGCCCAAGTTGACCATAGTCACGTACCATTCGGTTCCAAGACTGAATTGGCTGGGTGTGACTGGGTAACTCAGTTCGCGATCGCTAGATTCGTCAGAGGTAAAGATTTTTTCCTCATAGGCTATGGTCTGTCCTGGACCATTAATCTTGACCTGTAGCTGATAGGTGGTTGGGGGATCATTACCCTGGGACCATAAACTGACCGTGATCGTCCCTGATTGCTCCAACGGGAGGTAGTAGTTTGGCAACCACTGTAAGTCTTTTGGGTTAAATTTGGGAGTAATTGCCCATGCCCTCGCTACATCGGTAGATGCTTGGTAGACCAAATCTTCAATGTCTTCGGCAGTTACAGCTTTGTACCGATGGCGCAATGTCTTCGGCCCTTGTTCTTTCACCCACTCTAGAGACTCCTGATCGGATCCACCACTAGCAGCTTCTAGGTTAGTGACACTATCTACATAAGGCACTGTGGTCTTGAGTTCGGTGATAGTCTCAGCTGGTTTGTTACCCTGTTTACCACCACCTGTGCGGTAGTAAACCATACGGATATTGTTGCTACCTAGGGCAGGTATCCTTCCCTGTTGGTTGTTGCCAAAGCTTACTTCTCCGGTCAGGTGATTGAGAAGATAGTGACGGTCTTCCGGTCCGGAACCATAGAAATCTGATACTTCTTGCCAAACTACCCACACCTCCTCTTGTAGATCCGTTTCTTCCTCTTCCCGTACTTCTAGTTGTTGACCCTCTAACACAGGAAATTGGAGGGTGGAGAAGGTCTGATCGGGATTCCCATTACTCGAACCAAGGATTTCATTCTCAATGGTGGTTGCCTGGGTTGCCCAAGTTGTATTAAGCAGCAACTGCCGTAGTCGGGGTGGCACTCTAAAATCACCCCCTTGCCAGCGAATTCGCAGCCAATATAAGTCTTTACCAAATTCTGATTGCTTTGTCAAGTCAGTTGGTCCAATAAACCGGACTAAACCCGGTTGACTCATGGCAGCGGTTTCATCCGCTTCCACGCCTAAACGCACCCAACGGTCAAGGCTGGGATATTCAGGGCTGGAATATTCTGCTGCTATCACTGCTGGCTGAGTTATGGTAGGACTTGTGGCCAATTCCCCTGGTGCTGGGGGTTCTACCTGGGCATAGATCGTGGTGGAGCGGTTGGCGAAGGGGGCATCAAAGCCTAGGTAAAGGGTGGGTCTATCGTCTTGAGTGGGAGTAAAAGCCTCAAAGGGGGAGCCATCCTGGTTAGCTTGAGTGGTGCAATCTATATAAGTAAAATCATTGTAGGTCAAGCAAGCTGAGAGAGGGGAATCACCTGAGTTGTAGCTATAGCTTAGCTTCAGGGATTTTACCACTGGTGGAGCTAAAGCTGAGGCTGGTAGGAGTACCACACTCGTTTCCACTGGATGAGATTGAGTGAGGTTGCTCGTCAGGGTGAGGGTATTCTCGTTGAAATTGATACTAGCAATCTCCAAGTCTTCCTGCTTGTTAGTACCTGGATCAATCCGAATGCGATCGCTAGGCAAAAAACCTCTGATACTATCTACCTTGATGGTGTTGATACCACTGCTGACCTCTTGTTCAAAAAGTTCCACCGTTGCTCCACTGGCATGGTCGGAATAGATAGTATTGGTCAGAGTTAGGGTATTAGAGCTAATACTACTAATTTGCGCATATTCCGGTTGACTAGTGTCTGCCCCAATCAGAATAGAGTCATTATCTTGAAAGCCACTAGCGCTACTCACCTGTACCGTATTGGCTCCACTATTAACAGCTTGAGTGAGTGTGGTGCTAGCGGCACGAGATGGCTGGAGTGTGGTACTGGTTTCTTCTGCGGTAGCTTCCTCAGTACCATAATTACCCGTGATAATCCGAGCACGAAGCCAATAATTACTTTCCCCATTTACTGGCTGGGGTCCCATCTGGTTAGGGAGGGTGAAAGTAAATGCACCGCCAATAGTGAAGTTGGCAGCAGAGAGACCAGAACTATTATGTTTAACTACCTGCCAAGTACTACCATTCCAGACTTCCCAGCGGACTTCAACACCCCCAGTGGTATTAACAGCTGGAGCATCACTACTTAAAACTAAATTAACGGTAACTTCGGCTCCAGGTTTAGAGAAAATTTCCTGACTAGCGAGATAAAAGGTATCGTTGAAACCAGGTTCCTCACCAAAGGGGTAGAAATCTTTGCTCAGATCCAGTTCATCCGTATCGAAAAAGCACAACTCTGGTGCTATATCACTGCCATGAATCTCCACACTGGCACTAATGTGATTGATTTGTGGCAATGACTGAGGTGGAGGTAATGGAGTATTGGTAAGCTGAGCTTTAAGCCAGGCAGCATTGATCCCATTAATACTACTGTGACTGGGGACTGGCAGATTCTCAATGGACACCTGCCACTGACTGTTACCTGAGTTAGTCAAGCTTGGGAAGGACTTGCTAATTTGGTTCTGGTCGTCAATGTCTAGACGGGCCAAACGGATATGAGTATTCGCTGGTTTGCTAGTATCGGTCTCAGCAATTAGTTCCAGGACTGGTTCTGATTCACTGTAGGAAATTACTACTAGCCTAGTTTGATTGGTGTTGCTGCTCAGGTCAACAGACTGTTTTTGAGCGAGATTAATTTCTCGACCTTGATAATCTATCGCCTTCCCCGGTTGGACGATAACTTCACCAGATCCAATTTCAACCTCTAAGCCCTCAATAATTCCTAGTATTGGTTTCCAGACCTCACCATTCCAGTAAGACCAAGTGATTGGTACTGCTGCTAACCCAACTGCATTAGGAGAGTCAATGGTTAGGGTGAGAGTTTTCGATTCAGGTAAGGTGAGCAGGTCGTCACAAGCCACATAGAGAGAATGTTCAATGGGCTGATCCCCTGCAAAGGTTAGAAAAGCAGTATCTTCTTGACCCGTCCCTGGCTTAGTGCGATCGCTATAGCGGTCTTGTTCCGGTTCCCGCACAAACACTGCTTGCAGCTGCACATTGGTCAAGACTAAATCACGCTCGGTCTCGAAAATAACCTCTTCTTCCTCTCCTTCTGTCGGCGGTGCTGCCACCTCCGTCTGAGCCGGAACTAAGGCTTCTGTGCTACCAGTTGCCAAATAAAAGGTCAACGGTACTCGCGCTGGTCTAGGTGGTCCAATGCTAGTGCCAATCAAGTCTAGAAAGGCGAGGAAGTTTTTATCCGGGACTTGATTAAGGCGATCGCCAACAATCGTTGCCAGATGACCAAAAATACGAATTAGTGACCGACCACCATCCGGCTTGTTATCTGCCAAAGGACGCCAGTCTGTGAACGCCTTAGCGCACCCCTCCGTATAGGCAACGATGTCTTCATAGCTACGTTCATCAATCTTTGGAGCTTGCATAAGAAATTAGGGAGTAGGGAGTAGGGAGTAGGGAATCGGGAATCGGGAGTCGGGAGTCGGGGAGATAGTTGATGTAGGGTGGGCAGTGCTTGAGAGTAATTGATTTGGTTGCGATCGCTTTGCTAGGCACTGCCCACCAAACAATTAATCACAATGGTGCCCATACACCCCACACCCCACACCCCACACCCCACACTCCACACCCCACACCCCACACCCCACACTCCACATCCCAAATTAATAGTCTAAATAGAATGGATAAACTAAATTAAAGCGATTATTAGTACGGCGCACCTGGTAATTTATTTCTATTAGGAGACGATTAAATTGGGTCTCATCCGGGTAAACACCTACATCTAGAACCTCAATGCGTGGTTCCCACTGGGTCAAGGCTCGGCGTACCTCCACTGTTAATTGTCCAGCTGTCCCAGCGCTGTTGCTGGCAAATACTAAATCATGAATACCGCAGCCAAAATCCGGGCGCATCAGCCGTTCTCCTGGAGAAGTACTCATAATCATCCAAATCGACTGGCGGACACTATCCTCATATTGCGCCATATCGATTTGTTTATTTTGGTCGAGTACTACGGGGAAACTCCATCCCACTCCGAGAAAATCAGTAGTCATCGTTCCATCTCCTTATCAACCCCCAATAAATACCTTCGTCGGCTTACCAGGTCCAGGGGTTACTGTGCCGTGGGGAGGGGGTAATTCACTACAGGTCTTAACTGGGTCACCAATGCGCGCCACTGGTTTACCCTCAATTTTCACAGAAGAACTACCCTTGGTAATTTCAGCTGTTTTGTTAGGTTCCTTGACAAACTTGATCGGTGAAGTTCCCGGTGGCGGTATTGGTGGGTGTGCCTGGGTTTTACCCTGGCTGCCCTTTAAGGCCACCAATTTACCACCAATTTTCACCTTTTTACTCAACTTTTGCTCGAATTTTCCTTGGAAAGGAATTGGCATTGGGGCTACAATAGGCGGCGCAGGAGCAGGTGGTTGACCCTGGACTTGGTGTGTACAAGATGTCACCACTAAATCGCCTTTTCTTGCTGCCGGTTTACCCATGATTTTTCATACTCCATAAAACTTAGATAACAGTATTCAGCGGTCAGTGGTCAGCGGTCAGTGGTCAGCGGTCAGTGGTCAGCGGTCAGTGGTCAGTGGTCAGTGGTCAGTGGTCAGCGGTGAGCTGATTTTATTCAAAAACAGTAGTGTGGCACACCTCAAGTAGTGTGGCACAGGCTTTGGCCTTGGCCTTTGGCCACGCTACGCGAATGGCCACGCTGTGCGAACGACGCTGGGAACTAACCCATAAGCTGAACGCGCACGCGTGTGCGTAGCACATTCGCTGATACCTGATTGCTGATTGCTGATTGCTGATCGCTGATTGCTAATTGCTGATTGCTGATTGCTGATTGCTGATTGCTGATCGCTTAATTAATTGATACCGTATTACCGGTAATTTTCACGTCTTTACTAGCTTTAAAGTGCATCCCCTGCTTAGTTTCAATTTTGCTACCATTAGCATTAACTTTCAATGACTTATCTGTCTTCATATCCAGGTTATTCTTGGCAGTAATTTTGATATCTTCCTCGGAAATAATTTCGATACCCTTCCCACCAAGCTTAAGCTTACCTTCTTTAGACTCAATGGTAATCGAATTCTCCTTAGTATTAATAATAATGCTGTTTTTGCCAGTTTTATCAATTACTTCAATTTTTTCCTTATCCTTAGTATCATCTAAGCGAATAGTGTGACCACTTTGGGCAATTACTTCAATTTTGCCTTTGTCCTTAGTATCATCTAAACGGATAGTATGTTTCTTATGGGAAATGACTTCAACTTTTTCTTCATCCTTAGTATCATCTAAGCGAATAATATGACCACTACGGGACTTTATTGTACGCTTATTAATTGTCTTTTTTTTACTATCTTCTTTGTCTTTTTCAGGAGACTCAGGCGGTTTATCTTTGCCATTCCATAACCCCCCTAGGATATAGGGAAAATTGATATCACCTTGTTCAAAAGCTACCAGCACCTCATCATTCACTTCCGGCAAAAAGTAAATACCACGGTCATTACCAGCCATGGGAGTTAACACCCTAGCCCAATAACTTTCATCACTATCGGATAGCCAAGGAAACTTGACCTTAACTCGCCCCAAGTTTTCCTCATCGCCATTGTTAGTCACTATTCCCATAGTCACCCCATAGAAACGACCTCGTATTTCAGGGGGACCTAGCAAATTAGTTAGTAAATCGATGCTTGTCATAATTGATATAGCGGTTTGCGACTTTTTTAATAGATATTTTTAGGGAACAGGGAGTAGGGAGTAGGGAGTAGGGAGTAGGGAGCAGGGAGCAGGGAGCAGGGAGCAGGGAATGCGCGAATTTAGAATCGGGAGTGGGGAATCGGGAGTGGGGAATCGGGAATCGGGAATCGGGAGTGGGGAATCGGGAATCGGGAATCGGGAACAGGGAACAGGGAATGCGCGAATTTAGAATGCGCGAATTTAGAATGCGCGAATTTGGAATCGGGAATCGGGAGTCGGGAATCGGGAATCGGGAATCGGGATTAGCAACAATAACACCAAACTCCCCATCTCCCCATCTCCCCATCTCCCCATCTCCCTACTCCCTACTCCCTACTCCCTACTCCCTGTTCCCTATAAAAGATCATGATGTCCCATTCCTCCTCACCTTAAATGCTGTGCGATAACCTCGTTTATGGGAATAGCTATGGGTGGTGGAGGTGACATAGTAGTCACCACTAAACTGTTTGCCCACCCCTTGGATAGTAATAACGGTAGCTGCTCGCAAGTCAGGGCGTCCGACACACAAGCCCTCCCCACTGATGTATTCTAGGGCCATGTTATTAAATCCCCCCTGAGCGATTTGCTCAGCTTCCTCTCTACTGAACACAGGGCGATACAAACGTTCGCTGGTTTTTTTTCCACTACCCAAAGCCGGATCTACAGCCTTAGCACCGCTCTTGTTAGTACTAAAACCAGGACTGGCTCGCCCAATGAAGGCTTTCTTGTCCTTCGGGTTCCAACCGCGCACCTCCACCTGTCCCACCTGGGTCAAGCTGGTCAGTCGGGAAGAAAAACTGAGCAAATCCTTTCGTTGAACTAGGGTCAACACTGACTTGGATTTATCCTGATGGGGCCGGAAATATAGTGTTTTATCTTGAACTACAACCTCATAACCGAGTCGTTGAGCACGGGTCTGAAGAAATTCCATGTCTGTTTGGTTATGCTGTAGTACATAGTCCAAAACCAGCTTTGTCGTTACTCCCCCATACTTTAGACCGGCTTTTTTGGCAATATCTCTAGCAATATCGCTGTCTTTCTTTTTAGTAAACGAGCGAGTGTTGTAACCCCGAAGCAATCGATGACTGTAGTCGTAGCCGCGCACTGTCAACAGAGGTATTTCCCCATGGGCAAATTCTGGTTCCAGACCGGTAATCTGACCCATCATCAGTTTTTGCAGTTTCCCTCCACTACCCCCGTAGCCCATAAAAATCGTTACCTCATTGCCTAGCTTAAACAGTTGCGGATCAATCCACTCCTGCTTTTCTTGGTCCCAGTTGGCAAGCTTGATGGTAAACATAGTGGGAGTACTAACGTTTTCATCCACAATTACTGCCATCACATCAGACCGCAACTGTTGTCCCCTGATCAGAATTCTGAAGCCAGGGACTGAGGTAGCGATGCTATTGGTACTAGTTTGAGGAGGTGTCGAGAGCATGGTTAATTTTAGGTTAGATTAAGTACCGGGATGGTCAGAACTTGGCCTGGTGTCAGGTTACGGGGATTATTAATCCCATTAGCCTTGGCAATCTCTCGCCAGAAACTGGGGTCATTATATTCAACACCCGCAATGCTGCTCAGGGTTTCTCCACGTCGCACAACATGGATCGGGTCGTCATCCCGTGCCAGAGAACTGGGCTTTTCCCGTTCCTCGTCCTCTTCAGGGATGAACTGGTGGAAAGTACAGTTGAGAGCGGCCCTGACTGGCATCCCATTAGGGGTAAACATAGTAAAGCGCTGGGTTAGTTGTCCAAGATACCCCTTAAAAATCAGGTTAAATGCCCCCCACCAGAGTTCACATACAGGGGGACGTTTTAAATCAGAGTCAATCAGAGTCAACTCAAAAATCTTATTCGTATACTCTCGAACATCTACAGCATTGGGTGCTGATAATCCATACACACCAGTTAAAGATGAAGCCGCTGTTGCCGCTCCCGATGCAACTCGTTTGAGGGGAGAACTGCCGCCCCCGGATATACTTTCAGGTAGTCCCTCGTAGGTGTCAAAAAACAGGTCGAGAGTCAGGGTTGCTGGATCCCCACCAATAAATTTAGTATCACCGCGATCGCGGTTTTTGAGAGTTTCATGACGCCATTGGGTTGTCTTGGTAATTTGAATTTCATTAGGATTGAATAGAGGCATTGGTTTGTTCTCTGGAAAAACCATCTGCCATCTTTTTCCTGGCTGCTCCTTGAGGATGGTTAATTTATCTAACTCTGCCCCAAAGAGGCTACTTGTTAATCCTTTGGTTTGGTTTAGTGTTTTTTGGGCTAGATTCTTAAACCCTGTTAATGCCATTGTGTTAATCCCCTCCGTTCACTTTCTATGGTCAGATGCTGCATCAGTTTATGGTGTACTTTGTCTACTAATTCATCCACATCAATGTCCTCGAAAGACTGACTACTTGTGGTAGCGCTTGTGGTATTTTCTGATGCTTTCTGAATCACGGTATTTGCCTGTAACCTAGTAGTTGATACAGGTGTTGATACTGATGCACCGTTGACAGATGGCATTCTTTGGATAACTCCAGAGCCATGATCACCAATAGATGGCGAACTACTAACTCCTAGTCCGTTGCCAGAAAATGACGTTCTATTGACCCCAGAGGCAGAAAAAATCAGGGGAGCAGATAATTGATAACCATCTTTTCCTGAAATTTCTCTAACCACTGGTCGCTCGGGGGTGCGTTGAATCAGTGGCTGGTTTCCCTGGGATGGACTAGAAACTATCTCTTTGACCACTGGTCGCTCCGGGCTGGGTTGAATCAGTGCTTGGTTTCCTTCGGATTGGCTCTTGACTATCTCCTTGACCACTGGTCGCTCCGGGCTGGGTTGAATCAGTGGCTGGTTTCCCTGGGATGGGCTGTTGACAATCTCTTTGATCACCGGTCGCTCGGGGCTGGGTTGAATCAGTGGCTGGTTTCCCTGGGATGGGCTCTTGACTATTTCCTTGTGAAGCGATCGCTTTGGGGACCGTTGAATAACTGGCGACTGGGTCAGGTTTCCGGAACTGCCTAAGGATAGCTTAGACTCTGTTGGCAAAGTGGTATTGGTGTTTTTTAAATTGTTTTTTAAATTGTTTTTTAAATTGTTTTTTAAATTGTCTGAACTGACCTCTCCCCCAACTCCTGCTCTAGTAGGAAAGGAATGTTGAGTACCACCCGTTCCTTCAGGATTAGGAGGGTTAGGCAACTTTACCAACATCTTCTCAGAACTACTTCCAGAACTACTTGATGACTGGGAGTTAATTGCTTTGGCTTGGACAACTGGCCAGGATAAGTCAGAAGATAGTCTAGTTTTCCTAGAAGGTTCAAGACCAGAAACTAGGGGTTTGCTCTCAGAATCTGCTCTGGGGGAAGTCCTCTTAGTGGAGTTTACAAATTTTGCCTGTACAATTAATGGTTTTGTTCCAGATTTGCCCCTTTCAGAGGGGATTGAATTTGAAGTTTGGGGTTTAGGGTTTTCTCTATATTTCTGGGAATTTGACCCTGTACTTTTTTGTACTGAGGTTTCTTTTTCCACCTGAAATCTAGTTGATCTCAAAGGTAGTTCTTCCCCTGTGCCTTTAGTTCGAGAGGCCACATTTGGAGAGGTAACATGTCCCGTCTCTACCGGTTCTGCTGCTGGCCGGATTGGCTGAGCATACACGATAGGAACTGCTTCTGGTGATTGACCCTGTAACCGATGCTGGCGTTGAATCAACTTAGCCATTAAGGGCAGTCCGTTGGTCATCCCTTGGACCCGGGAGATAATTGACCCTGCTACTTGAGTACCAATCACACCAGGGCTGACGATCGGGCGCAGGAGTCGTCGCGTCAGTTGTGGGTTGAGACTGTCTGACCAAGTCTGATTTTTAGTGACCTGAGGTTGAGATGCCATCACAATGCTCCCGCTAGTCCAGCAACCGCTCGTCCTCCAGATAGTGCTTGACTGAGAACTGGTTTGCTAATTCCTTTGTGAATTAACTCAATGGTCTCGAAAGCAATCTCATTGCTGCTGGCATTAAACTCTGGACCAGTCCACTTCACTGGCAAAGCCTGCTTGAAATTCCAATACATGGCTGGTATGTTTTGGCGGTCCAGCAGCATAATTGTGCCGTTCTTGCGCCGAATTACACCCTGGCTAGTGGCCTGATACCAAGTCCACAAACTGTCAATACCTGTTAGACCATGTTTGAGGGTCAAATTCGGATATTTGGTTCGACCTAGTAGCTGATGAACGTAACGATTCTGACCTCCTTCAGGACGCTCCTCTAGTTCAATCTCACTTTCTAGACCCCTGACTTCGATAAACCCACCGGTCACTAACCCCTCAATTTCAATGAGGAAGTTAAAGCCTTGGTAGGGGTCGAGGCGAGCTCCCAAGGCCCCAGTCACTCCAGCGTAAGCCGCGTTTGCTCCTAAAGGCACAACCGATGCTAAACTTGCCATCATTAACTCCTGAAATTCATGAAACTATCCCCAATTACCGTAACCCAATTATTTGCTCATTCAACTTTTCATTAATACTTGCAACTTGTGCCACCCACTGCTGTCTTTCTTGATGATCCAGACTCATAATCTGGTCATAAGACCAGTGCAAGTGATAAGCAATATAGGCTACCTCCTCTAACAGCCTCTCGGAGGGGTAGCAAGTTACTCCCCCAAAGTAGCAGTCTCCACTTCAAACTCTCCTTGACAGTGAGGACAAGAAACCAAAAGGCGGCTGTGACCATTTTGGTTAATCCTTTGATAGAGGTCTTGCAGATAGGCTAAGTCAGCTGAGAATAGACCCTCAATCATTACGGGATTGATATAGTCTAAGCTGCCCAGACGAGTGATCACCCGGGACAGCAGGATAATCACCAAGTAACCTGGATTAGCCTGAACCCTAGGGTCTTTTAAGGGCATAATCTCATCGTAGGCTGTGGACATCCGCATCATGCCTTCTTGATGGAGATTACCCTCCGAATCTACGTAGCCCTGGGGTAGGGTAAACGGGAACTCTGTCTGCATCATCTTGTGGGGAATTTAGAATTTAGAATCGGGAATCGGGAATCGGGAGGGTGGGCAGATGGGGAGATGGGGAGATGGGGAGATGGGGAGATGGGGAGATGGGGAGATGGGGAGATGGGGAGATCTCACAGGGGTAGGTTTTGATTAAGGGTAATTATCCTGACATGATGATATCAGATGGATTTACCAAGCTGGCCAATCGGTTTGGTAGGCAGTGCCTACCTGACTCCCTACACCCTACACCCTACACCCTACACCCTACACCCTACACCCTACACCCTACTCCCTACTCCCTACTCCCTACTCCCTACTGCCACTTACCGTTTTCTACGGTAACCCCTTCGTGGACAATTTCGAGGGTTTCAATGGCTAATTCATTGGAAGTAGCATCAAGGCTTGGGCCTGTCCACTTAACTGGCCAACAGTTGATCAGGTTCCAGCGTACTCTTTCATTTCCTGCATCATCCCAGAGGACGATAGACATATTTTTACGATACTCGGAGGGGTCTTTTGCGGTTGCTACCTTGGTCCGCCAGTCCCATAATTCCCTGTCATCAGTAATGCCACGACTGAGAGTGACTTGGGAGAGGGTGAGCATACCAGGGATTTGCCGCATATTCAGCATTTTATCGGTACCCTCTCGATAGGTGCTAATTTCCTGACTGGTTTCTATCCCTGAGCAGCTTCTAAAACCGGCGCGGGTGATACCATCGATTTCTACTTTAAAGTTGTAACCTCTGTATGGATCTTTTCGAGAAAATACCATCGTCAAAAACCTCCTGATATTTGCTAACGCAGACTTATGTTGCTACTTTGACACCACTAGCACCGAGAATAATACGCACAGTAATAAACTCACTGGGAATAGCAGGTGCTAAACCAATTTCTGTGACTACCATTCCTGCTTCCCTTACTTCGGGTGGGTTAGTTTCAGCATCACATTTAATGTAGAAAGCTGTCTGTTCTGTTGGTCCTTTAAGGGCACCTTGCTGGAGTAAGTCTTCAAAATAGGCGGTCAACTCTCGCTCAATCCGTACCCATAACTTCAGCTCGTTTGGCTCAAAGGCCAGATTTGCCAGGTTCAGTTCCAGCCATCTGCCCACTGTCAGGAATAGCCGCTTTACGTTGACATAGATCCAATTTGCCTCGTCGCTGAGGGTACGTGCTCCCCAAACTCGAATACCTCGTCCGGGAAAGGCACGCAGGCAATTAACCCCAAGGGGATTGAGAATGTCCTGCTCGCGATTGGTCAAATTGAACTTTAGATCCACTATTCCTTCGATAGTTTCGTTGGCTGGTGCTTTGTGAACGCCAAATTGTTGATCGCTACGGGCGTAAACTCCAGCAATGTGACCACAAGGGGGCATCCAGTCTGGACCGTTTTCAGCTTTAATCCAGGGATAATACAAAGCACCGTTTTTGCCTTGCAGTTTCGACCTTTGCTCTGTTACCCTCTCTAGAGACTGAGTCACCTGTACTGCTACTGGAGGGAGCGAGTCTAAGATGGCAAAGCGATCGCCAAGCAGATCACAGTGTTCTAAGATGACATTCTGCATCCTCAACACTTCATCCTGGTCAGGGTTTCCCCGCATTAGATCTGGCACACAGACCAAGTCGATTTCATTCAAGGATGCGATCGCTCCTAGTCCCCCACTATCATCTCCTGGTCCTCCCAGTGCTTCTGTGATAGAAACTGTGTCTTCTAGCCGCACAACTAAGCACAAGCTGCCACCATTTTCAAAGAAGCCACGCACAGCATAAGCTAGGTAACCGTCAGCTAGAGGCTGACCAAAGGTTTCTGTGAATTGAGACCAGAGGGTAAGTGACTGCGGGGAGTTAATTGGTCCAGTCTCGGCAAACCCCAGGAATACAGGTACACCTGTGAACAGTCCAGGGGCTGGTTTAGGGAATATCTCCTCTCGATAGACACCCGGTGTCAGTTGCTGGGAAGTTACCATAGTTTAATAGACTTCTTGCAGAAGTCGGGAACAGCGGATCTCGGAACAGGGAACAGTGGACAAGAATTGACGCAAAGCGATGCATCGCTTGTCTGTACCCCCACACCCCACACCCCACCCCCTACACCCCACACCTGAGGTCTTTGTAAAAAACCTACCCTTATGAGCCACTAGACCCTGCCCACTGGCTAAGGCGGAAGATCACAAATTCCGCTGGCTTGGTCACTGCTACACCAATTTCTGTCACCACCTGACCTAAATCTCTGACTTCTGGGGGATTGGTCTCTTCATCACACTTCACGTAAAAGGCTTCCTCTGGTGTATTCCCAAATAAAGCCCCTGTACTCCAGACATTGGTTAGGAAGGCGTTAATATTACGGGTAATCTGCGCCCAAAGTTCAGGATTATTGGGTTCAAATACCATCCACTGAGTACCTTCGTCAATCGATTCCCGCAGATAATTGAACAGGCGGCGGACGTTGATGTACTTAAATTCTCCATTGGCATCACCACCGATGGTGCGTGCTCCCCAGACTCGAATATTGCCATTGAGATTACGGATGCAATTGATGCCTTGGGGGTTGAGTCCATCCTGCTGGGCTTTGCTGATGTTGTACTTGAGACCCAATGCTCCTAATATTGTTTCATTCGCTGGGGCTTTGTGGACTCCTCGTTGTGTATCGACGCGGGCATAGAGACCGGCGACATGACCACTGGGCGGCACATAGATTCCACCATCCCCTTTGGGGTTCAGTGTTTTCGTGGCTGGATCAAAGACTTGAATCCAGGGGAAGTAAAAAGCAGCATAATCAGAATTGCTAGGTACATTGCCATCCCCTGGTTGCATGGTCTTCCAAGTACCATCCAAATTTTCCTGACTATCCAAGATTGCGAAGCGATCCTGGGTCTTCTGTTGACAGTGAGTGATGATGGCATCGCTAACACTGCTGTCAGTAATGCCAGGGGCGGCAACGATAGCAATTTCGTCAATAGGCTCAAATGTATTTTCTAGGAAGTCAGCGGTAATCTCACTCTCTCCTGCTGCCCGCACCACGTAGCAGCGAGTACCACCGTTGTTAAAGAATCCATAGACGGCGTGAGCTAGCTGACGCTGACCTGGATTGATTGAGAAGTCTCCAAAGAACTTCTTGAACTCACCAAAGTTAGTACATAGCTTGACTTCACCCACGTTAGCAGGAGTAAAAGAGGTTGTGATATGAGCTGGATTAGTGGTTGGATCTATGTCTTGGCTTGGGTCATAGGCAGGGTTTGGTTCTGGAACGTCTATCGAGTCCGGTACGACACCGATAAAACCTGCTGTGCTGGTCCCCACTCCCACAATTGGAGCTGAACCGGAGGAAACTTCCTCGACGTATACACCGGGCGATAAATAGGTTGGCATTTTCTCTACTCCTTGAATAAGTCAAATCAAAGGCTGGATGTGAGCAAAGTTTTCTAACTCTTCTATTGAAGTCCCCAAATACTTCTTACTTCATTTCTTACTTCAGTTAGATGAAATAAAAATTGTACTTAGTGGGATACAAGTAGTGATTTTAGCCACCGAAACCTTAACAAAACCTTTTCCAAACCACTACACCTTTACCACTACCAAATTGTGAGTGGTCACTTGCCCTTGGTTCAAGTCTACAAGTTGAGACGTTTCTTTCTGGTAGCCTTGGGCAACAACTTTAACCTTAACTGGACGAGCACTTGATTTATCCGTAGATGCTTCGAGACTACTCAGGAGATAGTTCCCATCGTTGTCAGTAAAGGTATACTCACCACTCCCCTCAATCTCAACTTTGGCCATAACGACAGCTTCACCGTCCTCTGAGTTGGTGACGTTACCCTTGAGAGCAGTTGGTTGGAAATAGAAATTAACAGTAGGTATCGCGATCGCACCATCTGAATCTCGTGACACCTGAACCTCGGTATCATCGGATTCGAGATCAGAATCAGGCGGTATCGTTTTGATGGTTGGGTCACCACTATAGCGAGTACCCGTACCTAGCAAGGAAGCCGTCAAGGTATATGACCCATCAGGGAGATCCTGGAAGTAAAAATAGCCGTCAACTCTGGTACGAGTGCGGTCAGGTCGCTCGACCCTCTTTTCCCAGTCATCTCCATACAGGCCAGCTAGCAGATCTAACTTGCTTTTCAAGCTTTCGGGCATATCGGCAATTTCGACCACTGCTCCCGGAATCACCTGCTTAGTTTGGGCATCTTTAACCTGCCCAGCGATCGCAACCTGATGGCGGATTGCTTCCAACCTAATCTTATTTGACACGAGCAATACTCCCTTAGTCAACTATCTTGGTTATGGCTAATGGCTAATGGCTAATGGTAAATAGTCAACCAATTCCCAATCCGCAATTACCCAATCCTGATATCTGTTACCAAGGTTCCTGCCTCAACTGGATCATCGACTTCCACAGCCATAGTAAGGGTGTAGTTCAATGCTGGTCTGGGCTTTCCTCCCATTGCTTGCCAGAATTCACCCAAACTCTGTAGGTTGCTCTGACTCAGACTAACTGTCCTGATCGGAGGTTCCATCCCCATGAGGCTTCCCTGTAATACAGCCGCTGGAATTATACGATGACGCAGTAGCACTTTCATTACCTCCCCCAGCCATTGGTGCTCTTCTTGCTCTGGTCTTTGACCATTACCTGTAAGAGCGGACCAAGCGGTGATTAGGTAAGAGCAATCCACTCGCACTGGATTACGCCTTTTGGTTGCCCTACCGTTACTGCGTTCTGTTGACCAGGTGGTGTTGCGTAACTCCAGATTCTCACGCACATCGTAAAGAAAAAGATTAATCGCTGGTTTGACACTAAAATCCTTGTCAGGTGTGGCAAAGCTAATCGTAACTGACGAGATTAGCTCAGGAGGTAGTTCGCCCTTGAGCAATTCCTCCAACGTTCTATCCAGGTCATGAATCATCTCATTTCCTCACTCTTAGCCCAGGTCGCCAAATCATCGGCAAACTGGCTGAGGTCAATCGGCAATTTTAGTTGCCAAGTACCCACTTTAGTCTGCAAACTGTCCCTTAAATCTTCTCCGTAACAACAATACACACAACTTAAACGTGCTTAGTGAATTGTTTGCACAGTTATTTGAGTTATTACGAATCATCACATTAGGCCAGCATACTGACCAAAATCACCCTCTATTAACACTTTTCCCATCTTCTGATACTCTCGCCGGACTGCACGCAGCAGGTGATTCATCTTGACAATTCCACCATCATCTGCTGCTATAAAAGCAGCAGCCAGAGCAATATTACGAATATTGCCCCCAGCAATCTCGCAGTTACGGGCGATAAAATCTAAATCCAGTTCCTCCGAGCGAGGTACAGGACTAGGCCAGATTTGCTCCCAGATCCGGCGGCGGTCTTTGAGATTAGGAAAAGGAAACTCAATAATAAAACGTAATCGGCGGACAAAGGCATCGTCCATATTAGTGCGGAGGTTGGTGGTCAAAATCGCCACTCCTTCGTACTCCTCCATCTTTTGCAGGAGATAGCCAACCTCAATATTGGCGTAGCGGTCATGGGCACTGCTAATTTCAGAGCGCTTGCCAAAAAGCGAATCTGCCTCATCAAACAGGAGAATGGCGTTGGCATTGGCAGCAGCTGTAAAAATGCGATTGAGGTTTTTTTCTGTCTCCCCGATATACTTACTGACTACTTGGGATAGGTCAATCTTATAGAGGTCAAGCTCTAATTCGTGGGCAATAATTTCCGCTGCCATGGTTTTACCAGTCCCTGGTGGGCCAGAAAACATCACATTCAGTCCTCTGCCCAGGGAAAGCTTGCTCTGGAAGTCCCACTCTTCCCACACCAGCTGTCGATATTTGGCTTGATTACAAATTTCCTGCAACTGAGCCTTTTGATTAACTGGCAGGACAATATCATCCCAGCTGTACTTAGGCTGAATCTGACGTGCCAATGAACCTAGTTGATGACCAGATTGGGCACGGGCTGCTGCAAATAGTTCCGACAAGGTGGGTTTTTGAAGGGATTGTGGAGTGTGGGGAGTGTGGGAGGTGGGGGGAGTGTTTTGGGCAATTCGCCAACGGGCTCGATTACAGGCATCGATCACGGCATCAGTAATTTGCTCGGAATTGAGGCGGAAGCGATCGCATAAAGCATCTAGCTGTGGTCTGTCTAGGGAAATACCAGCTGCGGTTAGTTGATTCTGCCAACACCAGCGACGAACAGTAAACTCAGGGATGGGAAAAGGAACAGTAACCATTCCCATTGCGATAGTTTTCTCTGGCCTCCAGGGTTTTTCACCAGCGAGGATGGTAATTCCTTGATGGTCTGCTATGATTCTTAGCAGAGATAGATATTGACTGGAATTCTCGGAACTTTCTATAGTTTGTTGTAGCGTTTCTAGTCCTTCTAGGTAAAGCAAAGCCTTCTGAAACCAGGCTTGACGATAAGCTAGTTTCAGGGTTAGCTCCAACTCAGCTTTGGCTTCTACAACCCGAGTTAAATTTACGGTTAGCAATGGTGCTTCCACAGCCCTGGCCAGAGCTTGGGCGGCACGGTGTTTACCACTAGTATCTGCACCCTCAAAATACAGTGCCAGGGGTTTGCTTGCTTGCCAATCTTCGACAACCAGTGTTAATAAAGCCTGCTTTACTTCCTGATCCAAGGGCAAGTCTTCCAGGGAAATAGTCGGCTCAAGTAAGGTCGAGAAGGGTTGTAGTCGCTGATCTAATCCTGTTTCTCCCAACAGAAGAGCCAGGACGAGCCCATCCAGTTTAAGATTGTGAGCCAGCAGAGTAGGCTGGAGCTGATTAGGGTCCGAGACCAGGTGTAGTAGACCATGACGTAGGAGAGGAGCTTCTGGGGTAAAGTGACTACGGCGCGCCAGTTTCGCTTCCCCAGTCGGACAGAGCAAATTGAGGACGAGATCCACAGTGGGTCGTTTACACCGGATATCGTCTTGGAGATAGGTGTATATTCGTTCATAGCGCCGGTCTAGTTCCGGGGCGAGTGCGATCGCAATAATATCGACATCAAAAGCAGAGAGGGCAAAGGTTTCTTGCAGCCATGCTAGAGATGAGCCTGCCAGGATAGCATCAGAGGGTAACTCCTGTGATGTTTCTGTATCTACCTGCAATACTGGTGTTCCTGGTGGATGAGTCAGCAACTGTTCCACTTCTTCCTGGTCAACTTGCATCCCCCGATAGGGATTAGTTGCAGCCATGGAACCATAGGTAACTTGGGCAGCGGCTAAAGCTCGTTCTAGCAGTCCGTCTAAGCGCTGTAACAGCAGAAAGAGTTGCTGAAATTGGGGGTTGGGAGGGAATACCTGGGTTTGGTTAATCATGGATTATAGCAAGGGAACAGGGAACAGGGAACAGGGAACAGGGAGCAGGGAGCAGGGAGCAGGGAGCAGAGAGCAGGGAGCAGGGAGCAGCTAGTAGGGTAGGGTGGGCAAATTATGAAAGTTTGGGAATTGGATAGCGTGATCTAGTCCATTTGCCCACCCGACAAGAGCGATCACACTAAAAAAAAGCTATACTGGCTCAGCTATTGCTTTAATCTGCTAGTAGGGTAGGGTGGGCAAATTATGAAAGTTTGGGAATTGGATAGCGTGATCTAGTCCATTTGCCCACCCGACAAGAGCGTACGCACTAAAAAAAAGCTATACTGGCTCAGCTATTGCTTTAATCTGCTAGTAGGGTAGGGTGGGCAAATAATGAGAGTTTGGCAATTGGATAGCGTGATCTAGTCCATTTGCCCACCCGACAAGAGCGTACGCACTTTGGCAAAACCAAGGGTTAGCGCGAATCCACGAGTAGGGGCGCACCAACGTAGACCCAATCATCAATATAAAATCTAAAATCGAAGTTATAGCAATCCGTGTAGGAATTGTGGGAATTTTATTCCCTGTTCCCAGATCCGCTGTTCCCTACTCCCTATTCCCTACTCCCTATTCCCTACTCCCTACTCCCTTTGCTGATGTATCAACAAACCGATCCACCCCGACCCCCGAAAGAAATCCTACCGACAATGTACGATCTACCTAGCGAGGAAAAGGAGGATTCAGGATTGCCAGATCAATACCATATATGGCAAGCAGACTTACTGGAAAAAACGTTTTTCCCCCCCAATTATCCTAGAAACCAAATTCTCGTTGCTAGCGATCTGAATATTTACTACAATCTGAAACATCCTACTTGGTATAAACGTCCCGATTGGTTTGCTGTCTTGGGAGTGGATCGTTTGTACGAACAAAGAGAATCCCGGTTGAGTTACGTGATCTGGCAGGAAGGAGTAGCTCCTTTTATTGCCATCGAATTCCTTTCTCCAAGTACACAGAAAGAAGACTTAGGAGAAGTTAGGCCACAAGCCAACCAACCCCCAACTAAATGGGAAGTTTACGAACGGATGCTACGGATTCCCTATTACGTAGTCTTCGATGGTAATAGCAATAAACTACGCTTGTTTGAGTTAGTGCGCAATAGCTATCGGGAAGTGATTCTCAACCGTGACAAATTCTGGCTTCCAGAAATAGAATTAGGTTTAGGATTGTGGTCAGGAAACTATCAAGAGTTAAACCGACTTTGGTTGCGTTGGTACGATGCAGCCGGAAATTGGATTCCTACACCGGTTGAGAAAGAAAGACAGCTAGTTGAACAAGAACGTCAACGAGCTGAACGAGAACATCAACGAGCTGAACGTCTAGCAGCTCAATTGCGAGCAATGGGTGTAGAGCCAGAAGATTGAAGGGTGCATCTCATATTGGTAAATCTATAACTAAAAGAAGTGTGGGGAGGGTGGAGAGAGGGGGAGATAGGGAGATTAGGAGATGGGGGAGATTTTTATTCAGGGTAAATGTTATAAAATGATATTAGCTTTCTATTGCCGAAGAGTGTTTTTGAAAAAGTAGGGTAGGGTGGGCAAATAACGAGAGTTTGGCAATTAGATCAAATATCATGCCCATTTGCCCACCAGACAAGAGCGTACGCACTAACATTAAAAACTCTTCGGAGCTGTTTCCTACTGTTTCCTGTTCCCTGTTCCCTGTTCCCTTTTAGCATCAATCCTATGTTCATAACTCAAATAAAAATGCTATAGCCCACCCTACAAAATCTAAAATAAAAATGCTATAGGACTCCATAGTTACAGTAATAACCAGGCAAATAAATCCTTAACTGTAAGATTAAGCTCACTCACAAAAGATGGTACAGGAAGTAATATATCGGGTTGATAAAATACCTCAATTTCTTGTTTAGAATGGTAAACAAACACAGTTTTTTCCTCTGGGTCAATCAACCAACCGATCTGGGTTCCATGCTTGAGGCAATGAAGACTAGTTTTGGTTACTTTTGTGTGACTTTGGTCTGGAGATAAGATTTCAATAGTCCAATCTGGAGTCAGGTTAAATACATTGGCAATTTCTCCATTATCATCACAGGGAATTCGGTTCCAAAGAAATACTGAAATGTCACGTATTATTGAGCGACCGCCAAAGGTACAACGTAATTCAGGAAAAGCGCAAGCAATTTTTTGAGGTTTTACCAAACTATTGATTGCGGGTATTAGTTCTCCTTGAAGACGACTATGTTTTCCTTGAGCCATGGGCTTGGGAATAATTTTTCCATCAAGGTACTCACTAGCAGGCTTTGTTTCCGGTAGTTTCAGAAACTCCTCCAATGTCAGTATTTTAGGTTGTGCTTGTACCATTTCAGGGTTGTCTCCAATTTTGCCAGGTAGGGGTAGGGTGGGCAAATTTTGAGAATTTGATCATGTCATCAGCTCTGATGCCCATTTGCCCACCAAACAAAATCAGGCGATCGCACTCTAAGAGTTTTGTAGAATGGGCATCTTGCCCGTTCGAGATCTGGCCCTTGCGGGCAGGATGCCCACTCTACTCCTATTCATTACTTGGTTCAGCAACGCCAAAAATTCTACTTGATTTTTCATTTCTTCTGCTGATGAGCGTGGCAATTATCCTTAAAATACGCCGATTTGATTACCAATGGAATAGTAATAGGGAACAGGTAGGGTAGGGTGGGCAAATTCTGAGAGCTTGGCAATTTTATCAGTTATCATGCCCATTTGCCCACCCGACAAGAGCGATTGGCCGTAGGCCACGCGGGGCGCGTTCGCACTAAAATCAATTAAATTGATCGTAATGACCACCTATTGCAAAAATATAAACATATTTATCATCAAATTTGTAAATAAGGCGATCGTTTTGAGAAATCCTTCTTGATCACAACCCCGATAAATTATGTTTTAACGGTTCAGGTTTTCCCATGCCTTTAGCGGGATCGTCTCTCAGCATTTCTTTGATGAGTTTACAAAGGTTTTTATGAAGTTTTTTGTCTTTTTGCCTAAGTTCTTCGTAAATTTCCCAAGTTTTGCCCTCAAATACTAAGTATCTCATCTAGTTCTTCCTGATTGGGAGAGTAGCCTTGATTTTGGGTATGAGTAGCTATAGAATGGTTAATCTGTTCCATTAAATTGCTATTTTGTAAAACCAACAAGGTTTCTTGTTGTTGTTCCCAATCTTCGGCACTAACAATAATAAAGTCTCCCTCATTGGGATCGGTTATTTTGAGGGGAGTATGTTGATTGATAACTTGTTTAATAAAGTCTTTGATGTTAGTCTTAAATTGGTTGATAGGGATAGAATTCACTTTTTTTTCCTTATTGTTATTAAGTTAAACAGGTTAAGATTTCCTTGACTTGCTCTACAATTTTAACCGATAAACCAATTAACAACAGCGTAGTAGTGCATTTGTAGACCTGGTAGGGTGGGCAAATTCTGAGAGTTTGGCAATTTAATCAGGAATCATACCCATTTGCCCACTCTACAAGAGCGATCGTACTTATCTTAGTTGTGCTAGCATACTACCTCTCCATTTCTCTATAGAATTGATAGTGTTTTGGTCAACTTTGTAATTTTTGTTATCGCTGATCTGCTCATCGTAAGTGCGCCTTTTTTTAATAACAACTTCATCCTTGTCATTCACATCTACTTCTAAGCCGGTTTGTTGTAGCCATGTAGTCATTGTGCGGTCATTTGGTTTCCACCCTGCAGTCAATTTACGCTTTCTAGCCATTCTTTTGATATTTCTATTCACTTCTTCTAGATGTTCTTTGACTTTTTTCTGATTTTCGTTGAAGAGATCTTCTTGTTGATCTCGCCACTCCTGTTCTGCTAATCTCTTAGCTTCTGCACTCTCTTCTGCTGCTTTACTTGCAGCTTCTACTTCATCATCACTCAAGGATTTGGTACTGCTGGGATCGTCAAAATTTATACTAGGATAAATAGATTCAGCGACATAGGGGATGTTGGCATGTCCAGTCCAATTTCCTTTCTTATCAAGGATGTGCCCGGCACTCTTCTGTGCTGTAATATCTACCAATGCATAATTGCCTGTACTGAGTTTTATGGCAACGTCAGGTCTAGTTCCTTTGAGAAGAGTAGTATTTTGAGTTTCAAATTCAGAACCCAAGGCTTTTATTCCCACATTTGCTTTTCCTTCAATCACGTAACCGGCTGCCGTCGAGGGATGAATAACTTTCTTTCCTTCATCATATTCTTGCTTGCGCCTAAAATAAACTAGTTTCTGGGCTTCCGATGCACCATCATAATTACCTGTTTTAAATTCATTAAACGCTTTTTCTACTTCATCATCTACTTTTTTAGCTTTGTCTTTTCCTTCCTTTTCGTCAGAAGTGTAAGCTGATTCTGCTTTAGCCTTTGGAGGCTTAAAAGTAACAATTGCTCGTTGTATTACACCCTGATGAAATCCTTGGCTTTCTGCTTGTCGCTGTACTGTACTACCAGTTTGCTGCACCACATGAGTCAATTCATGAGCTATCAATTCCTGCCCTCCTCGACTCCCAGGGTTATATTCCCCCTGCCGAAAGAAGATATCTTTACCTGTGGTAAAAGCACGAGCCTGAATGGATTGATTCAACTGGTCAGATTGAGTATCACTGTGAACCCTGACTCCACTAAAATCTGCCCCAAAGGACTGTTCCATTGGTTTCCGGATACTTTCGGCGATGGGCATCCCCGACCCCTTTGCCTGTTGGATTGAGCTTTCCAACTCTGGGGTAGCTGCCATCCCACCTTCAACAGACATTAGCTGCACCATTGGCTTCCTCATCAGTTCATCTTGCTGACCTTGAGCTTGAATTGAGTCTGGTTGAGTGGTGTGACTAGTAACTGGTGCGTTAATTTGTCTTACTACTTCCGATGCTACTCGGTCGGCTTCAAGCTCATACTTATCCCCAGCTTCACCAATAGTAAGCTTCGCCTGTACCAAATTCCCCTGCTGCCAATGGCCCATTAGCTCATGGGAAAGTCCCCTAAACATTGGCATTCGCTGGATTGACTGCCCACTAACAGGGGAGACACTATTCAACAGAGGATCTTGGGTTCGATGAACTTGTCCAGATAAGTCTGGCTGGGATTTAATTAGATTACCCAGTGCTCGGTTGCCGATTATCCCTTGCAGTTCGTCCATTGGGTGGATAGTTGGCTTTCTACTTGCTAATACTTGAGACTGATCTCGAGCTAGTGTCTTTTCGGTTTGGCTTTGTCGTAGATTACCCATGAGCTTGACATTATCTTAAATAGTCGGCGAAAGTTACAGTCTAATTATCCTATAGCTTTTGATCCCAAATCCTCCCTAGAGATGAGCCTTCCAGGATAGCATCAGAGGGTAACTCTGGAGAGAGATAATGAGGTGAACAATAAAATTCCCTTTCACCTGGATGAGCAAGTCGATCTTGAAATTGATTTAATAGTTGGGAGGTCAAGTATGTAATGTAACTCTACACCAAAACCTTTACTAAGAAACTGGCATTCTACATAGGCAGGACTATCAACTCCTAGAGCACCTTCAAAAGCAGCGAAAACTTCATACTGATTTATACCTGCTGTTCGCCAGAGTTGTAGCATTAACCTTGTTCCAGGGTTTGGGACTAGCAATCCGATTTTGACTACTCCAGTAGCAGATAACCAAACTGAGAGAACTAAACCCACCTGACTAGATTTTAGTATCGCCACCAATGCCTGATCTGGTAGTGAAGGAACGCCCAGAGCTGAAAACCCTTCCAGTGCGAGGAATAACTGTTGTTCAATCTGGTCACCGGGCAGCGGCAACCAAAGTTCTGTGTAGGGGTTACCTACTCCGATGGAGCGCCCTAAGCCAGAGCAGGTTTCAAGTTTGTGTCGGCTAGCCCAAGATGTTAACTGCTGCTTGGCTTGACTAACTTCAACCCCAGCAAGAGCTTGGGACAAGGGAATATTAACTGGGAAGTACCAGCCTGTGTTCGTAGTTTCTTCTGTCCTCGAAATCCAAACCCCCAAGCGAGCGGGCTTGATTTTTTCTTCTGCTGCACTGATGCGCTCTAGTTCACTTTCTGAAGTACCAACTTCTATTAGGTATTCACTGAGCTGGGGAATCATACTGTCAGGATTACCAGAGACTAGCCAGGTTAGCTGACCCTGGTTGATAGTAAAAGAAATACCAAATTCATTGGCTGCTTCACCAGTGAAAGTGCCTAGGGACAACATTCTATTAAGCCATTGGCTCATTTCCCCTACTGCGGCTGACTGCCCTCCCAGCAGTAGTGACGATGCCATTTGCATCCTGAAACAGGTAGCAGTGATGTCATGAGCCAATGCCCATTCACTAGTGTGTTCTCGATTACTTTCCACTCAAAGTTGTAAATCTATCACTCAGGGAACAGGAGTTATGTTTTAGCCTTCAATGGTCGTATTTGTGCAAAAGCAATGCAGCGAGGTCTTGGGGAGGCAGTGCCGACCTGCGGGGCTTTCCCCCAAGACCGCACTGCTATGGTTCCCCTCATGAGCGACTGCATCAAGACACAGAGATGCACTCGAGCAAGCAGGGTGTGGCATCTGGATCTTTCTCAAGTGAGAATTATACAGTAATAGAGCTGCTTACCCAGGCCTCTCTCCTAGGTTTATTTGCTGCGATTTTTATACATTTATCTACAGCAAGTTTCACTATTTTGTCCAAATCTAGACTCCAATCTTGCTTTTTAAAAGCCTCGTTATTACTTATAGTACCACGTACTATTTGCTTCCATTGAGTTCTTGTTTGTGACTGCATAGTTGGCGTTGGCAGATTAGAAAATTGATTGACTGAGAGCATAGCAATATCTAGGGCAATTCTATTTAAGAATAACTCCCTCGGAGGTTCTTTTGGTTCAGTAACAGTTCCTGGGGCTGCCCAAGCTGACTTTATTGTACTAACGATAGGGTTCACTATCCTTCTTTCAAAGACTTGATCATAAAATTGGTCGTATAAAATGGTGATCGTGGCGTTCTGCAAAGATTGAGGGTTAGAGTTGTAACTGCTCCATTCAGTAAGTGCCTCAAGATAGAACCCTGCTGGTAGACCATCCTCGTACTTCAACAAGCCTTGTTCAAAATCAATATTGTTAACATCAGCACCTCCGAGTAGGAACGTGTCGGTCAAATCTTTCCCAACCGGACTCAAGATGTCTCTTGGCCCTCGATCTTCAATCAGGTCAGCAGTATTCTCTTCAGTAGCTACATCTCTTATAGGTGTTAATCTGACTCCAAGTAATTTTCCTAATTCGTCGAATCCTGCCGTTGTGCCACTTTTCGCAACACCCATTATATATTGATTAATCGTATCTGCTGGTAGTGAGCGAAGTTTTTCTTTGGTCTCTTCTTTCACCTGTTGCCATGCATCACTAATACTACTGCTTTGAAGTAGCCGATCCACCGCATTGACCGGAAAATTGAAAACTGTTGACCCGATTTCAGTTACATAGTTGGCGAATATATCCATTCCTGGCTTGCCAAAAATCTTGGCGAATATATTGGATCCTTGGGAATAAAGTTCCTCCATACCCAAGCTTTTGATGCTCAAAGTAAGATTGCCTAAGGCTCCATCTACACTAGCTGTCAGCATATTAACAAATGTCTCACGAAGAGCCTTTTGATGAGAATAAGCCTGACCCTGGTTACTCCAATCTATTCCTGCACTAACAAGATTGGAAATCATTGCACTCACAGCTGACCAGAGCATAGCGAAGGCTGGGGGAGCTGATAATCCGCCAGTGAAAACTAAACCTATGGTTGCCAACAGCGTCCCGACAAGGGTATTCACAATTCCCTTGAATCTGGCATTGTACTTGTCTCGTAGCTGGCTGAAGGCTGTTTCTTCATCCACTAAAGTTTGTTCAGCAGCTACCGTGGACTTTACTTGTTCCTGGAGTAATTTCATTTTTTGTTCAGGTGTTTGCTGATCTGAGGAAGTCTCAATGTCAGCTAACCCACTACGAAAATGTTTCAGATACTCACCTTGGGCTGCTTTGTAAATTAATGACCTGGTACTGAAATAACTCCATTGTTTCCCAGTTGCTAAGAGCTGAGCTGTTTCTAGATTGCCGATTGCCTTGCTTCGTTGTGCCAAGTATTGAGCAGCTAGCTGTCCATTCTCAACTCCCATTACCTCTGCTGCTAGCTCTTGGAATTCTGGAACCTTCGGTGCTTCTTCGGCCAGACGATTTAGAAGTATTCGCTCAATTTCAATTCGCTGGGCTGTTTTCAGCGTATCCCTAAAACTTAGCTGTTCAGCACCTCTTTCTCGTTCAAATAGTCCAAGTTTTTCATCAAAGAACTCTTCCTTAATCTTGAGAAGGAAGTTATCGCGGAATTTTAAGTACCCTTTTGGTGATAACCTGGACATATGTGACTCTGTTTGTAAATCCTTAAAGTTCGACCACTGTTCCAACAACTCCTTGCCAGAAAGCGCTTCGACAGCAAACTTGATAGTTTCAATGTTGGTTCGGCTCTTACCTCCATAGTTCTTGGCTACCCACATCAGGTCGCCTACTGTTAATTCCTGCTTGCCAGTCAGGGCATCTTGTATCCTACGGAGATATTCTTGTCCCTTGATGGGAGACCTTAACCTTAGTTTGTCTTTCACTTCTACGTAAATATGACTCATAAACCATTTGTATTCACTTTTATTCGCTGCTTGTTGAGCGCTGAAAATTAGAGTAAATACAGTATTCACATCTGGTAGAAACTTCTCCAATTCTTTGTTGAGGAGTTGAACCCAGTAATCTGGCTGATCACTTTTGTCTTCTACTTGCTGGAAATGGGCTGTCAGGTGTTCAAATTTGTCATCTTTTAATTTTAATTTAATCAACAGACGAGCAATTTTGCCATATTCTAATCCAGCCTCATTTAATTGAGTTTCAAATTTGCTTAGGCATTGGTTCTCAACGCTTTTCATGATATCCTCGTCTGTGAAACCAGCTGGTCTACCCAGTGGTACGGATTTCCTTGCGTAGTGAATTACTATAGCTTTTTGTGGGTCTTCTAATCTGGATAGCAAATTTTCGATCTGCTCGGCAATGTCATCTTTACGCCTAAACTGTCCCGATGGACCTCGCTTTGCCTGACGGGTCAAGATAGCGTCTATTTGCTGTAATAGTGCGGCATCTTGAACATTTTCACCCTCTGGTACCTGTATAAATTCAGGTTGTTTCATTAATGTGAGTATGTAGTCAATATCTGCTGGCTTAAATTTCTGTTCAAGTGCTTTACGGAATTCGCTTTCAGGATTGTTGATAATCTCCTCTATTACTGATTGATCTCGATTGATTACCCACTGGTGTAACCTATCAAATATTTTGGGTTTTCTTTCTTTACGAATTGATGCCTCAACGAACCCTCGATCCGGTAATGTTGAGATAATCTCAATCAATTTTTGATTGTAAACATTTTCCTTAATCTCAGTATGTAAACTTCTCATTGATAATTCACCTGGGTCTGGCTCAATGCCCTTTATTGCCAGATCTGTTATGAGTTTATAAGTTAATTTATTTCCAAATTTTTTGGTGATTTTATTGACGATTGAAGAATCACTTAAAACATCATCTAATTCAGCAAATGTGAACTTGTCAACCAATTTTCTAAAGTCGTTGTAATCGCCACTACCTAAACCGAAAGTAAAGGTAATTCCAGTTAAATCACCAAGTGCCATTTTGACTTGAGATTTAGGTGAAGCTTGACCTCTGTATAGAATATCAATGAGGTATTCAGATCTATCCTGTCCTGATGAACGATGATTTTTGCCAAATTTTTGTCGGATACCTGCTGCTATCTCTTCTCGATCTTGTGGATTTATACCTCCCTGAAGTAACTGACCAATCCTATTAAAATCATCAATATTGTTGGATGCGTTCTTCAATAGCACTTTTAACTGATGAGCACGCTCCTCAGGAGATAGGGTAAAAACTCTCAAGGCTTCTTCTTGTGCACCTTTTGAGCCAGGACTGACACTTGAGTCGTAAAGCTGAGAATTGAACTTACCTCTTTGAATTCTTCCAGTAGGTGCAGCACTAACTTTTGAAGAGGAACTACTTTCTGGTTGAGCTTGCAGTTTACCTATACCTCCTGCCTGTTGCACTATGTGAGTCAACTCATGGGCAATCAACCTCTGTCCTACCTGACTCCCAGGGTTATATTCTCCCTGCCGAAAGAAGATATCTTGTCCGGTAGTAAAAGCCCGTGCTTGAATTGAGCGATTGAGCTGGTCAGATTGAGCATCGGTGTGTATCCTAACTCTACTAAAATCAGCTCCAAACGCCCGATCCATGGGTTCCTTAATCTTCTTTGATAGGGGAACTCCCGAACCCCTTGCCCGTTGAATTGATGCTTCTAGGTCTGGTGCAGCTACCATTCCACCGTCACCAGGTTCAAGTTGCACTATGGGCTGTCTCCTCAACTGATCTTTATCTTCCTCTTCCTCTTCCTTGGTTTGGATCGAATCATCCAGAGCTTTCTGAATGGGAACTGGTGCGTTAATCCGGTTCACTACTTCCGATGCTACTCGGTCAGCTTCAAGCTCATACTTGTCCCCAGCTTCACCAATAGTCAGCTTCGCCTGCACCAAATTCCCCCTTAACTCATGGGAAAGTCCCCTAAACATTGGCATTCGCTGGATTGGTTGCCCACTAACAGGGGAAACACTTCTCAGTAGAGGATCTATTGAACGATGAACTTGTCCAGATTTGTCTGGCTGGGATTTAATTAGATTACCCAGTGCTCGGTTGCCGATTATCCCTTGCAGTTCGTCCATTGGATGGATAGTTGGCTTCTTACTTCCAGATACAAGAGACTGATCTCGAGCTTGTGTCTTTTTGGTTTGGCTTTGTCGTAGATTACCCATGAGCTTGACTAAATCTTAAATAGTCGGCAAACGTCACATCATCATGATATAGCCGAATGGCACTGATGGGGTTCCCGACCTGAGCGACTGCATCAAAAACAGTATCAGAAAACTACTTTGGCACTCAAGGGGTGACAACAAAGCTCAAAGCTAGGCAGGTGTTAGGTTTTAGGTTTTAGGTTTTGGGAAAATTACAGCGACTCGTGTTGTTGTATTTCCCAGCAGTTGAAGCAATTTTCACCAATCCAACTGCATAGATAGTTTTAATCAACTACTACGCCATGACGATGTTCACGCTTCACCTAACCCCTAAAACCTAACCCCTGTAAGATTTTCAATTAGCTTGTCACCCCGTGAGACTTTGGCAAGGGGTTTACTATTAGCGATCGCACTGGAATCTAAATTCTTCTATGATTGTAAGTAAACTAGAAAAAAATAACAATGGCAGCCAAAGATAAATTTCATGCTGCGGTTAGAATCGCCCTAGAAAAGGAGCAGTGGAAGATTACTGATGATCCGTTGCGACTGGAAGTAGGCGGAACCAAGTTTGAAATTGATTTAGGTGCGGAGCAACTGTTAGCAGCAGAGCGAGGCCAAGAAAAAATTGCAGTAGAGATTAAAACCTTTTTGAGTGAGTCGCCACTGACAGCTTACCATGCTGCCTTAGGACAGTTTTTGAATTATCGGCTTGCCTTAGAAATCAATGATCCAACTCGGATTCTATATTTAGCCGTGCCTGTGATTGCTTATCAAGCTTTTTTTAAGCGAGAATTTGCACAAATTTCAGTAGAGAGATATCAGATTAAACAAATCATTTATGACCCGAGTCAAGAGGTAATTGTAAAATGGATAACCTAGAGTCTTATCGCCAGAGCATTCAGTCGTTGTTGACGGATTATGCTGCCATTCCCATCGCCAATGGAGTGATTGATTGCTACACGGTTTTTGATACCAAACAAGACCACTACATGGTAATGACTGTGGGATGGGATGGCTATCGGCGGGTATATGGTTGCGTTTTACACTTGGATATTAAGAAGGGAAAGATTTGGATTGAACAAAATATGACGGAAATGAAAATAGGCCAAAAACTTGTGGATAAAGGGGTAGCGAAGGACGATATTGTGCTGGGGTTTCAAGCACCAGAATTTCGGCAATATACGGACTATGGAGTGGGTTAATTAAGCAGTCAGCTATCAGCTATCAGCTAATTCTTATGTAGGGTGTGTTAGCGGTAGCTTCACGCACCGAAAATTAGCCTATAGTGAATGCGATCGCGTAACGCACCGAAAATTAGCCTATAGTGTTAGCAATAGCGTAACGCACCGAAAATTAGCCTATAGTGAATGCGATCGCTTTTTCAAATGTAGGGTGTGTTAGCGGTAGCTTCACGCACCGAAAATTAGCCTATAGTGTTAGCAATAGCGTAACGCACCGAAAATTAGATGTGGCGGTGCGTTACATTTCATGCTTCGCACCCTACTTTGCCCACCTGACAAGAGCCAATGCGCTACGCGCACGCTACGCGAACAGCTATCAGTAGGGTAGGGTGGGCAAATATTGAAAGTTTGGCAATTTAATTAGGAATCATCGACCTTTGCCCACCCTACAAAAGCCTACTAATTTCGAGGATAGATTCATCGCCTTGGCGTATGGCTCGTCCATAAGCCAGCACCTCCTCAAATGCCGGTTCATCTTTAAAAGTTCCTGTAATTTGTTGTAGCCAATTCATCGGCTGGGGGGTCGAAACTTGCTTCTGTAACTGCGCGATCGCAGCCTCTATGGCTGTTAGCCTTTCCTCTAGGGAAGTGTTGATTGTCATTTTTTCGTTAATAAGTTTATCCTTATGTTATTATTCAATATAACATAAGGATAAACTTATTTGTTAGTTGTTTTTCCTCAAACCAATCTACAATATCGGCGTAAACACTTGTTTTTTTATGCCATTAATTGTACTATTAACTCGTTTATTTTGAGTAATGTAAATAGATGATGTGTTATATTTCATGCTATAGATGGTGCGTTACATTTTATGCTATAGATGGTGCGTTACATTTCATGCTTCGCACCCTACAAGAGATGCATTCGCTCCCTACTCCCTACTCCCTACTCCCTACTCCCTGTTCCCTGTTCCCTGTTCCCTATTATTGACTATTGATATCCTGAACTTATCAACATCTAAACTATGCTTTCACAAAACCTGAAAATTGTTACTCTGCTCCCCAGTGCCACGGAAATTGTCGCCGCTTTAGGATTAGCTGATGCCATTGTGGGGCGATCCCATGAATGCGACTATCCCGCAACTATCAAAAATCGACCTGTCTGCACCGAGGCCCAAATCAATAGCGATAAACCTAGTGCCCAGATTGATGATGATATAAACAATCTGGTAAAACGTGCCTTGAGTATTTACCAAGTAAAAACTGATGTTTTAGAACAACTGCAACCAACCCACATTGTTACTCAAGATCAATGTGATGTCTGTGCTGTAAACTTCGATGTGGTGGAGAAAGCAGTTGCCAACCTTACTAATAGCCAGCCTCAGATAATTTCCTTGCAGCCAAACTTGCTAACTGAAGTTTGGGCAGATATTGAGCGAGTTGCTGTCATCCTGGGAGTAGAGTCACAATCTCTACTGAAACAATTACAGTCTCGTGTCGAAACCTGTAAGCAAAAGACACAGGAAATGTCGGAAAATCACCGCCCTACTGTTGCTTGCATCGAGTGGACTGATCCGCTCATGGCTGCTGGTAACTGGATTCCTGAATTAGTCACTATTGCAGGTGGTAATCCTCTGTTTGGGGCTTTAGGGAAACATTCCCCTTATCTGGAATGGGATGCTTTAGTCAAAGCTGATCCAGACGTAATTATTGTAATGCCTTGCGGCTTTGATTTGGAACGCACAACACAAGAAACCCAACAGATGGCTCACCATTCCCAGTGGTCAAGTTTGCAAGCCGTACGCCAGGGTAAGGTTTTTGTTACTGATGGTAATGCGTATTTCAATCGTCCAGGACCAAGACTAGTCGATTCAGTAGAAATGATAGCGGAAATTTTGCATCCAGACCTGTTCACCTTTGGTTATCAAGGCACTGGCTGGGAACGGTTTGATATCATGTCCGGATAATTAGTTATCAAAAACCATTACCTTTGAAACCTTACTCCTTTACTTCTGCCTTCTGCCTTCTGCCTTCTGCCTTCTGCCTTCGATACACTTTTATTATCGGTATTAAACCGGATTTGATATGAGGTAGGAAATGCTTAAGAAACTTATCCTGGAAAATTGGAAAAGCTTCCGTTATGCAGAACTCCGTCAGCTGTCAGCCGTCAGCTGTCAGCCGTCAGGATAATCCTTAAAATAAACTTCAAATGGGAGAATTTAATGGTTATCGATACCTCGATTATCTGCGTTTACCTGGAAGTGCGATGCTCCTTTGGAGCCGCTACGCGAACGCATTTTGTAGGGTGGGCATTGCCTGTTTCCCACTCCCCTACCTGCACGAATTAACCAAAGCAATGCCCACCAACCGCCGATAGAAGATAGTGCGATGCTCCTTTGGAGCCGCTACGCGAACGCATTTTGTAGGGTGAGCATTGCCTCCAAAAAGCCAAACTACCCACAGTTAATCTAAATCAGGCAGAACAAGGGAAAACCTGCAACTCATAGGTTAATTTAAACTGGTCTATTTCAGAAATAATACTAGGCTCCAGCATTTCTTCATTTAAGATTAATTTATTTCCCAAGCGCTGCAATACAACAGTTTCATAATTAAATAGCAAAACAGCTTCTCCGACAGTCTGCTGTAGCAAACTTATGGTGGCTCGGATCAGAGTACGCAAGCCCCCTTCATAATCTTGATTGGGATTAATCCGAAAACCAACAACTAAAGTAGGTCGAAAACCAAAGTTTTCCTCAGTAACATCTTGTTCCCATCGATCTTCTACATCAGCATTAATAAGTATTCCTGGTGCTTTTAAGTTGTCTTGTTGCCACTCTAAAGCTAACTTTGTAGCTAATATGTTTAAGGCTTGTTGAGGCTTAAGCTCAGTTACCATCTCTAGGTCGAAATCTAAAGCCATGCTAATCTCTCCTGTCTGTACAATTGCTAGGGTAAAAATGGGATAACCTTACCATTTATTATCATAATAATCTCCTTAAGATTGTCGATTGGTTTTCTGGCTATAATATCCTGTAATTCATCAGGATTTACATTGGTGTCATCAAGATTAAGTACAATTCTCTCTGCTTGTCTTCTCTTGACCTTTCTACTGATACCCTTACGAATTTGGTCTGGGTTGGAAGTGGGTGGGGTGTAATGGTCGAATATTTGCCCCTCAATTTTGTAGTCAGGGTTTTTGCCATTGGGAAGAGTGGGTGGATTCTGTTCTACATCATATCCCATTAAGGCAAGGATTGTGGCAGATTCATTTTCTCGTCTTAGCTGACGTTGCATCTCTCTGCTAGCACGGGAGTTAACCTCAGTTTTCTTACCCCTAGGAGTTGCTCCAGGCAATCCTGATGGGATGGTGCGATTTGGCGCTTCAGTCATTTATTTTTGTTTAAGAAGGTGAACAAAATTAATTACACATTTCCCAAAACTCACAGTACGATCGCGAAGCGTGACCTTCGGTCAATCGCATTTTGTAGGGTGGGCATTGCCTGTTTTTCACTCCCCTACCTGCCCTGGTCACCCTACAATTAATCTTATTAATTTCTAGTTGTTTATAGTTAAGTCCCTGTCGGTGGGCAGTGCCTAGTCAACCTATTTTAAGCTTTACAATTGGTCTTATGCACTGCCCACCCTACGATTAATTATGATTACTTTTTTATAGTTAAGTCTCTGTCGGTGGGCAGTGCCTAGTCAACCTATGCCAAGGTTGACAATTTGTCTTATGCACTGCCCACCCTACGATTAATTATATCAAAAATGTATAAAAATAAAAACTATTTATTATTCCTTATTACCCTTCCCACTACACTTCCGACACTTCCCAAATTATCTGCATATTTCGTAATAAACAAAATTCCTAAACCCCTTGACAAATGATTCACTTTATTAATTTTTTAATTTCTTAATAAATTAATATGATACACAGTTTAAAGGTATAGTTTCCAATGAGCAAAAACATTAATCCGAACTCTGAAAACCCAAGTCGCAAATCTAAGAAAGTCAAGCACATATTGGTCGGTTCTCCTGAGGAGGTTAAGAAGACAATTTATGCCATTTATTCCCTTAAATACGCCTATCCCGACGAGTGGAGCACTCCGGAGCCTACCGGAAAGCCTGGTGAGGTTATGACCTTTTTGATTCGCTATTTTTACGTAGACTAGGATAGGATTTTGCCAGGGTTTTACGCCCTGGCGACAATGAATAGTGAAGGTTGTTTTGTCGTAAGCATATGCGCTACGCGCACGCTACGCGAACAGCGGTCAGCCGTCAGCCGTCAGCCTTGGCCACAAGCCTTTGGCTGATAACTGATAACTGATAGCTGATAGCTGATAGCTGACTAACTCGATCAGAATGTACTAATTGATCAGGAGTTATCTAAATTTGAGTGCAGCTCAGCTGTACTTTTGGAAGCTAATACCATAGAATTCGGTCAAGCATTGGAGTTAACCAGAGCTTGACCGATTTTTTTTTATTGCTATAGTTAGAGGAGTTCTCAATTGTCGGAGTATTTTTGCCAAAGTGAGATGCACCCCTCTAGGTTTTAGGCAATAGGGTTAAAACCATCGTTTGCTAGCCCCAGCTCAAGCAAGGAGGCTGTCAACTGCTTTTCTTATGCCTAAGATTTAATACCATTAGTCTAATGCCTAGACTTTATGTTATAATTTATTCCCTTAAGCAATCCCTCAGTTCATGGGTTATTACGGATTAGCAAATAACTCTAGGTAGCATTCCTGAGGCTAGTATTGATTAATGTTGTTTAGTTTTCAGTGATTAATCGTAGGGTGGGCAGTGCCTACCAACGCGCTTTGCAAGCTTGGTGAATCTGTCCAAAGCACTGCCCACCCACTACATCAACCTGAGTGCTACTCGCTGCTACCATCTAAATCATCCGCCTCAAGACAGATCTGGGAATTGACCTCAACTATATTTAGAGCTGATTTGTAAAGTAAATCTTAAGAAGTCTGAAAGCCTTGCTATGATTGTCTTCTAGGTATTAAATAGTTCAATTGTTCTATTTGAGTGCAAGCCTTATCCTACAAGGATTACAGCGAGTTTACGAATCAGCTCTTAAGTAGGTGGGCATAATTATCCGTAAAATAGCGATTGAGATTTAAAATGCTTAAAAATGCTGAAAACCTCTTTAATAAAGGCTTTCAGATTCATTTTTATAGTTTTAGTTTTAACGTTTCTTTATGCCCACCTACTTAGCGTCTTTAAGAAAAATTCATCAAAAATTTTTAGCTCTGTCAGGATTTTATGAAAAACTCAGGAAAGTTTTAGTACTCATTCATCCGGGATTACACGGAACACTCATTGATCAACCTTACTGCTTACAAATGAGTTATAATTAAATGGTTAATTATCTAGTAACGAGAGAAAATTATAAATGGGTAATTTGCATCCATTGTCTCTTTTTGGCACCGGTTAATTTCCTGTACAAACCCTTAATCTGAGAGCTGGAACCATTGTGATTAATCTACGATTGATCCTACGGTGGGCAGTGCCTAGGCTGTGTATTTTGAGCATTTTTGGGTTCTAATCGTTCATGCCGGGATCGTGAGCAACGCTCTGAGCCTACAATCGATATATCGCAAGCGACCCACGGTCTCGTTACCTTACACAAAAAGTGCATAAACTTTTTCCTCGGGCCCTAGGACAAAGTGAACAGCCTAGGCAGTGCCTACCAAGGCTATGGCAAGCAAAGGAATCTTTATCAAGCACTGCCCACCCTACATGAACTACCAAACCTATGGCAAGCAAAGGAATCTATCGAAAGCACTGCCCACCCTACATGAACTTTTGCCTTTTGCATGCATGGCTCTTGCCTTGGGCGTAGCGCTATACCTCCAAGCCATTCAATGACATGGTCATCAGAAGACATTCAGCCATTAAAATCAAGCGATGCAGCGCGGTCTTGGGGAGCCAGTGCCTTCATGCGGGGGTTCCCCCCATGAGCAACTGGCGTGGTTTCCCCCACTCGCGCTTTGCATGGCTGACAAGGTTGGGAGTAAACAAAGCTACTTTTAAACTATACTCTTCCAGACTTATGTTGCCATTTACTAACGTTTTAGGTCACAGGGACTCTAATTGGTTTTCCTACGTCGCTTATGGGTTAGGGATTCGGTCAGTGCTACCGATTCCGGAGTTTGTGCCCGCAGAGGATAAGAGCGATGTCACTATCACTATCGATCAGGTGCGTTCTGTGTTTGACTATGTACCCCAGGAGGTAATCGAGCAGCCCTTAGCACTTCAAGTAGAAAAGAAGGAAGCGGTCGTCTATGTCAAGGAGGCAGGTGTGTTTTTGGTGCAAGGGGGATGCAAGATTGTCGTCATTCCAGCACCGGATGTGGATGAGTTAAAGCTGCGACTGGCGTTGGTGGGTACCGTAATGGCGATTTTGCTGCAACAGCGGAGCCCGTTAGTACTTCATGCTAGTGCGGTAGAAATAGATGGCAAAGCTGTTTTGTTCTTGGGCAACTCTGGTGAGGGAAAGTCAACGATTGCTGCAGCATTGCAGGCCCAGGGATATGCAGTGGTTGCCGATGATATAGCTCCAGTGAGCTGGGAGGAGGGCAAAGCTATGCTTGCGCCTGGATTTCCTCAAATTAAGATCAGTCGGGAGGTAGCAGAAGTACTGGGTTATGATTGGGAGTCCCTGTGGCAGTTGCATCCAAAGTTAGAAAAGCGGGGTTTGCGGTTAAGACGAAATTTTCCGCAAAGATCGTTACCGATTAGTCGGATTTATTTATTGGCTTCTGGATCCGAGGTAAAGTGCGAGCCGATGAAAAAGCAAGCAAAACTAATAGCTTTGATGCAGCATTCGGAGTTGATGAAGTTATTTAGTTCTGGGGAGGTGATGCAGTTTGAAAGCTGTGCTAGTCTTGCTCAATCTTGCGAAGTGATTTGTTTACGGCGGCCTCGCAACTTGAGCTTGTTATCAGAGTTAGTAAAGGTCGTGGAAGAAGATGTTCGCGGTTCTTTACTGCTGACAAATAAGGGTTATTTGGCTTGTTGAATTATTCAAAAAAAAGGAGTTAATGAGATGAAACAGGAATGGAATACACCAACGTTGGAAACTTACGGTTCAGTTGAAGAGATGACGCAAGTGGGTGTTAAGGATATCGCGAATGGCGTAGTCGGAGCTGTAAAGATCGGTAAGTTTCTTTTGCCTAAGGGATTTGGTCTATTTGCGAGTCTTCATATTTGACACTGGATTTTGATTATAGCAATTATCTATGCCATGAAGTACAAAGGGATCCCCCGTTGGTCCCCCTTATCAAGGGGGACTTTGAGGTTGAAAAGCGTACCTCATAAATCCTATAAAAGCTATATTTATAATAAAAATTATCTGAATGGCTCATACTAAATGCGTCATTGAGATAAAGAAATTAAATGTAAAAGTGAGTACGTCATTTAGCAATATATAATTATAAAATAATTGATTTTACGAATATATTTTTTTTAATTTATGCCTAAAATACAATCTCGGTAAAACTACCCCAATGATATGAAAGCGGCTCGATTTTCCCTGGTTAAACAATTAAACATTCCTGCGTTATTGCTCTTAGCAATAGGAGCAGGCTTGATTGCCATTCACCTAACTCTCAATCTCAGAGCCGAAAAATCGTCTCACCTTGCTCTTAGCATTGTATTTTGGCTGGCAGCCTGTTCGACTCTTTGGGACAAACGCTACCAAATTAAACTCGGCAGCGGCATTGTCCCTTTTTTATTTGGTGCATTGCTGATTGCAGGGATTCTTATCAAGAGTGGTGCTCACCCTAGCGAAAAATTCCTTGGCTTCTCACCCTTTATTTCCGTCTTCGGTCTCGCCCTGCTTGCCTCTGGCTTTCGGGGCTTAAAACAATATTGGCAAGAACTCCTCATCCTCTTCACCCTAGGTGTTCCCAAACTTCTGCTGCCCTATCTCCCTAATATCACTCCCATTACCGCCAAATTCTCGGCTTTCCTGCTGTGGTACTCTGGAGCAAATGTCGTGTTGCAAGATTCTTACATTATCCTTCCCAAGGGTAGCGTTGAAGTCGTCCCGTCCTGTTCCGGACTCAACTTAATCATCTACATGCTAGGGCTAGCTGTGATTGTGCTGGTAATGTTCCCCACCTCTCGCAGCCAAAAAATTATTGTTCCCATCGTTGCTGCTACCCTGGGTTTTATCGTCAATGGCATTAGGATAGCGATACTGGCACACCTCGCAGCCCCCTCCAGTCAAGCAGCCTTTGACTATTGGCACAGTCAGGAAGGTGCTCTGATCTTTGTGATGATTTCAGTGATTTTGTTTGGCACTTACTGTTTGTTTATGCTGCAACAGTCTGAACCGTAAAGCCAAGCTGACTTTTTTGACATTTCCCCTCTTTGAAAAAAGGGGATCAGGACTTACGCGGTTAAGTGGATTTCGCCCCCCTAGCCCCCCAATTCTGGGGGGTAATGATGTCAAAGTCCCCCAGAATTGGGGGATTTAGGGGGCAAATGCGTAAGTCCTGGGGATTCTAAGATTAATCTTCCGGTGGGCAGTGCTTAAAGGCGATTGACCGTAGGTCACGCTACGCGATCGCAAGCAACGGAATCGCCTTAGTAAGCACTGCCCACCCTACATAAACTATGGCAAGCAACGGAATCGCCTCAAAAGCACTGCCGACCCTACATGAACTACTTTGCTTCTCTTAGGACTGAAATAGGGTGGGCAGTCTCTAGCAACCTGATGACAAGCAAAGGAATCGCGTCAATAGCACTGCCGATCCTACATGAACTACATGAACCTGAGTGCTATTCGCTGGCACCATCTAAATCATCCCTCTCAAGATAGATGTGGCAATTGACCTCAGGTATATTTAGCGTCTTCAAGAAAAATTCATCAAAAATTTTTAGCTCTGTCAGGATTTTATGAAAAACTCATGAAAGTTATAGTAGTCATTCATCCAGGATTACACGGAACACTAATTGACCAAGGTTACTGCTTACAAATGAGTAATACTAAATGATTACTTATCTAGTAACGAGAGAAAATTATAAATAGGGAATTTGCATCAATTTTATCTTTTTATCACAGGTTAATTTCCTGTACAAACCCTTAATCTGAGATCTGGCACTATTGTGATTAATCCTAGTGATTAATCCTAGGGTGGGCAGTGCCTCTCAACGCGCTTTGCAAGCTTCGGAATCTGTCTAAAGCACTGCCCACCCTAGATTACAGAGTGCAAATGTAAATAAAAATAACAATATTATCGTCTCAGCTTTAAACTGCATAATGTTGAGTATACTTAGATAAAGAGCCTGTTCATTTTACTTGGCTAAAGGTATGTTTTCAGGGCAATCAAACATACCTAACGGGAAAGGGTTTTTCTATATATGTTCAATCTTTTTAGGGCAATATCTACAATAAATTAGCTTCGCTAAATGGTGTTTTTTTTAGGATAAAACCTAGGAAATATGAAATTAATAACGAAGTCTCGTTATTAGAGGATGTTTTAACGTTTCCTAGACTAGTTAAAAGCCATTCCATGACCTTGGAATAATAAGGCATTCAGCCATTAAAATCAAGGCTTGGAAGTAAACCAAGGTACTTTTAAAATATCCTCGCAGTCTGTTTGGCGCTGCTATTTAAAAGTAAATTTTAATAGTTTGAACCTTCTCAATCTCATCAGGTGTAATTGGTATAATTCGTCATCCTCTGTCTTTGTGTAAGAGTCAGATAATTAGTATTTTTTTATACTAATTATCTGTAAATTTGCACTTAATCCTTGGTCACAAATTACCAAGGATACCCGGTTTATTATGGCTAGATACATTCAGTTTCAGGAGTTTTATAGAGCATGGTAAAAGCTGATTCAACGGTAGTAGCAATTAAGGAACAGTTATCTTCCGATTTTACTGGAGAAACGATTATTCTCAACTTCAAGTCTGGAGTGTACTTTGGTCTCAATGCTGTAGGTACCAGTATTTGGAATATGATTCAGGAACCAAAGACTGTTAATGAAATTCGGGATGCCATTTTAGCAAAGTACCACGTGGAGCCTGAGCAATGCGAAAATGACATTTTGGGATTACTCCAGGAACTGGATACTGAAGGACTAATTGAGGTAGGGGATGAAACAGCTACGTAAGTTCTTAAGCCTTACCCATACAGAGCGCCAACTTTTCATCAAAGCCTTTGTATTGCTGGCATTAGTCAGATTGGGGATGTGGTCGTTGCCATTTAAGACCTTACGACGACTTTTAGCAATTATCAGTCAAGCAAATCCTGTCGGGTTACGACGATATTCCCCTACCACAGACCAAATTGTTGAGGCGGTGAATCGTAGCAGCCGTTATCTCCCTGGTAATGCTAAATGTTTAGCTAGAGCTTTAACGACGGAAACTTTGATGAGTCAGTGTCGTTACTCAGCTGAACTGCGAATTGGGGTTGCTAAGGGAGAGCAAGGACAATTTGAGGCTCATGCTTGGGTAGAAAGTCAGGGACAAATCGTGATTGGTGATCTGACTGACCTTTCTCGATTCACTCCCATGTCATCCTTTGAAAGAAGTAGATTATGAAAAAGCGTACTCTCCTTAAACTTCACCGCACACTAGCTCCAATTCTTTTTTTGCCTTTATTCCTCACTACGATTACGGGTATCGTTTACCGTATCGGCAATACTTGGTTTGGTATGCCCAGGAAATATGCACAAATTATGATGGCGATTCACGAAGGTAGATTCTTGGGGAAAGAGCTTGTGCCTATCTATGTCTTGTGGAATGGCCTGGGAATGATTGGGCTGTTGGCGACAGGAATTGTGCTCAGTGGTGTATTTCGTAATCAACGTAGTCAAACATCAAATAGCCATAGAGGGGTGATCAATGATGGGAATTAGTAAATCACAAAACTTGAAATCGAATGATGATAATCTTAGGAAACAGGCCATCCTCTCATATTTGGCTTTGGTGTCATTGTGGATATTAGCCAACGTTGTCAGTGAGGGGATAGAAGAGTTCTCCTTCTTTTTCGAGACAGTGTTTGCAATCACCCAGTGGCTTGTATTGCGGCGATACATTCGGAATTTGGGTTGGTGGATACTTACCAGTATTTGGGGTTGGACGATCTACTTGATTCTGATTCAATTATTTGGCGTTAGGAATTGGATTGCAACCATGCTTCCTGAAGGAGACATGGAAATAGGAGGAGTACCGATCGGGGTGCAGGTATTTTGGGCTAGTGTTCTACTCAGACTCCTAGAATGGACTATCATTGGAATTTTTCAATGGCTCCAGTTGCGGCGCTTCATACAACATGCAAATTGGTGGATACCTGCAAGCGCTTTAGGGGGAGCAGTCAAAGGAGGATTAGAATTCAGCATCAGAACCGTAATCGACGGTGTACCTGGTGCTCTTGTAGGTGCATGTGGATATGGCGCTGTGACTAGTATTGTGCTGGTATTGCTATTGAAAAATCGCATTCACAAGCGCCTTAAGCGTCGTCAAACATTTTGGAGTTCAGTTTAGCAGGCTGTAGCAAAGGGAACAGGGAACAGGGAATAGGGAATAGGGAGCAGGGAGCAGGGAGTAGGGAGCAGGGATTAGGGAGCAGGGAGCAGGGAGCAGGGAGTAGGGAGTAGGGAGTAGGGAACAGGAAAAAAAAATTCTGACAATTCCTACACGGATCCCTATATCAAAAAGGGTATATAGCACTACCCATTAAGGTTAGGACATTGATAAAAGGTAAAAAACTTGTGTAGTCAACTTTTGCCTTTTGCCTTTTGCCTTTTGCCTTGCGCGTAGCGCTATAAGTAGCTGTACTCTAATCAAGGAGTTAGATTATGAGTGGAATTGTAGGTATTTACAATCTTGATGGTCGCCCCGTGGAGCGCGAAAAGATCGGGGGCATGGTGGATATCCTGGCGCACCGGGGACCAGATGGCGCTGAGGTTTGGTGCGATGATCGCTGTGTTGGTTTAGGACATCGGATGTTATGGACGACACCTGAATCTTTATTAGAGCAATTACCTTTAAAAGACCGCACTGGTAATTTAATACTGACAGCGGATGCTCGCATTGATAATCGGGATGAGCTTATTTCTGCACTGGAATTAAACGATCGTCCAGCCGAGAAAATTACTGATAGCAATTTAATCTTGGCTGCTTACGAGAAATGGGGGCGAGACTGTCCTGGTAAGCTAATTGGTGACTTTGCCTTTGCTATCTGGGATAAGCGTAAGCAGCTATTGTTTTGTGCCAGAGATTATATGGGGGTTAAGCCATTTTATTATCACTATCAGCCTGGTAAATTGTTTGTCTTTGCTTCGGAAATAAAAGGATTATTCTGTTTAGATGCAGTACCCCGTAACGTCAATGAAGCCAAAGTTGGTATTTATCTGTGTCAGTTAAGTGGGTTTGCCAAATTAAAGCCCGATACTTTCTATCAAGATATTCTGCGTCTGCTTCCCGCCCACTGGATGGAAGTGAGCCAGAATGGGATAGAATCCCAGTCTTTTTGGGATTTAGATGCCGAAGCAAAGAAGATACAGCAGACTTTAAAGACTGATGCTGACTATGTGGAGGAATTCCGCAAGCGATTTACCGAGGCGATAGGGTGTCGTCTGCGGAGTGCTTACCCAGTAGCGTCTACTCTCAGTGGTGGTGTCGATTCTTCTTCCGTTAGTTGTGTGGCGCGGAATTTGTTGCGGGAGAAAAATAGTGATGCAGAATTGTTAACGATTTATTCTGATTGTGATACTCCTTCGGCTGATGAGACGGCTTATGTAGATACCGTATTGGCCCAGGGTGGTTTTAAGCATCATGTTGCGAAAGTAGGTAATCCCATTAGTGCTGCCCAAACCGTTACCCCTTGGTTAGACCAACCAGTGCAAATGCCTACCCCAGCCATGTTGTTGGCGATTGTTCGGGAGGTCAAACAACAAGGTGCAAGGGTGGTGTTAACGGGACATGATGGGGATACTATTGTTTCCCACGGTACGGATTATCCTCATGAGTTACTGGAATTAGGGGAATGGGAAAAGCTTCTAAAAATAGTAGAAGGTCGTTATCAAAATAAGTCTGATAGTGCTAAGGAAATTGAGGCAGATTTATATCAATATATTGTGCCTTATGCTACAGAATTAATTAAAAAGTTTGAATGGCATAACTATATTAGTATCTTTTATAAATCCGCTAACTATTGGCAGTTTAATCCGCCCAGAAATATTAAGTTATTTTTACGAAGCATCTATAACAATTTTCCTATGCTAAACTGGAATCACTATAATTCAATTATTGCAAAAAGCCTGGCAAAGTCTATTAAATTAGGTAAATTACTCCGAGATGAGTTCAATTATCAATTTGGCTACTTACCTACTGAATATTTAAACCATTACCGAGCCATAACTTCGGGCAATATGCAGGAAGGTAGCGAACAAATTGATGGGATTAGTGCAGCAGTTAGCATCGAACCTCGTCATCCTTTTTTAGATAAAAGAGTTATTGAGTTGTGTTTAGCAGCACCCGCTCATTTGAAATACTGTAATGGTTTTGGGCGCGGTGTAATGCGAAGGGCGATGAAGGGTATATTACCTGAAGAAGTTCGTCGGCGTAGAAGCAAGGTAGATTTTTATGGATTTATTATCAACAGGATGGAAACTGCTGAAAGCAGTGTAATTAAAAAATTATTGTTAGAGCAAAAATCAAATTTATTCCATTACCTAAATACGAATGCTGTACAAGAAGACTATCAAAAGTTTTCAAACTCTGCGGCTAAATGGCAGCAGAGGAGGCGAGAAGCCAGGATGATTAATTGTGCGATTTACTTATCACTTTGGTTAAAGTTAATCGACTAATTGTACTTAACTAATTTTCGGCAATCGCCTTAACAAATCAAACGACTCAAGGAGTAAACCAATGAGCATTGACACCGAAAACATGGAAAACAATATGAATAGTCTTGTTTATGAACAACCAACTCTCAAAAATTATGGAACAATGAAGAGCCTTACCCTTGGAACCGGAGGAAGTCCCAGTGATGCCCTGGGCACAAGCGATGCAGCCGTCAACGACTTCAATAATTCAAATCCTGTTGATAGTTTTGCACCTGGTGTTCCTGATGTTGTTCATGATGGATTTGGCGGCACCGTTAATGCCAACGATCCCGATAATTAAAAACCTAATTAAATCTTCATCCTGTACTTGGTATTTGATGAAATTTAATTAATTACGGCTTATGTGGGTTAACTGCTAAAAGGACGTAAATATGTTCACATTACTATTGTTTATGGTTTTGGGACAGTGCGATCGCTTGATCCTAGGGTGGCTTAGGCGGGGATAACCATTCAAACTCAACCATAACTTATCAATCCAACCTAACCCACCAACCAACAACTCAATAAATCGTAAGGTGGGCATTGCCCACCCTACCTATGGCATTTCTACTGAAAAAGGCTTGATTTAAAATTTATTGTTAGAGCAAAAATCAAATTTATCCCATTACCTAAATACCAATGCTGTACAATAAGACTATCAATATTTTTCAAACTCTGCGGCTAAATGGCAGCAGAGAAGGCGAGAATTCAGGATGATTAATTCTGCGATTTACTTATCAATTTGGTTAAAGTGAATCGAATAATTGTACTTAACTAATTTCCGGCAATCGCCTTAACAAATCAAACGACTCAAGGAGTAAACCAATGAGCATTGACATCGAAAACATGGAAAACAATATGAATAGTCTCGTTTATGAACAACCAACTCTCAAAAATTATGGAACAATGAAGAGCCTTACCCTTGGAGCCGGAGGAAGTGGCGCTGATGGTGCTAGGGAATCTCTAGTTGGTACTGATGCAGCCTCAGACGACTTCAATAGTGCAAATCCTGTTGATAGTTTTGCACCTGGTGTTGCTGATGTTGTTCATGATGGAAATGGCGGCCTTGCTCCCTTCGATCCCGACTAATTAAAAACCTAATTAAATCTTCATCCTGTACTTGGTATTTGATGAAATTTAATTAATTACGGCTTATGTGAGTTAACTGCTAAAAGGAAGTAACTATGTTCACATTACTATTGTTTATGGTTTTGCGACAGCCTGAAAGCCTTGATATGCAATAATTTTTTTAACTCACATAATACGTGACCTAGTAGAGTGGACAATGTCCACTCTACTGTGGATACTTAAATCCTAGAAATGATTAGTCAATTAAATCTTTAGAATTGCAAAACTCTATCAACAAATGTTTCACTACCAAGCTTATGGATTAACTATTCAGTCAGTATTCTTACTTACCGAACTAACAAAAAGTAAAAAGACAGCCGATATTTACATCCAAAAAGGTAAAGTAAAACTACCACAATTAGAACCAACTTCCATTAACCGTCAAGGCAAAGAAGCTCACTTTGGTGGCAACACTCAAGAAGCCTACTTGCGCTGGCATGGCATAGCAACCTTACTAGCAAAAAACGGTGATACTATCATCGTTGATTCTGACTCAGATGATATCGATCCCCAACTATTAAGCCTCTATATCTTAAGCGAAGCATTAGGCTTAATACTCTATCAAAGAGGCTTGTTTCTCCTCCATGCCAGTGCGGTAAAAATTGGCGAACAGGTAGTGATATTTGCTGGTTGTCCAGGTGCGGGTAAATCTACCACTGCTGCTGCTTTTGCCAAACTCGGTTACACAGTTGTATCTGACGACATGGTTGCTATCGACTTGAATTCAGGGGATAAACCAATGGTATATCCCGCTTTCCCCCAGATCAAAATCTGGCCACCAACAGTAGAAGGACTTGGTTACGATATATCCACTTTACCAACTCTTTATCCTGGTTCCCGCAAACGAGTAATTAGGAAACCAGAAAACTTTCCCACTCAACCCTTTCCTCTGGCTCATATCTTCTTCTTAGAAGATGGTAGGGATTTTAACGTTACTCCCATGGCAGGAAACGATGCTTTTTTAACTTTGGCGCGTTTCTTTCCTTTACCAAGTCAACTATTGGCAGAAAAAAACCTTGAGCATTATTTTCAACAGTGTCTACAATTAATTAGTCAAGTCGATCTATGGAAAATAGAAAAACCGAAAGACTTTAGGATACTCAAGGAGCTAATTACTTGGGTTGAGCAAAAAATAGAAACAACTCATCAGTCTGCTCAAGATGTTTACTTATTACAGCAGTAATTGGGTCAGGTACAAATTCTTGGGTTTTAGGGAGCAGGGAGCAGGTAAGAGGAACCCACCCCTAGGGCATGTTTTCAAAGTTTTCCGCAAGATTATGATCCCCCCCAGCCCCCCAAGGGGGGAGCCATACGGGTGCATCTCATATTTGTAAAAAAGTTGCGTAGGGTGCGTTAGGGGGGGCCTCATTTTCCGCCTCGTAGTCAGGGTTTAGACAGCCCGCCCCGTAACGCACCACCTTGTCAAACAACAAAAATGAGATGCACCCGAGCCATACTCAAAGTCTCCCTTTTTTAAGGGGGATTTAGGGGGATCTCCGAGTTTGAAAACACGCCCTAACCCCTCCCAGGAGGGGAAGAGGGAAGAAGGAAAAAATACTGTGTACCTGATAGCTATGAAAAACGCTGTAAATTAGAACAAGGACATAACCATGAAAACCGAAATCAAAACTATAGCCAATAAACTAGTCAGTCTCTCTTATGAGAAACTGACTACATATTCCAAATTTGAAAACTTAATTCACCCCTTTACTTCAGAAGAATTCTTCCAACACTACTACGAAAAAAACTATCTTCACATTGCCAGAAATAATCAAAACTATTACGATGCTATCCTCAATACTGACGATATCGATTTATTCTTCCAAAATAAATCTTTACAATCAAACTGCCTCAGAGTAGTTGAAAAAGGAAACGAATTGCCAGCCTATAAATGGACCCATCGCAATTCATCAATTGCCAATAATGATACCTTATTTGTTCTCTTCAATCAGGGTAAAACCCTAATTATTAATTCTGGGAATAGCTCAATTATAAAATTAGTTAACTACTGTAGCGACTTAGAAAAAGAATTAAAATTCCGCTTACAGTTTAATATCTATATCACTCCCCATAATTCCCAAGGATTTGCCCCTCATTACGATGACCACGATGTCTTCATCATGCAAACTACCGGAACAAAAGTATGGCGTTTATATAACACTCCCCTTGAATTACCGTCTCGCAAACAACCCTACTGGAAAATTAAAGATCAATATGAATTAGGGGAGCCTACTTTTGAAGTAGAATTAACACCAGGGGATTTATTATATATTCCCAGAGGTTTAATTCACGATGCCTTAACTACACATACCGCTTCGGTTCATATCACCTTGGGTTTCCATCCTAACTATTGGTTTGAAATCCTGCAAGAAATCGCCGAATTAGCGGAAGAAAAAGCCGAGTTTAGAAAAGCTGTTCCCAACGGCATAACTGGCGAAAGTTATCAGAGTCAGTTCAAGCAAGACTTTTTGAATCTTACTCAATCTTTAATTAATAATCTAGACCTAGACGAGATTCTAGAACGAAAATTTGACCAGTATATCGATAGCAAATTATCCGAAGACCAAAATCGGTTTAAAGATTCGATTCAAGTCAACCAACTCACCTTAAATTCAGTTTTAGCTAAACGACAAAATATCTTTTATAAACTAGAGCGAGATGACGAAAATGTATACGTCAACTTCTACGGAAAAAAACTCGATTTTCCACGCTTTACTGAACCTTCCATTAATACCCTATTACAATCCCAATCTTTTGCTGTTAAAGATATTGGCGGACTAGTTACTGACGAAGGAAAAATTGATTTAGCGACTAAATTTATTCAAGAAGGCTTTTTAACGATAGAACAAATAAGCTAAAGGCAAAAGGCAAAAGGCAAAAGGCAAAAGGTGAATGGCATATATCTTTTTTATTTGATTTCAAGAATATACAGTTTAAATGCACAACAGCTTATAGCATTTCTAAATCAATTAGAAAAAGCGATGCAGCGCAGGGGGAGCCAGTGCGGTATTGTGCATCAAGACAATAATTACCGTTTTTGACCTTACCCAAAATCCTTCTATAGTTTATTAACTCTTGCCTCTTGCCCGCCCCCCTTACTAAGGGGGGTTAGGGGGGATTCCTCTTGCCTTTCCAAAGCGGGAGTATGTTCACAATTCCAATAAAAATGCTATAAATGCCTAGAATTAAACGCGCACTTCTGTTTGTCTGGCATAGTGCGCCTACTTTAACCACTATCAAAGTCATTCTAATTATTGTCCAAGGGTTACTACCCCTAGCCTTGCTCTATCTAACCAAGTTAGTTGTAGATACAGTTGCTACCAGCCTCACTCTATCGGATAAACAAGCCGCCTTCAGTCAGATAATGTTTCTCCTTGCTGTTGCTGGGGGAGTAACCTTAGTAACTAGCGTTTCCCAGTCTCTATCTCAACTTGTTAGTATTCTCCAGTCTCAAAAAGTTACCGACTACATGGAAGGGATGCTTCATGACAAGTCGATGGCAGTAGACTTAGAGTACTATGAAAATGCCGAATACTACGATATGTTGCAACGGGCACAACGAGATGCTCCGGAACTCCCGAACCAAATTCTCCATCGTCTGGCAGAAATTGGTCAAAATAGCGTTTCTTTATTAGCAATAGTCGGCTTGTTACTTTCTTTTCATTGGGGAATTGCAGGAGTTTTATTTGTTGTCGGCATTCCTACTATGTTAGTGCGTCTTAAATATGCCAAAATTATGTATCATTGGCAGCGAGAACGAACCCCGATCAGAAGACGAGCTAACTATTATGGCGGTTTGCTAACTAGAGATAGACCAGCTAAAGAAATTCGTCTGTTTAATTTGGGTAGTGTTTTTAGTCAGCGCTTTCATCAGTTGCGATGGCAACTATACCGAGAAAGCTTTACTATTGCCAAAAGCCGTTCTATGGCAAACCTGGGGGCACAGGGTTTTAGTGGCATCATCATGCTTGCTGGCTATGGTTTTATTATTTATCAAACCGTTCAAGGTCTCCTTACTATAGGAGATTTAGCTCTTTATCATCAAGCATTGAGACGAGGACAAACTGCTTTTAGTGGGGTTTTAAGTAGCTTATCTGGTTTTTATGAGAATAGTTTGTTTCTCAATAATCTCTACGAGTTTCTCGATCTCCAACCCAAAATTACAGAACTACCTCATCCCAAATTAGTACCGCAACCAATACAGAACGGAATTGTCTTTAATAATGTTAGTTTTCAATATGCTAATACGACTCGTCAGGCTCTCAAAACTATTAACCTGACGCTACAACCAGGAGAAACTATTGCCTTAGTAGGAGAAAACGGTTCGGGAAAAACCACCCTAATCAAACTATTATGCCGTTTATACGAACCCACTTCTGGCAGTATTACTATTGATGGCATCGATTTACGCCAATTTCAACTCGACCATCTACGCCAGCAAATCAGTGTTATTTTCCAAGACTATATGAAATATCATCTCACTGCCCAGGAAAATATCTGGTTGGGTAATGTTGCTCTTTCTCCCACTGATAACCAAATAAGTAAAGCAGCTTTTCGTTCTGGTGCAGATCGAGTCATCAATACCTTACCCAATGGTTATGACACTATGCTAGGTAAGCTATTTGACCAAGGGGAACAACTCAGTATCGGGCAATGGCAGAAAATCGCTTTGGCAAGAGCATTTCTACGAGACTCCCAGGTAATAGTTTTAGATGAACCTACTTCTGCTATGGACCCCAAGGCAGAATATGAGGTGTTTCAGAAGTTTCGTCAACTGATAAAAGACCAAGCTGCTATCCTAATCAGTCATCGCCTATCCACTGTAAAAATGGCCGATCGCATTTATGTAATGGATAAAGGTTCTATTACCGAAAGCGGTACTCATGAGGAATTGATGCAGCTAGATGGAACTTACGCCTATTTATTTGAAACCCAAGCTCAAAATTACCGATAAACGCTTTATGACTACCTTAGTTCAACCAGAAATTAAAACACTATTAGGAGTCACTAACCCCGAAGTAGTCCTAAATAAGTAAGGATGAGTTCTAATGATGAATGAAGACCATATATAGCAATTCTCGAAAACTACTTCTCCCCTCTCTCCCCACACTCTTCCCCTTCCGATTCCCTAAGCGCCGAAGTTCAACACTTCTGCTCCCGAGCTCTCCCCTCAGGGCTACATTAACTGTCCAGGGATTTACTCCCCTGAACAGGTGGAGGGATGGAAATTAGTTACCGAGATGGTTCATGGTAAAGGTGGACGGATATTCCTGCAACTATGGCATAGTGGTCGCGTCGCTCATCTCTCGTTACTCAATGGTGAAGACCCTGTAGCGCCTAGTGCGATCGCAGCGGAAGGTCAACTTCATACCCCCATTGGCAAAGTTAACCTGGACATTCCTCGCCCTCTAGAAACCGACGAAATTCCTGAAATTGTCGAGCAGTTCCGCAAAGGAGCAGAAAATGCCATGCTAGCAGGATTTGATGGCATTGAGCTTCATGGTGCTTTTGGTTACTTGATCGACCAGTTTCTCCAAGATGGTTCCAACCAACGCAGCGATCGCTACGGTGGATCCATAGAAAACCGCGCTCGATTCCTGCTAGAGGTTGTCGAAGCTGTCACTAGCGTCTGGGGAGGTAACCGAGTAGGCATCAAACTCTCTCCCAGCAACACTTTCTATGGGATGAGAGACTCAAACCCTAAAGCAACCTTCAGCTATGTGATCAATGCTCTCAATCCCTTTGACTTAGCCTACATTCACCTGATGGAACCCAATGAAGTGGATTTAGGAACCCGCGAGGTACTCAATCGAGTCACCCCCCTATTTCGCCCTATCTACAACGGTACGATTATCACCAACGGCGGCTACAACAAAGAGCAGGGAAACACTATCTTGGCATCGGGTGATGCAGATTTAGTTTCCTTCGGCAAGCTGTTTCTTGCTAATCCCGATTTACCTGAAATTCATAAAGAAGGCTCCCGCCATAATCTTTGATTTGGCGGTGAGATGAATTTCTGCAGACAAAAAAAGGACGGGGAGATTGTCCAAATCCGACGTTGGTTTGTGGTAAAATGAATTTATGATAGTTAGAGAAGCTAAACTGCTAAACGGATCATTAGCCCAATACCAAGCTTTAGATGAAGCTATACGAACCGCTCAATTCATCAGGAACAAGGCGGTTAGACTATGGCGTGATCAGCCAAAAGTAAACAAGGCTCGTCTATCTCTGTTGTGCAAAGAATTGGCTGGTGAGTTTCCCTTTGCTAAGAAGTTGAACTCAATGGCTCGTCAAGCTTCTGCTGAAAGGGCATGGCTGTCAATCTCTAACTTCTATCGACGTTGTAGAGAGGGTGCTAAAAAGAAAGGTTATCCTCAGTTCAAGAAACATTCTCGCTCAGTTGAGTATAAAACCACGGGGTGGAAACTTTCACCTGATTGCATGACCATCAACTTCACTGACGGGTTCAAGGCGGGTCGGTTTTCTGTGTTCTGCAACTATGAAACACGAGAGGACTTGTTCAGACTCAAAATCAATCGGGTACGAGTGATCAGACGAGCCGACGGTTATTACGCCCAGTTCTGCTTTGATGCTAACCGAAAAGAGAAAGGTAGCTATACTGGGAATGTGGCGGGTCTTGATTTAGGTATCAAGTATTTCTACAAAGACCAAAACAACAATGCTGCCATCTACCCTAAGTATCTTAGGCAAGCTGAAAAGCGGTTAAAAAAACTACAACGTCGATTGTCCAGAAAGTTTGTAAGAGGTAAAAAACCTCAATCAAACAACTACCACAAAGCTAGAATTCGACTGGGTAAATGCCATTTAAAGGTTCAAAGACAGCGTAAAGACTGGGCTGTGAAACAAGCTCGGTGCGTAGTCCACTCTCACGATGTGGTTGTCTATGAAGACCTCAAAATAAGCAATATGGTCAAGAACCATCACTTGGCAAAGTCGATATCCGATGCCGGTTGGTATCAATTCACCCAATGGTTAAACTACTACGGGAATATTTGGGATAAGACTGTGATTGCGGTCAAGCCAAACTACACCAGTCAAGATTGTTATAACTGTGGTTATCGGGTGAAAAAATCTCTCAGTACCAGAACTCACAAATGTCCTCGTTGTCAAACAGAAATTTGTAGAGACACGAACGCTGCTCTCAACATTTTGAAGCGTGGCTTAGAAGTTTTAGGTATTGAGTACAACAGCGGTGCTACCCCGCACGGGTTCCCCGTGCTAGGAAACGCGCACCAAGAGAGTACCCAAGGGCATTGGGAAACTGCCGTTGATTCGGAAACGCTTGGGGAGAGTGCAACCTCTGTTGATGAGAGGAAACTTGATTCAATAAGTTGTCTCAATGAACCAAGAATCACATATTGTGAGAATCCCCCGTTAGAATCTCCGATTTAACGGGGGAGTATGTCAACCAAACGGTTTGAACTAAATGCCCAATTAAATACACCCAATCCTAAGACATTTTACGGTCGAGGGGACAAGGATTTAGAAAAGGGGTATACAGACTACCCATTCCTTTAAAAATAAACCTAAGCATTCAGCGCTCAGCGGTCAGTTATCAGCTTATGCGCTACTTGAGATGCTACTTGAGGTGCTATCAGCTATCAGCCAACGGCTGACTGCTGACTGCTGACTGCTGACTGCTTACGAACAAAGTACCTCACCGAATTGATAACTGCTATTTATACTAGTAATAAAGGAGGTATAGAAAAGAAAATGGTTACTCAAATAAACAACCAAACCTCTGAAATAATCTACCCGGAAAGTGACGGCTTCCCCTTGGCAGACAATACCATTCAATTTCGCGCTTATTACAACAATTCAAGGGGGAATCGATGCCCTGTTTAAAAATAATCCTAATGTTTTTGTAGCTGGGGATTTATTTTGGTATCCAGTGGAGGGTGAACCGAATACTAAGCAAGCTCCTGATGTAATGGTTGTGTTTGGTAGACCCAAAGGCGATGAAGCGAAGCTTCCGCTAAAAGCGATCGCAGATCCTACAAACAGTGGGAGGAAGACAATCGTCCACCGCAAGTGGTGTTTGAAATCGCATCCTGGAGCAACACTAAGACTGAGTTAGAGGAGAATAAATTCAGGTTTTACCAACGCTACGGGGTAGAAGAATACTACATCTTTGACCCAGACCAAGGGGTTTTGAAGGGTTGGTTACGTTCTGGCGAGACACATTCTGGCAAGACATTAGAAGCGATTGAGCTGATGTCTGGCTGGGTGAGTCCCCGATTGAAAGTGAGGTTTGAGTTGTCAGACCAAACCCTTCAACTCTATCAGCCCAATGGGGAGGGTTTTGCTACTTACATAGAAATTGTTGAACAGAGGGAACAGGAAAGACAAGACAAAGAACTCCAGGGTCAACGAGCTCAACGAGCTGAAGCGGCTTTAGAACAAGCTGAAGCGGCTTTAGTTGAAGAACAGAGGCGTACCCAAGGGTTGAGCGATCGCTTGAAAGCTTTGGGAATTGATCCAGATCAGTGTTGAAAATGACAACTTTAAAATTAACAAGTAACAAGTAACAAGTAACAAGTAAAACTTAAAAAGTATAGCGTTTTTCATAGTTATGAGGTAAACTCAATTTTCGCAACTCCTACTCCCTACTCCCTACTCCCTACTCCCTACTCCCTACTCCCTGTTCCCTGTTCCCTTTGGAAAAGTACCAATTAACAAACTGTCATCAGCACATCCTGATGCATCCTTGCCCGGTCTACTAATGACTGAATTTGATCTTTAGTCAATGCTTCACCATTAGCATAGTGTTCTAGCCAGGTTTTACTAATCACATTGGGGTCATCTGGTAAACTAGCAACATCCCATCCAGGTAAATCCAGTTGCTCCATCAAGTAGTTAACTTTGGGGTCATAACTGAGGGCAAAACATCGACATTCTTCCGCTGCTGCCATAATCAAACTGTGGTAGCGCATGCCAATCGCCATTTCCACCCCCCGAAATAATCCTTTCAATTCTCTAGGGTCTTCTATAGAAAAGATCTGATGGGGACCGGTTAACTCAGACGCAATAGATTGGGCAATGGCCAAATCTCGGGAAGCTTGGAAAGGAACTAATAAAATACAGGTTTGTGTGGCTTTCTGAAAATCCACTAAGGCATGGGTCAGATTCTTCAGGCGTTTGGGAGTTAGGGTAGAATGCGATCGCAAAGTAACTGCTACTCTTGGTGCTGGTAAATCCCACAATCCTGGTACAGGTTTGGAGTCTAATGCCCAAACTGGATCGGGAGCCATAATAAAGGGAATTTCCCAATCCGCTAACAGTGTCGCTGAGCCATAATCCCTGACACTGACTGCTGTACATCCGGTGAACGACCGCTGGGCTAGCGAACCAATCAGCCGACGCTTAATTGGACCAACCCCCTGAGCCCAAGCAATGGTTTTGAGACCCATCCTTTGGGCTAATCCCATTAAACCACAGTAGTAGAGAGGGCTAGCGGCACTAGTCACATCTTGGATTAAACTACCACCTCCCCAGATGAAGAGTTCGGAAAGGCGCATGGCCTTGAGCACTGGTAGGGTAGACATGCGATCGCAACTTTCTACTCCATAGCGCTGACGAGTTTGACTAGGGTTACCGGAAAGGACTATCGGCTTCACTGACTTTGGTAGCATTTGCAGCAGTGACGCTAACAATGCTTCATCGCCACCATTGCCCTTGCCGTAATATCCACATAAAACTGCTTTGACTTGCTTCATGCCTTCAACTCGTCTTGCCTACTACTCCCTATATTCCCATCCGTTAGCGTAAAAGAAATACCAATTAAAGTAGGGTGGGCAAAGTAATATTATCTAGAATACTCACCCATAACCAAACTATTTTTGCCCACCCTACAAGCTATAGTCCCATCTGTTAACCGATCCGTTAACCCATCAATTGCCCCTGATTGCATGCTATTGCATGGGATCAATAGCGTTTAAAAGAAATACCAATTAAAGTAGGGTGGGCAAAGTAATATTATCTAGAATACTCACCCATAACCAAACTATTTTTGCCCACCCTACAAGCTATAGTCCCATCTGTTAACCGATCCGTTAACCGATCAATTGCCCCTGATTGCATCCTTAGGCATGGGATCAATAGCGTGTAAAAAAAATACCAATTAAAGTAGGGTTGGCAAAGTAATATTATTTAGAATACTCACCCATAACCAAACTATTTTTGCCCACCCTACAAGCTATAGTCCGATTAAAGTAGGGTGGGCAAAGTAATCTAATCGTGAATACTCACCCATAACCAAACTATTTTTGCCCACCCTACAAGCTATAGTCTTTTGCCTTTTGCCTTTTGCCTTTTGCCTTGCGGGTAGCGCTATACTCCCTATATTCCCATCTGTTCATCCATCCGTTGCCCCTTAATGCATGCGATCAATAGTACGATATTGAATGGCTTCAGCAACATGTTCGGTTTTAAGGTCATCATCACCACTCAGGTCGGCAATGGTACGGGCAACTTTGAGAATACGGTCGGTGCCTCTAGCAGAAAGACCAAGTTTGCGAATAGCCCCTTCTAATACATTACGGGAAGTATCATCTAATTTACAGAATCGACGTAGATGATGGCTTTGCATCTGAGCATTGCAATGAAGAGTGGGTTCAGTTTGGAAGCGGTCACGAGTGCGATCGCGTGCGACTTGGACTCGTTCTCGCACCGGTGCTGATTCTTCTCCTGTAGACTGTCGAGTGATTTCTTCAGGTTTAAGCCGATTGACAGCTACTTGTAAATCAATGCGATCCATTAATGGTCCTGATAGCTTCGACCAATATTGTTCCCGTTGGCGAGGGGAACAGGTGCAGGGTTGGATCGGGTCACCAAAGTATCCACAGGGACAGGGATTGGTACTAGCCACTAAGGTAAACTGAGCAGGAAACTGTACCGATTGGCGGGTGCGGGAAATAGTGACTTGTCCGTCTTCCAAAGGTTGGCGTAGGAACTCTAGGACATTGCGCTTGAATTCTGTCAACTCGTCTAAAAATAGAACTCCCCGGTGGGCTAAGGAAATTTCTCCCGGTTTCGGAAAACTACCACCACCCACAAGAGATGGGCCAGAGGCGGAATGATGGGGACTGCGAAAAGGGCGATCGCAGATCAGTTTGCCGCGATTTTTCAATAAGCCAGCAACAGAATAAATTTGAGTGACCTCCAAAGCTTCAGGAAAACTCAACGGTGGCAAAATGCCCGGTAATCGTCGCGCCAACATGGTTTTACCACTGCCAGGAGGACCGACAAAGATTAAATTATGGCCCCCAGCCGCTGCAATTTCTAAAGCTCGACGCCCATGAGCCTGACCTTTAACATCCGTTAAATCCGGTGCAGTAGACTGATAAACTTGCAACTCCCCCACACTATCAATCTCTACCGGTGAATAGCGCTTTGGCTGGTCAAGGAAATCAGCAACATCTGATAGGTGCTCAAATCCATACACAGTGATGCCATTCACCACTGCAGCTTCTGTAGCATTGTCAGCAGGAACTACTAACCCAGTAATTCCCATTTGCTTTGCTGCCGCAGCAATTGGAAGTACACCAGCCACAGGTCGCAAACTGCCATCAAGGGACACTTCTCCGAGAAATAGGTGGTCTCCCAATAACTGAGGATTTAACTGTTCCGATGCCGCTAAAATACCAACACTGATCGGTAAATCAAAACTAGGACCTTCTTTCCGTAAGTCAGCCGGAGCCAGGTTAATCACAATCTTGCGTATCGGAAAGGCAAAACCAGCATTTTTCAGTGCTGCTTTCACCCGTTCTCGGGACTCTTGGACAGCGGTATCCGGTAAACCAACAACTACAATTCCCGGTAAGCCACCGGACACATCTACTTCAACCCCTACTTTTACAGCATCAATGCCGATAATTGAACCACTCCAAACCCTAGCCAGCATAGTGTTAGCCTGATACGTGTTTTGGGACAAGGAAAATCAAATAAGGGGAGAGTAGGAAAACTCCCCATCTCCCCATTACCAGTCTCACCTTTTCCTTCGTTTCTCTTTTTAGGAACCTTCACTTAAAGGCAAGTATAGTGCTTATCCCCTGGAGAGTTTAACCGGAAAATTACATAAATACTGATATCCTTTTCATAAAAGGGATGTAACCTAGGATTTTCGGGGAATCGGGAATCGGGAATCGGGAATCGGGAATCGGGAATCGGGAATCGGGAATCGGGAATCGGGAATCGGTAATCAGTAATCTTACCAACATTACCCATTAGCAATTACCTATTACCAAAAATCCAGGGACTACTTGGGAAGAGATTAATCGAACTTGAGATTACAGATAGTTTTCCACTAACGCAACAATTATAGTAGACCTCTTACAACATTATTGTTCTGATAGTGTTTGTCTCAATTCTTGTTCCGATGATCCGCTGCTCCGAAGTTCCCTGTTCCCTACAACTGCCGCCAAGTCTAGTATACTGAGGTTGGGTTCATAGGAATTACCCATGGAGTCGTTTGAACCAGGTTTTATTGAGCGCCAGCTGATTCCTCAAAATCTACTGCGTACTATCCGGCTGATTGGTGAGTACAAAGGCAAGCAAGAACTGTTCAAAGAACAGTCACCCCAAGTTTTGCAAACACTACTTCAGGCGGCGATTATTCAGAGTACTGAGTCCTCCAACCGCATAGAAGGCATTACAGTGCCCCTGGAACGCATCAAGGAACTGGTAGCGGAAAAAACTACGCCCCGCGATCGCTCCGAACAAGAAATTGCTGGCTATCGAGATGTACTTAGTACGATCCACAGCAGCTATGCTCACATCCCTTTCACTCCAGGGGTGGTGTTACAGCTGCATCGTGACCTTTACCAGTTTTCTGTTGGTGAGGGTGGGCGCTGGAAGTCGGTAGATAATGAAATCAGCCAAACTTATCCAGATGGTACAAAGGTTGTGAGGTTTCAACCACTTGCGGCTTATGCTACACCATCCGCGATGGAACGCTTGCACGAACAGTTCAATCGCCTCTGGCAGTCTGAGGAATTCGAACCTTTATTGCTCATCCCCACCTACGTCTTGGATTTTCTGTGCATCCACCCTTTTAGTGATGGAAATGGACGGATGGCTAGGCTGCTGACACTACTGTTACTATACAAAGCTGGTTACGAGGTGGGGCGGTTTATTAGTTTAGAACGCATTGTAGAACGCACAAAGGAAAGCTACTACGATACACTTTACCAGTCCTCCCAAAGCTGGCATCAGGGACAGCATAGTTTGTTACCTTGGTGGGAGTATTTTCTGGGAGTGTTGGTGCTATCGGCGTACCGGGATTTTGAGAAACGGGTTGGGTTAGTAACCTCAACCAAAGGCGCTAAAACAGCGATGGTGCTAGATTCCATTAACAATATAGTTGGAGATTTTTCGATCAAGCATTTACAGGAACAATGTCCTACTGTAGGAATTGATCTGATTCGCCGTATCTTGCGCCAGGAAAGAAACGCTGGGCGGCTCGAATGCCTTGGGCGAGGGCCAGATGCCCGTTGGCGGAAGAAATAGGTACTGTACTTATTAAATAGGTACTGACCAGCTAGTTAGTACCTATTTAAGGGTAATTTTCGTTGCAGAAGCTGTGTGCTCAGGCTTGTGTTCGCACCTTCAAAGCCCCGTGGCAAGCACAACCGTTGCTCATCTAACTCCCCATCTCCCCACACTTACCACACCTCCCTCTCTTTGCCTATTCCGGTGATCCGCTGCATATAGCGTTTATCATAGCTATGAGGTACACATTATTTTTTCCCTCTTCCCTCTTCCCTGCTCCCTGCTCCCTGCTCCCTAAAACCCAGAGATTTGTACCTCATGGGTATAAGACTTGCTATATTACAAATATTGTTCCACTAAGGCAAGAATCTTATCTTCTTGAAACCCTTGGGCTAACTCTTTGAGGTTGTTAGCAAAAGCCATGTATTTGTGATCCAGTTCTTCCAGGTATATAGCTCGCTCCCGAATTTTTTTCATACTGCCCAACATCGCCAACTCATAGAGCACTTCCATCTCTTCTAGTGGCGGAATCACTAGTTCAGTTGGCTCTACTGAACCGTTTTTATAGTTCATATTTGAAAGGTGATCATTCTGTTCGTACACCCACTCCAGATGTAAATACTTTCCTAACAAAGTCAATAACTTTGGTTCATCTACGGGTTTAGACAAAAAGGCATCACAACCGGCAATTTGACTCTTTTTCTGATCCATATCCAGTACACTAGCAGAGATAGCAATAATTGGCACTTCTCTAATCTCTGGAATTTGACGAATTTCCTTAATGGCTTCAAACCCACTTTTAACCGGCATAACTAAATCGCTCAAAATCAGATCCGGTTGGATTTGTTGAGCCAAGTCAACTTCCTGCTCACCATCTTCACCAGTGACCACCTCAAATCCCAAGGGTGCAAGCATATTCTCAAGAACTAAGCGGTTTTCGAGTTTGTCATCTACCACCAATAGCCTACGTTTTTTACCTCGATATCCTATTATTTGATCGGGGATTTCAGCTTGAGTTTCCCCACTGATAGCTGCCAGAGTAAAACTAACTTCAAACCAGAACCTTGACCCTTGACCCAATTCACTGGTCACCTTGAGTTCACCACCCATCAATTCTACCAGTTGTTTGGTGATAGCTAATCCTAAACCTGTGCCCTCAGACCGACGTTGAGTATCACCCACTTGTTCAAAAGGTAGGAATATTTTCTCTAACTGCTGGGGAGTCATACCCACCCCAGTGTCAATAATATAAAAACAAATAGTTGAAGTAGTAACGTGAGACTCTGTAACCCTCACCCCCAACGTAACTTGACCTTGTTCGGTAAATTTAATGGCGTTTCCTAACAAGTTTAGTAAGACTTGTCGAAGTCGTTTTTCATCAGCTATAATTCCAATAGGTAAGTTAGAGTCAGGTTGGTATTTGAACAAAATATCTTTCTCTAACGCTCGCATTTTTATCACTCCCACAACACTGTCGAGGAAGTTAGCAAAATGGATATCATCGGGGTAGAGTTCCATTTTACGGGCTTCGATTTTGGATAAGTCTAAGATGTCGTTGATTAGGGTCAACAAATGAATCCCGCTTTTGTGGATAATTTCTAAACCATCGGTTTGGCGGGAACTGAGATTATGTTCTCGCTTAAGAATTTGAGCATAGCCAAGAATGCCATTGAGGGGGGTGCGCAATTCATGACTCATATTCGAGAGAAATTCGCTTTTAGCCTGGTTGGCAACTTCTGCTTTGTCTTTCGCCTCTGCTAGTTCCGCCGTGCGTGCTTCCACCCGTTGCTCTAAAGTTTCAAAGGATTCTTTCAGTTGCACTGCCATTTGGTTAAAGGATTCACTCAATTCCCCCACTTCATCGGAGCGCTTAATAGTTACAGTTTTATTCCATTTTCCTTTAGCAATGTCTTTAGCAGCCCTATTGAGATGTAAAATCGGTTTTATTACCCACCGTGCCGTAAAAATGCCGATGATTGTTGCTATAATTAGAGCGGCAATACACAGCAGTATGGAGAGCCTGGTATTGGCGTTAATTTCCGCCATAAAATCAGATTCTGGGATGACGACTACCACTAGCCAATCCAAACCGCGCTGGTTATTGAGAGGAGTAACTTGGACAAATTGACGTTCTCCATCAAGCTTAAGGTTAAACTGCTGTGCTGCTTCAATTTTGGCAAGATTGCCCAGGTTTTCAAGCAAATACTGTGCTGTAATTTGGGTTAATGGGTTTTGACTGTTTGTGGCCTTCAGTCGTTGAGCCTGATTGTCTTGATTGCTGAGCACAAATGGTTGTTCAGATGTGGAACTAGCAATTAACTCTCCTGAAGGTTCTAAAAGAAAAACTTGACCAGAAGGACTGATGGTGAGTCCGCGCAGGAAATCACTAATCAGGCTCAGAATAAGATCAACAACTATAACACCATGAAAATTTCCTGCCTGGTCTTGAACAGGGGCAGAGAAACTGATTCCGAGTTTGCCATCGGAAAAGTTGTAAATTTCCCCCCATGTGGGTTTAGCTGCCTCTACCGCACTGATATACCAGGGTCTTTGGCGCGGATAGAAGGCTTTTGAGACCAACAACTCAGTCCGCTGACCTTGGTCGTCTAAAGCATAGGTATTGCGAATCGGGAAATCGACGAAGTCCCTAACAACAAAGCTTCCATCTGGTTCCCGTCTGGCAAAGGCATATTCTAGCTGTTCTGGATTGCCTGCAATATAAATGGCACGAACAGACTCAAATAGTTTGACTTGTTTCCAGAGGTGACGTTCTAAGACAGCAAGATTGTTAAAACTTAATTGTTGGAGCTGCCAAGCATTAATATTACTTTGAACAATAATATAAGGGTACTCTAAGTAATTATTCAGATGCTCTTGGACGCGGTTAGTGATTTCGCTCTGTAACTGGAGTGCAAGTTTATTAACCGCTTTCTCACCATTTCTAAAGGAAAGATATCCCACTAATCCAACCGCTGTGAAGATCTGCAATACAAAAGGGACAATCAGGACAGTTCCTAGGGAAACTTTGGAGACCAAACGGTTGAGGGGTTTGATGGTCATCGTCATCACTTTGAAAAAAACAATTTAGGTGCGCTTTCCAATGGCCGGGTTCCCCGGCCTTGGGTCGCACCTGCTGTTCAACCTTGAGCTAGATTCCAGCTAAGCTGAAATGATGGTATTGGTAGCAATCGGCTGTTGACGATGAGATCGTGATCAGGATTGCTCTGATCTTAGTTTTCCCCAAAAAAAAGAACTAAATATAGCAAGGGAAGTATAGTTTTGGACATAAATGTTTTAGTTTAAAGGGAACACGAATCCCCCCTAGCTTAATAAGCTAGGGGGGATTCGGATCTCAAATATGTTTTAACCTTTACTTCGACTGCTATACAAAAAACCTACCCTTGATTAGCCCCACACTCCCCGCGCCCGGTCCCCACACGCAGCGCTATACTTTGTTCAGAGCTTGGTCAAAGGCCGTCAACAGGGATTCCAGGGAAAAAGTAGACTTGGCATGGATATAACCCCGCTCGGCTAGGCTATCTGCAGCGGTTGGATCACATAGCAATTTACCAATGACCTTAGCGAGTGCTACGGAATCTCCTGGCGTTACCAAGTGACCAGTCTCGCCATCCTCAATCAACTCCACTGCACCACCAGCAGCAGCAGCAACTACGGGTCGTTTTGCCAATTGACCTTCGACAATCACCCGACCAAAGGGTTCCGGTTCAGTAGAGGTATGGAGTACAATATTGCAAGCAGACATCAATGCTGGCACGTCATTGCGAAATCCCAGCATGTGAACACGACCAGCAAGTTCTGGTGCCGCAGCCATAGCTTCGAGCCGTGAGGCGTATTCTGCTTCACCAAATAGGGCTTTACCAACCAACAGGGCGTGTACATTGGGAAGTTCCTGTAAGGCTTCTAGTAAAATATGCTGACCTTTCCAGTAAGATAACCGACTGAATACACCAACTAGTGGAGCATCACCAATGCCCAACTGGTCACGGATTTGAGCGGATTGATCCGATGCCAGATTATCGAAGGGGTCTGAAGCAATACCGTTGTAAACCAGTGTTACTAGGTCTTTTCTTCCCCCAGCAGCGATAAAGGCTTGACCAGTAGCACGAGAATTGACCAATACTTGAGATACTCGATGATTAGCTAGGAAAACGGCTATGGCACGATTGACCGAGCTAAAGTGTTGTGCAGTCACAATATCTCGCAGGTGCCAAACCACTGGACGACCGCCCATCAATGTTGCGATCGCAGCAGCAATGAACGCTTTTTGGGAGTTAGCGTGTACTAGCTCAAAGTTACGTCCAGCTGCTGCTATTTGACGAGCCATCCACCACAGGGCAGGTAATGCCTTGACAGCACTGAGTCCCCCTGAAGTTTTTACGGCTAAGATGGATTGGGGTGCAGGTATGACCTTGACCTTCACCTGTGCAGCTTCGAGCCGTTGCCGGAACGGGCCATCGGCAAACAGCAGTACTTCGCTGGTGTCCCGGTAGGCAGTTGCGAGATCCAGCAGGCTTAACTCAGCTCCCCCCAAAACGGCGGCATGATCGACAAAAAGGACTCGACGGCGCTTCATAAGAGTGGGTAGTTCAAAAAGAGTGTTTCAAACGTGCAAAAGCTCACAGACTAATCTGATCACTGATCTCGGCACTAGCATTTACTATTTTAATGAGGTACATTAATTTTTATTATTGCTCTGAAGCTCCATGCTCTGAAGCTGCATGCTCCCTAAAAGCAAGAATAAACGTACCTCACCTAATTAAAAATTGCTATAAATGTTGATTAATTTATAGCAGCTTGATAAACCGATTTAATTCGTTGAGCAATCACCGGCCAAGTATAGTGCTCATGAACATAAGCTTGACAAGCCTCAGAGCTAGGGAGTTGACGCTGACCAGAAAATACCTCGATCATGCCCTGAGCAAGTTGATCAACAGAAGTCCCTTCAAACAATAAGTCTTCCGAGAAAGGCTGTAAAATCTCTGGAATACTATCTACAGGTGTTCCTAGAACTGGCGTTCCATTCACCAATGACTCAATAACAATTAGACCAAAGCCTTCCCATGCCACGGTTGGCACCACGGAGAAAGTGGCAGCACGGTAAGCTAGGGCTAAATCTTGATCCGACACAAAACCCAACAACCGGACATGGTCAGTCAGTCCTAATGCTTCAATCTGTGCTTGCAAGGTTGGCATCAGTGTGCCTTTACCCGCTATCAGTAGCAGCACGTCTGGATAGCGCTTACGCACCTGGTCCACTGCTGCAATTAAATTTTCTAAGCCCATGCGTTTAGCTAACCGTCGCACAGCTAAGATAATTGGTCGATCTTGAGGCCAGCCTAGTTTTGACCGTGCTTCCTGGGGTGTAATGGTGGTGTCGAAACGCTCGGTATCAACCCCCGGAGGAATGATGTGAATGCGCTCTAGTGGGATATGATACTCTTGGTGCAAGGTGTTACGGAAAGCCTCAGAAAGTACGATAAACTGGGCTATCCGTCTGTAAGTCACCCGCTCTAGCATCCATTTTAACCGAGTCGCAACGGTATTGCTGCCTTCTACATGCCCTTCTAATGCCCAAGGTCCTTGGAAGTGCATCACCATTGGGCGACTGTCTAATTGATCGAGGATGGGAAAGGTATATAAAGCAAAGTGGGAGACTACTAGGGGGTAGTCTTCCTCCTTCAGCACTCGATGCATCGTCTGTCGGATACTGCTCCAGCGTTGCCAGAGAGGAGATTCATGGCTAGCAAAGGCTTGGACTTGACCACCGGAGTTTTCAGATACAGCAGTTGAACCTGCCACTAAGCCATGCATCTCCACACCAGCTTGGGGTAAGTAACGAGTGCAATCGTAATAAACTCGGTTGAGTCCTCCTGCTTGTTCAGGGAACCAACCCATACCGATTTGAAGTGTTTTCACAGTACTATAGCCTCGATAGTTTTTGTTATAGCAAAGAAGAGGGAGTAGGGAGTAGGGAGTAGGGAGTAGGGCGTAGGGATGCATCGCTTCTGCCTTCTGCCTTCTGCCTTCTGCCTTGTTGTTGTGCAATTTAAATGTGTAACAGCTGATTAGGGGTCTATCTTTATGCGGTACATTAAAGCTTTAGCGTAAAAATCCTCTTCAGCAAATAGCAAGTATTCTCCATTTTTTCTTCGCACTACTCTTAAGGCCATCGGGACATCTAGCCAACCTGTGGTTGATTTGACTTCTGGGCCGGGATTTATTTTGGCAATCTCTTGACCTGTGCGAAAATCATAAACTCGCACTTTAGCATATCGATTCGGATCTTTTTCATAACTATTATCGACATAGCCGACAAATAAATAGTCTCCCGAAACCGCCATACTTTTCGGTAAATCTGGTCTTACTCCTTCGGATTTTTGATTGTAAGCGATGACTACTTCACCGGCTTTTTGTGGCGCTTTACTCCAATTGATATATTTGACAGCTCTGTTACCAATCAATCCCCAATCACCCCTTTTATCAAACGTCGGGGAATATCCAGCAATGTACATGGTATCGGTTTTCGGATGATATTCAAGTCGTTGAATAATTTTAAATTCCTTTGGCATGTCAAAGGATTGTTGCTGGTTAATATCGTAAATCGGGCTGCCGTAGGAATCAAACCCTTTAAGGGATAGTTTTTTAATCCCGTTTGTTGATGTACCTATCCAGATATTACCGTCATCATCAGGCCAAAATGCCCACCCTCGATAATTTTGTCCTTGATTATATTCACCTTGTTCAGCCTGTTCTTCTTGTCCATTACCGTTTTTATCTTGCCAATAGCGATAATCTAATTGACTTCCCCAAAATGAGGCAGTGGGAATAGCGACTTCTCCATCAGTAGCCGGATTAAAGCGATAAACATGGATACCAGCTGACTCGGTATACATACTATTGGTAAACATCAGCTTACGACCCTTAACCCGGCGAATCATAGCACCAGCATTATGCTTGATCGTCTTTTTAATCCGATTATCATTAGGATACTTAAAGGGATTAACGGTATGGGCGACATGAGTCCATTCTTGACCTGATGATTTACTGTAATCTAGTTTAAACTGTTGATTTTTCGTATGAACAACAGTTTCATCCGCTGGATCAATATCAGGAATGTCAATAAATAAGAGACCTTGCAATTTCCAATTGAGAGTGCCATCCAGTTTGTAGCTATCCACGGTTAATCCACCCGCTTGCCAAGCGTAAATCCGACTGGGATCACTGGCGACATAAATATTATTATCCTGATCGACTCCAATCCCGGTAATGGAATTGAAATGTAAGGGTCTGATTTTTCCAATTTCCTGAGGACTTCCGGCGTATATTCCCCCTTTAACACCAAAGGTTCCATCAGGAGTTGGATTGCCACTGCTGTCTAGATTTTTAAAGATTTTAATCTGGTTATCAGGTCCACCATCTCCTACTAAGAGGCGATTTTGATTATCCACAACAATAGCTGTAGGGATCCTAACAGAATCAATTTTACCTTGAACTTTGCCCGTTTCTATATTTAACTTAAGGATAGTCTTGGTTTTGTTCTGGATAACCCACAATGAGCCAGTTTTATCTAATGCTAATTTACCCGGTTTATTCACTGACCATTCTTTAACCGGTTTCATGGTATGGGCATCATAAACTTTGATTTTATTGTTAGGGGTATCACTAACATATAAGCGACTATTATCTGCTGCAATTCCCCGAATCAAACCTTGATTGGTATTGAGAATCAACATACTCTTATCATAGCCTTTACCCCCCTTAAATTTTGCTCCTTTATAATTACTTCTGTTATAGCGACGAACACAATACCATTTATCATCAGAATTGGGATATCCTACGCCATAGCGACCCGTTTGTCTCATCGCCATGTAAATATAGTTATCATTCACTGCGATCGCAGTTCCCCCCGATCGTCCCCAGCCATGGGTAGCATCCAGTTGACCAAGAACATCACCATTTTTATAAACCCCCCCTTCTCTACCAGCTTCATCCCAGGGAGCATTAGCATAAACCGTACCATCGGGACTTACAGCCATCCCTAAAATCGATAGCTGGACATGTTTTCCCTTGCCGGGAAGCTCACCTCCAGGACCATAGGTATTACCGATCCAAGAGGTAGTGTAAGTCAACCGTTGGCTTGGGTTGGATTCAGCAGTTATAGTGTCATTGTTGCTAATCACAGAATGGGCAATTATTACCAAAACAGCGATCACAGGAACAATGGCAGCATATTGCCATTCGGGGATACGTATTGACATAGTTTTTTCCCTGAACTCGAAACTATTTAAAAGGCTGGAGACTGAAGACTAAAGGGTGAACGCGATCGCGTGGCCAAAGGCCAAGGTTAGACGGTTGAAGGGTGAAGGTTAGACGGTTGAAGGGTGAACGCGATCGCGTGGCCAAAGGCCAAGGTTAGACGGTTGAAAGTTGAAGGTTGAAGGCGATCGCGTGGCCTTTTGGCCAAGGTTAGATGGTTCTTGTCGGGTAGGTTGAAGCTTCAGAAGATAACCTGTAACTTGTAACCTGCTAACCAAATAACCTGTAACCTGTAACCTGGTAACCTGTAATCTGCAACCTGTAACCTGTAACCTGTAACCTGCAAGCTGGTAACCAAATAACCTGTAACCTGGGGTAGCAGCGGTGAAGCTCCCTTAGGAAAGTTTTAGAAGCTGATGGTAGACAGTAATAATCTTCTCCACCATAGTGGTGAGGGTCAGTTCCTCAATGTTTTGCTGTGCTGCACGTCTTAATCTATCTTGTTCAGACGGACTAGCCAGAACCATTTCGATCTGATCTGCCAGTGCGATCGCATTTTTAGGAGCAACTAGCACTCCTGCCTTACCGTAATCTAGTGCTTCGGGAACACCATCGACACTAGTAGCAACAATCGGGCAACCCACCTGTCGTGCTTCCATCAAAACCAGAGGGAAAGACTCACGGTGTGAGGCCAGGACAAAAACATCCGCTGCCATCATGTAAGCTTGAGGATTTTTTTGAAAACCCTCGAAGTGGATACGATCAGCAACTGACGATGCAGCAGCTTGAGTTTCAAACATTTGACGGTCGGGACCATCTCCGACTAAGTACAAATGTGCCTTAGGATAACTCTTAGCAACCTGCTCAAAAGCGCTAATTAACTCAGTAATTCCCTTACGTCGGTTCATCCCAGCTACCGTGACAATAGCCGGATGTTCCAAAGCTTTAGGAGTGCAGCTTTCTAAAGCAGGTAATCGGGGACTACCTAGAGTGCGATTCTTGATCACAGGCATTTTCCCCATGGGAATACCCCGCTTAGACATCGACGTTGCTACCGCATCACTCACAGAAATCACCCGTTCAGCTAATCCCATCACGACTGAGCTACGTTGGTAAACATTGTGAATATGGGATACTAGCTTATATTTTGCTGAACCCCGTAGGAACCGAGCTAGGACTACTCCCGTCATCATATGTCCATGGACAATATCTGGCTGAAATTCTCTGATTATCCCTCGATAACGCCCAGCAGCCTTGAGCAGATGCAACGGTTTTCGGGTCTGATCGAGTTCAAAGTGAGTGACGCCATAACGGCTTAGCAATGTTTCATATCCGCCGCCAGCAGAGGCAATAGCAACCTCATGACCGGCTTTCGCTTGCTCACAGGCAACGTCAATCGCTACATTGACAATACCATTACCAGTTTGTTTAATATGGTTTAAGATATGGAGTATACGCATCAAACCCCTCCCAAAAAGGAAAGCACCGCCATATTTGACCTATAAGTTAGTTAGGAATTGGTAGTTGAAACATCCGGCTGTTGCTCCGGCTGTTTTTTTCCATCTCCTACTTCTGTTCTTCTTTAGTCAATGCCATTGATCAGAAAATTTTCATAATTCTTATCTTTAGCAGTGTTCACTTCAGCAATACTTTCCATTTCAGAAGAAAGCTTATTTTGATGCTGGTGATACTTATGTGCTGCCATAGTTAGACCCAAAAATCCCCAAATATAACATCCCCCAACACCAAGCATGGCGCTACCAATCGGTAGCCCGATTAAATTACTCAAACCAATAGCACGAGCAGTACTCATGAAGGAATCACGGCGAATCTCAGGATATTGGAACACACTATATACCAGCAGGAGCAATCCAGACATATACGGGAGAGTTCCAAACCAGCCTAGGGTAAAAAACATATCTAAAATGCCACTGTCAATCACAACGCTTCGGATTTCCCCTTGTTCGATAGTGAATGTGTTTCCAATCCCATTACCTAGAACCATAGAAAGAGCTTTGCCAAGACTCTCTTCATAGATCTGTTGTCTAACTTCCGCGCTGTGATCATTTCCAAGGTCAGAAAATGTTGCCAAACGACTACCAATTACTTCCGAGAATGGCTCAATAGTGGTTAACGGCACGATACACATTGCCATGACCAAGATAGAAATAATGATGCGCATCTGGATTTTGGGTTTGAGTGAACTGGTCAGGGAAGCTAGTCCAAAGAACCAGCTCGCCCACATCGTCCGTGACAACGTTAGTAGAAAAGACAAGTAACCAGCTATGGAAGCAGGAATACGTAAAGGACTGTTATTATTAAATAACAACAGCAGACCCACCATCATGGTTGCGGCAAACGGCCCAGTGGAATTCATCGTGCTCCACAAACGAATACCAAACGGTTCGGGATTCCCCATCGAGAACATTCTGGCGTTGATCAGCCAAAATCGATCCCACTCCGGTGCAATCACATATTGCACTATGCCATAGACTCCCATCACCAATACACCCCAGAGGAATGTGCGCTGAATGTTGTCGCGATAGCGAGGATAATCTCGCCAATTTATAAATAAGTAAAAACCTAAAAGAATTGGGGTGAACCAGTCGATCAGTCCTCGAATCGCGAAAATAGGAGTGCTTTTAATCAGACCAATGATAAAGCCATACAAAATACTGGTGAATCCCAAAATAAAAGGCAAACCCCCCTGTTTATAGGCTCTAGGAAGGTATTTTAAAAAGGTATCCACAGTAATCCATGTCACTATAGGCGCTACTAGCAATACTGGACTCGGATTAACCCAGTTACTGCGATAGTCAATTAAACGACGAACCAACGGCATCAGAAACCATAGCCACCACATAAAACCTAAGTAGAGGACAGGATACCGTCGATAGAGAAAAAGGCCCACGGCAAACCCTACCACAGGCAACAGAATACGCAGAATGCTGCCAGCACCAGCAATAATGCCCAGTATTGTAATGACAACAAATAACAGGATGGCTGTCCAAGCAGGGGCTGGTTCTAGTTTGAGAGGAATTCCTTTTGTCATTAGGTGTTAGGGATTAGATACACAGCAGTTCTCAATTGGGTGAGGTGAAAAGTCCGAGGTTTTAGGGAGTAGGGAGTAGGGAGTAGGGAGTAGGCAAGAGGCAAGAGGCAAGAGGCAAGAGGCTTGCATACAAAAGGCAAGAGGCTTGCATACAAAAGGCAAAAGGCAAGAGGCAAGAGGCAAGAGGCAAGAGGCAAGAAATTATCTAGTAACTTTTGGTAATAAAAATAAAATTTATACTTTTTATTAAATGCATTTGTAAATTCTATATCTAATAGATTAGAGATTAGTTAGTAATTAGTATATATTAGTTAGTAGAGCGTTTATTAGTAACCATGAAATACATTTTCATTTTATTTCTTGCTCCCTGCTCCCTGCTCCCTGCTCCCTGCTCCCTGCTCCCTGCTCCCTGCTCCCTGCTCCCTAAAACTAAGACATTATTCACCTAACACCCTTCAACCATTCCTTTTGCTAGCCTAAGCACTTTTTCCAGCTCAACCAACCCTGCCAACGTCCACGCAAAGAAGCAAGCCACTTTTGTCCTGCTAAAAGTCCTTCTTTGGGCAAAGACCGTAAACATTGTAGGAAACCGGGTTTAATTTGTGTTCCCACCAATGTTGACCAAACTATAAATATCATCCGTTGTAGAACAGGAAAGTAATCTAACAAAACTATAGTTTCATTATGTGCCGCATTAATCAGGGCAGTATCGCTAAAAACTATGCCTCGCTGATCCTCATCAAAACGCTGTGCTGGATAGTGGTCTACTGCTACCCCTGGGTCATAAATTAGCTTCCAACCTGCTTTTCTTAGGGCTAGACTAAAGGCCAGATCATTATGGACTTGAGCTCCTTTCCCTCGTAGACGCTCATCAAAGCGCAAGCCCGATATAGCAGTCCGTCGATAGCTCATGTTAGCTCCTTTCAGGACATCCACCTCCCGAGGTAAACCTACCCCCAGGTGATGATTACCAATCACCCGTCCATACCATTGCACTCGACCCACTCGTTCTCTAGCGCCATTTTCCAGGTAGTTACCCAGATGTACCCAATCCCGTCCACCGACACCTCCGATCCGGTGATCTGACAGAAAGTGAGTTTCAATATCAGCTAACCAATTGCCACGGGGAGCAGCATCATCATCGGTAATAGCAATAATATCTCCCTGTGCTCTATCAAGACCTGCGTTGAGAGCAGCCACTTGCCCGGGAATAATTAATTTCACAGGACGCATGGGTAAAACCTCAGGGTTGAATGCTTCAAGAAATGCCCAAGTTTCAGCATCAGTATCCCGTACAATCACCAAGACCTCATCCGCTGGTCGAGTTTGCTTCTCCAGCGCCTCTAAACAGCGTTCTAGGTCTTTTGAACGGCGATAGGTGGGGACTATAACAGTGATTCTCATTTCTTCTACTGTTGAGTTAGGTTGAACGCGATTGCGTGGCCTTTTGGCCAAGGTTTTTTGTCAGAATGCAGAATTTAGAATTTAGAATTTTAAATTCTAAATTCTAAACAGATTACTATCCCGCTGTTTGAGATCGTAAATAACTCTGTAGAGTACTTAACCAACCTTTCACCATACCTTTCAACCGTAATTCCATAGAAATTGTCCATTCAAAGACAGCACGAAAACCCAATCTCGATAGGAACATGCGAAATCGCAAAGCTGGTGAATCTCCTAACTCTTTCAATAGAGCAATCAGCTCGGCGCGTTCTACATCATTGAATAGTGGACGATAACAGTATGCTGTGTGTCTTAAAGCCAGTTTACGACGCTGGTTTTCAATCACCTTTGTATCCCAACCCCGTCGCTTAAAACCAGGCAATATACTGTCTTCAAAAACCCGAATACATCCTTGTAATTCAATATTTTTACGCTTAGGACGTAGATTTTTAGCATCAGTCCAAACGCGATAACGCGCTAATATCTCATTGGCATAAACGTTGCCATAACCCGCATCTGCCATTCTGACCCACATGTTATAGTCCTGTGTAAAATCGGGACTATCTTCATAAAACCTAACTGCTGGCAACGCTTCAGCCCGAAACATAGCGATATTTGCAGCTACTTTTACGCCAAAAACTGCGGCTCGTAGTGAGTCGTCTGCGCTCTGAAACTCGTGCTGTCTTGCAATACGTCGCACATCTCGATTGTTACTGCGTTCATCAATTTCCTGCACAGCACTATGGGCATAACCCGCCTCTGGATGGTTCTCTAGCAGGGGTAGTAACGTTTCTACATAGTTGGGTAACAGGGCATCATCTGAATCCAAACGAACAATAAATTCAGTGTTTGGCTGTTTCAAAACCCAATTGTTGTTAGCCGCCATACCTAGGTTTTTAGGCTGCCGATAGTACCGTACTTGAGAAAACTGCTGGCATAGTTGTGCCATCACCTCAGGGGTTTCATCAGTGCTAGCGTCGTCTGACACCCAAACTTCCACATTGGGATAGGTTTGACCACAGGCGCTACCCACTGACTCCCATAAGTACTGGGCTTGATTATAGGTAGGGATGCAAATAGCAACTGGTTTCATGTCCTGCATCAGGAGTAGTTCCTTTATACGAAAGTTATGTTAAAATAAAATAACCGTAAAAACTGTTTAAGTTTCGTTCGTCAAGAGTGCTATTTTTTTATTCAACAGCAACAAATAGCTATCCGGTTAGTTTCCCAAAAAGGCTCGATCGGGTTATTTATTGACCAAAAAATTTTTAACAAATTGTTTCAATAGTCCTGATTTACCAGACAAATATTCTACTATCACCTTTTTATCTTGCCAGAGAATAAAATAATCCCTTAAAGACCACTTATCGACCTTGGTAAATTCCATAGGCTTAAAGACTGAAGCATACCAAGTAAGCACCATGCCCTTTTTCAAAAACATGAAGGGACTTTGACCTTTAAATTTTCGATTTGACTCTAAATGAGTTGGGTGTCTAGCGGTAACATCACCATAAGCATCGGTGATCAGTGCAATGCCTTCTGTTTTTAACATGGAGCGTATATTAGCAATGGCGATCCATGGCTCAGTAAGGTGTTCGAGAACATCGAAAGAAATCACAACATCATACTGATTATCCAAACAGGCTTCATAGGTGGGAATCAGGTTGATGCCATTGTCTAACAAGCCATAATGTTTAAATCGCTTGGTGACAAAATCATAGGTTTTACTGCCTGGGAAGTCGCAGTAATCAACGTGACAACCATTCATCGCTAAGTACAGAGAGTCATTGCCTGTACCATCACCCAGTAACAAAATTTTTAAATCACCAGTTATCTTCCCTTTCTGTGAGGCATACTGCTGAATCCTTTCTAGGCTTATTTCTATCAATTGCTTTCGTCCAGGTCTAGCCCAAAAAACCATTGTTTCAAATATGAAGCCATACCCATTTTTATAAAGATCCTCCATCTTGGCATCATACTGGTGAGGGGTAACTCCAAAGTTTTGGGCATCTTGACACACATTCCAGCCTAGTTGCAGCGCTTCCTGCCAGACTCGATGGTTTACCTCGTCTCTCGGCAGCTCGGTAAAGGTACTAATTTCATCAACAATAGGTTCGAGCTCAGTGGGAATTTTAGACATAACTAGTTATAGCGTTTGTATTTGAGTTGTGAACACACTCCCTGAGGCAAGAGGCAAGAGGCAAGAGGCATGCATGCAAGATGGGAAACCGAACCAGAGTTTTATTGGACAGTAAACACTCAACAGTCAACAGTCAACAAAAACCGATTAATTACAATAGGAATTCGTGTAGGAATTGTGATAATTTTTCTTCCCTGTTCCCTGTTCCCTATTCCCTGTTCCCTTTGGGAAACATTAAATTTAGACTACTTGATCAGTTCTTCAAATAAATCCACATAGCTTTGTGCCATCTTTTCCCAACTGTATTGTGCGGCTATCATTGGTGCAGCTTGGCTCATCTGTTTCCTTTTTTCAGCATTAGTAGCCAGAAGGCTTAGCTCCTTTGCCAAAGCCTGGGTATCGTTGGGGTCAGACAAGACCACTCCGCAGGCTGGGGTAACTAATTCAGCCCCCCCGGCTGTGCTGGCGGTAATGACTGGCAAGCCAGAAGCCATTGCTTCTAGGAGCACTAGTGTGCAGGCTTCATAGCGGGATGGAAAGACAAATAAATCTACGGCTCGCATGATCTCAGGGAGGTCACGTCGGTACCCCAGAAAATGTACCCGTTCACTCACATTTAGGCTTGCGGCTAGCTGAGGATAAGGACTACCTTCTGTGATGCCAGCAACAGCTAGGTGTAACTCAGGCACTTGGACTAAGGCGTGCAGAATTGTATCCAAGTTCTTCCGAGGTGTTCGGATGTCTCCAGCAAAAAATGCTAAAGGCACTCCCTCAGGAAGACCCAATTGTTTGCGGTCAGCGACACCGGGATAAAATTCTTGTAAGTCAACACCATTGACAATCACCTGAATGGATTCAGGGGGTACACCAATGTCTACTAATTCTTTCTTGACCTTTCCGGAAACTGCAACTACTACTTTTGCCTGACGGAAGGATTTTTTTTCCCAATGGGCATTCAAGGTTGTAACTAGCCGCTGGTAAAGACCATACAAATCCCGACGTAGCCGAGAAGTATGGGCAGGCGATCGCAACCAAGAACTGTGGACAAAATGTACGGCATTCACATCTGATCCACCTCTGGTAATGGATCCGTTAACCTTTACTAAGTCCAGCTGACTACGGTGTTGATTTAACCAATTGCCACTCCGCCAGGAAAAGACTAGATGACGAATTAGTGCTGTTGGCCACCTTTTAACTGGAATGAAAATCCAGTTTACCTGATTACTCTGCTGGAGTTCTGGGGCGACATTACTCGCTAATAAGGTGACGTGATGACCGCGACGAATGGCTTCTTTGGCAACTTCATAGTTGACTCGACCTTGGCCATCATTTTTCATGACTTTGTGGGTAACGATACAGAGTTTCATGAGTAGCTATCCTGTTAAAATTATCGAAAACTCTGACTAGTGCATCCTTGGCAGAAGTCTTTAATACTAAATCCGGTTCTCATACCCCTTTTGGTGAGAAATCCTTAAGACTACATCATCCTTAACCACCAGTATGAGTTAAAAACCTTTGTGAATACCGCGTTTTGCTGGGATACTCCGGTTGAGAGAAAGGCACGACAGCCGTTAGAACAGGCGTTAATTCAGGGATGGAAATTACTTTTTAACAAAGAGTATGGAAATGGTGGGGTCAGCCATTAGGATAATTTGTTCTAGGAAAATCTCAGCTTACAATATCTAAGTGATCGCATTCTTGCAAGCCTTTCAATAACTTAAACTGACCCGACCCAAACAAATGCAGGATATCTTGAGCGCGAGTCATTGAAACGTAAAGTTCCCGTCTAGCCTCGGCTTCATCTTTCACGCCAAACTGCTGCACCCACCCAAACTGCTGCACCCACAGAAGAATCACGGCTTTGAACTCCAGACCGAGGGAAGACTTGGCGGTAATCAGTCTTACTCCTGGATGATGGATGCTGTAATTCTCCTTGTTTTTATTGTCTTTACAGACCCAATAGTAGCCCAAGCCCGATTCTAACTGTTGAGTCAGAAAGCTAAACGGTTCCTTTTCGTAGTCTGTCAAATACCGATAGATGATAGCGATGTCTTGGGGTTGGTAACCTTGACTGGTGAGTTGCTGAATTTGTGCGATCGCATTTTCAACTTCTGCCATTCGACTCTCACACAGATACAGAGTTGGACGTTTGCCCTGGCGGAGTGCAGCAGAGGGTTTAACAACGGGAAAGGTTTCTTCTCCATCTTCTTTAATCGAGAATGACTTAACTAAATCCCAAGCGGCGGATAAGATTTCTTTGGTGCTTCGATAGTTGTCCTTGAGTTTCTTAACTCTGCCCTTTGCCTTGATTCCGACTGACTTCCAGGTGAACTTTTGGCGTTTGTAGATACTTTGACTTTTATCCGAAACGATAAGCAAGTCACCATTATCTGGGTCTTTGAGTGCCTCTTTGCAACACCTAAACCAATTGGGATAGAAGGTGTGAGCTTCATCAACAAGTACAGCATCCCATTTTTCTTCTGTGGGAATATCAGATAGGGCTTCCACAAGGAGATCAGCTAACACCTCGTTATATTCTTCTTCTGAGTTGTAATCTTTGAAATTGGGTAATCGGCCCATGATGGATTTAGCCCAAGCGTGGAAGTGTATAACTCGAATCCGTTCTTGATAGAGGGGATTGTTTTCTTCTTCGATAAGCGATCGCAAGTAGGCTGTTAATGTTTTGTGGAAGCACAGAATCAGGACTCGTTTGTTGAAGTTTTCCCCAGCGAGATACTTGGCGCGACTAAGTAAGATTATAGTTTTGCCTGACCCCACTACGCCACAGAACAATCGATGACCATGGCCAAGAGAACGAGCCAACTTTTCCTGTTTATTGTCCAGAGTTTTGATTACAGTTGCATCGGGTTTGAGGGTAAATCCAGAGGGCACACTTTTAATTGTTGCAGGTTCTTTATTGACAACAATTTCAGGATGAATGACACCCTTGATAGTGCTAATTTGGTCATCTTCCAAACCCATAAACTTAAACCGAACAGTGAACATATCCTCTAATCGCTTCATCAAAGCCCGTTCACCGATACCATCCCATTCGAGCAATTCATCTTTGTAGACAACTTGAGGCTTCTCCAGAATTGAGTAGATGTTTTCATGTCTGGCTTTGGCTTCAGAGATATTAGTCATTATCGCCCCGAATCCAATGGGAAAGGCTAACTTTCCTTGATAGTCCTCCTCATCTTGACAGAGAATTGAGTAACTTTTGAGTTTATTAAGCAATGTATCCCGATAACCCTTGCCCTGTCTCAATGGGGATTGTTGAGTTTCAATCCGTCCATTCATTCGTTTAATTTTAAATTTTTGATCACTTGCCCATAGAATTTGGCTAGCTTTCCAACCTTTCACCTCCAGGATTAATAGTCCCAATGTCGGTCCGAGAATGATGAAATCGGGGTAGAGTTTGTTTATGTTGGGTTCATACCATACATGACAATCATCGGGGAGTTCATCTCTGAGGATTTTGAAGAGTCGCTTTTCTCCACTGCTTGCTTTTGAGGGGATTGCATCTGGAACGATTAATGCCATTGACAGATTCCTTGGAATTTATGTTTCTATTACCAACCTAGATAATGAATTGCCAGAGGTAAAAAGTGAAGATATGGATTTTATGAGATATCTGCTTTATAAATTATAGCGTTTAGAGGACTCATGAGGTACACATTATTTTTTACTTCTTCCCTCTTCCCTATTCCCTCTTACCTCTTACCTCTTACCTATTCCCTGCTCCCTGCTCCCTGCTCCCTGCTCCCGTCTTGATGCAGTCGCTCATGGTTTGAATTTACCGTAAGACAGTTGAGCCTTAATCAATAAGTTTTACCCCTTTTCTGCATAGCCTAACAACCATAAAGGCTCAACTGTCTAAGGTTTTGTCTCCGGGGGAAACCACGGCAGTCGCTCATGGGGGGAACCCCCAAGACCGCGCTGCCTCCCCAAGACCGCGCTGCATCGCTGCTCCCTAAAAACCAGAAATTTGTACCTCACAAGTCGTAGAATTGCTATATACTAAATCTGGTTCTCATACCCCTTTTATTTTCCTGGCCTATCTTATTGACGATGGAACTGGATTTGGTCAATTTTTATAAAGGGGTTGTGAGAATCGTATTTGGTATAAATACCTGATCTAGCAATCCTAATTTAAACCTTACATAAATCATAAGGACTATAGCTATATTCTTCCCTATAATCCCCATCTTGCCCAAGATGTTTGTCAAGCATATCGAGAACTTTTGCATCTACTTTGTCATCGAACTTGCGGGCAAAGTGCTTACCAGAAGTAATCATTGACTCAAAATCTTGGACACCCATGATGGCTGGATAAGGAGGAGTCCAAGAGATATAACGTTTGTTATCATTGACTATTTTTAGCATGGACTGATTGAGCAGGATGCTTTGGATGAAAGACTCATCTGGTACGAGTGTGTTTCGATAGTGTTGTACAAATGCTGGGTTACGCTGAACAAATTGATGGATATATTGAATACAGCGATAGGAGAGTGTGTGCCACTGAGAACCCGCGTAGCACTTAAACTCTGGGGTGAAAGGTGTTGAAACGCAACGGATTCCTATTCTGGCACCAAACTTACCAGCCCTGATCCGGACTAGGGGCTGCCAATTGACTATACGATCTAGTTTATATAGTATAGTCTTTAGACTAGCGGGCAGCTTATAGTAGAGAAAAAAATAGCGCTCTATGCCCAAATCTTTGCCCCAGTGTCAAGCCGTTTCTGGTGGTTCTTGTACCGGAAAATATTCCAGAAATCCGTCATATTCGGTGTTCTTCAAAAACTGCTCGATTTGGCTGATTGGCTGAAGGGGATAGTCTTGACCAGAGAGGAAGATCAACCAGTCAAATGTCACAGAATTATCTATTAACCAGTTGATGCAGCGAAGTTCCATTTCCACCATGGAAAAATCTCCCCACCCAACTGGAACATAGTCTTCCAGGATGTGAACATTGTTGATCTGCTCAAAAGAAGTTGGGCTAAGGCTCGACTTAGATTGATCATGGTGAATTAAGACCTGGGACTCAGGGTTACCAGTCTTAAGTTTCTTGACTAGTCTGACAATGTGGTCTGGATTGCTATGAGAAGCAATTAGGTAAAGGATTTTAGTCATGATTGACTCTTAGGTTTGTTGTCTAGCAGTATACATGCCTCAAATGCTTCTAACTATCCTAGGGAGGAAGAACTTCTTTTACGTTTTCTGGTGTCGAAATATTCAGCTTAATTCCTGAAATACTTAATGTAATTTTTAATGTACTTTTGTCTGTCGGATACTTTCTCCTCTCCAAGATATCTCGAAAGGATTTGCTAATTGTTGAGGTATAACGCTGAGCATGAGAGCTGCTACAGTTCGCAGACTAAAATTTTGACTCAAGGCACGAAAAAGATAGGGGCGTGCTTCTGCTACCCGTCCATGCCGTATCAGCCCAATAGCCATAGTTGTGTTGGCTTGTGCTAATTTCTGGGTAAAGTAACTCCGATGCTTTTGTAATTGAGGATCTGCTAAAAAGTGTTCGTAGCAAAAAATACCGGATTTGCCTTTGCGAATCTGAGCCTTGGCGTTTCCACTCCCACTGATATGGGTTTCAGATAACTCATGCACGCGGTATCGAGTCAGTCTTTCTGGATAGTAGTACGCGCCATCACCACTACGGCAAGCTAAATAGGTTAGGTAGTAATCCCAATAGACCCCCACTGACAACAGTTCATCCCAATTAACCTTGTCTCTGCGAATCACAGCAGAGGATGCAGGAGACACTGATCGGTCTACTAGTCCGATAGTACAGAACGGCTGGTATACCTCTGCTTTAAGTTGGTCACGCTTCCAAAGCCGGGTATGTGCTTCAGTAGTTGCATCATTAATTACGCCATCTGCGTCTATAATATAATGGTCGCAAAAAGCCACAACTACATTTGGATTCGCTTCTAGGGGAGGAACTAACTTTTCTAAAAAGTCTGGATTCCACAGGTCATCGTCATTGAGACTCGCTACATATTTTCCCTGAGCTTGTTTAAATGCGCCAGCAACATTGGGACCATTTCCTAGATTCTTTGAGTTCCGACGGAATCGGATCCGAGCATCTTGAAAGGACTCAATCATAGCTTGCGGATTCTCAGGGCTACAATCGTCAGAAACAATAATTTCAAGATTTTTGTAGGTCTGTTGGAGTACGCTTTCAATTGCTTGCTTGAGGTAGCTCAAGCGGTTATAGGTGGGGATGATAACACTGACTAGCGGCTCTTGCCCTTCTTGATGGTTTGACATATCCTTGTTATCTTGCCTCTGGTTATAATAAGGAATTAATTACTGTGCAAATGAAACTGGAGCGACATCTAGTGGCACATCATAAATTTGAAAACTCTCTAACGATATGTCAGCCTTGGGATCCTCAATCCAGTACAAAGGTACCCGTCCATAAAAACCAGCCCACATGTTATAGGTACTTGGGGGACCTATGATATAGTCACACTGAGCAAGTGAGTACATATCTTCTACAATGTGGTTGTTGGCAAAAGCAAAATCTAATTCTGAGAATTTATCTCTGTCCTGGGGCACATTTGAACATATTAAAAAGTTAACTTTTTTTCCTGGAAAAAGACGTTCTGTTTTTTTCATTAAGTTCACATAATCATCAGTGCTGTAGAGATATTTGGCTCCTAGCAATTTTTTATAATCTCCCTGTCTAATGTGAACACCAACCAGAATATCACAGGAATTTTTGATGTTTTTCACGAGTTTGTTGATATTTTCAACATGTTGTTTTAGTGGCGTAAAAAACTTTCTTATTGTGTCTGAATACTTCAAAAATAATACAGGAGTTCTAAACCAAAATCCATGAATAAATACCAATTGATTTTTTTTGAAAGACTTAGCAAAGTAATCATCAAAAATGACTCCCTTGTGTACCCCAGTATCTCTTAATATTTTGATATTGGAAAACTTGAAATCTGTAGAATCTTTAACCAATAATCGGGTTGAATGATAAACAACTCTATGAAAATTTCTTTTCAGTTTAAGGCTATTGCCTTTAAGAACTGATTTTTGAGCAGGGTATCGACAAAAAAAATCGTTATGGGTTCCCTCAAAAAAAACTGCATATTCATCAAAAGCAGGATTTATAAATTTGAAATTGTATTCCATTGCAAAAGCCATAAAATTGGCAAATAGCATCATTCTATTGCCTAATTGACCTGTTTTTCTAACAATTATGAACATGTTAATACTCCGATAATATTGACAAGCAATCAATTCTAGTTACTACTCATTTTTGAGAGTGAAAATTACTACGATATAGTCTCAATTTTTTTGACCAACTTCATGCTGCATCTTGTGATATTTCCAAAGTTTACCGCGCTTTTCGAGTAACTCTTGATACTTTCCTTGCTCCACAATTCGCCCCTGTTCAAGAACGACTACCTTATCAGCTTTGGAAATGGTCGATAAGCGATGGGCAATGGTAATTACTGTCCGTCCTACAGAAAGTTTTTCTAAGGACTCCTGAATCAGGCGCTCAGACACAGAATCTAGGGCACTAGTTGCCTCATCTAAGATCAGAATCTCTGGTGCTCGCAGTAAAGCACGAGCAATTGCTAACCGTTGACGTTGACCTCCAGATAATCGAACTCCGCGATCACCCAGTTGCGTGTCAAAACCTTCAGGCAAATCTAGGATGAAGTCTAATGCATTGGCAAGTTTTGCGGCTTCTCGAATTGCTTCGTCATCTGCCTGTTCTGAACCATAAGCAATGTTATTGCGAACAGAGGTGTTGAAAATAAATGTATCCTGACTGACAATAGCTAGCTGACGACGCACAGAGTTGATGTCAAACTCTTGTAAGTCAGTGCCATCAATGATAATTTTACCTACCGTTGGGTCATAAAATCGAGGAATTAAGTCAGCAAGGGTTGTTTTACCTGAACCAGAAGCACCTACCAGGGCTGTTGTTTCTCCCTTGTTGATAGTTAAGGTAATATCGTGCAGTACTAGGTTAGAGGGATCGTAACCAAAATCCACGGAACCAAACTTAATGGCTCGCTGCAATCCTGAAAATTCCACGTTACCATTCTGCAAGTATGGTTTGTTGTCAGTTCTCAGCAGCTCTTTAATGTTATTCATTGGTCCGGTGAATTCCCCCAGACGGCCTCTGGCATTATTAATCAGACGTATAATCGGGATCAGACGAAACAAAACAAACAAGAAGGTCAGTAATGAAGCTGCCTGCATCTGTCCATTAGGAACGAAGATGGTAAAGGCAACAATAATCATGCCGATCAGAATTGTGGTGGCTACGCTTTCCGCAATCGGTTCTATGGCAAACCCAAATGAGGCAGATTTGATAGTGATGTTTGCAACGTTTTCGCTAGCGTTATAGAATCGTCTACGCTCAAAGTCCTGACTCGCAAATGCCTTAACTGTGCGAATACCATTGATAAACTCTACAGCAACTGAGGTAAAATTACTGCCTGATTTTGAAACCTCAAAACTTGTCTCTCGCAACCTTTTAACCAAGTTAGAAAGACCAACACTCATGAGGCTAAATAGCATTAGTGAGGCAATGGAAAGTTGCCAAGAAAGCAAGAACATTGATGTGACATAGACAACTAGAAGAGAGATTCTAGTCAACATAACAGCTGTCACATCAAACGCTTGATTAATTTTTTCTAGTTCGGTGGTTAGACTGTAAACTAGCGCTCCAGAACGGCTATGAGAAAAGTAACCCAAACTCAGCCGTTGAAGTTGCTCAAATAGCTTCTTGCGCAGCCTATCTAACAAATTCATCTGAGTAATCATGCTGTACCTACGCCCACCAAACATAAAGGCTGAACGGAACCAGGTTGTGATCAAAATTAGAGCAGATATCCGGTAAATTCTCTCATTAAACGGTTTATTTACTCCAAGCAACCACATATCTAACCAGTTCATTCCTGTCTGGATTGGGGTAGCATTCGGGTCGGTTATGTTTTGTAAGAAAGTGAGGATAAACCCTAATCCAAATCCTTCAAGCATTGAGGCAAGTATCGTTAAAAAAATAGCTAAAAAAGCAGCTTGTTTAAGGAATTTAAATTCCCTTAATATGAAGTGGTTATCTTGCCACAATTTAGTGGATTTTGTAAACCTGATTACAGAATCAATAAGCTTTACTTCAGCAATTCGATATAGAATACTCACTGGTTTTATTTAGACCTATTTTAATTGTTGTTTAATGATGAGTTTCAACAAGCTTTAGCTAAAAAAACTAAGATCACTCTCCACCATTTCCGCGACAATATCAGGAAATTTATGTTTACTCTTCCAATTCAGCTCATCCCGAATTTTCCAGCTATCCCCACAAAGGGGCACCGCTTCGGTCGGACGATAAAACCTGTGATCAACTTCCACAAAATCTTGATAATCAAGACCGACGTGACTAAACGCACAATCTACTAATTCACGAACCGAGTGATTCATTCCGGAAGCAATTACATAATTCTCTGGAGAATGGTTTTGCAGCATCAGCCACATGGCATCGACATAATCCGGAGCATATCCCCAGTCCCTGAGAGCATCTAGATTTCCTAGATAAAGCTTATTTTCTAACCCTAGCTTGATTTTGGCGACAGTAGAGGTAATTTTGCGAGTGACAAACTTAAAGTCACGCCTTGGGGATTCATGATTGTAAAGAATCCCGGTACAAGCAAAAATACCATACTGGTTACGATAGTTTTGCACCAGATGATGACTTGCCAGCTTGGAAATACCATACACAGACCGGGGATTAAAAGGAGTCAGCTCATTTTGAGGGGCATGGAACACCCTGCCAAACATTTCAGAAGAACCAGCAAAAAAGAAACGACACTCCGGTACCACTTCCTTAATTGATGCCAGTAAATGGTGGGTTCCATTAAAATTACTGGTTAAGATAGACGATTCATCATCAAAGGAATAACTAACAAAACTCGATGCAGCTAAGTGATAACACTCGTCGGGTTTAATCTTGGCAATAACCTTATAGAGTGACAAGTGATTCTCTAAAGACGCAACATGTAAAACAACGTTGTCTTTGATAGTCCTGAGATTAGACAGCTTACCTGCTGGGTCTTCAACCGCTGGTCTCCTCACAATTCCATGAACTTCATAACCTTTGCTTAGCAAAAGCTCTGCAAGGTAAGATCCATCTTGTCCAGAAATCCCTGTAATTAGTGCTTTTTTCATTTTTCCCAGTGCGTTAGTTATGAGTACTATGTGCGTCAGTACTAAAGACTGAGTGGGTAACAGTGAGCTAGTTAGCAATTACCAATTACTAACTCACGCTAATTTAGCCCTTTTGGCGCTATTTCAGATCGGTAAAACTCAATTCCATAGCTGAAATCAGTATCTTCTTCAAAGTTAAGCCGCCAACTCGGTTATTGACGGTAATTACACTGATTTCAGCCTTTGATTTATCACGATAAACCGGGTATGATATTGGTGCGTAAATCCTGGTTATAAGACAGTGCGTTCCCTTAGCGTATCCTACGGATAATCGCTGATTTTATTCAACGGTAATCCATCAACAACGTCTTATACCAGTCTATTAATAGGTAATGGATAAGGGTAATTGCGCTCTCCTCGTAGTGTTTCACAGCAGCAATAGTCTTTTCCTCAATTTCCAATGACCTATTACCCGTTACCCATTACCTGTTAACCATTACCCAAAGGGCGACTATTTATCGGTGTGATCCATTCGTAAAAACGGTATTAGACCATATCATTACTAGCGATTACCAGCGGTAACAACCTGACGAATAAAGGCAGTATCAGCGGATTGAATACAAGAGGTGACAGGCATGATACCTAGTGCCTGAAGGTCAGCATTAACCATGATTTCAACCAGTTGTTTAAAGCTTACTGAAGGTTGCCAAGGTAGTATGGTATTAGCTTTGGTGGCATCACCTAACAACAGGTCTACTTCAGCAGGTCGAAAGTACCGTGGATCGATTTCAACGTACTGCTGCCAATCCAAATTTACTAAGCCAAAGGCAATATCGAGAAACTCCCGAATTGAGTGAGTTTGACCGGTAGCAACAACATAGTCATCGGGCTCGTCTTGTTGTAGCATTAGCCACATAGCGCGGACATAATCTTTGGCATAACCCCAGTCCCGTCTGGCATCGAGATTGCCCAGGTAAAGCTTTTTCTGCTGACCAGCTACAATGCGCGCCAAAGCACGAGTAATTTTGCGAGTGACAAAGGTTTCGCCACGCCGGGGACTTTCGTGGTTAAACAAAATACCATTACAGGCAAATAGCCCATAGGATTCGCGATAGTTAATCGTTTGCCAGTGGGCGTAGACTTTTGCACAGGCATAAGGACTACGGGGATAAAACGGTGTAGTTTCAGACTGAGGAACAGCCTGCACTAGCCCAAACATTTCAGAAGAGCCAGCCTGGTAAAAGCGTACCTCAGAGCCAATTCGCTGTTGATAGTGCCGTACCGCTTCCAACAAACGCAAGGTTCCTATACCTGTGGCATCGACGGTGTATTCTGGTGAATCAAAGCTGACCCGCACATGGGACTGAGCTCCGAGGTTGTACACCTCCATCGGCTGGACTTCTTCTAGAATACGTTGTAGTGTCAAGCCATCAGTCAGGTCTCCGTAATGGAGAAATAACCGTGTCTGTGGATTGTGGGGGTCTTGGTAGATGTGGTCGATGCGATCTGTGTTGAAGGTAGACGTGCGTCGGATAATGCCATGGACTTCGTATCCTTTTGCCAGCAGCAGTTCTGCTAGATAAGACCCATCTTGACCGGTAATGCCAGTGATTAATGCTCGTTTAATGTCTGTCACGATTCCTCACGACTCTGATTAGAGTAATTAGTTTGCTAATGTACGGGATGAACACAAAGGCAAATCAAAATTGTTAATTGTTAATTAAAATTGATACCTCAAAAATTAACAAATTAACAAATCCGGAATTACAGCACTTGAGTACTTTGAGAACCCAACACATGCGATCGCATATCTTCCTGGTGAAGCCTGATCATTCCTGGCAACAACCTCAGCTGTCGCCGCTCCTCCTGGGTCATCCGAATCACCTCATCCAGTTTCCAAGGACGTGGTCCGACTAAACTCATCTCACCCCTTAGTACATTCACTAACTGCGGTAGTCCATCCAGACAATATTGACGCAGCCACTTTCCAAAATGTGTCATCTTAGACGTGACTTGGCCTTTGTGTATAGCTTCAGTGCGAAATTTAATCACTTGGAACAACTTACCCCGTTCTCCAGCCCGCAATTGCCGAGAAAAGACTGGTCCGGGTGTTACAATCGCTATCAGCAAAATCAATCCCAGGAGCACTGGACTCAGAATCAGTAGCAATAGAGCAGCTAAACTCGAATCCATCACCCGCCTCAGTCGCGATCGCAATAGTTTGTCCCTACTAGACAATTCTGAGTTGAACGGTACCCTTAAAACAGCTTTCTTCTTCGCTTGCTCACAGGCATTTGTCCAAAGTCTTAACCCTGTTTCACCCAGATTGGGGTCGATACAAACCAGCCCTACCGACGACCGTTGCAAGCAATTACTTAACCAAGACTTACTTTCCAACGGAGGTAGATAATGCTGTTCATTCTTCTGGAGAGGTAGTACCCACAACTGTTTCTGTCGCCACTTCAGCTTGCAGGGAGGCAAAGAACTAACTGCTGACTCTGCCTCATCATCGATATCTAGGATTGAGATTTTGGAGGTTGTTAGTATGATTCTGGAAGTCGTCATAAATGGTTACTCCATTTTATGGAAATCAAAAGTCAAAGGTTAGATCGTCTCAGGTTTAATACCTATCACTCTCAGGTTTTCGTCAATTGAAACTTGAAACGTAAGCGATCAGCGATTAGCGCTACGCGCACGCGTGCGCGATCAGCGGCTTTTGAATAAAACAGGTAAGCATTGGAATAATGCTGAGTTACGTCAGCTGACGGCTGACGGCACCTCAAGTAGCGCATAGGCTAACGGCCAACGGCTGACGGCTGACGGCTGACGGCTGAATGGTTACTTAACAATTAACAATTACCAATTAACCAAAAAAATCAACGAGACTTGACATGATTGCTGAACTGACGCTCTAGTTGTGGAGAGACTTGAAGATCAGATACAGGTTGGTTTTGTTCAATAGCACCATGGCTGTTTCGCGAACCATAGTAAGCGTAGTTCTGATTAGAACTTTTCACCCCGTTAGCAATGATTCCAATCAGGTTTAAATTCCTGAGTATAGCAGTAGCCTGGGTCAGTTGAGATTGAGTAACTCGCTCTAGGCGTCCTACCATCACCACACCTTGGCACAACGATGCTGCTTGGAGTGCATCCACCATACCTAACACTGGGGGAGTATCCAGCAACACCAGATCATAGGTCTCTTGAAACTCTGCCATTAAGTTCTTCATCCGTTTAGAACCCAACAGCTTAACTGGGTCAATTGGGGTTGGTCCAGCAGTCAAAACATCAATGGTTGACCCCAAAGGTGAGATACTAACTGGGTTGGGTGTAGCAGTATCATCTTCTAATAAAGCAGTATCATCTTCCAATAAAGTAGAAAGTCCTTCGTAATTGGAGAGGCCAAGTTGTTGGTGCAACCTCGGACGGCGCATATCTACATCAATTAGCAGTACTCGTCGATGTAAACGAGCAGCACTTAAGGCTAAACCCAACGCCAGAGTTGACTTGCCCTCACCAGAAAGCGCTGAGGTAACCATCAGGGATTTCCACTCAGAACCAGGATTGAGCAACTGGATATTCACATAAATCATGTCCAGTGCTTCCTGAAATGGTCGCCATCCTAACAGTTCCATCATCGGAAGTGCTCTCTCGGACTGGCTCAAGCTAAGATTCAGAACAGGTTTACTGATTTTACCCTCCGGTAACTCTGGAATCATACCTAGCAAGGGTAGAGCCACTTGATTTTTCAGATCATCAGAGCTATGAATTCCATCGTCCATGGCTTCCCGCACAAAGGCAGCTACACCACCCAGAAATAACCCAACCACTGCACCCAATAATAGGTCTTGGGTCATATTAGGACCGGTCTTGAAGCCCGGTAAAGGTGCTTCTACAACTTGCCAGTTAAATCCTCCCCGAGCCAATTCGATGCTTAACTCCTGCCGTGCTTGTAGTAGCTGCTGCAGAGTATTTTGTTTAATTGCTACTTGCGGTTGTAGACGATTGTACTGAGCAATCAGAGCTGGGAATTCCCTGAGTTGGATACGGATTTCCTGCTCTGTTTTGATCAGGGCTTGATCACGAGTCTGTAGACTGACTAGATTAATTTGCGAGGTGATCAGTTCGTTGACCAGATTGATATCCACACCACCGAGCTGTCCTTCTGTCAGGAGGTTACTTCCAGTGCTAACCAGTTGAGTCGGAACTTGCCCTAAAACCCGTCTGGTTTCTTCCTGCAAGAGCGCAAACACACTCTGACGCTGTTCAATTAATTTTTGAATACTAGGATGAGCTTCAGTATAAATCCGACTTTGCTCCACCAAAGCCAGTTCTATTCTTTGGATTTCATTGAGCAAATTTTGATAACGCCCAGATTGACTCAAGCGGGACGAGGTCAAGGCATTTTGCGGTGAACGAGCCAGTTTTTGCTGAACAGCCTCGTAGCGAGTCTGAGTTTCCATGTACTGAGCGCGGATGGCTCGGCGCTCCTGTTCAATCCCATTCAGAGTTTGACTGACAGCTACAGCTTGTTGTGAGGGATCAATCAGGTTTTTGCTCTTGCGAAATTGCTCTAGCTGTTGTTCAGCTTGCTCAAGATCCTTACGAGCTTTTGGCAACTGCTGATTGATAAAAGCAAGACCTTTATTCAAGCGCATTTCCTGCTGCTCTAGGTTGTAATCTTGATAAACCTTTTGAATAGCTTGCAGTACTTTTTGAGTTTTAATCCGGTCATTGCTGGTGTAGACCGCTTGAAATACCTTAGTTTCAGTTTTACCCTGCAGTACTTGAGCTAATCTTAAGGAGCCTCTAATATCACGGATTGTGATATCTGGGTAGTCATCACGAAGCAAATCCACTGCTCGTTGAATCAATTCAGAACTACCCATCAGCTGTAACTGAGTAGCATAATCGATATCAACAGTGGACTCAGTAAACTGACTCTCTATTCCTCGTGTTTTATCTATATAATTAGGCTCCACCAACAGCTGTAGAGAGCTGATATAATTCGGCTCTTTCTTGATAGTGAGATAGAAGGCAATCGGCAAGCTTGTCAACAGTACACTTATAATCCACAAGCGTCTGCGCCACAAAACTGCCAACAGTTGGCCATACCCTGCATCTGTTTCAGCTGCTGCGTTTAAATCAAGTTCCTTCATGGGATTTTAGATTAATGATTGACAAGTTTGGATTGGATTTTTAATTGATATCAAGTCCAGTGAATCAAGTCTAAACTAGTCCTGGGATGATTAGTAATCGGTTTAGATAAAATCCTGTTAATCACGTTCTTAATCTTCCCTAGGGTTTTGTATTTTTTTATTTAAAAAAAGTTAATTTAAAATTAACTATTAACCCTTGAAAATTGGTTGTTGAAATATGACCAATCTCTTAGCAGTAAAATTATCCAGGATACCTGCAACAAATTTTACCTACCTTTTGGTAATAGGGACTTAGGAATTGGAGTCTGATTACCCATTACTCATTACCCATTACCAATGAACCGACAATCATAGGTTGCATCCCTTTTAGATAAAGGGTATAAAAAGAAGTAGTCAACCGGATCTGATATTATCTATTACCCATTACCAGTCACCCGAGCAGGACTATATTGATTAGTCCACCAGATTTTATCTGATGATTTTGGACTATCGACTCGTATAAATCCCAGGAAATCAACGAAAAAATCCAAAATCCAAAATCTAAAATCTAAAATCAGCCCAGCCACTATCCTGTCACCTAGCTAAAGTGGGAACCTTGGCTGAATGGGGTAAGGAATAGCTCACATTGACAGGCTGTCCCCTGACGGTTTTATCAATAATTTGCCCAACTGTGTTAAAGAAAACGTCTTCAGTGAAATGACTCAGGGCATGGTCTCGGATTTTGGCATAATTCCAGGGAATTTCCCTAGCCTCAAGTAGTGCAGCTTGGAGTGCTTCTGGTGTTTGCCGTTTAAAAAACACCCCTGTGGTCCCTGGTATCTGAGTATCCAAAACACCACCTGCACCATAGGCAATTACTGGGGTACCACTGGCGTTGGCTTCGATTGGCACTAAACCGTAATCTTCTAAAGCCGCCACGATCACCCCACGAGCTTTTGCCATCAAATGACAACGCTGTCTATCGCTGACGTATCCCAAGAATCGAATATTGTCCAAGGCTTTAGATTCTAGACGCTCTCGCTCTGGACCATCACCAGATATTAATAAAGGCCAACCTAGCCAATTAAACGCCTCGATAATCAGATCGATACGCTTGTAACCCAGTAAACGAGATGATACTAGGTAAAAGTCTTCCTTTTGGTCGGAAAACACAAATTTATGGCTATTAATTGGATAGTTCACTGTCATGGCTGGCTTACCATAAATATTCTGGATACGCCGAGCGACAGTGGTCGAGTTAGCAATGTAAAGGTCTGGCTCCTGGGCATAGTCCAGGTCTACTTTTCTGATCAACTGGAAGACTTGATCAATTACAGGAGAAAACGCTCTATATTCTCCATACTCCTTGAGGTAAGTTTGCGTATCCCACAAAAAACGGGTGACATTGTGGCAAAAGCACACATGCTTGGCTCCTAATTTTTTCTTGACCGCCTTTGCGAAGCTTGAACAACTACTGATAATCAAATCGTAATTTTCTAAATCCAAGGCTCGAAAAGCTGGATAGTAAAACGGAGCCAAGAGTCTGAAGTATTTCGTTGACCCTGGAATGTTCTGAAGTCCGGTGGTATGCACTAGGCGCTCACCTAGGTCAATGGTGTTCTGGGCATCATACAAGGATGTGAATACATCAGCACTAGGGAAGCGCTTACAAAGCAGTTCAAATACCCGTTCTGCTCCACCTTTTTGCGTTAGATAATCATGAACTAGGGCAACTTTCATGCTTGTTTACTGGAAAACCTATTCCTAGAGAATACTCTTATCTATTTACCATTATATTTAATTTATATCCGGAATTTTACCGAGTTTTTTTCATACTAAACGGCTCCATTATTTTTCGACAACAAGATAAAAAAGGTTTTTATAATGAGCTTAAGGTCATACATTAAGCTCCAGTTTCGTTGGTAGCGTAAATCCAGTTTAATGATATCTGCAAAATCCCGAACTTGCGATCGCCCATGCACCTGCCACTCTCCAGTCATTCCAGGTTTAACATTCAACCGTTGCCACTCTGGAACCTCATAGATGTCCACTTCCTTAGGTACCGGTGGTCTAGTACCCACCAAACTCATTTCACCTTTAATGACATTCCAGAACTGGGGTAGTTCATCCAAACTAGTTTTCCTCAAAAACCGACCCACCCTGGTGATTCTAGGGTCATTTTCGTTTTTGAATATCTTGGCATCCTTAGATTGATTTTGAACGCTATCTTTCTGGGCTTCCGCATCAGTATACATCGAGCGGAATTTCCAGATCCGAAATCCCTTACCCATCCAACCACAGCGAATTTGACTAAAGAAGATTGGGCCAGGACTATCGAGTTTAATTGCGATCGCAATGGGAATAAATAATATGGCCGTAATTCCTAAACCTACTATTCCCCCCAGTATATCTAAGCATCGCTTAGCCCAAGAGCGTGTAGATGGGTGAGTTGTGGGTAACTTAGCCTTTGACCAATTGACAGCTATTGTTGTCGGGTTATATGAGGGGTCTAGAATTAATTTTTTGTCTAGCCCAGTCATGACCAATACAGCCATAACTGGAGGATTTATACCCCTTAGTATTAGTGAAACTCCGTTTTCCTGAGTGATTTTGTGATTCCTTACTAAGGCACCAATGCCGCTACTATCGATAAAATCTGTCTGACTCAAGTCGGCAATGATCAGTTTAGGACAATAAGGTTTTTGAAGAAGCTGATCACAGGTTTCTTGAAATTTTATTGCTTCGAGTCTGCTCATGCGGATCGGTAACTGCACTACAGCAGCTTCATTGATTAACCCTGCCTGGCTAGAAGTTTTTAACCTTGACTGCATCATGATGAACTAGGAATTATAATGTCGATTAACTCGTCACTTTTTATAGAGTAGATTTAAACTATGTAGGAATTGTGTAGAAAGTTTCGCAATCCTATGAACACCCTAGGTTTTAACCGTACCTAAACCTACGTATTCTCTGCCCTTGATTGAGGCAAGTCTCGACTTTTGATTACTATTTAAATTTTGGCGCAAGGGTTACTTTAACGTACTGTTTTTTTCTAAAACGATTAATTAGTCAACCCTAATGCATGGCTGAAATGTTCCTATTAGAAAAAAAAGGTTACCTCTCACTTAATTATTGACGGAGTAATAGGTAGACTTCACAGGGTTAATTAACCTACAGTAAAAATAAAAAATGGATAAAAAATCACCATTTATATTTTTATCTTGTTACCATATAATTAACCATTTAGTATTACTCATTTGTCAGCAGTGACGTTGAGCAATTAATGTTCTGTGTAATCCCGGATGAATGACTAATACAACTTTCACGAGTTTTTCATAAAATCCTGACAGAGCTAAAAATTTTTGATGAATTTTTCTTAAAGACGCTAAATATACCTGAGGTCAATTGCCACATCCGTCTTGAGACTGATGACTTGGATGGTGGCAGCGAGTATCACTCAGTCTAATGGCCTAAGGCTAAAGCTTTGGGCTACACCAAGCAACTCCATCTAGGTGGACTAATTTTGTATAGCGCTATAGATTTTTAGGACTTACCTAGGGACTATACCTGTAGGGTCTCGCTTCGGACTCTACTAAGCTGTCACACATTTAAATTGTATTTAATGTATTTAAATTGTGAAGAGGCGCGCTGATAGGGAGATGGGGAGATGGGGAGATGGGGAGATGGGGAGATGAGACACCAGCTTTTGCACAAGTGGATCGAGGGGAAATTTAAATGCTTATTAGCTTACATAAGCGCGTTTGTTGCCCAGTTTTGCCTAAGTCCTGTTTTTGCTACTGTGGGCGAATTAACTACGAGTCTGACCCCCATACCATCTGTAGGAGCAATTGTGTAAGCTTTTCAAACTTCCCTCTGTTCCCTCCCTTCCCCATAATTTGCTGTGGGCAGCTTTAGTCATGATTGAGGTAAGGACGTTCCCATTCAATTCCTAACTCAGAAAATTGTTGGCGGATGGCGTTGAGGCGCTCCTCTGGAGTGTTATTACCGTTTTGCCAAGCCTGCATTAAACCATTCGCTACAATTTGGCAGCGGTTCATGCCAAAACTTTCTTGAGAGGTAAATTTTTTGGTTGGTTCTTCGGCAAAACTCAATCCCGGTGCCAAAAACTTGGTGAATAAAGGCACTTCTGGGCGAAAATGGCAGCGGTTTGGTAGATATATGGTTTGCATCACCCCAAAGACCACTTCAGAATCACAGCGCTCAAAGTAGAGTACTCCGCAGTCATGGCGTTTGTATTCCGATGGATTGTATAGAACTTTAAATGTGAAAGGAATTGCTGCTGCATTCAAATATTTTGTCATGCTATCCATGACAGCAATGGCTCCATCTGGTGTCAGATTAAAATAGATTCGCCCTGTTTTAGAATCGATATCACCATTGCCCTGTCGCTCTTGACCAACATTACCCACTGCTACATAAAAGCCGTTTTGCATCAAATTTTTGGGCATCCGTATGGCAACAATACTGCCGATGGAAGCATATTTTTCTTCAGATTTGAGATGAATCTCCCGTTCAATATGCATAGTCAAACTACCTTTGGTGACGGCTATTGAACCATCGCTTTCTTCTGAGATTACCTGCCAATTGGCATCAAAGTAGCCTGTGCCTTGATTTTTGGCGTGGAGTTGTTGGTAAAAATCTAGGTCTATTCCCAGCAGGGTATTGTTCTCTAAGTTTTGATGGGGTGCTATATCGGCTGAATTGGTGTGAAGTGCCAGGGGAGTGCGCAGATAGCCATTGTAATAAATGCCGTAGAGGAAATTTCTCAGCAGTAAGCTGAGATACTTATGCTGTATGTCTTGAGGGAGTTGCTGAAAGCGGGCTACTGTTTCATCAGCTATGGTGAAGGGTTGATAGTTGGGATGGTTGATACAAAAATTGGACTGGATTTCAATGTTTTTAACAATATCTTCCAGAGCTGCTTGCTGTTGATTGGGAAAAGGGTTGTCGAATAGCATCGTAATTTAAATTAAAATTAGATGAGGTCTAAATAGCAGTTTTCAATTGACAATTCACAGGTATCTTCAAAACCCTTTTCTAGGGGATTACCGGATTTGATATCAGTTGTGATTCTGAGATCCCAAAAACTGTTGGCACAGATTGTTGTGGTCGGCAGAGTAGACTTTTGGCAACCTGGAGCATACAGATTCCAGTATTATCAAAGGATTTCTGATAGTAAATCATTGCCTGAATTTGGTAAATCAGTGCCAAACCGGTAAACTGAACTACTCGTTTAAGCCAGTTGGGACGAGCCGACTCAATCCCGGGAAAAGCGGTAAGATAGGCTTGGGTTAGAGCAGCGATGGAGGGTTGAAGCACTTGTAAAGGAGTCACTGCTAGACCCAAGGATTCTTCTAATTTAATCGTGGGGTCTACTACTAAGCTACTTAACCAGATTCCCAGGTAGCTGGCGATTATGCTTCCAAGGTCAAAGGCTGGATCTCCCCAGGCACAACGTTCCCAATCAATCAGTCGCACCATGCTCTGATCCGGTGGTGAAGATGTTGAGAATTGCTCCCAGTCTCTATGAACCAAAATGTTGTTCAATTTTAAGTCATTGTGGGTTAGGCAACTCGGATGCCAGTCAGTTTCCAAATCTGCGATCGCATTTCCCAGACTAGGGTAACGTTGATAGAGGACAAAGAACTTTAAGGCATTGTTAGGGATTGAGCCAAACATTTCTGGGCTAAGCCGTCCGATTCCTTTAGCTGGATTGCCAAAGCGATAGGCAGATGTCCCCTTTGGTACCTGGTCTAGAAAATTACGACATTCTGGTTGATTGAAGGTAACACGATGGAGGTTGGCTAAAACTGTTCCGATATCAGTTGCGATCGCTTCAGGGAAAACTTGGTTTTGATAGTAGAAACTAAACAGGTCGAGATAGTTATTTAGATAGTTGTAGACCAGGATGCAATGATCGGGATCAAAATGAAGGATCTGGGAAACTGATGAAGCTATACAGTGCTGCTCCGGAAACTGCTGCAGCCAGCGATGAAATTGCCACTCATTGAAAAATTCATGATTTATAATACCACCATTATGGGGTCTTTCCTGCTTAACCAGTAGCTGACGATGATCTGAAAAGCTCACCAGTAAATTGAAATTCTTAGCAGGGGCAGCCGATTTCACCTGGATAGATTCTAGGTCTGACGGAGTACACAGCCCTATATCCAATAGATATGAGGAAATCGTTTCAGATGATAGTGGTTGCACAATATTAGTAGATGATCAGTAGATGCACGACTTAAAGAGAAAATGTTTGTTGTTTACCCTTGAGACATTAACCGATAGTAGGGGCAAGTCTTGTGCCTAACCGTAGAACAATCAACACTCAACAGTTAACAAGCAATAATCAGGCTGTTATAGTTTCAGCAGTTATCCCATTGCTCTTTATCTATTGATACTCTAGTTTTCCACTAAAAACTTGCCATTTTGGCGAGACGAAACTGATATTTTTATCTAAAACAGAATTTGTAGACTTACAGAAATCTTGAAGAAAGTCATCCGTCACACTCCTATGGAGGAAAACTAATAATGGAAATTTCTGAGTTACCCATCGGTTTTGAGTTGTTATCCGATGAGGAAACCTTTCTCAATGATCTAGATCAGCAAGATACTATGGTTCAGGGTGGATGTGGTCCGACTCCCCAAACACCATACATTCTGTGTCCAGCACCTACGGCAGTTCCTATGCCTGAACACCCAGAACCTTTTCCCAAATGTCCACGCCCAATACCCCAACCAACACCTCCTGTTTTTGAACATCCACGGCCCATACCTTTTCCTAAACCCAAGACCATACCAATTTATAGAACAGGACCGATTATGATGACTCCACCAATACGAATGGAACATTAGATTGAGGGCATTAGCCCCTCCCTATAAGTGTAGGGGCTAAATGATTTTGGTAGTTATTTTTAACACTATCAATTAAACCATAACTCAATTTATAGCGGTTTTAAATTAGGTGAGTTACAAATTTAAAACCGCTATACAACCTAATGATTAATTAGGCCAGTTTTTTTTATAAACCCCCCGTAAAGTATACGCAGAATAGAAAGGAAAGCTAGAAGCGAAACCGTCAGACAGTAATTCATGGCTTAAACCTTATATTTTATGTCTAAATGCTTCGCCCTCCCAGACTTATATAGCATTTATAAATGAATTGTAAAAAAGGATAACAGTTGTTTCCATTACCAAAAATCTCGATCTACTTTCTTCCCTCTTCCCTCTTGCCTCTTGCCTCTTGCCTTTTGCCTTTCCCAAGCGCGACTATGTTCACAACTCCAATAACAATGCTATAGCTAGCTGACATTTTGTGTCACAATTGCATCTGATCTAGTAAACATAGTAATGGCAGCTGCTATGAGCGAAACCATCTTTAGCAAGATTATCCGCCGAGAAATTCCAGCGGATATTGTTTATGAAGACGATTTAGCCCTTGCCTTCAAGGATATTAACCCTCAGGCACCAGTTCATATTCTGGTAATTCCCAAGAAGCCCATTCCTCAACTGGCAGCAGCTGAGTCTGAAGATGAAGCTCTGATGGGACACCTGTTGTTAACGGCTAAGCAAGTTGCTGAGCAAGTCGGTTTGACCAATGGCTATCGACTGGTGATTAATAATGGTGCTGATGGTGGTCAAACGGTTGATCACCTGCATTTGCACATCTTGGGTCAACGCCAAATGAAGTGGCCTCCTGGTTGAGGTTTTTTTAGTGCTCAGTGTTGAGTGCTGAGTCTTGAGTTGGTGTCTCAGTTAGGAGTTACCGCAAGAACTAGGCTCAAGCTCTATATCTCAGACTATATATATAGAGGCGTTCCGTGGAGCGCCTTTAGTTTTATGGGATTGACCTTGGCCAAAAGGCCACGCTTCGCGAACGCGAACGCTATTTTTTTTGACTATTGTCGCTCAATATAACACTACTATTTATTTGTCAATACTTACGTAATATAAGTCTCACTTATTTACAGTATTTAATAACCTGAGGGGAAATTACTCGGGAAACCCTTTACAAAACTAAATATATTACTTAATATAAATACATGAAGGCGCACACAAGCCGGACGAACCTCGATAACTTCATATTCATACCCGCAATCATAAGAACATGACTACTGTATTACAACAGAGCAACACCTCTGTGTGGTCTCAGTTCTGCAATTGGGTCACCTCCACCAACAACCGCCTCTATGTAGGTTGGTTTGGTGTATTAATGATCCCAACCCTGCTAGCTGCTACCACCTGCTTCATCATTGCTTTCATCGCTGCTCCTCCTGTGGACATCGATGGTATCCGCGAGCCCGTTGCTGGTTCTCTGATGTATGGCAACAACATCATCTCTGGTGCTGTTGTTCCTTCTTCTAACGCCATTGGCTTACACTTCTACCCAATCTGGGAAGCTGCTTCATTAGATGAGTGGCTCTACAACGGTGGTCCTTACCAGTTGGTAGTGTTCCACTTCCTGATTGGTGTATTTGCCTACATGGGTCGTGAGTGGGAACTGAGCTACCGCTTAGGTATGCGTCCTTGGATCTGCGTAGCTTACAGCGCACCGGTTGCAGCTGCTAGCGCCGTATTCTTGATCTACCCAATTGGACAAGGTTCTTTCTCCGATGGTATGCCTCTAGGTATCAGCGGAACCTTCAACTTCATGTTCGTGTTCCAAGCTGAGCACAACATCCTAATGCACCCGTTCCACATGCTAGGTGTAGCCGGTGTATTCGGTGGTTCTTTGTTCAGTGCAATGCACGGTTCTTTGGTAACCTCCTCCTTAGTACGTGAGACTACTGAAACTGAGTCTCAGAACTATGGTTACAAGTTCGGTCAAGAGGAAGAAACTTACAACATCGTGGCAGCTCACGGCTACTTCGGTCGTTTAATCTTCCAATACGCTTCCTTCAACAACAGCCGTTCCTTGCACTTCTTCTTAGGTGCATGGCCTGTAATCGGCATCTGGTTTACTGCACTGGGCATCAGCACCATGGCATTTAACCTCAACGGTTTCAACTTCAACCAGAGCATCATCGACTCACAAGGTCACGTGATCAACACCTGGGCTGACGTACTAAACCGTGCCAACCTAGGTTTCGAAGTAATGCACGAGCGTAACGCTCACAACTTCCCTCTAGACCTAGCTGCGGCTGAAGCTACTCCTGTAGCTTTGACTGCTCCAGCGATCAACGGCTAATTTCAACTTGGCATAATCTACTTGAATAAAAAAAGCGCTCTCTTTTTGGGGAGCGCTTTTTTGTTTGTCTGTGATTAGTCATTGCTTCTTGGTCAAGAGCCTTTTAACTGTGGTTGAATAATTAATCGGAAAAACTTTATGGGGAAGTCCTAGTGGCGTACGCGTTTGGCCGTAGGCCAAGGTCAATCGCTATTTTTGTTTTTATTATCACCTTAATATTATTTTGTCAATACTTATCTAATATAATTTTTACTTATTTACAGTATTTAATAACCTGAGGGTAAATTACTCGGGAAACCCTTTACAAAACTAAATATATTACTTAATATATATACATGAAGGCGCACACAAGCCGGACGAACCTCGATAACTTCATATTCATACCCGCAATCATAAGAACATGACTACTGTATTACAACAGAGCAACACCTCTGTGTGGTCTCAGTTCTGCAATTGGGTCACCTCCACCAACAACCGCCTCTATGTAGGTTGGTTTGGTGTATTAATGATCCCAACCCTGCTAGCTGCTACCACCTGCTTCATCATTGCTTTCATCGCTGCTCCTCCTGTGGACATCGATGGTATCCGCGAGCCCGTTGCTGGTTCTCTGATGTATGGCAACAACATCATCTCTGGTGCTGTTGTTCCTTCTTCTAACGCCATTGGCTTACACTTCTACCCAATCTGGGAAGCTGCTTCATTAGATGAGTGGCTCTACAACGGTGGTCCTTACCAGTTGGTAGTGTTCCACTTCCTGATTGGTGTATTTGCCTACATGGGTCGTGAGTGGGAACTGAGCTACCGCTTAGGTATGCGTCCTTGGATCTGCGTAGCTTACAGCGCACCGGTTGCAGCTGCTAGCGCCGTATTCTTGATCTACCCAATTGGACAAGGTTCTTTCTCCGATGGTATGCCTCTAGGTATCAGCGGAACCTTCAACTTCATGTTCGTGTTCCAAGCTGAGCACAACATCCTAATGCACCCGTTCCACATGCTAGGTGTAGCCGGTGTATTCGGTGGTTCTTTGTTCAGTGCAATGCACGGTTCTTTGGTAACCTCCTCCTTAGTACGTGAGACTACTGAAACTGAGTCTCAGAACTATGGTTACAAGTTCGGTCAAGAGGAAGAAACTTACAACATCGTGGCAGCTCACGGCTACTTCGGTCGTTTAATCTTCCAATACGCTTCCTTCAACAACAGCCGTTCCTTGCACTTCTTCTTAGGTGCATGGCCTGTAATCGGCATCTGGTTTACTGCACTGGGCATCAGCACCATGGCATTTAACCTCAACGGTTTCAACTTCAACCAGAGCATCATCGACTCACAAGGTCACGTGATCAACACCTGGGCTGACGTACTAAACCGTGCCAACCTAGGTTTCGAAGTAATGCACGAGCGTAACGCTCACAACTTCCCTCTAGACCTAGCTGCGGCTGAAGCTACTCCTGTAGCTTTGACTGCTCCAGCGATCAACGGCTAATTTCAACTTGGCATAATCTACTTGAATAAAAAAAGCGCTCTCTTTTTGGGGAGCGCTTTTTTGTTTGGAGTGTGATCGATAACTTTGAGTGGTATTGGGGATATGATCGCCGGTTTGGCATTACTTAGATTGATTACCCAACCCAACAGCGTATTCCTAAAGCTAGTTTTGAGTGGTATTGCGAGTGTATTCAAACTTATTGGGTGGTTTGATCATTAATCGGAAAAACCAATCGGGTAATCGGAGAAGTGCTGGTAGCGTACGCATTTGATCTGGTAGCGATTGACCTTGGCCTACGGCCAAACGCGATCACTATTTTTGTTTGCTAATAACACCTTAATATTACTTTGTCAATACTTACGTAATATAAGTCTCACTTATTTACAGTATTTAATAACCTGAGGGTAAATTACTCCCAAAACCCTTTACAAAACTAAATATATTACTTAATATATATACATGAAGGCAAACACAAGCCTTACGAACCTCGATAAATACATATTCATACCCGCAATCATAAGAACATGACTACTGTATTACAACAGAGCAACACCTCTGTGTGGTCTCAGTTCTGCAATTGGGTCACCTCCACCAACAACCGCCTCTATGTAGGTTGGTTTGGTGTATTAATGATCCCAACCCTGCTAGCTGCTACCACCTGCTTCATCATTGCTTTCATCGCTGCTCCTCCTGTGGACATCGATGGTATCCGCGAGCCCGTTGCTGGTTCTCTGATGTATGGCAACAACATCATCTCTGGTGCTGTTGTTCCTTCTTCTAACGCCATTGGCTTACACTTCTACCCAATCTGGGAAGCTGCTTCATTAGATGAGTGGCTCTACAACGGTGGTCCTTACCAGTTGGTAGTGTTCCACTTCCTGATTGGTGTATTTGCCTACATGGGTCGTGAGTGGGAACTGAGCTACCGCTTAGGTATGCGTCCTTGGATCTGCGTAGCTTACAGCGCACCGGTTGCAGCTGCTAGCGCCGTATTCTTGATCTACCCAATTGGACAAGGTTCTTTCTCCGATGGTATGCCTCTAGGTATCAGCGGAACCTTCAACTTCATGTTCGTGTTCCAAGCTGAGCACAACATCCTAATGCACCCGTTCCACATGCTAGGTGTAGCCGGTGTATTCGGTGGTTCTTTGTTCAGTGCAATGCACGGTTCTTTGGTAACCTCCTCCTTAGTACGTGAGACTACTGAAACTGAGTCTCAGAACTATGGTTACAAGTTCGGTCAAGAGGAAGAAACTTACAACATCGTGGCAGCTCACGGCTACTTCGGTCGTTTAATCTTCCAATACGCTTCCTTCAACAACAGCCGTTCCTTGCACTTCTTCTTAGGTGCATGGCCTGTAATCGGCATCTGGTTTACTGCACTGGGCATCAGCACCATGGCATTTAACCTCAACGGTTTCAACTTCAACCAGAGCATCATCGACTCACAAGGTCACGTGATCAACACCTGGGCTGACGTACTAAACCGTGCCAACCTAGGTTTCGAAGTAATGCACGAGCGTAACGCTCACAACTTCCCTCTAGACCTAGCTGCGGCTGAAGCTACTCCTGTAGCTTTGACTGCTCCAGCGATCAACGGCTAATAAGAGTTTAATCTCATCACCCCTAGGGGAGTACAAAGGTACCCCCTAACAGCGCTCTCCAAAAAGGGAGCGCTTTTTTATTTGCTGGGAAAGCACCAATCGCTTTTCCAAAAAAAAATAAGAGAGCCGTCTTCAAGACTCTCTAGGTCATCAGGGTGTATCTATCTACTGATCTCAATATAACAAATGTAGCGAGGGGTGTCACCCCTCATGGTAAAAATTACCATGGAGCTGACCCTAGGTATGTTCAGGTATGTTCAGGTTTGAATTTTTCCCAAAAAAATAAGAGAGCCGTCTTCAAGACTCTCTAGGTCATCAGGGTGCATCTATCTACTGATCTCAATATAACAAATTTAGCGATGGGTGTCACCCCTCATAGATAAAAATACTAACCAGCTGACCCTAGGTATGTTCAGGTTTGAATTTTTCCCAAAAAAATAAGAGAGCCGTCTTCAAGACTCTCTAGGTCATCAGGGTGCATCTATCTACTGATCTCAATATAACAAATGTAGCGAGGGGTGTCACCCCTCATCGATAAAATTTGGTAAAAATTCCCTAATCGACATTGTTTAGGTTAACTGGCTGGTTCCCAATCAAAGGCAAAATTAGCACTTAAAAGATAATTTAAGATGGCGATAGCACTCTAGCTCCTAGAAAAAGCAAAATTAGCAAAACTCAATTCATTTGTGCCATGCCACTTGTAAATTTGCTTGCGAAACCCCTTCCACTGTTCATAAACTTTCTTAAACTTGGGATCTTTGCTAGCATCTTCCTCAAATAAATCGAATGATGCTTTCTCAGCCGCCTGCAAAATGTCTTGAGAGTAAGGAGTCAACTTAGCACCCGCTTTAATCAAGCGTTCCAATGCCGCTCCATTCAACGCATCATACTGAGCCGCCATGTTGATATTGGCGTATCTGGCGGCATCTTTAAAGATTTCCTGATACTCCTTGGGCAACTTATCCCAAGCTTTTTTATTAACCTGTACCTCTAGGGTTGGTCCGGGTTCCCACCAGCCGGGATAATAATAGAACTTAGCTGCTTTGTACAAGCCCAGCTTCTCATCATCATAGGGACCAACCCATTCAGCAGCATCAATGGCTCCCCGGTCTAGGGCAAGGAAAATTTCACCCCCAGGTAATACTTGGACATTCACCCCCAAGCGCTCCATCACTTTACCTCCCAATCCAGGGATACGCATTTTTAATCCCTTCAGGTCAGCTAGAGAATTAATTTGTTTCTTGAACCAACCTCCCAGCTGAGTACTGGTGTTACCTGCTGGAAAATTAATCACGCCAAAGTCAGCATAGAGTTCCTGGAGCAATTCCAAGCCACCACCGTGATACAACCAGGCATTTTGTTGTGGAGCGGTTAGACCAAAGGGTACACTAGTGCCGAATGCTAGGGCAGGATTTTTGCCAACGTAGTAGTAACTAGCGGTATGACCACACTCAACGGTTCCTTGTTGGACGGCATCTAGAACCTCTAATCCTGGTACAATTTCACCAGCAGCAAAGGGGGTAATCTGGAAACGCCCATTGGTCATTGCACTGACCCGCTTACAGACAGTATCAGCTCCCCCGTAGATAGTATCCAGGGATTTTGGCCAGCTGGTCACCATTTTCCATCGAACCATAGGCTGACTGCCGGATTGAGCAACGGGTCCTGTACTAGCTTGATTACAGGCTGCTAAGGCAGCTGTACTGGCTGCACCAATCGCAGCGTTACTAAAAAATTTTCGGCGTTTCATGGTTGTTGTTGATTCAAGAGTTGGTCATCTTTTGCGCAAATTCTATCAAGTTTAGCACTTATGCCCCAAACCCTATTATTGACGGTAATTACAGCGATTTCACCCTTTGAATTGTCACGAGAAACCAGGTTTTATTGGTCTTGCTTGGTAAGTACTGAGGGGATAGAAGCAAAGGGCGGTAAGGGAACAATGGGCTTTCCAGGCTGTTAATTGAAGGAGGCAAACAGGATCAGTAGATCGAAAAATCATTTTAAGGCAAGCGATCGCAGTTCCTAAAATCCCCAACAGTAGCGATCGCTTATTTATTCCCTCGCCAACTTTTACTGGGGGTATTGATCAATTGTTTTCTAGTTGAGGAGTACTTAGAAGTATCTCAAAGAGCAATCGCTACCATGGTTTTTGCATTTTATCTATATTAGCTTGTGAGTACTGGAGCAACATCCCCATACCATTTAGGGTTAAAACAGGCTACTCCAAAAACACCAGCCCCAACTTCTTGGCTTAATCCTGCCCCTGCAGCACGTTTCTCAAAGCAATATCGGTGCATCGCTGCAACGCATTCTGGAGCTTGTGATTTTCCTAAGTTGTCACATCCTTGGTGATAACTACGAAGAGTATTAACAGAAACATCGCCATACCATGTAGGGTTAAAACAGGCTACTCCAAAAACACCAGCCCCAACTTCTTGGCTTAATCCTGCCCCTGCACCATGTTTCTCAAAGCAATATCGGTGGATCGCTGCAACGCATTCTGGAGCTTGTGATTTTCCTAAGTTGTCACATCCTTGGTGATAACTACGAAGAGTATTAACAGAAACATCCCCATACCATCTAGGGTTAAAACAGGCTACTCCAAAAACACCAGCTCCAACTTCTTGAGTTAATCCTGCGCTTCCACGATTGTTTTTATAGCAATATCGGTGAATCGCTGCAACGCAATCTGGTGAACGTGATTTTCCTAAGCTGTTACAACCAGAATGATAATCACTAAGGATGCCCCCAACAGCTACCTGTACACCTATCCACCCTGCAAACTGATCCTCAAAAGTGAAAGCCTCTTGTTCTAACTTATTGTTTCTGTAATTTTGGTTAGCCTTCTTATATTCTTTAAAATAATGATAACCAAAACCAGAGTGACCACCGTGACGTTGACACTGCTGGGAATGAATAAGCTCATGAGCTAGTAAAACAAGTTGATTAGCATCACCCGATCTATAGGAATCGTTAACATAAATTTGGTTGCAATAAGTTTGAGCTTCAGAGCCTTTACTAATTGTATACCCAAAAGCTGACCATTCATCTAGCAAGTTAGCATTGTAGGTAACTCTAACACGGCTAACCAAATCTCCAAAATGAGGCCGTAGATATCGCTTCTGGAAGTTGTCTAAGGAACGACCTCTTCTATTGTTTGTTCTCATCCATTCAGCAGCAGCGCGATAAGCTCCTCTACCAGCCTCCCCCCATATTTCTTCAACAGGAATTCCTATATCAATCAGTCTACCTGGATCGCATCCACCACTGAAACAATTTTGTATTTCACGTTTTATATCATTTATGCCTGGAACATTTACGTCTGGAACGTAAATCTCCCGACATAGTCCACCTACACAAACCCTTCTAGTTCTTGCTTCTACACTATAAGTATTAGTAGCTAACTCTAGCGTTAACCCGAAGACTACTGCTGCTAATAATATAAAGCTCAAAAATTTAATTCTAGATCTCATAGTTGTTTTATTGCTTGTACTGCTTTTAGGATAGTGACAAAATAAAAAGATAGCGGTTTTTATCCTAATGAGGTACACAAAACTTAACTTTTTAGATCTTTCCTCTTACGAATTTAGTAAATAAATGCTCCCTGCTCCCTAAAAGCAAAAAAAAGTACCTTACTAGCTTAAAAACTGCTATAACTAGATTAAATCTAGACAGTCAACAGTCAACAGTATTCAATAGTCGGCGTTGCTGATTATGGGTATGGCGCACGCCCCCCTAGCCCCCCAATTCTGGGGGGAACAAAACTCTTAAGGTCCCCCCCGGTGCGCTTTCCTTGTCTTGATGCAGCGCAAAGTTGGGGGACCCACGGGGGCTTTAATAAAACCAGATAATCGCGCATTCATTCCTTAATTCAGCAACGCCCAATAGTCAACCTTCTTTACCTAGATGTCATATCAGCGATCGCATTCTTAGTCATAGCTGCGATCGCTTTATCAGTAGCTTTAGGTAAATGATAATACTTACCACCTGCTTGTTTGGCCAATTCCTTAGCAAAACCAGTAGACACAAACTTACTCTCGGTATCAATTACTAATAATTGAACCCCATTAGCTCGAATGCGAGCGGCAATTTCCAACAATTCCCCTTTAATATCTGGCTTTTCCCCTTCTGGTAGAGGTTCTCCCAAGGAACGAGCTAAGGGAATATTGCCCCGACCATCAGTAATTGCCACAATTACCACTTGACCAATATCCCCAGACAATTGAGCATTCATCCCCACATGCACCGCCTGAGTTAATCCATGAGCTAAAGGGGAACCGCCACCACAAGGTAATCGCTCCAAACGCCGCTTTGCTAAAGCAATGGAACGGGTAGGGGGTAACAGCACATCGGCTTGTTCTCCCCGGAAGGGAATCAGGGAGACTTGGTCACGGTTTTCATAAGCTTCCGTCAGAAGCTGCATCACTGCTCCTTTTGCAGATTGCATCCGGTTTAGAGCCATAGACCCTGACGCATCTACTACAAAAACGACCAAGGAGCCAGCTCTTCGGGCTAACCGCTTGGATCGTAAATCCCCTTGTTCGATAATAACCCGACGGTTAGGATGACGTTGCCTACGAGCTTTTTGATAGGGTGCAGCAGCTCTGAGGGTGGCATCTACAGCAATCCGCCTTACTTTCCCCTTCGGTAGTATCGGTTTGACATACCGACCCCGGTCTTCTGAAAAGATAATGCTACGGTTTCCGGACTTACCTTGCCGTTGTGCCATCTGAGCAAAGTAGAGCACACTAGGGTCAAGGATCACCCCTTCTGGGTCAAACAGAAACTCTTCCGGGATATTCGGAGCTTCCTGTTCTTGCTCCTCTGAGTCATTGTCGTCCTCCTTGTCTTCCTCTTGGTCTTGCTCTTCCTGAGATTGATCTTGTGGGGGTGGGGGAGGAGGTGGTTGTGGAGCTTCTTCTGGTGGTGTTTCTACCATAGTCGCACGGGGGACAATTACCAATTCCACCGCCCGACGCAAATCCTCGGAATTCACTGTCTGACGACCATCTAAGGCTGCTGCAGCTTTTGCAACTCGAACGGCAAACAGTTCTGCCCGATGACCTTGGACACCACCTCGGATGGCTTCATTGACCAGATAGGTAATTTGGTCATGGGTAATCTCAACATCCTTGAGCCACTCTCGCGCTAGAATAATATCCGTCTTAAGGGTATCGAGATCCTCCTGGTATTCCTCCAGAAAGTGCTGGGGAGAGTTAGCGTATGCGATCGCTTGTTCTACTGCCTCCACCCGTTGCTCTAAGGCCAAAACACCGTCAGCAGAGAGGGTAATGGCAATTCTGTCCAATAAATGTTCCCGTAATGGTCCCTCATCGGGATTGTAGGTGGCAATTAAAATTGGTTTGCAGGGATGTTGGAAACTAATCCCTTCTCGCTCAATTAGGTTCCGCCCTTCCGTTAAAACACTCAGTAGCTGGTTAGCAATTTGGTCATCAAGGAGGTTAATGTCATCCACATACAACACACCCCGATGAGCTTGGGCTAGTAATCCTGGTTGAAAGACAGGTTCCCCTTGTTTGACAGATTGTTCCACATCCACTGAACCCAGGAGTCGGTCCTCGGTTACTCCTAGAGGAATTTGGATGAAGGGAGCTGGGATGATTTCGGTATCTGGAGAACCGTCAACCTGTAACTGTTCCTGTAACTGTTCCTGTAACTGTTCCTGTAACTGTTCCTGTAACGCTTCCTCTGGAGTACAGTTACTCAAGGAACCCTTAACCACTTCAATTGGGGGGAGCAGGGTGTGTATTGCCCGTGCCATCACTGATTTAGCTGTGCCACGGCGTCCTGCGATCGCAACCCCTCCTAATCCAGGGTCAATAGCAGCGAGGAGGAGGGCGAGTTTAATGGCTTCTTGACCCACCACGGCGGTGAGGGGAAAGCTAGGGTTGGCAGGTTTTGTGGTCAGTGCGGGCATAGAGCAACTATAGTCAAACTTCCCTGAATAAAATCATAGTAGTCTAATAGTAGTCTTTAACGACTCCCTATGGTTGATCTAGCCCGATCGGAAATTATTCAGGGCGACTTTTTCAAAACACTATCCGCGCTATCTAGGGATCCGTATAGGAATTGTGATAATTTTTGTTTCCTACTCCCTACTCCCTTTCCTATAGCTGATAGCTTACTTGAGCTAAAGCTAAGTAGCTGCATTTTTTTGCAACATTGCACTGATATATACTACTCGTCCATCAACGAATCGGTTGTATAATTCTGTGCCTTTTACACTCGCAAAGGTTTTTACCATATCAAGTAGAAACCAAGGCACATAGCGTTGCATAATACTAAGCTTCAGGTGGTCAGTTAAATTAAGAGCATTGACGACGTTACCTGTAATATTAGTCGAACGTATTAACTCTAAATCACACTCTGAAAGCTGTTGCTTGAATTCGTCAAGCTCCGCTTGCTCTCGATAGTCTGCTAAACAGAGATACCCACCAGGTCTGAGCACCCTTTTAACTTCCTGTAGAAATGTCGAAAGGTTAGGATAGTGATGGCAAGACTCAACATTTAATACGATATCAAAGGATTTGTCGGGGAAAGGCAATTGTTCAGCATCTCCCTGTTTAAAGGCTAAATTGGGAACTTTATGATTTTTGTTACAGAGATTGACTGCACTATCGGATAAATCAAGACCAGTCATTGAGCTGACATTCTGAGTGCGTGCAATCCACTCGCTACCTCCTCCTCTGCCAGATCCAATTTCTAGGATATCCCTACCGGTAAGTTCTACCGAACCTAATGTGTGGGCATAAAGATGAATAAAGTAACGGTTTTTTTCATCTTCTGGTAAAAGCTTCAGCTCGTCTTTAGGATTATCATAGCCATAGTTCATAAAGAACCATTCACTAGTGGGGAATCGCCAAGCCAAGAAATTATATATAGCTTTCCAGATTATTTTCTTTATGGCCGGAAATAGGCTTTCAAAGAAATTAAATAAATTGAGCATGGTTATTTTACATCCTGTTCATGAGCCACTAATCCTTATTGGATTCATTTTAGACTATTTTTTTGAAGTTCTTTATGGGTTGATAAGTTCCAAATAACCGATCCATAAGATGACCTGAAATTAGCCCAACGAAAGCATAATTCTTGCTGTGCATGAATTTATCATTGTAATAACTATGATGAATTTTATGTAGTAGTCTATCTTTCTTAAACCAAGCATATCGATTTAACCAAGAATCTTTATTTCCATACTGATTATGAATATAATATATGATGGCTATGTCAACTAGGGCATCAATACAAAAAGTCCATGCTATCCAACTACTGAATAGTAGATGATATCCGACCAAGAAGCTTAGGTAACAAAAGGCCGCTATAATATGTTCACTAACCGCCCAATAGTAATCTGATTTGGAACTAGACATATATTCTATCCGATGATGAGAATTGAGATGAATTTTATAGAAAGGGATGCCTAAAAATTTTTGATGGAAAAAAAAGTGAATAAACCACAAGACAAATACGTTGCATAGATGAGCAACAACAAGCACCCCTAAACAATTAATAGGATTAAAGTTAATAGACAGCACGCTAGCTTTCTCTCTTTACAAAGTTGGACGCCATCTCAGATTATAGATTATCGGTTGGCAGAATAACAGAATTTTTAACAAATAAATTATTATCAATTTATCAGTGCCAATCACCGTTTCGCAACCTAGATCTAAACTCTGCTCTGAACAAGACTAACATATCTCAAACAAAGTCTACTAGATCCTCTCGTCATCCTCAGGTAAAAAAGCCTTTTCGTAAGCATTTATAGCAAGTCTTATACCCATGAGGTACAAATCTCTGGGTTTTAGGGAGCAGGGAGCAGGGAGCAGGGAGCAGGGAAGAGGCAAGAGGCAAGAGGCAAGAGGCAAGAGGGAAAAAATAATGTGTACCTCATAGCTATGATAAACGCTATAGCTATCAGCGGTCAGCGGTCAGCGGTCAGTGGTTAGCTATCATGCAGACGTAACTCAGCATTATTCAAATGGTTACCTGCCTGTTGTAAGCATATGCGCTTAGCCCATTAGCTGACGGCTGAATGCTGACCCATCAATTCAAAATTAAGCTAGGAATCTAGGTCTGACCACAGTTATTGTAAAGACTTGTGATCCTCGGGTAATTCTAAAACCACCCGATAGGCCGTCGAATCGTATGATGATTTGCTCATGGTACCCGCTGTTGCCGCAAAAAGTATCCGGAATGTGCGCCAGATTTGTTCATTTGAATTGTCGATAATATCTGCTTTTTTTTCCATCCAGCGCTCATACATCCCCTTAGCCCAAAGATAATAGTTGCGACGGTCGTTATAGATGGCTTGGATCTCAAATGGTGATTCTCTAACAGCATCGATAAATTCCGGCATATACACCATCCGAAAGGTTCCTGGCCAGATATACTTAGTAATAAAACTGTGCGTGCCAAATGACTCTTTGTGTGAGGCAAAGTCGAGATATACTCGTCCGCCAGGTTTAAGGTAGTTCAAGAGACGCTCCATCACGCGAGGATAATCTGACAAATCTTCGATTACCCCCATCATGACTATGCCATCATATTTATGGCTGGGTTGGAATGAGAAAAAGTCTTGATACTTGACCTCTGCATCAAAGTTGTTTTTTTCAATTAAATCTTCTACATACTGTTTTTGGTGCTTGGATAAGGTAATTCCAGTCACAGGGATATTTCTGCGTGCGGCAAAACGCAGGAAACCGCCCCAGCCAGAGCCAATATCCAGTACCGAATCATTCGGTTTGAGATTAAGAGATTGAAAGGCAAAGTCTAACTTGCGTTCAGCTCCAACCTCTAGGCTATCCTGATCTTTCTCATATATCCCAGGAGTATAAGTATTGTAATCGGTATCCATAGCGAACAATTGGATATTATGGGAGTCATAATGCTTCGATATCCAATCTGGATTGCATTTTTCCCGCCCAAGTAAGATGGGCTTGAGTCGCCGACCTATCTTTAGCAAAATATGCTGATCGGATAACAGCTTCTGGAACGACATGGCCTTGATTAAGTGCCCTTCGAAATCAATATCACCCTTGATGTAAGCTTCCACTATCAGTAATTGGTCTAAAGACATGAAAGCTTTTCGACCAGCTGGATTTTTGATGTATATATCCAAGATCGGTTTCTCTTCTCCAATAGTGGTGAGTGACCCATCTTCCAAATGAATTACAAAGCTAATTGGTAGTTTCCCACGTTTGGATAAGGAAGAGACGAAGTTGCTTACAAATTGATTTCCAATCATGGGTAACTTAAGATTTTATTGGTTTTTATCCAATTACCTTACCCCACTACGTGTCAGCTATCATGCTTAACTACGATCAATTGTCAATCTAGAATATTCTCAGGCATTGTCCGGCATTTCCAACTGGAAGGATGCCGATTAACCCGCGTCCAGGAGTGATGGTGATGAATCCCAAGGCTATTTTAGGACTGCTTAAGGAAACATTTAAAGAATGGCAGGAGGATAACGCATCTCGACTAGCAGCAGCATTATCCTATTACATGATTTTTTCCCTAGCGCCAGTGCTCATAATTGCGATCGCAATTGTGGGGTCTATTTTTGGGGAAGAGGCGGCTAAAGGCGAGATTGTAGGGCAAATCCAAGGATTGGTTGGCGAACAGGGGGCACAGTTTATTCAGACAGCGATTACTAATGCCAATCGGCCTGATGCTAGTGGGGGGTTGGCTTCCTTGATTAGTATTGTGGTGCTGTTGTTCGGTGCATCTGGGGTATTTGGCGAACTCCAAGATGCCTTGAATACGATTTGGGATGTGAAGCTCAAACCCGGACGGGGCATCTGGGGTATTTTGAAAAAACGGATTCTTTCGTTTCTGACCGTGCTGGGTGTAGGACTTTTTCTGCTATTGTCTGCTGTGCTCAGTACTGTCTTATCAGCTTTGAGGTCTTATGAGAGCGAATTTCTCAAGGAACTGGGTTTACTCTGGCTCTACCAACTTGACTTTGTCTGGACAATTCTGGACTTGCTGGTGTCCTTTGGTATCCTTAGCCTGATGTTTGCTCTGGTTTACAAGTACTTGCCAGATGTGAAAATTGCCTGGAAGGATGTCTGGGTGGGAGCGATTATCACTACCTTACTGTTTAACTTGGGTAAATCGCTATTGTCAGGGTATCTCGGCAGAAGCAGTTTTTCCTCAAGTTACGGTGCTGCTGGTTCACTGGTGGTTTTATTGGCTTGGGTCTACTATTCCTCTCAAATTATCTTTTTGGGAGCTGAATTTACCCAAGTTTACGCTAAGAGATTTGGTTCAAAAATCGTTCCCGATGACCATGCTACCCCTATCCCGGCAGTAGGCCAGTTGCCTAATGTTGAGAAAAGGGATAACCCAAAATCACAGGATCAGTCTCCCCCTAGACGCAATCAATAAATGTTACAGCGTTTTTGATAGCTATAAGGTACAAAGGATTTTGTCTGTCTTACCTATTCCCTGCTCCCTGCTCCCTGCTCCCTAAAACCCAGGGCGAAAGTACCTAACCCAATTGAAAACTGCTGTTATTGTGTGCAACTACTTAATTAAACTTAATTAATCGTAATTAAGATCTTAATTAATATTTAACGAATAATTTAGGTCAAATTGTGCTAAAGTACCTGAAGTTCCATCGGTTCTGGTGAAGAACACTCACCAGAGGTAACGGGGAAAGTCCGGTGCAAGTCCGGCGCTGTCCCGCAGCTGTGATGAGGTCTGTGACCTCTAAGTCAGAATGCCCGCCAATGGTGTCAGTTGTTGTTAAATCTATCTGCGAGGTACAGATGATGTCTGATGTAGCATTTCCAAAATTAGTTAGTAGCCAACCACTACCAGTAACGTTTGTGATGCCCGTTTTGAAAACTAGTGGTTGAGTAAAAAGTATTTAATAGGTTTGATCTGTAAGTTTGATCGTAAGCTATCAGCTTATGGGCACTTATCACAGGCTAGAAGCCTGTGCCACGCTACGCGAGCAGCTTATGCGCTACGCGCACCCGTGCGCGTTCAGCTCAGTTTAAATGTGCTACAAGACTACTTTATCTTTTTTCAAGAGAGTCTTAGAAAGCCTAGTCTGTCAAGGTAATTAACACTAAACTGTGCCAATTTTTGGATCAGTCATTGACCAGCATTTACCCGATGTCAAAGAACAAATTTTCCGCCAGCAATCGGTCTTATATCTCCCGTTATCAAAACCATAAACTTGGCTTTAATGCTATAGCTTTGTTGGTATGGATGGGGATTTTAAGTACAGCACAACAAGCCATGGCTCACCATCCCTTTGGTGGCGAGAGACCCGATAATTTCATCACAGGATTTTTGTCGGGATTAGGTCATCCCGTGATTGGTTTCGATCATCTCGCCTTTGTGATTGCTGTTGGCTTAATTGCAGCTGGATTTAGCAGTGGTTTCCTGATTCCAGGTGCTTTTGTCCTCACCACCCTAGTCGGGACAGGTATTCACTTGCTGGGAATGGACTTACCAATACCAGAGATTGCGATCGCTACTTCAGTGGTGCTCTTTGGCGGACTACTGTTGAGTGCCAAAATTCCAACTATATCCGTAGTGCTAGGGTTAGCGAGCTTAGCTGGTATTTTTCATGGCTATGCCTATGGTGAAGCAATTGTAGGTGCTGAAATCAGTCCACTCTTGGCTTACCTGATTGGCTTCAGTGTGATTCAGTATGGTATTGCCATCCTAGCCCTAGGGCTGAGTAAGACGTTGATCAAACAATGGAGAAATCAACCCTTCCCACTGATGCGAATTTTAGGCTTTGGTATCTGCTCAATAGGAGTCGTTTTCCTATCCTCTGCAATTTTTGGATAAGAGGTTTCCACCAAATAACCTTCAAGCTTAATCTTTAAACAGGGAGTAGGGAGTAGGGAATAGGGGATATTGCTAAATCAAGGAATTAATATCAGTGGGGTGAGAATCCTGCCCACCCGAAAATATTGATAACTGGCAAGATGCCAGTTCCACCAAGATGCCCATTCTACAGGTGCGACCCAAGGGCGCGAGGGATTGCTCGCGCCCTTGGAGGCGCGCACCTACTATTAAAATCATTCGATTATTAAGCAATGCCCTGCACCCAAGCTAAATTCATGAGCCTAGATGCGTCACTAGAGCTTAGGTAACTAGTCCTTTAATTCTGTGTCAAAAACCGATGAAAGCTAACCAAGTTAAACAACTTAACTTTTCCGGTGCCTACATAGATGGGAAGTACGTTGAAAATGTGGAAAATTATCCCATTAACAGTCGTACTATCACGGTTAATCCTGAAGAGACAGATGCTTACCTGAGCGAAACGAACACCAGCATTATTCCGGCTTTTTCATCTACCATCCTAAAAGATACTACTGTCAAAAAAGCCAAATCCTTACTTTTGCTGGAGGTAGTAGAGAGCAAAAACATCGGCAAGATTGTCTTTGAGCCTGGGTGGAATCTATTAGGGAATTTGATCAACTTCCCCAAAGATGTACCCCTGTGGAAGTCTCCTCAAGATGAGGCGGGAATTCTAGAAGTCGATCCCTATTTTATGGCAAGGCAATCGAGTACACCCCATCAACCAGAAAAGTTCTCTGTTAAAGTTAACCTCTGGTATGCCCCTTCTCGTACCGATTGTGCCATCCATAACCAACATGACTTTCTTGAGCTTCACACCCAAGTCTTGGGACAGGGACGAATGCAGAAGTTCAAAGAAGAGGATTTTGACACTCTCTATGAAGATCTCTTGATGACTGAGGGATACACCCAGATCGTTCCTTTTTGTGAAGTACACGAAAACCAGCACTATACCTATCCGTGGCATCAGTATTATTCAGATACGGATTGTATCTGGATGGCGATCGAATATCACCCGATTAAACGTTCTAACTGAACCCTGAGATATTGATGTCTTCTCTTATTGGTTTTACTTTCCCGGAGGATTCCAAAGTTGCCAATTTATCATTGATACGCTATCAGTAAATCAGCTAAAAAGCTGAGAGCTCACAACTAAAAAGTATTGTTAGTTTGTTGAATAGTTATAAGGAGATACTCTATGATTTATATAAATATTTTGGGACGTTTGAAGTGGTTAAAAGTTGGGATATTAACTGCGATCGCAATCGGGCTTTGCTGGGCGTGTTTTTCCGCTCCAGTACTTGCAGATGCTTCTGTTGGCAACGCCGAACCGAGGTTGAACACCAATTTGGTAGCCTATTATAACTGGCGTGCCGATGAAACAACAGAGGAAACGATAAAGGTATGGGAACACCACATTAATGCATGGGCAAACTCCGACCTAGAGGACATTATCTCTGACTATTCGGAAGACTCCATCTTGATTCTCAACCACACAGTTTACAAGGGTATTGACCAAGTAGCCTGCGTTTTTGACAGTCTTTTTGAGATATTTGCAGATGGCAATAATATAATCGTTCCCGAAACAATCGAAGGTGAAGTTATCTACATTACTTGGAACTACACGCCGTTAAATGACCATGCTTACGATGGAACCGACACTTTTGTGGTTCGAAACAGCATCATTGAATACCAAACAATTGGTTCTCGATTGTTTCAAAAATACCCAGTATGTACGTTTAGGTAATAGACTTCGCGGCAGTTGTCGGGAACAGGGAACAGGGAACAGGGAACAAAAATGATCACAATTCCTACACGGATCCCTATCCCAACCTTAAACCTACCCTACACCGAACCCCAAAGGCGAAGAATCTTGGCCAAAAGGCCACGCTACGCGAACAACCAACCAACCTTCAACCAAGCAACCTTCAACCTTGGCCAATAGGCCACGCTACGCGAACAACAAAATAACCTTGGCCTTTGGCCACGCTACGCGAACAACCAACCAACCAACCTTCAACCTTAACTTTACTCCTTAACTTACTTAAAATGGCTGCAAAAATTCCTGTTACTGTTGTTACTGGATTCCTCGGTAGTGGCAAAACTACTCTTGTTCGTCACCTGCTCCAAAATAATCAGGGCAGGCGAATTGCTGTAATTGTCAATGAATTTGGTGAAGTAGGAATTGATGGGGAACTATTGCGTTCCTGTCAGATTTGTGATGAAGACGATGATGCGAATAATAATATTTTAGAACTAGCCAATGGGTGTCTGTGTTGCACGGTTCAGGAAGAATTCTTACCGACAATCCAAGAATTGCTGAAGCGTCGTGACAAGATTGATAATATACTGATTGAAACGTCGGGATTAGCGTTGCCTAAACCTTTAGTTCAAGCCTTTCGTTGGCCAGAAATTCGCACTGGCGCTACCGTGGATGGGGTGGTTACTGTAGTAGACTGCGATGCGTTAGCCGCTGGTACTTTAGTCAGCGATATCAATGCTTTAGAAGCGCAACGTCAGGCTGACCCAACCTTGGAACATGAAACTCCCATCGAGGAATTGTTTGAAGACCAGCTAGCTTGTGCTGATATGGTGCTGTTGACTAAAGTGGATTTAGTGGATAGTCCTACTCAAACCAAAGTAAACAATTGGTTGCAACAGCAGTTACCAACTAGTGTGAAGGTAGTTCCTTGTCACGAGGGAGAAATTAGTCCTGATTTACTGCTAGGATTTAATGCCGGAGTAGAAGATAATTTAGACTCACGTCCTAGCCATCATGACCATGAAGAAGACCATGACCATGATGATGATATTAATTCAGTTAATTTGATTTTAGATCAGGCATTTGATCCACAGGTTATCAAGGAAAAACTACGACAATTGGTGCAACAGCAAGAGATTTATCGTATTAAGGGATTTGTAAATGTTGCTAATAAACCAATGCGGATGGTGATCCAAGGAGTAGGCGATCGCATTGAGAGTTTCTTTGACCGTCCTTGGCAAGCTGATGAAAAGCGTCAGACTCGCTTGGTGTTGATTGGGCAAGGGTTGGAGCAGTTAGGAATTCAGGAGGTATTTGGGTAATAAAGGGAATCGGGAATCGGGAATCGGGAATCGGGAATCGGGAATAACCAATTTAGTAGAGTGGGCATCTTGCCCGCTCGGGAATGAAACAGGCAAGATGCCTGTTCCACCAAGATGGCCATTCCACCAAGATGGCCATTCCACCAAGATGCCGGAAGATGAAACAGGCAAGATGCCCATTCCACCAAGATGCCGGAAGATGAAACAGGCAAGATGCCTGTTCCACCAACATGCCGGAAGATGAAACAGGCAAGATGCCTGTTCCACCAAGATTCCTGTTCCACCAAGATGCCGGAACATGAAACAGGCAAGATGCCTGTTCCACTAAGATGGCCATTCCACCAAGATGCCGGAAGATGAAACAGGCAAGATGCCTGTTCCACCAAGATGCCGGAACATGAAACAGGCAAGATGCCTGTTCCACCAAGATTCCTGTTCCACCAAGATGCCGGAACATGAAACAGGCAAGATGCCTGTTCCACTAAGATTCCTGTTCCACCAAGATGCCGGAACATGAAACAGGCAAGATGCCTGTTCCACTAAGATGGCCATTCCACCAAGATGCCGGAAGATGAAACAGGCAAGATGCCTGTTCCACCAAGATGCCGGAAGATGAAACAGGCAAGATGCCTGTTCCACCAAGATGCCGGAAGATGAAACAGGCAAGATGCCTGTTCCACCAACATGCCTGTTCCACCAAGATGCCGGAAGATGAAACAGGCAAGATGCCTGTTCCACCAACATGCTCATTCCACCGATCAGATTACCGTGCAGTTTCAATTTGAGGTATGTACAATAATGATCTACAAGTCAGCCTCAATGAAATGATGTTAAGTCGGGAAACTACCTATTCTCAAGCAAACGCTAACCTAGCTAGCATCCTAGATCAAGTTTACGATGAACGCGAAATTATCGTAATCAAGCGTGATAACCAGAAAAATGTCGCGTTAATTGCTGAAGATGAATTGTCAAGCATCTTAGAAACCATTTACCTATTGCGATCGCCAGAAAATGCCAAGCACCTGTTTAGGGCTTTGGAATGGGCAGAGTCAGACGAAGCTACTCCTCAACGTTTGGAAGAATTGGGTATTAAGTCGTCAGAAGAGCAAGAAAGACGACATTGCTGAATTAACCGAGTTGAGATTCAGTCAATTTATCCAAATATAGCTACAATACAGCCAATAGTCCCATTTTTAGTTGATTGAGGGTGCTCATGGCTGAAAAGGGATAGACGATTGGCTTTACCGTGAGCGGCTAAGGAGAAGTTAGTTATGAGTGGCGATCGCTATATTCAAGCAGGTAGGGATTACCGTGAAACAGGTAGAGATTACCGAGAAACCAACTTCAGGGACCAAGGTAATTACAAAGAGAAGCATTACAACAATAACCCAGAGCAAAAACAAAACCTCGCGGAAGCTGCAGCAGAGATTCAACAATTACTAGAGACCTTAGACAAAACTTACCCTACCGATACTACCACTGGAAAGATGAATGTGGCAGCAGCAGCAGTTGATCAGATTGACACTAACCCTGCTTTGAGTAATAGAGTACTCAGTGCCTTGAAAGCTGGTGGTGTCAGTGCTTTTGAGCAACTGCTGAACCATCCGGCTGCTAGTTTTGTTATCGGTGCGCTGGAAGATTGGCAGGAAACTCAGCAGTCTTAACACCAGACTAAACTTCGATCACCCTAGCTTAATCAACAGTCGTGACTGAAGAACGAAAGCGGCCAGAGCGTCAAATTAAGACAGGACGTAATTACCGGGAGACTGATTTTGGTGACCACGGTTCGTATTCCGAAACTAATTACTACTATAATTCGGAGCAGCCAAGACATGTGCCAGCTCCCCTTTGGAGAGAATTACAACGCAAGCTAATTGGATGGCTCGACCGTAATCAGTATGCTGCTAGTTGCATTCGCAAACAGTTACTGGTAGAAGTCAAGCGGGAGGTAAAAACTCGACTCCAAGATTCTCTGCACCAAGACCAGTTAGAGATGAATCTGTATCTGGAATTACCCATGGAGGAGAGCAAGGGAGCGGTAGAGCGTGACCAGCGACAGAAAGTAATTCCCCTAATGCCTCAAACCTCAGCAATGGAGGTATTTGAACGGCCAGATGTGAAAGGTCGGTTACTAATTTTAGGGGAACCGGGGTCTGGGAAAACGACCACTTTACTAAGATTAGCAGAGGAGTTAGTTAACCAAGCAGAACAGAATCATGCTGCACCGATCCCCATCATCTTTGAGCTTTCTGCCTGGAAAAATGATCAGCAACCCCTTGATCAATGGTTAGTCGCTCAACTCAAGAGCAATTACAGCATTGACGAAAAAATCAGCCAACAATGGCTGAAAAACTATCAACTACTGCCCCTTCTCGATGGTTTAGACGAGTTAGGCATACCCCGTCAACGGCTGTGCGTCACCAAAATTAATCAGTTTTTCAAGCAAGACATCCAACGCCGTGGGGTGGTTTGCTGTCGCGTGGAAGAATATCAGCAAGGAAGAGTCAAACTACGTAAACTTAATGGGGCTTATCGCTTGCAGTCCCCCAATGATGTCCAAATCCAAGAGTATCTCCAGCGCCTGGGTAAACCGGAGCTTTGGCAAGTGCTATCCAGTCATGCCCAGATGAGAGAACTGGCAGATAAACCCCTGTTTTTAAACGTGATGGTGACGGCATACCAGGGGCAGCCGATTACCAATGAAGCACAACTGTGGTCAGCCTATGTAGAGGAGCGCTTAACGTTACCCCTTAATAAGCAAAACTATCCCAAGGGAGTTCCTTATGGGGATAAGGAGACTAGACATTGGTTGACTTATCTAGCTCGGCAATTAGTAGCCGATTCAACCACTGAATTTTTAATTGAAAATATCCAGTCATATTGGTTAACAGAAGGTTTTCAAAGAAGTGTTTTTAGATTAATTTCTGGACTGATTGTTGGTCTGCTTTATGGTTTGATATTTGGTCTGGTTTATGATTTGATATTCGGTCTGGTTTATGGGCTGATATTTGGGCTAATTTTAGGGCTAAAATTCACGGATTTTAAAGACTATGAAAGACAAGCTGAAGCTTTGGTTGTAAGTTGGTATGGACTGACGTTTTGTCTAATTTTTGGGCTGACTTTTTGTCTAATTTTTGGGCTGACTTTTTTGCTAATTTTTGGGCTGACGTTTTGTCTAATTTTTGGGCTGACTTTTTTGGTGATTTTATTTTTAGGATGGATGATTTTTGGGCGTTTTTTTTGCTTAAAAACAGAAATGGCTAAGGAAAACCCTAATCAAAGTATAAAAGAATCTTTTAAAAAAACGTTTATTATTCCCCTGTTTGCTTTTCCGGCTGGGGCATTAATTTTTCCATTTGTCTCCATCTTTACCCCAGCTAACTTTGATTTGACTAGCTCTTTAAGAATGGGTTTACTTGTAGGATTGGTTTCGGCACTAGCAAGTGGGGGTCAAGACTGGATACCGCACTTGACCCTGAGGCTAATTTTGTGGCAAAGGGGAGCAATTCCTTGGAACTATGCCAGGTTCCTCAGTTATGCCGCAGAACGGCGGTTGATTCAGCAAGTGGGAGGCCGTTACCGTTTTATTCATGATTCCCTACGTCAGTATTTTGTGGGCAATGAACCTGTTCCAGCCCCCCTGATTGAAGGTTATAAAAACCCTGGGCTAGGCTATATTCTGTTGGGATTTTCTCTGTTTGTTTTTCTAATTCTTAGTAGCAGCATCTATAGGGTTGACAGTGGGCTAGAATCAACGGTAGTACCAGTAGTCCAGAGCGGTGATGTGGTTCTCACGGATATGGTCACCGGTAATTGGCGCAAATTCAACCACGGAGATGTGATTGAGTTTTGGGTTAGCAATAATTTGGCGAAGCAAGGCTTTAATGGTAAGAAGTACATTATGCGGATTGTGGCGTTACCTGGGGACAAGTTTGCCATTAAGCAAGGAGAGGTTTATCTCAATGGTCAACGGCTGCAAACTGACTACATTCAAGCAATTCTCATCCAAGATGATGACGAAGTAGAGAGAGAAATCCCCTCTTGTTGCTATTTAGTTTTGGGTAAAAATCCAGATGATCAGGATAAGTTGTTGATGCGCTTGGTGCATAGGAAGCAAATTTATGGTCAAGTCTTATTTCGTCTGTTTCCCTTTGGGCGATTTGGCAAGGTGGATTAATATCATGTCCGGTTGAATACTTATACTTTATACTAAGGGCAAAAGCAAGGCAGAAGGCAGAAGGCAGAAGGCAGAAGTAAAGAAGTAAGCTTTGTCCTCACTCGTGATGAGAATTGCTATATCTGTTTTAAAGAGCACTTTGGCAAGCAGACTCTAATTCTTCCATCTCAGCATGTGTAGCTCGGTAATCATCAAGCCAGTTGCAACCTAGCCTCATCAAATTATCAAGATCTAGCTCCAAATTCCACAACTTTACCGTGTTATCAGACCCAGCGGAAGCGAGAAATTTACCATCACGGCTGAAACTCACACTGTTAACCCAACCACGGTGACCAATTAAGGTTTGCAGTTCCTTTCCTGTCGTGGTATCCCATAGCCTTACCGTATTGTCAAGACTAGCAGAAGCTAAGAGCTTGCCATCAGGGCTAAATTCGACACTGGTAAGCTGGTTGTTGTGACCACGTAGGGTTTGCACTATAGTGCCATCCTCTACACGCCACAGTTTTACGGTATGATCTGCACTAGCAGAGGCGATCATCTTACTATCAGGACTGAAATTAATACTCTTGACATTTGTGTGATGACCAGTGAGAGTTTGCTCTAAAGTGATGCCATTCTCTAAATTCCATAGCTTTACTGTGCGATCATGACCCGCAGAAGCAAGAAATTTGCCGTTGGGGCTGAAACTCACAGTTGTTACCACACCACTTCTAATTTTATTGGGATGAGCAGCAAGAGTTTGCACCAGTATGCCTTCCTTAAGATTCCATAGCTTTACTAAGCCGTCCTTACTCGCAGAAGCAAGCATCTTGCCATCAGGACTAAAATCGACACTGGTTACCATGTGGTTATGACCGACAAAAACATGCACACGTTGACTATTCTCTAGATTCCATACCCTGACTCTACGGTCCTCACTACCAGAGGCCAGAAATTTGCCATCAGGACTGAAACTCACACTTTTGACAGAGTCAGCATGATTTCCCAGAGTCTGTAACAGATTGCCATCTTTGACACGCCATAGTTTCACGGTGCGATCTGCACTGCCAGAAGCTAGGGTGCTACCATCAGGACTAAAAGCAACACTCCGGACCCGATCATGATGACCAAAAAGGGTTTGTGGTTCAATCCCTTGTATTTCCCAAAGCCTCACGCTTTGGTCTGTACTAGCAGAGGCGAGCATTTTGCCGTCGGGACTGAAACTGACATCCCAAACTTGACGGCGATGACCCCTGAAAGTTTCCGGCTCAAGTCCCTTGGTCTCTAAATTCCACAGTTTGATCGTGCCATCTTCACTAGTAGAAGCCAAAAGCGGAGCCTGAGCATAGGTGGGAGTAAAACTAACGCTCCGCACAGGAGTTCGATGACCCTCAAAGGTATGCACTAGACTACCATCCTCAATACTCCACAACTTCACTGTGTGGTCAAAACTACCAGAAGCAAGGAGTTTGCCATCTGGACTAAAGCTGACACTACTGAGCTTATTGCGATGACCTGTAAAGGTATGGGCAAGGGTACCATCCTCAACATTCCAGAGCTTGAGTGTGTCGTCAAAGCTAGCAGAGGCAAGCAGCTTACCATTGGGACTGAACCGGACACTTAAAACTGGTTCAGTACTGTGATTGAGGATTCTAATCCGGGTGCCATTTTCCACCTTCAGCAGTGCTATCGTGCCATTGAAAGCTGCCGCCGCCAGGATTTTGCTATCTGGGCTAAAACTAATGCTAGCAATCTTAGGGTTATGAGCAGTAAACGTTTTGAGCAGGGTACCCTTCAAAGCATCCCAAAGTTTAATCGTGCCATCCCAACCAGCAGAGGCAAGGAGTTTGCCATCTGGACTGAAGGTGATGCTCAAAACATTATCACTATGCCCTTCGAGGGTTTTTAGTAAGTTGCCCTTGAGATCCCACAGCTTGACCGTCTGATCTGCACTAGCAGAGGCAATCGTTTGACCATCAGGACTAAAGCTCACACTGATCACCGCAGCTTCATGTCCCTCAAGGCGATTGCGTTCTGTAGTAAGGTAAATTGCCTGACGGAGGGTATCAATTACCTGCTTACGTGTCTCTGGTTCCACTGGCTGCCACTTTTCCATGCCTCGTAGTTTTTTTCCTGCTTGCAGGGCTTTCGACAGAGACTCAAAGGGACTGGAGTCCAACGCTTTTTGGGAGTTGACACTAAGCAGTGATAGCTTTAATTCTGCAAGCTCTCGTTTAGCTTGTCTAACTTGCAATCCGACGACGGTGGCAACTAACAACAAAATTGCCAGAATGCCAGAACCAATACCAACGATCATCTTGGCTGTTTGTTTTGCTTTGGTTAATTCGGCTTTAGCTTGCTGTTGCGCTTTGGTTAAAGTTTGATTGGCCTGGGCTAAGAGGCGACTTTGTCCTTGTTGAAGAACTAGATTAATTTCAACTTTTCGCTTCTCAAAATCCTGACTCGCCCCTAAAAAACGATAATCAATAGGACTTAAACTTTTATCACTCGCCCATTGCAAGGCATCTTGCAATGCTTGACCGTGCAATAGACGGGATTCATCTTGATAATGGGAAGCAACCCAAGCAGTGAAATTTTCAGAGTAAGGACGCAGCTTTTCTAATTGCTTCTCTACCCATTGCTGATTGAAAACCTGGTGGTAAATACGGTTATAGACCCTTAATTTACCCTGCTGTTGTACCACTAATCCTGCTAAACGCAACTCTGTTTGTTCCACAGAAGAGTCAGCAATGATTTCTCCTTGCAGTAGAATCTGTTGATAGATACCGAGGAGCCTAGCAACACCTTGAGGATTACGGAAGATGCGATCGCGGATTGTCCGCAAGTGTTCGGGTTCGTCTTGTGCTTCCCAGTTCTCGATGATCTGCTTGCGTACTATCTCCTCAAGGGATTGGGAACTCACAATTCTATCTTTGTCTGCTTCTCGAACTACAAGCTGACATAGTTTTTGGGTCAGAAATGGCTGTCCTCCCGTCCAAGCGAGGATGTCTGCTAAAATCCCTTGCGGCTTGTCTACTTTTCCTGCTAAACCCTTAGCTAAGGGTTGGGATTCCTGTAGTTTAAATCCTTGTAATTCTATTGCCTGACCAATATTAAAAGTAGTTTGGGTTTTATCTTTAATCAAATCGCTTGGGGTTGCCACTCCCAAAAGGGCAAAAGTCAGACGACGATAGGCAGGATTATCTACTCGCCGATTGTAAAAAAAGCGGATTAAAGCAAAAAAGTCATCTAAGGAAAAATTTAGACTTAAAACGCGGTCGATTTCATCAACAAAAACGACAATAGTTTCTTGTGTTTCTGTTAAAAAAATATCCTCGATAAAGGAATGCAAGCGCTGTATGGGCGAAAGTAAATCTCTGCGTTCTCGCCACCAAGAAAGCCAATTAAATTTTTCTTTGAGCGGGTGGCTACTAACAAGAGAATAGATAATTCCGGCATACCATTTTTCAGGAGTAATACCCTCTTTGCCAATCCCGGTCAAATCAACAAAAGCACAAACGATACCGTCTGCTTGTAGCTTTTGCATCACCCGCACGCGCAGGCTAGATTTACCCATTTGTCGGGAATTGAGAACATAGCAAAGTTGTCCGGCTTTTAAGTTGTGATAAAGTTCCCAGTCGGCTTGTCGCGTTACGTAACTCGGTGCATCAGCCGGAAGACTACCACCAATATGATATTCGTAATCAGAGTTTGAATTGTCACTCATGGCAGCACAGCACATCTACTGCGGGATATAGCTATGATGGCATAGATTTGCCAGCCCAGATCAATCCTCCTGACTTTTTCCTATTTTAATTTTATTTGACCTGATTTAATCCTATTTTTATCGCTCAACTATCCTTGGAATTACCTGATTTTATTCCCATGGTTGTTTTTTCTATATATCAAGATAATGATTGATATCAAGCTTATTTCAGCTTTGGGCTTGAGCAATGTACTAATTAATCACAGGGAAAAATCATGGCTAGAATTTCAGACTATAGCATTATACGAGACAGCAAGTTCACTTTGCAAGTTGGCGCAGATATCGATCAAGATTTTTCATTTTCTCTTCCCGGTGATGCCCATTTAGGTTCGAGATCTATTCTTGCCTTCATGGTTTATCCCACTAGCGAGCGAGTTAGCTTCAATATTTCTGTCAATAATTCTAATCAGGTCAGTTTTACTTTAGGGAATTCTGGCTTAAACACCATCCACGAAGTGATTAGTGCCAATTTACTCAAACATGGCAACAATCGGATCAAATTTGTGGTTACCCAGGGTCGTATGACCTTTGCTGATGTGGTTCTGTGGTGGCAGCGTGATGTGTAGTAGGTAGTGTAGACATTGCCTACACTGAGTCACCTTCCAACTATTGTCGGGTTTTTACCAACCGCTTGCGTAGAAAATGAAGTATCTCGCCAACCGGATAGCTCTACTGATTGCCTTTGGGTACCCGACTTAATTTGGCAATCAGGAATTCGTCGCAATATTAGCCTAGAAATAGAAGCAACTGGTAACCACGATCTCAGGGTAGAACTTGAAGGCCCAGTCGGGATATTTCAAGTCTTTAATGTATCGGCTGCACCAGCTCTTCCTCAATTCCGAAAGTTAACAGGAGACTTTGAAGGCATTGTTTCTGTGCGCGTGCAATGTGAGAAATCACCTGTTAATTCTTGTTCGGCTTGTACATACAAATACAAGATTTGCTACCCCAGACAGCTTGGTTTTGTTTCTCCTAACTAAGGATTGTTGTAGGAACTTAATGACTGGATTTTCGTCAACTCGAATCTAGAGTGCATCTACCATTAGCCGCAACTAGCACGCAGAAGAGAGCAAATTGGCTAGTTGGACATTCACTCAACATTACATCTATGCATTCAGGTGAACAAAGATTATGAAACGAAATGCGATCGCATTCTTCCTAACACTCGGATTCACGTTACCACTATTGAGTTTAAATGCTACTGCATCGAGTCCAGTTTTCCCCGAATCTACTCCTCAATTGCAGCCTCCTGCCTCAGAAGCTAATCAACTAGAAACCACTACCAATACACAGATTGCTCTGACGGAAACCTCAGACACTACGCCTACCCAGTTTTGGTGGTTGCAAGGTGTGTCTGTTAACCAAATCAAAGCCAAGCTTAAGGAAGGTTATCGAATTATTGACCTGGAAGTAGAATCTACCTCTCCCTATCGCTTTAGCGCCGCAATGGTGAAAAACCAAGGTGCATATGCCAAGAAATGGTGGTGGTACTACGGTATAACGTCTGAGACCCTCAAAGAAAAACTCTCGCAAAATCGGGCTCGGATTATCGACTTGCAAGTTTATCGGGTCAATGGCAAAAAACGCTATGCAGTCGTTCTCGTTTCCAATACAGCTTCTGAAGCTAAGGCTTGGTGGTACTATACTGACCTTTCCTTTAATGACATCATGGCAAAAGCCAAGGATAATCAAGCACGCATTGTTGACCTCGATACCTATGTTGTCGGTGGTAAGCGCCTGTTTAGTGCTGTAATGATTAAAAATACAGGTGCAGACCGCAAGGCGTGGTGGGTTTATTCCAACAAATCACCCAGCTTTATTAGCTCGAAACTCAAAGAAAACAAAGCCAGATTAATCGATATCGAAAGGCGCGGCAACAATACTTTTACTGTCGTCATGGAACGCTCTCAAGGTCAACGCTGGTGGTGGTACTACGGTAAAACCGCAGCGCAAGTTAATCAACTGTGGCGACAAAATGGGGCCAGAATTTTTGATGTTGAGCCTTACACCGTCAATGGCAACAAACGCTTTGCAGTGCTGATGCTAGACAACTAAAGGGCGCTCACAGGTCGGATGCCGAGACTACTGGCAACTATAGCGCTAGCCGCAAGGCAAGAGGCAAGAGGCAAGAGGCAAAAGTTAACTACATGCATCGCAGGTGCGCTTTCCGTATTAAGAATTTAATTCGCCACGGGTCGCACTTTTTCAGCTTTTATCAATGTCCTAAGCTTAATGCGTACTGCTATAACCGGAAGGGTGGGGCATACGGTCTTTATCTCAAGGCAGTGAACGGTAACATTCTGGCATCGTCACAACGTGATTGTACTCATTATCCATCCACAGGATAAGTGACTGTGAAAAGGATGCATCTACCTCCACCACAGTAATAATCACAAAGAATTCAGACATGAAATCTCAAAATCCTCAATTTGAGCTAGGAACGAATGTAACGAATTTGGGATACTGACGAATATGACATTACCCTTAATAAAAATTTCCCCCATCTCCCTATCTCCCTATCTCCCTATCTCCCTATCTCCCCACACTTCCCACGCTCCCCCTTCTTTTTTACAAATATGAGATACACCCGGTTAACTCTCTAACTGTGATGTCTCCCAGATTACCCTGTTGTGGCTCCTTGATTCACCCTTAACTTGCCAAGTCGTGTAATATAGAAAATAGAATCCAGACTGGTATCTGTGTCAGGGTAAACGCAAGAATCAATAAGGCGGCATTCTTATCAACAATATTGATATAAATATGCAATAGTGCTGAGAATCAAGGCTTAATATGGTCATAATTCTTGCCCTATATCGCATTTTGGCTCAATTTGTCTTGCGCTTACCCTGGTATCTGTGTCTTCATCCGAAACGACTCAGAATGAGTAACTTAGAATCAGGACTGACTTGGCAGCAGGCAAAAGAGATAGCAGAACAACTGCTTTTCCAAAAGACCCAAAAGCACCTTAATGATATAGAAATACTTGTACTTGAAGGTTCTTGGGCAGGACTAACCTATGAAGAAATTGGCAAACGAGCTGGCTATAGTACAGAGTACCTTAACAAAGATATTGGCAATCAGTTATGGAAAAAGCTGTCTGAAGCTTTAGGTGAAAAGTTAACTAAAAAGAATTTTAAAGTCGCCTTAGAGAGAGCTAAAACTCAACTACAAACTAGTATCAATTTGCCCTCATCGCTCCGTGTTTCAGCAACAGAATTCCCTTTTCCAGAAGGTGCAGTTGCACCGTCTTCTCCCTTTTACATCGAACGAGATGGTATTGAATCTCTTGGCTATAAAACAGTAGTTAAACCGGCGGCGTTAATTCGGATTAAAGCCCCAAAGTTAATGGGTAAGACCTCTTTGATCATGAAGCTGTTAGACCATGCTGCTTCAGAAAATGCTCAAACAGTGTATCTGAGTTTGAATAGCGTCAATAAGTCCGTTTTGACTAATTTGGAGCTATTTCTACGCTCGCTTTGCCTACAGGTTAGTCGGGAGTTAAAGTTAGCTAATCAGCTAGATAATTATTGGGATACGGAAATTTTCGGTAGCAACGATAACTGTACACTGTACTTTGAAGAGTATTTATTGCCCCAAATTAATTGTCCTTTGGTATTAGGATTAGATGATATAGATCGTCTATTTTCCTATAGGGAGGTCATTGAAGATTTTTTGGGTATGCTACGCAGCTGGCATGAAAAAGGAAAAATTGCTGATATCTGGAGACAACTGCGATTAGTCGTCGCCCATTCAACGGAAGTTTATATCCCCTTAGATATCAATCAATCTCCTTTCAATGCCGGAGTACCATTAGAACTAACAGAATTTGACTCAATTCAAGTAAAAAGTTTAGCTTGTTTCCATGGGCTTAATTGGAACAATAGTGAGGTTGAAAAGCTCATGAAAATGGTATGCGGACATCCTTATCTAGTACGTTTAGGAATATATGAAATTGCATGTGGAAAGATAACATTAGAGGAATTGTTACAAGCAGCAGCCACAGAAGCAGGTATTTACAGCAACCATTTACGACGACATTTGCAAGCACTACGACAAGCACCAGAATTAGCTAAAGCATTGCAGCAAGTTGTCACTTCATGGGAGCCAGTCGAATTAGATTCACTCCAGATTTACAAGCTACATAGTATGGGATTAGTAGAGCAGCAGGGTAATCGAGTCGTACCTCGATGCCATTTGTATCGTGAGTATTTTAGTCGAGTTTTGGTTTGAAACAACCTAGATATTATCAAGTATCCTAGTTTTTAACTTAGGCAAGTTGCTGTAGAGTGGTTAGCCCAACATTTTCCCTATTCCCTACGGGAGCAGGTCTTGCAATGCTTAAACATTAGTACTATTTTCCAGTAGAGCAAGCTTAAACCCATGAGGGGGCTATAGATAATGTACAAATATTCATCCAGGACTAGCTCCCCTTCAGACCTATTACCTATTACCCATTACCCATTACCTATTACCTTAGTACTTTTGTTCGGCAAAAGTGACATGCTCCCATTCCCTACTCCCTACTCCCTACTCCCTACTCCCTACTCCCTACTTTCTCCTCGTTTGCGGATCCAAAGCATCCCTTAACCCATCCCCAATATAATTAATACTAAGCACTGTTAAAAAAATTGCTAATCCCGGAAAAATTGCCATATGAGGGGCTATTTCTATATAATTTTGGGCATCAAATAGCATTCGTCCCCAGGTCGGAACATCAGGGGGAAACCCTAAGCCTAAAAAACTCAAGGTAGACTCAGTAATAATTGCATTCCCCACCGCCAAGGTAGCTGCAACAATTACCGGACTAAGCACATTAGGAAGAATATGAGCCCAAATCAAGCGACGAGGTTTAGCACCAATGGAGCGAGCTGCGGTCACAAAATCCATCTCCCGCACTGTCAAAAAACTAGCTCGTACTAATCGCGCCACCGACATCCAATTCAAGCAACCAATTACTAGCACTATTAATATAAAAACACCCAACTCTGGCCCAGCCACCTGCCGCATGACATCGCGGAATAAATAAATCACTAACAGTAACAACGGTAGCTGAGGTAATGCTAAAAATAAATCCGTCAGACGCATCAGAAACGTATCAATTACTCCTCCATAGAAACCGGATAACGCTCCAATTAACGTCCCCAAAGAAATCGCCACTACCATCGCCGCAATTCCCACCGTTAAAGAGATGCGTCCCCCCCACAATACCCGAGCCAGTTGATCCTGACCTAAATCATTAGTACCAAAAGGATGTGCCCAACTCGGTGGGGCACTGGATAGACTAAAGTCAATTTTGTCAATAGGTGTTTTATCAATGAATGGCCCTAAAACAATGGTAATCACCATAATTAGAAGTACAATAGACCCGATTACAGCCATTCGGTCTTGGCGAAACCGACGCCATCCATCTCCACCAAAAAACTTCCACAGAACACTCATTTCGATAGATCAGTTTTCAATTGGATAAGGTAAAAATTTTTGGGTTTTAGGGAGCAGGGAGCAGGGAGCAGGGAGCAGGCAAGAGGCAAGAGGCAAGAGGCAAGAGGCAAGAGGAAAAAAATTATCTGTACCTCATAGCTATGATAAACGCTATCATGAATTGTGATATAGCGTTTCTAGGATTTATGAGGTACGGTTATCAACCTCAAAGTCCCCCTTATTAAGGGGGACCAACGGGGGATCCCTTTGTACCTCATGGCATAGCGATGCAGCGCGGTCTTGGGGAGGCAGCGCGGTCTTGGGGGTTCCCCCCATGAGCGACTGCCGTGGTTTCCCCCACTCGCGCTTTGCATCAAGACAGAGAATTGCTAGAATTTTTCTTCCCTACTCCCTACTCCCTACTCCCTACTCCCTATTCCCTGTTCCCTGTTCCCTGTTCCCTTTCTACACTATATTATTTGAACTCTCGGATCTAGAATGCCATAAAGTATATCAGCGACTAGATTAAAGACCACAATTAAAATAGCGTAGATAAAAGTAATCGCCATCACTACTGGTGTATCGTTTCGATAGATAGAATCAATCAGCAAAGCACCAATTCCAGGTACTCGGAATACTTGTTCAGTGATTAAAGCACCAGTAAATACAGTAGGAATATCTAGGGCAACTAAGGTGACAACCGGAATCAGAGCATTCCGTAAAATATGGCGATTGACCACTACAAATTGATGTAATCCCTTAGCGTAAGCAGTACGCACGTAGTCTTGATTTAGCTGTTCGAGTATCGATGAACGAATAAAACGCATCAATACTGCTGCTTGAAATAATCCCAATACTACGATGGGCATGATAGACTGCTTAACTTGGATAATAAAACTATTCCAATCTGTTACCTTAAGGGTGCTGTCGTAGATAAAGGGTAGCCAATTTAGCTGGACACTAAACAAAATAATGAACAGCAAACCAGTAAAAAAGGTTGGTAGAGAAAATCCTAGAAAGGCCAGGGTGGTGACAATTTGATCAAAGATTGAGTAACGTTTTAGTGCCGAAATTATTCCTAAGGGAAACGCCAGCAAGACAGCAAAGATATAAGCAGAACCCACAACCCATAACGTAGTAGGTAAACGCTGGAGCATTAGGGCACTAACAGGACTACGGCTAGTGAAGGAGTATCCCATATCCCCTTGGATAAATGACCACGCCCATTTAATATACCGAATCGGGATGGGTTGGTCTAAACCAAGAGCTCGACGAATATTTTCCCGCACTTCCGGCGTAATCGAAGGATTAGTCGCAAATTCCCCCATCGGGTCTCCAGGTGCTAAGGCCAGGATACCGAATACTACGATACTGATAGCAATCAAGGTAGGAATAGAGACTAAAAGACGATTAATTAGGTATCGCGTCATTGAAATTGATGATAGCGGTTTTCAATTTGGTAGGGAACAGGTAACAGGGAACAGGGAACAGGGAATAGGGAATAGGGAACAGGGAATAGGGAGCAGGGAGCAGGGAGCAGGGAGCAGGGAGCATAAAAAAAATCTTTTCTACCTCATAAGTATGGAAAACGCTATAGTTAATTGAAACTTAAATCTTGAATCTTGAATCTTGAATCTTTTTAATTAACTAATGACCAATGATTACTAATATTATGTCAGGATAATTACCCTTCATAAAAATCTCCCCATCTCCCCATCTCCCCATTTCCCCACCTCCCTATCTCCCGATTTCCCCATCTCCCCACACTCCCGTCAATTATGGTTATTCAAGCAGAGTTGATATAGCATTTGTATTTGAGATGTAAACTGAGACGATATTTTTTTATTTTCCTATAAAACTCTGGAGCTCTTGCCCCTGTTGCCTTTTGCTTCTTGCCTCTTGCCTTTTTCGGCAATCGATAACTTTACAACCCAGATACAAACGCTATATAACTATCACTTCCGCTTCCAATCCATAATATTCCAAGTATTGCGATCCCATGGTGTTAAGTCATAACCCTCTAGCTGATTGCTAAACCCAGCTGGGTCAGCCCGATGGACAATGGGCAAAACTACGACTTCATCTTTAACGAGTAAGTCATTCATCTGGATAAAGATTTTCCGACGTTTTTCTGGGTCTAACTCTTTTGTAGACTGCTGCCAAAGCTGATCGTATTTCGGATTACAGTAGCGAGAGACATTTTGCCCAGACCATTGATTAGCTTTCTGGGGAATTTCATCACAAGTATAGGTTTTCAGATACGCACCAGGGTCGGGGCTATCATTCCCTGTGGTGTACATTTGTATGTCAGCATAAAAGTGCTGGGTAGTATCGTTGTTAGCTGGATCACCGGAGAAATAAATACTGGCATCAATACTCTTAAGCTCTACTCCAACCCCAATGGAGGCTAGGGTCTGTTTGACAATTTCCTGGGTCTTCTGGCGCACGGGATTGACCGAAGTCTGAAACAACACAGTCATCTCCACCCCATCTTTATCCCGAATCCCGTTACCATTGGTATCTTTCCAGCCTGCTTCCTCCAACAAGGCTACCGCTTTTTTAGGGTTAAATTCATAGGTAGTATTGGGAGAGTTATATTGCTCTGGTAACACTAAGAAATTCCCTGTGGCTTTGCCCGTTGGTCCATAAAGCTGTTGGGCAATGGTTTCCCGGTCTAGGGCTAGGTTAAACGCCTGACGCACTCGCTTGTCTTTGAAGAACGGATGGGGAAATTTGAGACTAGACCGTTCTCCAGAGGGGGCTTGTTGATTGGGGTCGGTTTGATTGATTAAAATCCGTTCTACCAACGCCCCAAAGATAGCCACCACTTTACCTTTACCCCCTGCTTCCAGTCGCTTCAACACAGGTGCTTCCACTTGCAGATTGTAGGCATAATCCCCATCGCCAGTTTGTAAGACTGCTCTAGCAGCAGAGGTAGCATCACCACCGCCTTTTAGTTCTACTCGCTCGAAATAGGGTTTATCGACTTCTCGGAAGTTAGGGTTAGGCTGATAAACTACCGTATCCCCTGGCTTAAATTCTACGACCTGATAAGGACCGGTTCCTACTGCCATCAAGTTGGCTGGGGCTTGTCGTGCATTAGCACCATTGAAATCTTGATATAAATGGCGTGGCAAAATCATGCCAGCACTACCGGAAAAGACTAAAAACCAAGCTGGATTAACATCCTTGAAGTTGACTTTGACTGTGTAGTCGTCGATTGCTTCAACACTTTTAATAGTTTTATAAGTATTAGCAGTGGTCGAACCTACGGCTGGATTGGTGATGAATTCGTAAGTGAACACCACATCATCAGCCGTGAAAGGGGTGCCATCAGACCATTTTACATTGCGCTTTAGTTTCCAAGTCACTGACTTACCATCAGCCGCAATTCCACCATTCTCTACCGTAGGGACTTCTGCTGCCAAAAACAGAACCATCTCCCCATTTTTGTCATAACTAGTCAGGGGTTCGAGGGTAATCCGACTGGCTTCGGAATCCTTGTAACCATTGGAAAGATGGGGATTGAGGATAGTGGGTGCTTGCCAGTACAGGAGCTTCAAAGTACTGTCTTGATTGGACTGTAAAAGGCCACTATCAGGAGAATTACAGCCAGTTAAACACAAAAGACTCAATAGAATCAGGATATAGTATCTAGTCAAAAATCGTCCCACCAACTTTTCTCGCTAACATACATTTGCCGCAATTGTTGCAATTCTGCCTCAAAACGTACACCTTTGACTAGACCAAGCAATTATTTCCCACTCGGGATTTATCGTCGATTTGAGATACGGTGGTTATGGGTAATCTTTGGCTAAGTATTGTTAATATAAGTAGTATTGCCTTGATGTTTTGTTACATCAGGTTTTTTGATGCGATCGCCCTGAGATAATTCTATGGTTTAAGGGCGATCGCATCTCATAGTTTACGCGATTGAACTATTAAACTATAAAATTCATCAATTGTCAAGTATGGGTTTAGTCAGACTGAAAGTACGAGAACTAGCACAGGAAAAGGGCTGGACACTTAAGGAAGTTTCTGACCGTTCCGGAGTGATTTACAGCACTGTAAGACACTATGCCCGCTGTCCTGGTCTAAAAACAATTGACTATACTTCTATGGATAAATTAGCCAGGACGTTTGATGTGATGGTTCAGGACTTAGTAGAAATTTTAGAAGATTGACACTCCCCGGCCTAAAGGCGCGGGGATTCTTGGATCAACGACTCGTCTTGCTCAACCTGACCGGAATCAGGAACAGTAGAGGACAAATCTCCCCCAGCGTTCGGATCTATGATCCAGGTTCCTGTGTGCCCCACAGTACCCAAGGCTCTCTTTAGAATGTTAATTGCGGCATTGTGATCACGGTCTAACTTACACCCACACTTACAAACGTGAGTCCTAGTTGATAGTGATTTGTTGACAACCTCACCGCAATCAGAGCAATTTTGACTTGTGTAGGCAGGGTTTACTGCAACAGTCACCCTGCCAAATTTAGTCCCAAAGTGCTCGATCCAATTCCTGAATTGGTACCAACCTGCATCATTGATAGACTTGGCGAGACAGTGGTTTTTAACCAGATTCTTGACCCTCAAGTCTTCATAGGCTACCAGGTCGTTAGACCGGACTACGCAACGTGCCAGTCTCTTGGCATGTTCTTCACGTTGCCTACTTATTTTGAGGTGTATTCTGCCTAGTTTATTAATGGCTTTTCGACGGTTGGATGAGCCTTTTTTTTTCCGGGAAACTCGGCTTTGATAGAACTTAAGGCGCTTTTCACCCGTCCTATAAAACCTAGGATTAGGTTCAGCTTTACCCTTAGAATCGGTATAGAAATCTTTTAGTCCGACGTCTAAACCAATATTACTATCACTAGGTTCTAGTTGCTCGTTAATGTCAACCTGAACGCAAAACTGAACGTAGTAACCATCAGCTCTTTTAACTATACGGACTCTCTTGATTTGCTTATTGTCAAACCGCCACAAGTCCCATTTACCCTTGAGCTTGAGCTTTCCGACCCCTTTATTATCGCTGAATATAATCCATTTTTTATCGGGAGATAATTTCCAACCCGACTGCTTATATTCAACGGAGCGACAATGTTTTTGGAACCGGGGAAACCCTTTCTTTCCAGGTGCCTTCTTTTTACAGTTATCATAGAAGCGAGCGATTGATGACCATGCTCTGTCAGAACTAGCCTGACGAGCGGTAGAGTTCAACTCATTAGCAAACGGAAACTGTTTAGCTAGAATCTTGCTATATTTGCTCAAGTCAAATTTATTCACTCCTTTATTGTCCATCCAATAACGGATGCAACTATTACGGATAAATTTTACTGTCTTGATTGCTTCATCTATAGCTAAATATTGGTTTCGTTTGCCGTAGGCTTTGAACTCTATAATAATCATTGGTATCGACCTAACCTTTTAGTTTATTCTACATCATCTAGAAAAAAATTACGGAATATTCTCTAAAAACAAGCTGTTTTAGAAGGACGGTGCTTTAAACCCATTATTTTTGGTAAAGGAATCCAGCTAGTGTTGGGAAATGCGAACGCGCCCCGCGTGACCAAAGGTCAATCGCTTCTAGCGTGGCCTTTCGGGCAAAGCCCAACGCTTCGCGAACGGTCAATCGCATTTTTGATTCACATCAATATCAATAATTTCTTTAATTTTGCTAAATTCTTAAATCTTTCTAAACTTAAGCTATCAGCTATCAGCTATCAGCTATCAGCTGATGAGCAATCGGTGCTTTTGAATAAAATAAGCTGTTCGCGTAGCGTGGCCAACGGCCAACGGCCAACGGCCAACGGCCAACGGCCAACGGCCAACGGCTGACCACTGACGGCTGACCACTGACGGCTGAATGCTTAACCGTCTCAAGGACCGGAATTGACGGGATTCTGTTGAAAGCCTCGAATTGTGCCAGCACGACAATCCCGCAGCCAAGTCTTAACCGCTTGACCAATAACACCATTAGTACTTTCCCGTGGCGGTGTGGGAAGTTTGCCTTCTGAAACAGAACCAATACGGGAAAAAATCATCACTAAGCGCCAACCATCAGAGCTTTTGGTCAAAAATAGCCAGTGATAATTCTGAAGCTCGACAGCTTTATCCTTGAAATACTTACGCTCTAGGGTAGTTAGAAAAATTTGTTGAAGTGCTTCGCTATCCGTTGGGTTAGGTACAGTGGTCGATTGAAACGACTTAAGGGGCAGAGGTTCAAACTCTGGCTTTCCTGCCACGATTACATAACTGAAGTTGTCCACAGTGGAGTCTGAGCGCCGCGCCCTCTGAATCACTCGATTGGCATAGCTAGGTAAATCTTTAAGCAATAGGGAGGTTAACGTTTCCACCTCTACCGAACAGGTTTGACCGGGTGAAGGTTGAAGGTTGGCAGGTTGGAAGAAGGTTGAAGGGTTAAGGTTGGGACGTTGTTCGCGAAGCGTGGCCGCAAGGCCAAAGTTGGCAGCTTGTTCGCGTAGCGTGGCCAATAGGCCAAGGTTGACAGGTTGTTCGCGTAGCGTGGCCAATAGGCCAAGGTTGACAGGTTGTTCGCGTAGCGTGGCCAATAGGCCAAGGTTGACAGGTTGTTCGCGTAGCGTGGCCAATAGGCCAAGGTTGATAGGTTGAAAGTTGATAGGTTGAAAGTTGATAGGTTGGAGGTGCTTTGGTTGTTGGGCTTTGGCGTTCGAGTAGGGTAGGTTCAACAGTAGACCTCTTTCAAAAGTAGTTTTCTGATAGTGTTTTCGTGAATTCTTGTCCACTGTGACCTGTTTCCTGTTCCCTGTTGCCAACTTCTGAAAGAACGCTAGTTGAAACTGTTCTGGAAAACCTTCGAGGTTCAACTTGCTAAGGTTCAACCCATGAATCTGTAATCCCAAGTAAGCAATTAGAAGTAATCCCCTCAGCTGAAAGCTATACACCAGTACCAGCTAATTCCTCACAAATCCTATTCCAGGCAGCGACTGGGTCGTCAGCAGCGGTAATTGGTCGCCCTATGACTAGGTAATCTGCACCGGCTTGTAGAGCAGCTACTGGGGTCATTGTCCTTCGTTGATCACCTTGTTCGTACCATTGGGGGCGTACTCCTGGACAAACCAGGAGAAAATCATCACCACACACCTGTCTTAGCTGTGATACTTCCATGGGGGAGCACACTGCCCCATTCAAACCTGACTCTTGAGCGAGTAGTGCCATTTGTAAGACAAATTCGGGCAACTCGATCGGAATTTTCAGGTCAAAGGCCAAATCCCGGGAATTGAGACTGGTGAGTAGAGTAATACCAATTAACTTTGGGGGGGGACATCCCGCTGTCAAAGCTCCCTCAACTGCCGCTTCAGCCGCTCGTTTAAGAGCATTGCGACCAGCAACGGCATGAATGGTGATTAAGTCCACACCATAGGCGGCTGCAACCCTTGTTGCTCCAGCTACCGTATTGGGGATATCGTGAAATTTAAGATCCAGAAATATCCGCTTTTGCCGATGTTTGAGAGCATGAATAATCTCAGGACCATTGCTGACAAACAGTTCCAGCCCTACTTTCCAAAAGCTAACCTCAGGCAACTGTTCCACTAATGCGATCGCATCTTCTTTGCTCGGCACATCCAAAGGAACAATAATCCGATCTTCAACTTTCAACCTCCTAACCTCCTAACCTCCTAACCTTCTAACCTACTAACCTACTAACCTTCTAACCTTCTAACCTTCTAACCTCCTAACCTCCTAACCTTCTAACCTTCATTGATACCTTCAACTAACTAAACGGGCAAACTTCTTTTTCCCCACCTGCAAAACCTTTCCCACCAATTGATCAGGGGAATCAAAGGTCTGGTCAACCACTGAAATGCGATCGCCATCCAACTTAACACCTCCCCCTTGAATCTGTCGCCTTCCTTCGCCACTACTTTGGCACAAACCCGACTCCTTAAGGATATAGAACAACTTAGCGGGAAACTCCACAGAAGACAATGAAAATTCTGGCACAGAATCCCCCGTACCAGTAGTGCTACCCTTTACTAAGTTCAGTGCTGCCTGCTGAGCTTCTTTTGCCGCTGCTTCACCGTGATATTGGGTCACAATAGTCAGAGCCAATTGCTTTTGCTGCTCCCGTGGCTGTGCTGGAAGCTGATCCAATGGCACATCAGTCAACAGCTCAAAATATTGCTTTAACAGATGATCTGGTGTGCCCTCCAGCTTCGAGTACATGGTCAGGGGATCATCTGACAAGCCAACATAATTCCCCAAAGACTTAGACATTTTCTGTATCCCATCCGTCCCAATCAAAATTGGCAGCAGTAAGCCGAACTGGGGAGATTGTCCAAAATGCCGTTGTAAATCCCGTCCCAAGGCAATATTAAACTTTTGGTCAGTTCCCCCTAACTCCACATCAGCCTTAACTGCCACAGAATCATAGCCCTGCATCAATGGGTAGAGAAACTCATGGAGGAAAATAGGATTTTGTTTTTGATAGCGTTCAGCAAACCCTTCCTTAGCCAGCATTTGCCCTACGGTCATAGTGGCTAACAACTCAATAATCTCAGACAAATCCAACTGGTTAAGCCACTCAGAGTTATAGCGAATTTCTAGCCGTCCTGGGGTATCAAAATCTAGAATAGGGCGCACCTGTGACAGATAAGTTTCAGCATTTTCCTTGACCTGAGCTGGTGTCAACTGGCGACGCACCTCAGACTTGCCAGTAGGGTCACCGATTCTAGCAGTAAAGTCACCAATAATTAAGACAGCGGTATGACCAGCATCTTGGAATGCCCGTAGCTTTCTGACTGGGATACTATGACCTACGTGGAGATCGGCACCGGTTGGGTCTATACCTAACTTGATCCGTAAGGGACGCTCAGCTTGCTTGAGCCGAATAGCTAGATTTTCACTCGGGTCCTGAGAATCCGGTTGTAGGGGAAAAATTTCACTGGTACCTCTGTGTAGCCAAGCTAGCTCGTTAGAAAGGGGAATTTCAAAATTTGACATCGGTTGGGACTATGGTTGGCAATTCACTATGTTAATACATATGGTTTAAATTTATTCTAAGGATCCGTAGCCAGACCGACACTTGCCATGGGCCATGTCAAAATGCCGCTAACTATTATACAAAACGCCGTTGACAACCGTTACGAGATGGCGATTAAGCCCACTCTTCTTGATGCAGTCGCTTGTAAGATAGCGATTAAATGCCCCATGCTTTAGCATCTAGAGGGTTCAATCGGTGGATGAATCTACCACAGGGACTGCATCAAGACGGTAAATGACCGTCGTAGAATACAAAATGGTATGAATTGGCTGGAATTAACCCTAATTCAAAAATTATTTATAGCTACAGTAGTTGAAGCTGAAGTTGAAGCTTACTTATAGGGCTTGACACTTATCCATAACCTCCTGGCATTATTAAGAAATTCGATGGTCAAGACTTGTAAGTAATCCTCCTAGCCAAAGCCTAGGGAATTCCCGGTAATCTTCGGGATTACCAACTAGGATGCAGACTCAGGTGCGATTCCTACGTTGGTTTGGTTATGACACCCAGAGGTGAACTCCAGCTTCTGGCTCTGTCGCTAATCATTAAGACAAAGGCAAATGTGTGGTTAGCCCAACAAGCCATCCCAACATTGTCAAGGAACACATTACCAAATTGAGAGCACTAAAAATGCCAAACTATGTATTTGTTATTGACACAAACAAGCAGCCATTAAACCCTATTCCACCAAAGAAAGCTCGTCGGTTGTTAGACAAAGGTAAAGCGGCTGTTTTTCGGATGTACCCGTTCACGATCATCTTAAAAACAGCGATTGATAATCCAATTGTATCACCTTGTCAAATTAAGATTGATCCTGGTAGCAAAACAACTGGATTTGCTCTAGTCCAAAACAACCAAATCATTTGGGGAATGGAGTTAGAACATAGAGGAGGGTTGATCAAGAAAAAATTAGAGTCTAGAAAAGCTGTAAGGCACCGAAGACGTAATCGTCACACCCGTTACAGAAAGCCACGGTTTTTTAATCGCAAACGTTCAGAGGGTTGGCTCCCACCCAGCCTAGAACACAGGGTTTCGACTATTGAAACGTGGGTAAAGCGATTAACCAAGTTTTGTCCGGTCAATGAAATTTGGGTCGAAAGAGTTAAGTTTGATACCCAGAAAATGCAGAATCCCGAAATGAATGGTATTCAGTACCAACAAGGTGAACTAGCTGGCTACGAAGTTAGGGAGTACTTACTTGAGAAATGGGGAAGAGAATGTACCTATTGCGGTAAACAGTCTGTTCCCTTGCAGATCGAGCACATTCACCCAAAGTCATTTGGTGGAAGTAATCGAGTCAATAATCTCTGCTTAGCCTGCGAAAAATGTAATCAACGAAAAGGAAACAAACCTATAGAGGAATTCCTAAAAAAGAAGCCAAGTTTACTCCAAAAAATCAAAACTAAAGCCAAACAACCATTAAAGGATGCGGCAGCGGTAAATGCAACTCGTAACAAGTTAGTGAAAGTACTCCAAAATATCAAGTTTGTAGTTACTGGAACCGGAGCGCAGACCAAGTACAACCGGACTAGACTAGGTCTTCCTAAGGAGCACTGGATTGATGCTGCTTGCGTTGGGGATATTGGGACCTTAGTCTTGAAAACGTCTCAGCCACTGTTAGTTACTTGCAAAGGGCAGGGAGGCAGACAAAAAGCAGCACTCAACAAGTACGGTTACCCCGTCAGGCACAATCCATTAAAACCAATTAAGGGCTGGGTCACTGGAGACATAGCCAAACATCAAAGACTAGGTATAGGCAAGGTAACTCCTAGAAGTAAAGGCAGCTTTGGATTTACCCCGTTAGGAATGAAGGGCTATAAAAGTTGCAACCCTCAAGATATATCAGCAATACACCGAAAAGATGGATACACTTACAGTTTTTGCAAGTAACTGCCGGAATTTACCGAGAAATAATTGTCCTAGACATTCCTGCTCTGCCCACCAATCTTTGGAATTGTCTTATAGAAAGGTACTTAGAGAAAGTAAAAAAAACACCCCAAGCACAGCCCCATGCTTACATGTCTGTTCTTTAGTAAGGAAATGAAATCACCGTGTCATCTAGCACTATTCCACAACCACAAGATCGGAAAAATCGGAAAAAAAAGCCTTCACAAGTATTGCAGTTTGTGCAAGGGGTGGCTCAAGTAACTGGAGGGACTATCCTCGGGGTTACCATGTTAGCTAGCTCGATTGTAGCTGGTGGACTTGTGGGCTTAGCGACTAGCTTCCGTAACCTGCCAGATGTGCGCATGCTCCGGAACTACACACCGACAGAAACAACTTACATTTACGATGTCAAGGGTAGACCCCTAGTTAGCCTTCATGGGGAAGCGAATCGGGAAGTGGTCGAATTCGGCCAAATCAACCCTCAACTCAAGCGAGCTGTACTAGCTATAGAAGACAGTCGCTTCTTTATGCACTATGGGGTTAACCCCAATAGCGTCGGTCGTGCTTTCTTAGCCAACTGGAGGCAGGGGACAGTAGTAGAGGGGGGTTCTACGATCACCATGCAGTTGGTGAAAAACCTGTTTCTGACTCGGCAACGCACCTTTAGCCGTAAAATCACTGAAGCTGTACTTGCTATCCGAGTTGAGCAAATCTTCTCTAAAGACGAGATTATGGAATTGTACCTCAATCAAATCTATTGGGGTCACAATAACTATGGCATTGAAACAGCTGCCCGCAGCTACTTTGTTAAGCCAGCGTCTGAGCTATCCTTAGGGGAGTCAGCGATGTTGGCAGGGCTAATCCAGTCCCCAGAAGAATACAGTCCCTTCACCAACTACTCTAAAGCTAAAGAGCGACAAGCCGTTGTCTTAAGGCGGATGCGGGATTTGGGATGGATTACAGCAGCCCAAGAAAAAGAAGCCAAGGAACAGCCCCTGTTAATTGGCAAAAGTACTTCCTGGACAACCAGTAAATTGCCTTACGTCACAGAAGCTGCTGTGGTGGAGTTAAAAGAGCGATTTGGTCAGGAGGCGGTCACCAAAGGCGGAATGCGCGTTCAGACCACGGTTGACTACTACTTCCAAAAGATGGCAGAAAAGACCGTTAATCGTGCTCATTACACCCTGCGTCGCCGTGGACTTTACGATAATCAGGTGGCATTAGCCGCCGTTGACCCCCGTACCCATTTTGTGAAAGCGATAGTCGGGGGGTACAGCTATGAAAAGAGCAAATTCAACCGTGCTACTCAAGCTCGACGTCAGCCTGGGTCATCCTTTAAGCCATTTGTTTACTATACGGCCTTTGCCACGGGTAAATATGCCCCTGGTTCCACTGTTTACGATACCCCCGTTCGCTATCGAGATGGTAGAGGCTATTACAGACCCAAAAACTATGGTGGTGGCTACTCTGGTGCCATGAGCATTCGCACCGCAATTGTTCAATCGAGCAATGTGCCAGCGGTAAAGATTGGCAGGAGAGTGGGACTGGATAAAGTCGTTGATGTGGTTAAGACCCTTGGGATTAAGAGTCCCATGCAACCAGTGTTATCCTTACCCCTAGGGTCAGTTGGGGTAACACCATTGGAAATGGCAGGAGCCTATGCTACCTTTGCCAATAATGGCTGGCACTCTGACACTACTTTAATTGTCCGAGTGACCGATAGTAAAGGCAATGTGCTGCTAGATAATACCCCTAAGCCTAAGCTGGTGCTAGATCAATGGGCGGTTTCTTCCCTTAACCATACCCTAACCGGTGTCATTAACGGAGGTACCGGAAAATCTGCCCACATCGGGCGTCAGGCGGCAGGTAAAACCGGAACAACCTCTTCAGAGCGAGATGTATGGTTTGTGGGATATGTACCCCAGATGGCTACCGCAGTTTGGATTGGTCGAGACAACAACCGACCCCTTGGGCGAGGGGTAACAGGTGGCGGTTATGCCGCACCGATCTGGCGGAGTTTTATGCTTCAGGCTTTGCGGAGGGAACCAGTGAGATACTTCCCTCGACCCTCAAAATTTAAGCGTCCTCGATCCAGATAAATTCTAGATAAAATAGGGATATCAGCCGTCATCGTTGGCGGCTCCCTACTGACGCACTATGGGCATTCAGCCTAAGACCCTCAGTTATCAGCTGCTGTCTTGGGGGATGTCGATGTATCCCCACCTCCACCAAAGGCTAACCTACTACGATTGCTTCTCTACGTCTGACTTCATCCGCTCCAATGTCATGTTCATCTGGTCAAACATCTGCTGAGGGGTGATCCCAAACTGACCTAACTGAGTATTGAGCTGCTCTATGGTCATCTGAGCCATGAAGTCATCGGATAACTCGAAGCGCTTCATAAAAATTCGATAGCGCTCCATCATCTGTTCCATCTGATCGATGAAAATCTTTTTGCCTTCACGGTCAAATTTGCCATAGTCGTTGCCCAATTTAATCAGGTCTTGGTAATCTTCAAACAGCTGTTTTGCCTCTTTTTGGACAATTTCCGAATCAAAAAAACCCATTGCTCTTACCTGTCAACCGGTTTGGTTGTACTCAATCGCCGCTTCTAGTCACATTTTAATGTAGCGTTAAACCTGGACAAAATTCGGTTTTCCGTATTATTCCGTTGAAGGTTGAAGGTTAAACGGTTACAGGTTGAAGGTTAAACGGTTACAGGTTGAAGGTTAAACGGTTACAGGTTGAAGGTTAAACGGTTACAGGTTGAAGGTTAAACGGTTACAGGTTGAAGGTTAAACGGTTACAGGTTGAAGGTTAAACGGTTACAGGTTGAAGGTTAAACGGTTACAGGTTAGACCGTTGTTAGCGTAGCGTGGCCTATTGGCCAAGGTTGAAAGTTAGAGCCCTAACAACTCACGCGCCACATGTATAACTGGCAAGCTGTAACCTGTAACCCGTAACCTTGGCCAATAGGCCACGGGTGCGCGTTCAACCTGTGAACCGTGGCCAATAGGCCACGGGTGCGCGTTCAACCTGTGAACCTTCAACCTGTGAACCTTCAACCTGTGAACCTTCAACCTGTGAACCTTCAACCTATTAACCTTCAACCTTTGAACCTTCAACCTGTAACCTTCAACCTGTAACCTTGGCCTATTGGCCACGCGATCGCGTTCAACCTGTGAACCTTGGCCTATTGGCCACGCGATCGCGTTCAACCTATAATCTGTAACCTCTAACTTTCCAGTCCGAGATAAGTAATTATTATAGGAACATAGGATTGACAGTTTTTGGATCTCCACCAAGCTATTCAACGCGGGTCAAAGCAAGTATGTTGAGCAAGCCAAAAAGCCGCAAAGTCGCTTCCCTACTGGCATTGAGTGGGGTAGTGATCCCCGTTTGTGGATTACACAAATTTTATCTCGGACAACCCTTTTGGGGAGTAATGTACTTACTCCTGTGTTGGACACCTATTCCTCGAATTGCCAGTGCTATAGAGGGGGTGTGGTATTTACTACAAAGTCAAGATCAGTTTGACCTCAATTTTAACCTCGGTATTGAGTCTACAGTATCTTCCTCAGACAATCCATCGACTGGGATTGACCCGGCCAAGGTCGGGGAAATTGCCGATGCCCTAAGACAGCTAGACAGCCTGCGTCAGGAGGGACTAGTGTCTGAGTATGAATTTGAACAAAAACGTCGTCAATTACTTGACCTAATTGCTTGAGTTTCATGGCAATTTTTGATTGGCTATCACCCAAGACTCGACAAACCCCGAATCAGCAATCAATTCAGCAAAGGATAAAGCGTGACCCCTACTATCGGCTACAATCCACAGAAGAAATTGCTGTAGCTGCCAAATTGGGGCTCACCATTGATGTCAATCAAGCTGGTGTGGATGATTGGCTGAGATTGCCAGGGATATCTATCCATCAGGCACGGACGCTTTTTGAACTGACCAGCAGTGGTGTGCAATTTTGCTGCTTAGACGATTTGGCAGCTGCCCTAGGTTGGTCCGTACAACGTCTGATACCCTTGCAACCAATTTTGAGGTTTTGTTACTACGATCCTGAGAGTTTAGTTACCCCTGGGCTAGTCAACCCTAACACCGCATCTCTAGAACAGTTGACGAAAATTCCAGCAGTGGACTTGTTTTTAGCTAGAGCGATCATGCAAAATCGCTTTGATGGTGGCCCATACCGTAATTTAGCTGACCTTCAACGACGCCTTGAGCTTAATCCTCAGCTGACATCTGAGTTAATGTACTATTTAATCTTTTGAGATTAATAGTTTGAGCTTACTATAGCCTTTTTTAATTTTGTGAGGTACATTTTTTTTGGTTTTAGGGAATAGGGAACAGGGAACAGGGAACAGGGAACAGGGAACAGGGAACAGGGAACAGGGAACAGGGAACAGGGAACAGGGAACAGGGAACAGGGAACAGGGAACAGGGAACAGTAAAAAAATCTGTGTACATCATTAGGGTGAAATACGCTGTGGTTTGAAAACCTATCCAGTTGACTCCTTATTATTCTTAGTCACTTAAAACTAGAAACTAGAAACTAGAAACTAGAAACTTGTCAGTGGCGAAGTCACAACGGAAAACTGAAAACTGACAGCTGACAGCTGATAGCTGTTGGCGTAGCCTGCCCGTAGCGCATATGCTTACCACAAAACATAAAAAAGGAACAGACTACGAGAGAATAGTCTAGTTCCTACACAGAAGTGGTTGAATCAGTTATGCCGACGCAAAAATCCGGAAATATTTAAAATTACTAGGTCACACCAATTTCTTAGACTTGCGCTTTAATGAGGTAACACTTAATCCCAGTAAGCTTAGGCTTAACAAGCCCATTGTCATGGGTTCAGGAACAGGTCGAGAATTGGAAGGACCCCCAGGATTGGGAGTTAGATCAACATTAATATCAGCCTGGGTAAGAGTAAAAGAACCCGTAGTACCTAGCCAGCCAGACATACCAAAGTTAGTGTTTTTGCCATTAGCTCCAACCCCAACCTGGAAGGAGTATTTACCATTTTCAGGTCTTTGGTAAAGATTCAGTTCCTTGCCATCGTAGAAATCTACGCCAGTTAAGGTAGCCCGAGTTTCATTCATGTTATAGTAGCGCCAAGTAGTAGTATCCACGGAGCCACCATTTTCTGCGTATTCAGACTTCGGTAGTTCCTTTTTCGGTCCTCCCCAAGGTTCTGGTGTGCTATCGAACCAAATATCAACGTCCCATTTTTTAGTATCATCTAACTCAGAAACGATGGTACCCAACAAATTAGCAGTCCCATCATCGTATTCATTAAAGATACCTGAAGTGTCAAATACAAATCTCCCTGAGTCCAACTCAGGAAACCAGAAAGCGTGTCCTGACCACTTTGTGTCTTTTGGGTAGATATGAGCTTCATCGGCTAACCAGGAGTTGAAGATATCAGCTGCCTGGGCTTGTCCTACTGCTCCTAAAACTATAGACCCTAAAACTAATCCACTGCTTAAAAATTTAGTTATTTTCATGTTATTAACGCCCTAGTTATTTGAATAAATTAATGAATTGACTGTAGTCTGTAACTAATTGGTTTACTAATTGTTTGACTAACTTGACCATAGCCTGAGCTGTCAGTAAAATCACTTTCAGTAAATTAACTGATATTTATAGTCTGCCAATCTGATGGTTGCGATCGCGTTAGCGCTAACCTATAAAAGGTATAAATTTTGTATTTTTTTGTATAAATTCATAGCAATAAAAAAAAAACCGTCACCCTTAAACTCGCACCCAACTTGATTTCATGACCCGGAGCTAATCTACAGAAAATAGTCCGTGCATTTTTTCCGTCCTCTTCAGGACTATCAAGGGGCCACTTCTAAGCAAGTCAGCTCAAGTGCCCACTCGCCCTTTGCATCAATACGAATTACTAAAACATTTATGTTACAAGGTTTTTCATTCCCTGTTCCCTATTCCCTATTCCCTATTGCCTGGGGGCAGCGCTATAGCTTGACAAATTGCCCTTAATTAAGGGAAACTCTAGGTTATCCTATGGGAGGGCGAAGCAAAAGCACATAAAACCTAGGGTTTCAGTAATTAATTACTTGCCCCAATCGGTCCCCCCTACCCAAAAATCACCGACGCCAGACTTTCCATCGGAGGCGTTCTATGCCGGAAAACACGATCTCAGCAGAAATTGAGTCATCCCCGAACCACTCTAGACAAGCTGCTTTAGCTCTACAACAGCTTGGGTTTCGGATCCTGCACATTGGACCGACTATAAGTGTACAAGCTCCGCAATCCCTGTGGGAATCAACGTTCAATGTTTCCTTCCAACCACAGCAGAAAACTCTGATCCAGGAGATAGATGGCAGTGACGTTACCTATCCCAAAGCTGCGGTTGACCATATACAAATTCCTGAGCAACTACAAACCTTGGTAACTGGGGTGATGTTTGTAGAGCCCCCAGAATTTTTCTGATCGCTCAAGCGCGGAAGCTGAGGCCTTTGGCCACGCTACGCGAACGCTTCATCCCGTAGCGTGGGCAACGGCCAATCCAGTTAAGGATAATCCGAACATTCTCCAGGCTAGAGGCACGACCCGATGGTGCCTTTAGTGTTCAATAGTGAGTGAAAAATTTCGTTAATTATTCTAAACTAAAACCGAAAAAAACAAAAGTACCCACGAGGGTGACGTCAATATGTGATCACAGATACCAAACTAAAGAAGTAAACCAAAGACGTAAAGCATCTTGCTTTGTTGATTAACAACCACAGGGATAGTCATAAACCCCTGTCTAACTAGGATTTAACTAAAAAGCTAATTATGATACAACAACTACAGACTGGACAAGAGCGAGTTTCCTTTGAAGCCATTCTCGCATCAGAAAGTGGCCAATCTCTGTTCGCAAGTGACACCTACCTCCAACCGGAGAATCTTCAACAATTCGCTCCACCCCCTGGACGGGGCATTCAAGCTGCAAATGTTTTACAATCCCTTGGCTTTCGAGTGCAGCAAATCGGAACTTTTTCCATTAGTGCTGATGGACCACGGGAACTGTGGGAACGGGTCTTTAGCACCCGAGTTGAACGGGACAGCCAACTGATTAGCGAGGCTCATCCTCAACTGGGAGAAGTGACCTTCTTGCGCCATGTTGCTGGTGCTCCCTTTACCATTCCCCAAGAGCTATCTGGGTTGATAGAGCGCGCTTATCCCCAACGTCCACCCATTTTATTTGAGTCGCCACTGCCTCCACGGGTTCGTTATCATCACCTCAATGTTCCCTCTGATGTAGCTATGGTATGTCGCTCGACCCCTGTCCACAAAGTCGGGGTAACCGGTAAGGGGGTTTTAGTAGCAATGGTAGACACTGGATTCTACAAGCATCCCTTTTACGAGTGGCATGGCTACAACTACCAGGCAACCCTGGCACCAGATGCTCAAAACGTGGAGCGGGATGAAAATGGTCATGGCACCGCTGAAGCAGCAAATATTTTTTCCAATGCACCGGATATTGACTTTATTGGTGTCAAAATGGGGAGTAACCCCACCCTGGCCTTTAAGATGGCATCGGATTTACATCCAGCAGTGATGACCAACAGCTGGGGCTTCACTATTCCAGAAGGCCCTCTACCGAATTTCCTCAAGCCCCTAGAGGCAGCAGTTATTGAAGCAGTCAAAGAGCGTGGTATTACCGTTTGTTTCTCTGCTGGTAACGGACACTATGGATTTCCAGGTCAAATGCCAGAAGTGATTTCTGTGGGTGGAGTCTATGCCCACGATACTGTTGAGGGCAATGACTTTCGCTTAGAAGCTTCTGACTACGCCAGTAGCTTTGATAGCCAGATTTATCCAGGACGCCATGTACCTGATCTGTGTGGACTGGTGGGAATGCGACCCCGGGCTGCTTATATCATGTTGCCCGTTGAACCAGGGGACGAAATTGACCAAGGCTTGGGCGGCGGTGAGTATCCGAATCAGGACGAAACAGCTACTGATGATGGCTGGGCGGTGATCAGCGGTACTAGTGCTGCTTCTCCTCAAGTAGCCGGTGTTTGTGCCTTGCTTAAACAGGCGCAACCTGGTCTGTCTCCATCCCTGATTAAGCAGATTCTGCGGGCATCAGCGCGAGATGTTAAGCTCGGCAAGAGCGCCCATGGTCAACCGGCAGGAGAGGGACACGATGGAGCAACTGGAGCCGGTTTGGTGGATTCCTATGCCGCCTATAAGCTAGCTCGCTCCGTGACCATCCGCAATGTTCATGACTTGCCAGCACCTCGATGAGATAGCGCTTCTCAAATAGGTGAGCTATAGTTTTGATTTGAGGGAATAGGGAGTCGGGAATTCAGAAGTCAGAAGTCAGAAGTCAGAAGTCGGGAATCGGGAGTCGGGAATCGGGAATCGGGAGTCGGGAACTTGGAGTCGGGAATATCACCACACTCCCATACATCCCATCTGCCCATCTTTCCCTCTCTTCCCCTGCTCCCTGTTCCCGTCTTGATGCAGTCGCTCATGGGGGAAACCACGGCAGTCGCTCATGGGGGGAACCCCCAAGACCGCGCTGCCTTCCCAAGACCGCGCTGCATCGCTATTCCCTGTTCCCTGTTCCCTTTGTTAGATATGCTGACCAATAAGATAATCGCTCATCGTGGCGCTTCTAATTGTGCCAAAGAGAATACTATTGAAGCCTACGAGAAAGCGATTGAATTTGGGGCTGACTTTATCGAATTTGATGTAAGAATCACAAAAGATGGGGTATTGATTTCCCATCATGATCCAATGATAGCTAATCAAGCTATCAGTCAGTTAAGCTTTGCTGAAATCAATCGTATTGCTGGTCAGCAAGGATTTAGAGTGCCTACGGTTGAGGAAGTTTTCAGACTGAGTCGTAACAGGATTAAACTAGCGGTTGAGCTCAAAGAAGAAGGCTATGAAGAAAAAGTCATGGCCTTAGTAATGGAATATATCAAGATAGATGACTTTGTTATTTTATCATTTAATGTTTCATCCTTAAGATGGATAAAATTAAATTACCCTAAGGTTAAAACGGGATTGTTATTAAGCAAAAAAAAGAATAATTTTCTGATTATATTACTCAGGGTTTTCGGGATTTTGGTGTTTCAGAAACTGATCCGACTTACCCCAGATATACTAGCACTACAGTGGGAAACGTTAAAATTTGGTTTATTGAAAATTGCTGCTAAACAGGGCAAACCGGTTTTTGTTTGGACTGTAAATGATCAAAAAATGATTGGAGAGCTTCTAAATGATAATCGGGTACATGGTATAATTACCGACAAACCTGACTTAGCTCGTCAGCTATCAGCTAATGCGCTACGCGCACGCGTGCGCGGTCAGCGGTCAGCGGTCAGCGGTCAGCGGTCAGCCGACTTAACTCAGATTAAACGAATGCTTACCTCTGTTATTCAAAAGTGTTCGGTGTAGCTTGCCCTGAGGGCATAAGCACCTCAAGTAGCACCATCTGTAGCGCATTAGCTGAATGCTGAATGCTGAATGCTGAATGCTGAATGCTGAATGCTGAATGCTTACAGATTATTGATTAATCTTGAATATACTCTTCGCCATTGATCATCGCTATCTCAGCTCTGACAAATTCTCGTCCTAGGTAAAGGGCATGATCGAAACGACTCAAAGGACAGGGTTTAGTTTCTTCGGTAATTTTCATGCCTAGTTCCTTGGCTGTCCTACCTTTGAAAATAGCGGTGGGAGTACGGTTTAATTTAACATCGCAGGGAAATGGTTCTCCGGTTTCTGGATCAACTGCTAAGCCTTTATCATTTATTTTGTTACTGTAGTGTTCGGCACAGATCAGACTTGCCTCTCGGTCTATGTAAATAATAAAGTAGCCCTCTGGATCGAGTTCAATAAAGCGTTTGGAGAGCTTATCATCAATAGCAGTAATGTCTTGGGCAGTGATCATCATGGTGAACGGTCAAGGGCTAAAGCTGATGGCAAATTTTACCATTTTAACTTTAAAAAAACAATTAGACAAGGTCAGGGATGAGGATAACAGCGAAACATAGCGGGGCGCAGCAGGTATCGGAGGTGTGGGGAGTTACTTGGTCAGTTACTTAAAAAAGTTGATAAATTTAACAGCCATACTTACTCTAGATTTAGTATAGTAGAGCTTGGTAATTCAATAGTTAACCCTAGTGGTAGTGTTGTACCGTGGGGTGAGCAAGTAATGGTGTATTATATCTAAATTCTGAGCAACCAGTGAAAAGGCCACAAATCCAGTCGGCAAAAACTATAACCCAAATCACTCCAGATTTAGTATAGTAGAGCTTGGTAATTAAATAGTTAACCCTAGTGGTAGTGTGGTACCTTGGGGTTAGCAAGTCATGGTGTGTTAAATCTAATATTCTGCCTAACCAGTGAAAATGCAACAAACCCTATCGGCAACAACCATAAATCAAAATCAAGGGAAGATTAAGGTGATCAAACGGGATGGTTCTCTCGCTCCCCTTGATATTTCCAAAATTCGTGGTGTTGTTGAGTGGGCTTGTGCTGGGAAGGATGTCAATCCGATCAGTATAGAAGCTGGACTCACTACCCGCTTGCGTGATGGTGTTACTACCAGAGAGATTCAGGAGAATTTGATCAACTGTGCCCTGGAAATGTGTAGTCCTGATCAGCCTGACTGGCGCTATGTAGCAGGACGACTGCAGATCTGGAGTCTCTGGAAAGATACCCTGGTAAACCGTGGTTATGAGTACGGTGACTACCCTAGAACTGTTCGCTCCAAAGTAGAGTCTGGTCAATATGACCCCAGTATCTTAACCTATACGACTGAGGAGCTAAAAGAAGCAGGTTCTTGGATTAATCCGGATTGGGACACGGATTATGATTATGCAGGGGCTGTACTGCTAACTCGTCGGTATCTCCTGGCGGATGAGTTGCCCCAAGAGGCATTTTTAACCTGTGCTCTGCTGCTAGGGTCAGTTGAAGCCCCGGAAGATAGACTAGGTTGGGCAAGGCGATTTTATGAAGCGATCGCACAACGGAAAATATCTCTAGCGACCCCGATCCTGGCTAATCTCAGAATTCCTAAGGGGTCTCTGTCTTCCTGTTTTATCACTAGCATTGATGACAACCTAGAAAGCATCTTTGAAGGAATTACTGATACGGCCAGAATCTCCAAAAACGGTGGTGGTGTTGGGGTCAATGTCAGCCGGATTCGCTCAACGGGTAGCTGGGTGATGGGCAAAGCCAATGCTTCCGGAGGGGTAATTCCTTGGATTAAACTGCTTAACGATACTGCGATCGCAGTTAATCAAGGAGGCCGTCGGGCAGGGGCAGTCACCGTTAGTGTAGATGTGTGGCATCTCGATGTGCCAGAGTTTCTGGAGATGCAAGCGGAAAATGGCGATCCCCGGCGCAAGGCTTATGATATCTTTCCCCAATTGGTGATTCCCGATGAGTTTATGCGTCGGGTGGTTAATAAAGAAGACTGGACATTAATCGATCCCTATGAAGTACGGATCAAGCTAGGGATTGAGCTATCGGAACTTTGGGCAGAAGAGTTTGAAAGCGCCTATCAAACTATTGAAGCAGCCATCGGCGAAACCCTCACTCTCTACAAGACCGTGAATGCTCGGGAACTCTTCAAGACGATTATGCGATCGCAAGTAGAGACCGGGATGCCTTACTTGGCGTTTAAGGATACCATTAACCGCGCTAATCCTAATCAACACGAGGGCTACATCCCAGCGGTAAATCTTTGTACCGAAAGTTTCTCTAATGTCGAAATTGGCAATGCTGCTCACTGTTGCAATTTGGACTCAATCAATCTCGCCAATATTGAAGAAACTGAATTGCCTAATATCTGTCGTCTGGCAGTGCGGATCCTCGATAACACGATTGATTTAACCACTCCTCCTTTTAAAGCAGCCCATAGGCACAATCACAAATACCGCACCATCGGAGTAGGGTGTATGGGATTAGCGGATTGGTTAGCTAAACGGTTGCTAACCTATAACAACCTCAAGGAAATTAGTAACTTATTTGAGGATATTGGCTACTACTGCACCCATGCATCTATGGAACTGGCTATCGAACGTGGTGCTTATGCTGCTTTCGATGGTAGTGAGTGGAGTAAAGGTAAGCTAATTGGCGCTAAACCAGTGGAATGGTTTGTAGAAAATTCTCAGCATCAAGAGCGTTGGATAGCCCTATCTCAGGATATTCAACAATTTGGGATTCGCAATTCTCATATTACTGCGATCGCACCCAATACATCTTCATCCCTAGTACAAGGATGTACCGCTAGTGTCTTACCAGTTCACAGCAAATTCTTCTATGACAAATGGGCAAAAGGCACTGTACCCATTGCCCCACCCTTTATTAAAGACAATTTTTGGTTCTACCACGAAAACAAAAACTTTGATCAGAAAAAAGTTGTTAAAGCAGTCGCCACTATCCAGCAATGGATTGATACTGGGATTTCCATGGAATTGTTATTTAACTTAAACCAAGGAGTCTATTTCCCAGACGAACCTGAACGCACCCTCAAAGCCAAAGACATCTATGAAACCCTAGTCATGGCCTGGGAATTAGGATGTAAAGCCGTCTATTATATCCGAACCGTCCAGCGTGACAACTTCAAAGAATTAGACAACACTTGTATCGCTTGCGCCAATTAGTGATTCCGTGGAACAGGCTTCCAGCCTGTGAAGCATCGGTCAGTGGTCAGTGGTCAGCGGTCAGCGGTCAGCTTTGTGGAACAGGCTTCCAGCCTGTGAAACATCGGTCAGCGGTCAGCTTTGTGGAACAGGCTTCCAGCCTGTGACTTCACTCAGATTATACGAATGCTTACCTGTGTTATTAACAAGCTGATAGCTGATGGCTGATGGCTGATAGCTGATGGCTGAATGCTGAATGCTGATAGCTGTTGTTCCCCACACTCCCGATTCCCAGTTCCCGATTCCCGATTCCCGATTCCCTACTCCCTACTCCCTACTCCCTACTCCCTATTCCCTATAAAAAAAATGCTAACTACAATGCCAATTAACCCTATCTTTAATCCAGATGGGGATGATAAAACTGAACACCGTTCAATTTGGTTTGGTAATACCACTAACTTGATGCAACTCAATGATGTCCGTTATGCTTGGGCAATTGGGTTGTATCAACAGATGCGGGAGAATTTCTGGATTCCCCAGAAACTAGACCTAACTCAAGATGTAACAGACTACTCCAATTTAACGCCAGCAGAACGTTATGCTTATGATGGGATTCTCTCCTATTTAACTTTTTTAGATTCTGTTCAAACCTGCAACATTCCTCACATCAAAAGTAGCATTACTGCCCCAGAAGTTAGTCTGTGTATGGCGGAACAAATTTCTCAGGAAGGGATGCACAATCAAAGTTATCAATATATCATAGAAACCGTTATCCCTACTGAACATAGAAGTAGAGTCTATGAATTCTGGCGCACTGATACAGTGCTCAGGGATAGATGCGAATTTGTCGCCAGCTTCTATCAAAAGTATGTTGATAATCCCACCCCAGAAAACTATTTTGTTTCCTTACTGGCTGACTTTTTATTAGAAGGAATGTACTTCTATAATGGTTTCATTTACTTCTACAATCTCGCCTCTAGGATGCTGATGCCAGGCTCAGCTGACATTTTTAAAATGATTAATCGAGATGAACTGAGTCATGTCCGGCTTTATCAAAAGTTAATCCCCATGGCTATGGACGTATTTCCCTATTCCAGAGACCAAATTTATGAAATGTTTGCCACAGCAGTAGAGCATGAATGTCGCTGGACTAATCATATTGTTGGTAACGATATTTTAGGGATTACTGAACGGAGTACTGAACATTATACCAAGTATTTGGCGAATATCAGGCTACGTTCTATTGGATTAGAACCCCTTTATCAGGGAGAAAACTCTCAAAAGAGTCCCTACAGCCACTTAGAGCGTTTTTCTGATACTAAAAAAGATGCTCATACTAAAGCCAATTTCTTTGAAGCTAGCGTAACTAGTTATGTGATGTCTTCTGGGGTCAGTGGTTGGGATGAAATTTAGGAAGTAGGGAGTAGGGAATCGGGAGTAGGGAGTAGGGAGTAGGGAGTAGGGAGTAGGGAGTAGGGAGTAGGGAGGTATGGCGATATTACTCATCAGCTTACTCCCACCTCAATTTCTTCCACACCAACCAATTGAGATATAGCGGTTCTCATATTAATGAATTACACACACCTATTTTTTCCCTGTTCCCTATTCCCTATTCCCTGTTCCCTACTCCCTAAAACCTAGAAGGAAAGTACCTCACCCAATTGCAAACCGCTATAATCTAGATTAATCAAGAATACTAAAAAGATGTCATCAAAAGTAGCTATTGTTACCGGAGGAACTCGTGGGATTGGTTTCGGCATCTCTGAGCAACTTGCCGCTGATGGATATGATCTAATTCTTGGCTTTAATAGCAATGAAACAGCAGCAGCTAATAGTAAAAAAACCTTAGAGTCTGATTATGGAGTTAAGGTTTATACTGTCAAAGGTGATGTTGCTCAACCAGAAACCGTAGACAAGTTTTTTGAGTGTTTAGAAAACAATTTTGGTGGTAAATTAACGGCACTAATCCATAATGCTGGATTGCATGTAGGAATGACAACGTCTCCAGCATCAGAGCAAGCCGAATTAGCAGCTAATTCTCAACTTCTATTATTAGGAGATGGTAACTTAACCAGTTTAGCGGCCTATGAATACTATCAAAATGTCTACCCTAAATGCTTCATTCGTTGTGTAGAAAAAGCGGTTAAATACATGGAAGATGGTCAAGGTTATATTGTAGCAACATCTTCCCCTGGATGTAACATGAATCAAACTCCAAGACTCAATTATATTATGCCAGGAACCGGAAAAACAGTGGTGGAATTTTTAACCCGATACTATGCAAAACTTTTAGCCTCAAGGCAGATTACTGTTAATGTCGTTATTCCTGGTTTTACCAAAACAGAAGCTTGGAATGCTGTTACGGCCAACTCTGGCGGAGTAGATAGCGAAATGATGCAAAAAAGAATTAAAAGTACCCCCATGCAACGTTGGTGTTCCCCAACAGAAGTTGGTCAACTAGTTGCTTTTTTATGTTCTCCGAAAGCTGCTTTTATTACAGGAGTCGCTTTACCCATTGATGGCGGATTACATTTACAGTAAGCTGTTCAGCATTTAGATTGGGATACCTAAATTGCTCAAAGGGAATAGGGAATAGGGAACAGGGAACAGAGAGATAGGGAGATACGGAGGTATTGGGATATTACTCATCAGCTTACTCCCACCTCAATTTCTTCCACACCAAACAATTGATATATAGCGGTTCTCATATTAGGTTCTCATATTAATAAAGTAAACACACCTATTTTTTCCCTGCTCCCTGCTCCCTGCTCCCTATTCCCTGTTCCCGATTCCCTGTTCCCTTCCCCCAAATAGTAAACTAGAAACCAAACCATCCAAATCCACCAATCGATTCACTGTGACTAGAAGCCGCGAACCATTTCCCAGTCTGCTGCTGTATCACGCCTTGAAGTGGTCAGTGGTTAGCCCTTTAATCCATACCTATTTCCGGGGTCGCATTTATGGTGCTAAACATGTACCAACCTCGGGACCCCTGGTGGTGGTGAGTAACCATGCTAGTGACTTTGACCCACCGATTTTATCCAATTGTGTGGGACGTCCAGTAGCCTTTATGGCCAAGCAAGAATTGTTTCGTGTCCCAGTCCTGAAACAGGCGATTCGATTGTATGGTGCTTACCCGGTTAAGCGAGGCTCAGCAGACCGGAGTGCCCTGCGTTCTGCCCTCAATTGCCTCAAGAATGGCTGGGCCGTTGGTGTGTATTTGGATGGCACCCGGAGAGCTGATGCTCGGATTCATAACCCCAAGCTTGGTGCCGCCTGGATTGCAGCCCAAGCCGAAGCCCCCCTGCTGCCCGTTACTTTGTGGGGAAGTCAAGCAATTGTAAAAAAAGGTTCTTTGATGCCACAGTCTGTACCCTTAACCGTGCGCATTGGTAAGCTGATTGATCCTCCTGGCTCCAGTAACCGAGATGAATTGCAAGCTGTGACCCAACAGTGTGCTGCAGCGATTAATGCCCTCCATGATTTGGGACGTTGACCATTTGGGAGTAGGGAGTAGGGAGTAGGGAGTAGGAAGTAGGGAGTAGCGATGCAGCGCGGTCTTGGGGAGGCAGCGCGGTCTTGGGGAGGCAGCGCGGTCTTGGGGGTCTCCCCCATGAGCGACTGCCGTTCCCCCAGCGACTGCCGTGGTTTCCCCCACTCGCGCTTTGCATCAAGACGGGAGTAGGGAACAGGGAAGAAAATTTGGCGTTGCTTAATAATGGAATGATTTTAAGCGTTTTGAGATGCGGAAAGCGCACCGGATATTTTCGGGCGGGCAGCATACCCACCCTACTTCTATTAATTACTTGATTCAGCAACGCCCCTAGTTTATTCCCCTTTTTCGCTACCTAATTGCAAGGCTTTAGTTTGCGCTTGAAGATTGAGGTCACGCCTAGTAGACCGATGGCTAGTAAGCTGAAAGTAGAAGTTGGTTCAGGTACTGATACCTGCTCAATATTGATAAGAGCATATATTTGGTTTGGGTTTCGGGTAAAATCACCATTTACATAATTCGGTAAATCGAGGAATCCTCCTTGTCCAGGCTCTTTAAGTAGGGGATGTGTCCTAATCAATGCATCTTCTGGTTTTCCCTGACGAAAAGCTCCAAAAAATCTCTCTGGTGGATTGAATATAATTGGTGTAGTGCTTACATCTTCAATGTTTTCCTCCGTCCCCGCATCAAACACATCAGCACCCCGAATTTCAATTTTTTGAGGTAGAAAAACCCCATCGGGGGAGAAGAGTGTTATGGGGTCTACATCGCCAACAAAGCCATCATGGGAGGGAAGAACCATTGCAGCATAACTGACAGAGGTCTGAATAGTAGGATCGATATCGACGAAAAAGGAAAATTCACTACCTCCTCCAAACCCAAAAACGTTGGCAAATGCGATGCTTTGTAATCCATCCGGTTCCGAAGCAGCAAACAAGCCGGCCAAAGTGTCCTCTGGTGGAGGCAGTGTAGCTCCAAAAAATGTCGCTAAGTTAGCTAATTCTTTAAATTCTGGAGTTATTAGCTCTAAACCAACAATTCCGTCTTCAGCAATAATCTCTAATGGCAGAGAAGCCTTCTCTCCAGGGGTAAAAGTATCAAAGCTCCCATCATGAAAACCAAACCAAAAAGGGCTAAAGAAAACACCTTGTTCCACCGATGTATTCTGTACTGTCACCTTCAAGCTTAGTGCTTGCGCAGATGTTCCTGTCAAAACAGTTAATCCTAATGCAATTGATGAAGCAAAAATAGAATTGAGTAGATTCACACTACTTTTAGTAAGTCTATCCATGTTCAAAAACTCAGAATGGTAAAAAATTCAGTATCAACAGTATTCTAAACTTTCCTATCTGTTTCGGTGATTAGAACTAGGTTTGGTTAAAGGCGGATTCAGGGGATGCGATCGCCCCCTAAGAAGCAGGGCTGTTTCATTCTCGCCAAAAATAGATGGGGAGATGGGGAGATGGGGAGATGGGGAGAATTTTGGACAAATAGTCGGAATTTTTGCCAAATTTATCTAACACTCATAGAAGGCTGAATCACGAATTGTTAGTCATTGTAGTTGCTTCCTCCCAACTAATTTGTCAGATTTTAATGACTAAATTGGCGGATTTTTCGGGAAATTTTAGTTTATTTCCCTATCCCCCTATCCCCCTATCCCCCTATCTCCAATAATCGTTAACTTATTAAAGTTTGAAACAGCCCTACCCCTAAGAAGGGTGCATCTCATATTTGTATAGGCACTGAAGTATAGTTTAGGACATAGTATTTTGGTTTAAAGGGAGCAGGGAGCAGGGAGCAGGGAGCAGGGAGCAGGGAGCAGGGAGCAGGGAGCAGGGAGCAGGGAGCAGGGAAAATAAATATGTCCTAAGCTTTGCTTCGACTGCTGTAAAAAAGATGGGCAGTGTGGGCAGTGTGGGCAGTGTGGGAATTTTCGCGGGAATTTTTGCCTAATTGCAAAACTGAGATGCACCCCCTAAGAACAAGGGATGGCGACCATTAATATATGTGTTTAGCCTGAAGCTACTGTAGTGATTCACCAAAACCGCTACAGTGCCCACCAAGGATTAATGACTTACTTTTGACACCACTACCTAGCCTCACCAATAACAGTAAAAGCTGCCCAAGCTTTCGGGTCTGGATTACCATCTCCATCATTGAGCATCGATAACATGGCCTCTCGCATGGCTTTCGCTTTATCCATTTTGTGGGTGTAAATATTAGTGTAAAACTCACTCATCAACTTGGCCGTATCATGATCAGGCACTTGCCATAAGGACACCACCAAACTGGGTACACCTGCGGCAATCAAAGAACGGGATAAACCAACTACCCCTTCCCCTTTAATCTCACCCCTACCAGTATCACAAGCACTCAGGACGACTAACTTTGCGTTCAATAAGGATTTTTCCGGTCCTGGGTAACGACTCAGAATTTCACGACTGGTGAGAAAGCCATCATAGTCTGGTTTGTCAGGTGCTAATGCGATCGCACCTCGATAATAAATACCATTGACATCATTCAGTAAACCATGGGTGGCTAAATGGATAACGGAAGCATTGGCCATTTTTTCCACAATGGTTGATTCTGTAGCTTCTGATCCAATTAGAGCGGTGGTCTTCAGCAATTGAGCAATGCTTAATGCTTCGGTTTCTGCACCCGGTAGAGGGAGTAACGGTTGTTGTTCCGGTCCTACTGGATCAGGAGGCATGGTGGGATTACCCACAATCAATGGTGTTCCGTTGCTGTCTTTGACTCGATGCCAATGTTTACGGGTGAACGACAGGGATTGGATCGAAGGAGCCGTGAGAATGGTATGGTTTTCGATTAGATAATTTCCGTCATCATCTTGGAGAGCCGCAAAGGGAACCAGAAATAGTTCTTGATGGGGAATAAAAATAACACGGTCTGATGGGTTTATTGGTAATAGGTCAACAATGGGAGTAATCAGCAGTTGGTAGAGCTCCTGTAGTCGATTACTATTGTTAGGGTTTAGTGGTGAAGGAGCATGAGGTAATAAGTTAACAATTGAAGTAATCAACAGTTGGTAGAGTTGTTGTAGTCGATTACCATCCTTAGTGTTTTGTGGTGAAGAAGGATTGTGATTAGATCTACCTCTGACACCAATCTCCTCACGACTAAATTTGACTAGTTTGGCCAGAGTAGTATCTTGGGGTAAATCATGACTACGGAAAGTAATCTCACCAGTGGGAGCAATCACCCAACTATAAATCTGGTCATCAACAATCGAATATTCCACCAAGGTGGCTTGTTGTTGTTGAGCAATCTCTTGAATATCTTCAATAGTAGGAGCTTTAGTTTTTTGAGGAGCTTCAGATAACTGTGCCGCTAATAAATCAATCAGAGCACGGTTGCGACCCCGTTCGGAAATCTCTAAGGCTTGTCTTGGTTGACCTTGAGCAATTAAGACCTGTTGTAAGAGACGATAGCTGCGAGCTTGTTGTTCAAAACTAGAAACCTTCCAATCATCTTTGTTACTGAGTATTTTGCGGATATCTTCCCAAACTTTAATGGCATAAAACAGGTTACTTTGGGCTTGTTCTAGTTGATTGTTTTCTAAAAAGATAGCACTGAGATTATTTAGGGATTTAGCTTCAACCAGGAGGTGTCCGATTACCCTAGCAATAGCTATGGATTGTTGGTGGTAATCAATTGCTTTTTTGTAGTCTCCCATATAATAGTATGCATTACCCAGATTACCCAGGGAGTTAGCTTCACCCAGGCGGTGTCCGATTTCCCTTTTAATAGCTAAGGATTTTTGGTAGTAATCAATCGCTTTTTTGTAGTCTCCCAGATTACCGTAGGCAATACCGATATTATTCAGGGAGTTAGCTTCACCGAGGGGGTTTCCGATTTCCCTTTGAATAGCTAAGGATTTTTGGTAGTAATCAATCGCTTTTTTGTAGTCTCCAAAACTTTGGTATGCACCACCTAGATTATTCAGGGAGTTAGCTTCACCGAGGGGGTTTCCGATTTCCCTTTTAATAGCTAAGGATTGTAGCTGGTAATCAATGGCGTTTTTGTAGTCTCCCAGATTACCGTATGCACTACCAAGACTATTCAGGGAGTTAGCTTCACCCACGCGGTTTCCGATTTCCCTTTTAATAGCTAAGGATTTTTGGTAGTAATCAATCGCTTTTTTGTAGTCTCCCAAACTCTGGTATATAGCACCCAGATTATTCAGGGAGTTAGCTTCACCGAGGGGGTTTCCAATTTCCCTTTTAATAGCTAAGGAGTTTTGGTGGTAATCAAGTGCTTTTTTGTAGTCTCCCAGATGACCGTATGCATTACCCAAATTACCCAGGGACTTAGCTTCACCCAGGCGGTTTCCGATTTCCCTAGCAATAGCTAAGGATTTTTGGTAGTAATCAATCGCTTTTTTGTAGTCTCCCAAATGATCGTATGCAAGACCCAGATTAGTCAGGGACTTAGCTTCACCCAGGCGGTATCCAATTTGTTTATAAATCATCAATGCTTGCCGGTAAGACTGTAATGCTTCTGGGAACTCACTGCGATCAACGTGACTAAGTCCCTGCTGAACGAGTTTATCCGCCTCTGCTTGCTTACTGTCTACTTGAACTATGGCATCCCTAGGGGTTATAGTTCCTTCTTGCTCTGGGCTAACCGGGTTTTGTTCTTGAGCCAGTGCTGGTAAACTCAGGAATCTAGCCACAACAGGCAATTCCCCAGGAGTGAAGCAGACAGTGAGAAGTCCCAACCATAAGACTTGCTTAAGTTTCATATCGGATATTAAATTATTCCCTATTTGGCCATATCTGAGAGATTCCTGAACCTATGCAATGATTAAGGGAAGAGGGAGTAGGGTGTGGGGTGTCGGGAGTTGGGAGTCGGGAGTCGGGAGTCGGGAGTCGGGAACAGGGAACTTCGGAATAGGGAGCAAAAGTACCCTCGCGGGTACTGTGAAATTCCAGAGAGCTTTGGAAAAATGTTAGTTAACAGTTCAATCTGTGATCGTGAATTTCTAAATTCATAGAAATTCACGATCACAACTAACAAGGAAGATTTCATGCAGTCAACCCAAAAGACAATTTTTTTGGGCTGGTCTAGTCCTGGCATTCCCTTGAATGAGCCTCCTTGTATGATCAAGTCATGTGTATGAAACAAAACTCCCAGGGATAGAATCCTGAGGAGTTTAAAAAGAGATTAAAAAGGATAATGCCTAAAGTAGACTTAGCAAAATTTGGTATTTTTGCCGTTTTACTGGTATTTCTGTTAGGTAGTTCATGGGTGCTGGCTGATATATTGCAAAATCAGGCTATTGCGGCTCCCTACGTGCAATTTTCTACAGGTAATTTCCAGTTGCGGAGTTATCGGAAGGCTACTCACCCCAAGTTTAGGAGTAGTCCTGACAGAGAAATCTTGTCGCCTGTGTCTGTCCCTAACTGCACTGCCGTAATTCCTGACCAAATTTATCGTTTTGTTGAGGGTATAGATAGCTGCCTTCAACCAATGACAGATGATGAAATTGAGCAGATGCTCAAGGATCCATTTGCTACTGGAATTCTCAGCAAAGGAACATTTCCAGAGAATGTAGATGCTCTAGCTGCTGCTATTGCAGACTCCCAACTGAACTTGGAATCAGCGAACTACTTGCTTGGAGAAGGCAGTCAAATCCCGACGACCTTTGTATCCCGTGAAGAACCCCGTAACCTTCGTTATGTTCTTACTTGGGGAACGAGTCGCACCAGTAATGCCGATATTCTTGTGAGTACAGCTGCCGGTGGCAACTCTAGCTTTTTGCAAGTAATTGCCTGGGATGCACAAGCCAAAAAATACAACTTCTATGAATTGCGGGAACAGGTAGGTGAACAACCAGGTACATCTACCAAAGTTTGGACTTGGGCTGGGCATTCTGGGATGGCGCGGGCAAAACCAACTATGGGAGTGGGCTGTTTTGATTGTCACCATAATGGTGTGGTGATTATGAAAGAACTTGCTCCACCCTGGAACAATTGGCATTCTCAGCGGGGGCCAATCTCACCCCTAGTAGTGCCGTTAAGGGTGACCCAAGAAACATTCTTTCAGAACTTGCAAGGAGCCGAGGTGCTTGAGCAGGTAATTCGCAGTGGTTTCATTAACTACCATAACAATTGGTTGCGCGATCGCTACAAAAGACAAGCAGGAGTTATTAACTTAACGGACGTGAACCAGATGCTACGTCATCTGACCACCAACACTACCATCAATTTGGCTTCAACGAATATTGAAAGCAACGGAGCCAATACTAGCCCAGCCAACCGTCCTGTTAATGGTATTCCCAATGACTTTTTTGTTTGGGATTCAGCCCTCAAGACCAGCTTAGGTCTTAACTACAATATTCCGCTGATTACCTTCGAGCGACAAGAGTATGACAATTACCTAAATACCCATCATTTCCAACTGGTTCAATCTGACTTCACCAAACCGGATGATTCTCCACTGTACGAACAGGATGGCTCTAGCTACTTTTCTTTCTTTGTGCCAGTTCCTGCTGCAGAAGACCTCTACATGCTCACACGGATGCGAAGTGCCAAGATTTTGACAGATAAATTCATTGCTGCTGTCTTGATGGTGGACTTCAAAAACCCTGTCTTTTCCGAAAAGCGGTCTAGCTTGCAGCAGTACGCTGAGCAAGTCACAACAGGCACAATCATCAATGGGATTAGTAGTGTACCCAATGATTTTGCCGAGAAAGTTAGAGTTGCTGCTGCTAACCAGCCTCCCTGCGATCCTACTAACTTTGACCAATGCACTGGGGAACAACAGTTTTTGCAAACATGGGAACTACCTGATAATCAGTGGAAATTCTTTGTCCAAGAGCAAATTCAGGCTTATTTGGATGAATTAAACACACTTTCTCCTAGGGAGCAGTTAGCTCAACTGATGGAATCAAGTGTCAAGCACCGGGAGCAGTTTCAATCCTGGCCAACAATTAGTAACCTGAATGAATTTAGCTTGTTACTTCCCCAGAGCGATTTAAATCATTAGGGCTTAATTAAATCAGACCCTCAAGAAATTAACTAAAACAACAACAACTTTAGAGGTTGTCTGAGAAGTACCATTTGCTACATCCAAGCCCCCTAAATCCCCCAATTTTGCGGTGCGACCCAAGGGCGATTTACTCGCCCATTGGAAAGCGCACCGGAAGGGACTTTTAGAAGCCAATTGACTCTTCCCCCAAAGTTGGGGGGCTAGGGGGGCAAAATTCAGTATCAAAAAACTTGGGAGATATCCTCTTAGCAATCCGTGTAGGAATTGAGAGAATTTTTGTTCCCTACTCCCTACTCCCTACTCCCTACTCCCTGTTCCCAGATCCGCTGTTCCCTGTTCCCTTTGCTATTACTTGCCATATCAATAACACTAAAAAACTAAGGAGTCAATCAATGGCTAAACTACCTCAATTTGATCCACCAGCCAATCAAAATGATTTTTGTGGAGAAGAAGAAAAGGAAAAAGCATTACGCACTCGCTGGAGTAATAACATTAATCGCTATACAGAACAAACCTTGAAAAACGATCCGTGGAGTTCAGTTAACCAACCACCCCTAAGCCAATATTTCAATCCTCTCAAAACTGATATTCCAGAAGGAACGAAGGGTGTACCGATTAAATGGACGGCGTTCCCGAACCGGATTTTAATGGCATATCCCAATGTTGGGGAACGTACCCAGTGGCAATATGCTGACGAAGGACCACCCCCGGAGGATAACTATGGTCCGAGTGGTCCCCGTGGCTGGCAGGATGAATATTGTGAGTGGAGCGTCACCCGCAATGCACAGGGTAAGATTACCAAAATAATGTTCACATGTGAGAACCGAGAATACTGGTATACCTTGTGGGATGTCGATCCCAATGTTGTCTTGGGCCTTTACCAGAAATTAGTCAGTCCCGAGGTCAAAATTGAGGATCTGTATCTGCGTAACCAACAAGGTAATTTAGTTATCGATCCCGCCACCGGGCGACCAGCTTATAACGATCGCAATGCCTGGAATAGCACCACGACGGCTGGAGCGGTTCACCTGATTAGCAATCCTAATTCCCTAAGTGCGGAAGTATTTCTAGCTGGACAAGCCACAGTGCTCCGTAGAGATGCAGCCGGTAATCCAATTACAGACAAAAACCAGCTGATCAATTGCAGTCGGTATGGTACCCCAAACCGTAACAGTGATCCCACCATTGGAGCGTCCGTTAACGGATTAGTGCGGGGAACAGGAGCACCAGGTTCTGGACTTCGGATATCCCTGGCAAATCCCGTCGGTCTGTACATCCAAGAACCTAGTTTTAACACCTACGAATTACCTTTTGATGCGCCTGAATATGCTAAACCCTCGGACTACTGGAAGGTGATTCGCGGGCGTAAACGGGACTCTGGCGAGGAAATGGACTATATTCTCCATGCAGTTTATGAAGTGCCTGAGGAGTTAGGCTTTACGGTTAGCGATATTACCATCAATGGATTCAATATTGAATACGGGGCACAAATTGCTCAAACTTTCCAAATTGCTCTTGCAGGTCTGGGCTTGCCTCAGGTCAACCAAGATGGGCTTCTTTGTGCAGGGGAACCAAAGTTATTACCTCGTCCGTATGTCTTGAGAGAATTGGAAATGCTTAGTGTAGCGTTTCGTTCTAGCTTAAATATGCGTATTGAGCCAGGGACTACCGTGGAGAATGTTGTACTGTACGCATTTGACAGCGATTCACAATCGACTATTGAATTTACTGGTTCACCAGGTATTACCTTTGAACAAACAGATTTTCAGGATCTAGGTAGTAATCAGCAAGTGTTCATCCTCACCATCACTGCTGCTCCTGATGCTCCCTTGGGGAATCGTTCTATTCTTATGAAAAATCCCGATCCGGATAACCCCGCAAACTATTACGGTGGTCCTGCTGTTTTTGGTTTATTAGAAGTCGTTGCACCAGGTACACTTAACAGAAATCAGGATGCTGCTGTATCTGAGGTGCCAGAAACTGCTCCCACAGCGATAGCAGTGCCAGATAAACTTCTCTTGGCTCCCATTGAGTTATCCAAAAGAAGTAATGCTAGGTAATATAGCGCTACGGGCAAGGCAAAAGGCAAAAGCGATGCAGCGCGGTCTTGGGGGTTTCCCCCATGAGCGACTGCATCAAGACGGCAAAAGGCAAAAGTTTACTATAACAGCTTAGGTGCGCTTCCCGTTGGCGAATTTAATTCGCCACGGGTGGCACCTTTTGCTGCTTGTATCAATGTCAAACACCTTAATGGGTAGTGCTATATCAAGTTCGGTTAATACTTATAAAAAGGTTCGTAGTAGCGCTTTAGCGCAAAGTCTAAAATTGAGCACTAAAGTGCTACTACAAACAAAAATTTTGGTTCTTCCGTACTTGTTATGCTAAATGAACAGCGTTGCTGAATAATGGAATGATTTTAGGAGTAGGTGCGCGCCTTAAGCGGGCGAGTAAATCGCCCTTGGGTCGCACCTGTAGAATGGGCATCTTGGTGGAACGGGCATCTTGCCCGTTATCAATATCTTTTCGAGCGGGCAGGATGCCCACTCTACTCCTATTGATTCAAGGATTGAGCAATGCCAAATGAACAGTTTGGCAGAGGGAACAGGGAATAGGGAACAGGGAATAAAATTTAGATGTACCTGATGCTTACTAGTAAAGACGAATACTTCCCCATCTCCCCATCTCTCCATCTCCCCATCTCCCCATCTCCCCATCTCCCCATCTCCCCATCTCCTCACCCTCTCTACCTCGCTTCACCAATCACAGTAAAAGCCGCCCAAGCTTTCGGGTCTGGATTACCATCTCCATCATTGAGCATCGATAACATCGCCTCTCGCATGGCTTTCGCTTTATCGAATTTGTGGGTGTAAATATTTGTATAAAACTCCCTCATCAACTTGACCGTATCATGATCAGGTATTTTCCATAGGGACACCACTAAACTGGGTACACCGGCGGCAATCAAAGAACGGGATAAACCAACTACCCCTTCCCCTTTAATCTTACCCCCACCAGTATCACAAGCACTGAGGACGACTAACTTTGCTTTCAATAAGGATTTTCCCGGTAGTCCGTAACCAAAACCAATCAGAATTTCATCACTGGTGAGAAAGCCATCATACTTTGGTTTCTCAGGTGCTAATGCGATCGCACCGGGATAACCAATACCATTGACATCATCGAGTAAACCATGGGTAGCTAAATGGATAACGGAAGCATTGGCCATTTTTTCCATAATGGTTGCTTCTGTTGCTTCGGGTCCAATCAGAGCGATGGTCTTCAGCAATTTAGCAATGGTTAAGGCTTCGGTTTCTGCACCCTTGAGAGGGGGTAACGGTTTTTGTTCCTCTCCTATTTTAAGGGTCGGCATGGTGGGATTACCGACAATCAATGGTGTTCCGTTACTGTCTTTGACTCGATGCCAATTTTCACGGGTGAACGACAGGGATTGGATCGAGGGAGCAGTGAGAATGGTATGGTTTTCGATTAGATACTTGTGGTTATCATCTAGCAGAGCAGCAAAGGGAACCATAAATAGTTCTTGATGGGGGATAAAAATAACACGGTCTGATGAGTTTATTGGTAATAAGCCAACAATGGGAGTAATCAGGAGTTGGTAGAGTTGTTGTAGTGAATTACTATCGTTAGGGTTTGGTACTGAATCAGCATTCTGATTACCTCGACCTCTGACACCAATTTGCAGACGACTGAATTTGACTAGTTCGGCCAGAGAAGTATCTTGGGGTAAATCATGACTACGGAAAGTAATCTCACCAGTGGGAGCAATTACCCAAATATAAATTTGGCCACCAACAATGGAATATTCCACCAAGGTGGCTTGTTGTTGTTGAGCAATTATTTGAATGTCTTCAAGAGTAGGAGCTTTAGTTTGAGGACGTTCAGATAACCGTGTCGCTAATAAATCAATCAGAGCGCGGTTGCGACCCCGTTCGGCAATCTCTAAGGCTTGTTTTGGTTTACCTTGAGCAACCAATACCTGTTGTAACAGAAGATAGCTACGAGCTTGTTCTTCAAAAATAGAAATCTTCCAATCATCTTCATTAAGGAGGAGGTGGCGGATATCTTCCCAAATTTTAATGGCATCAAACAGGTGAGTTTGAGCCTGTTCTAGTTGATTGTTTTTTAAGAAGGTAAAACCGAGATTATTCAGGGAGCTAGCTTCACTCTTGCAGTCTTCGATTTCCCTAGCAATAGCTATGGATTGTTGGTGGTAATCAATCGCTTTTTTGTACTCTCCGAGAGAGTAGTATGCATTACCCAGATTACCCAGGGACTTAGCTTCACCCTGGCGGTGTCCGATTTCCCTAGCAATAGCTAAAGATTTTTGGTGGTAATCAATGGCTTTTTTGTAGTCTCCTAGATTACCGTATGCAATACCCAGATTAGTCAGGGAGGCAGCTTCACCCTGGCGGTCTCCGATTTCCCTTTTAATAGCTAAAGATTTTTGGTGGTAATGAATTGTTTTTTTGTAGTCTCCTAGATTACCGTATGCAATACCCAGATTATTCAGGGACTTAGCTTCACCCTGGCGGTCTCCGATTTCCCTAGCAATAGCGATCGCTTCTAGCTGGTAATCAATGGCTTTTTTATAGTCTCCCAGATGAGAGTATATAAGACCCAGATTACCCAGGGAGTTAGCTTCAACCAGGCGGTGTCCGATTTCCCTAGCAATAGCTAAGGAGTTTTGGTAGTAATCAATTGCTTTTTTGTAGTCTCCCAGATTAAGGTATGCATGACCCAGACCAATCAGGGAGTTAGCTTCACCCAGGCGGTGTCCGATTTCCCTAGCAATAGCTAAGGAGTTTTGGTAGTAATCAATCGCTTTTTTGTAGTCTCCCAGATTAAGGTATGCATGACCCAGATTAGTCAGGGAGGTAGCTTCACCCAGGCGGTTTCCGATTTCCCTATCAATAGCTAAGGATTTTTGCTGGTAATCAATCGCTTTTGTGTAGTCTCCCAAACTCTCGTATCCAAGACCCAGATTACTCAGGGACTTAGCTTCACCCAGGCGGTTTCCGATTTCCCTATCAATAGCGATCGCTTCTAGCTGGTAATCAATCGCTTTTTTGTACTCTCCCAGATTAAAGTATGAATTACCCAGATTACCCCGGGAGGCAGCTTCACCCTGGCGGTCTCCGATTTCCCTAGCAATAGCTAAGGAGTTTTGGTAGTAATCAATTGCTTTTTTGTAGTCTCCTAGATTACCGTATGCATTACCCAGACCAATCAGGGAGTTAGCTTCACCGTCGCGGTCTCCGATTTCCCTAGCAATAGCTATCGATTGTTGGTGGTAATCAATGGCTTTTTTGTACTTTCCCAGATCATGGTATGCATTACCCAGATTAGTCAGAGAGATAGCTTCACCCCAGCGGTTCCCGATTTGTTTATAAATCACCAATGCTTGCTGCCAAGACTGTGATGCTTCTCGGAACTCACTGCGATCATAGTGACTAAATCCCTCCAAAAGGAGTTTGTCCGCCTCTGCTTGCTTAATGTATTCAACTATGGCATCACTAAGGGCTATAGTTCCTTCTTGCTCTGGGCTAACCGTGTTTTGTTCCTGAGCCAGTGCTGGTAAGGTGAGGAATCTAGCCAGAATAGGGAATTCCCCAGAGGTTAGGGAGAGAGTGAGAACTGCCAAAAAGAAGACCTGCTTAAGTTTCATATAGGATATTGAATCATTACCTACTTGGCCATATCTAAAATATTCGTGAGCCTATGCAATGATTCAGGGAGCAGGGAGCAGGGAGCAGGGTGTGGGGTGTGGGGTGTGGGGTGACGGGAGTGCGATCGCTCGGGTAGGGAGCTTTAAGTGCGATCGCCTATAGTCTAGGTTGGGTTTCGTTTCTTCAAGCCAACACACCAACCCTGAACAATATCTTAAATGACTTTTGATAAAATAGAAAAAACCGGAAATCATCTTGAAAGTATGCTCAAAACCTCAGCCTTTCAGCAAGCGATTGAAACCGTTGAAAAATTGTCCTTAGAAGAGCAAGAGATATTACTCGATACTCTTCTCAAAAGATTCCATTTACAACGCAGAGGAATACTAGTGCAAGAAATCCAAGAAATTCACCAAGAATTAGCGGAAGGAAAAGTAAAATTTGGCTCAGTTGATCAATTCTTAGAAGAACTCGATTAATTGAGAAAACCGTGCGTCAGTTAGTAGAAGATCCCTTAGGCAAGAGGCAAAAGGCAAAAGGCAACAGGGGCAAGAGTTCCGAGCTCTCCCCACACCCCACACCCCACACCCCACACCCCACACGTCCTACCTCGCTTCACCAATAACCGTAAAAGCCGCCCAAGCTTTCGGGTCTGGATTACCATCGGGGTCATTGAGCATCGATAACATCGCCTCTCGCATGGCTTTGGCTTTATCGAATTTGTGGGTGTAAATATTCGTGTAAAACTCAGTCATTAACTTGGCCGTATCATGATCAGGTATTTTCCATAGGGACACCACTAAACTGGGTACACCGGCGGCAATCAAAGAACGGGATAAACCAATTACTCCTTCCCCTTTAATCTCACCCCTACCGGTATCACAAGCACTGAGGACCACTAACTTTGCGTTCAATAAGGGGGGTTTCCGGTGTTGGTCACTGATCAGAATTTCACGACTGGTGAGAAAGCCATCATGGTCTGGTTCCTCAGGTGCTAATGCGATCGCACCGGGATAATCAATACTATTGACATCATCCAGTAAACCATGGGTGGCTAAATGGATCACCGAAGCATTGGCCATTCTTTCCACAATGGTTGATTCTGTGGCTTCCAAACCAATCAGAGCTTTTGTATTCAGCAATTGAGCAATGGTTAATGCTTCTGTTTCTGCACCCAGTAGAGGGGTTAACGGTTTTTGTTCCAGTCCGATTTTAATCGTGGGCATGGTGGGATTCCCCACAATCAACGGTTTTCCCCGGCTGTGTTGGACTCGATGCCAATGTTTACGGGTGAACCACAGGGATTGAATCGAAGGAGCAGTGAGAATGGTATGGTTTTCGATCAGATACTTTCCCTGATCATCTAGCAGAGCAGCAAAGGAAACCAGAAATAGTTCTTGATGGGGAATGAAAATAATACGGTCTGATGCCGTTATTGGTAATACGTCAACAATCGGAGTAATCAGCAGTTGGTAGAGTTGGTGTAGGGGATGTTGTAGTAGATTACTATTGTTAGTATTTAGTTTAGGGTTTGGTGGTGAAGCAGCATTTTGATTAGGTAGTTGCTGAATTGAAGTATTAATGGGCGTACGTCTAGTTTTGGTCAAGCCCCCTAAATCCCCCAACTTTGGGGGACTTTGAGAGTCTTGTTCCCCCCAAAATTGGGGGGTTAGGGGGGCGGAATCATACCCATAATCAGCAACGCCCTGATTACCTCTACCTCTGACACCAATCTGCATACGACTGACTTTGACTAGATCCGCCAGAGAAGTATCTTGGGGTAAGGTATTACTACGGAAAGTAATCTCACCAGTAGGAGCAATCACCCAAATATAAATCTGGTCATCAACAATCGAATATTCCACCAAAGTGGCTTGTTGTTGTTGAGCAATTCGTTGAATGTCTTCAAGAGTAGGAGCTTTAGTTTGAGGACGTTCAGATAACCGTGCCGCTAATAAATCAATCAGAGCCCGGTTGCGACCCTGTTCGGAAATTTCTAAGCCTTGTTTTGGTTTACCTAGAGCAACCAAAACCTGTTGTAAGAGACGATAGCTGCGAGCTTGTGCTTCAAAAATAGAAACCTTCCAATCATCTTGATTCCCCAGGTCTTGGCGGATATCTTCCCAAATTTCAATGGCATCAAATAGGTGAGTTTGGGCTTGTTCTAGTTGATTTATTTCTAAGAAAGTAGCACCGAGATTATTCAGGGAGATAGCTTCACCCTTGCGGTGTCCGATTTCCCTCGCAATAGCTATGGATTGTTGGTGGTAATCAATGGCTTTGTTGTACTTTTCCAGATTACCGTATCCAATACCGAGATTCTCTAGGGCGTGAGCTTCACCCTTGCGGTGTCCGATTTCCCTAAAAATCCCTAAGGATTGTCGGTGATAATTAATCGCTTTTTTGTAGTCTCCCAGATTACCGTATGCAATACCCAGATTATCCAGGGAATAAGCTTCACCCCGGCGGTTTTGGATTTCCCTTTTAATAGCTAAGGATTGTAGCTGGTAATCAATCGCTTTTTCGTAGTCTCCCAGATGACGGTATGCATTAGCCAGATTACCCAGGGAGCCAGCTTCACCCTCGCGGTCTTCGATTTCCCTAGCAATAGCGATCGCTTCTAGCTGGTAATAAATCGCTTTTTTGTAGTCTCCCAAACTCTCGTATGCATTACCCAGATTACTCAGGGAGCGAGCTTCACCTTGGCAGTTTCCGATTTCCCTAAAAATGTCTAAAGATTTTTGGTGGTAATCAATGGCTTTTTTGTAGTTTCCCAGATTACCGTATGCAAAGCCCAGATTAGTCAGGGAGGGAGCTTCACCCTCGCGGTCTGGAATTTTCCTAGCAATAGCTATCGATGCTAGGTAATAATTAATTGCTTGTTTGTACTCTCCCAGATTAGCGTATGCACGACCCATATTACCCAGGGAGTGAGCTTCACCCAGGCGGTGTCCGATTTGTTTATAAATCACCAATGCTTGCTGCCAAGACTGTAATGCTTTTCGGAACTCACTGCGACCAATGTGACGAAGTCCTTGCTTAAATAGTTTGTCCGCCTCTGCCTGCTTACTGTCTACTTCAACAAAGGCATCACCAGGGGCTAAACTCCCTTGTTGCTCTAGGCTAACAGTGTTTTGTTCCTGATCCAGTCCTGGCAAACTCAGGAATCTAGCCAGAACAGGGAGTTGCCCAGGGGTAAGGCAGAGAGTTAAAAGTCCCAAAAACAAGACCTGCTTAAGTTTAATAGGATGTGGTATCATTGCAGATTTACCCTAAATCTGAGACATTCCTGAGCCTAGGCAATTATTGGCAGAATTAGGGAGCAGGGAGTAGGGAGTAGGGAGTAGGGAGTAGGGAATAGGCCCTTGAGTTATACACTTCAAGCCCAGTTTTTTCCACAAAATGCATAGGCTCAGATATTTATCAGATAGGTAAGAATGACAGTTTGTTCCCTTGTTGGCCAGTCCTGTTGACTGACGTTAGATCATGGCGTAGGTTGGGTTGAGGCAACGAAACCCGACAAAAGTATTAGCAGGGTTCGGTTTCACTTTTACCATAGTATTTCCAACTATATCAGAAACAAACGGCTGATTTCCAATAACACCAAAAAATCCAGGTATTTCTTTCTTAATTTTCCCTACTCCCTACTCCCTACTCCCTATTCCCTACTCCCTACTCCCTACTCCCTGCTCCCTACTCCCTCATGAAAACCAGCTTAGCCAAATACTGGACACTCAATTACATTAATCGTTTGGGTCAACATCAAACTAAACCCATAGAAAAGGCTAAGGAATTTATCAGTGCCCAAGCTCTTACCTTATCTACAGATGAAGACACCATAGACCAGGCACTGATTAGCAGACTGTGGCAACGTTATCACACCCAAGACGAGGACCTTGAGCTGGCTGAGGTTTGTCTACGTTGTTTAGTTTCTCACCAAATCAAGGAAGTTTGTTATCAGTTAGTAGAGCAATTTGGTCAGCAGCATAACTTTACCATCAATGACCTACTGCCATTAGTCCTTGACCGTTATCCTGAGGGCGAGCAAGGGCATAAATTAGGGGGAGATAATTCTATAACTAGCTATACGTTACAAACCTTTGATCCAGATAAAAGTAGCTTATTTTCCTGGACAAAAAGACTGGTTAAAACCCATAGGGAGGTGAAACGATTTTTACTATACTATGGAATTGAGCAGGTAACGGATTGGTTATTACTGAAACAAACTACTCCTGGTAAACTACACCGTATTCTATCGGAGTTTCATCAGCTAACTGCTCAGGAAATTAACCACTATAGTGAGTTATTAGAAAGTTATCAAACGGTTTATGTAAGTCAACTGCAAGCAGAGCGTCATCAAATTAACCAACAACGACAACAACAGGGCTTAGGTAAACTCACAACTCCCTACCCAATTCCTAGGAAAGAGCAATTAGAGCTGATCACAACCTTGGGTTCATCCATAGGGAAACTATCTCCAGAAGCAGTGCTTACTGATTTACAACGGTTAGCTCAGCTAATTCGAGACTATAAAAAGAATCGTGGCAGGAATGTTCCCACTCAAGCGTTAGGAAAATTTGAGCATCAATTAGCAGCTGATGATACCAGTAATAATCAGGAGGAAGACGAGGTATTAGCTGCCTATGACCAATTACTACAGGATTGTTTAACTACTGCTATTCAAGACGTTATACAAAACCGCGTTGCTTATCTAAGTCGTCAACAAAAGCCAAGACATCAGCAATTTTTAGAAGCCCTAGATTTATTTCACTGTCACCATGTTACTATGACTAAGATTGCTGCCCAAATCGGCTTCACTGCTCAATATCAAGTCAGTCGCTTGCTAGACCTTAAAGCATTTCGGGCTGATATTGCTAGACGCACTTCCATAAGATTACATCACCAACTCGTGGAGTTAGGCCAAGCCTACGCTTCTGCACAAGATGTCAAGGAATTAGACAAACGAATTAGTCAGTTTGTGGAAGAAGAAATTAACCGGATTATGACTGCAGCTATGAAAGAAACCTTTGTTAAAAACCAATACAAACTCTCTAGTAATTTTTCTCGCACCTTATGTGAATTATTAAAAAAGGGAGCAGGGAGCAGGGAGCAGGGAGTAGGGAATAGGGAACAGGGAATAGGGAACAGGGAATAGGGAGAAGAAAGTTAAATGGACGTTATAAGTATGATCAACCCGATCTGATTTATAGCAATAGGGAGCATGTCACCGTTGTAATTATGTACATTGATCCCCCCTACCCCCCCCCTTAAAAAAGGGTAGAATTAGATTCAAAACGCCCCTAAAAAAAGGGAGGAATTAGATTCAAAAGTCCCCCTTATTAAGGGGGATTTAGGGGGATCTCAATCATGGTCTACTCCCGACTCCCGACTCCCGACTCCCGATTCCCTACTCCCTACTCCCTACTCCCTACTCCCTACTCCCTACTCCCTATTCCCTGTTCCCTCAATATATTACAAAAATGCTAAATACATCTACAGAAATGATTTCCTTTCCAGCATTAACGGAAACCCTAACGCTGGAATTAGAACAACAACAACAAGCCCTGGATATAGCCAACCAGATGGCAGATAAACCAGGAACATTAGCTATCTATCTCCAAGAGTTAGCCTTACTAGTCTTTGAAGATTGGCTGGAAAAACGAGAGCCAAGTTTACGGCTAGAACGGGCAGCTAATGGGTTAGGAGAATCTGGATTATCTCAAGCTATTTCCCAAGCTATTAATGCTGTGTGTAATCTACAGGTTGGAGATTTAAAGATTTGCATTATTCCTACCTTTGGGTTTAGTGACCCATTCGTAAGTCTGCCTCAATCTATTGTTACTATTCCCCAATTAAATGCTCATTTTTATGTAGTCATGGCTATTGATGATGACTTAGGTATTGCTGGGATTAAAGGGGTAAATCGATACGACCAGTTAGTCAGAGATATTAGTAATCTAGTTGTTGGCTCTGATCATAATTACGAGCTCCCTTTATCTAGGTTTACTATGAGTGGAGACGACTTACTACTGGATTTACAATGTCTCTCTCCTGAGGAAATTCCTTTACCAGAAATACCACAGCCCGAGCCTAATTATGTTAGAGACGTAATCGAAATCCTGAATCAACGGGCGATTGATGTGGGACAATGGTTATATAATCAAATTGATGACCTAGCTCAAGAATTATCTTGGCAGTTATTACCAGCACCTTCCCCAGCATTGCGGTTTAGTCGTATCCCAGCCCAAGAATTAGCTGAGATTATAACTATTATTGATATCGAAATTCCTGCTGCCGCTGTCCGTAGTTATCGAGATTTTCAACTAGCTGGAATTCCACTGCGCCTTTATGCTGTAACTTGGCAATTACCCCAGTCTGAACCAGAAGGGGATTGGAGCATATTGCTAATCCTGGGAGCTAGCCCAGGTAATACTCCACCTTGGGGGATAAAATTGCGTATTACTGATTATACTATGGTCTTGGATCAACAGGAATTGAGCACTAATCACGACTATTTATTTACTCAGTTTGTGGGGGCTAATCATGAAAAGTTTCTAGCTACAATTACCACTGCTGACGAAACAGCACACACCTCGATGTTGTTTGAATTTAAAGGGAGTAGGGAGTAGCTAGTAGGGTGTGGGGTGTGGGGTGTGTGGGGTGTGTGGGGAGCGTAGTGGACCGACACATCTAAAATGGTGCAATAAGCGTAGGTTGGGTTGAAGAATGAAACCCAACACCAGTAAAGCTTTGTTGGGTTTCCCTACCGCTCAACCCAACCTACATTTTTAGGTGTGCCACGCCAGTAGGGTGCGTTAGGGGCGGGCTTGCCGTCATGTTCAACACCGAGCGCCAGTGTTGGGACAGCCCGCCCCGTAACGCACCACCCAAGGGCGAGCTCTGATTTTCAACCTCTGAGCGCCTGTTTGAAACAGCCCGTCCCGTAACGCACCACCGGCTCTGACCGCTGACCGCTGACTGCTGACCGCTGACTACTATAAGTAACATGAAAAGTAAAATTTTTCACCTTAAAGTCATCAAAATCAAGTCAGGGTGTAACTTTGAGTTATCTTGGGAAAATGGTAAGACTATTTCTGCCATAGTAGATTATCCTCAAGAGCTTGATCAAAGTTACCAAGACTGGAAACAGGCTTACATTAATTGTTACCGATATTTGCGAGTTATTAAAATAAAAAAAAGTGGTAGTATTCCATCCTCGAAGAAGGATCATGCTGGATTTTTGCGGGAAGCAGAAGCTAGGTTTTTATCACTATTTGATCGGTGGTTACGGGATGGAGAGTTATATGAGATTCGTGAGCAAATTGCTAATGCGGCTACAGATTCCTCTATTAATCGTCGGTATTGGGTTGATATTCTCCTCACCTGTAACTGTCATGAATTAACTCGCTTACCTTGGGAAGCTTGGGAAATTAGTACTACGACTAGGACTAATCTATCTGGATTCGGAACTATCCGGATTGCTCGGGTTTCTAATACTATCCATGCTGGTATTAGTCATGATAAAATTATTCCTGGTATCCGTCGCCGAGCCAGAGTGTTGGCTATCTTAGGTGATGAAAAAGGATTAGACTTTAAAGAAGACCGCAAGGCGTTAGCTCACCTGTCTAAGCTGGCTGACATAAAATTTCTTGGTTGGCAACCAGGAAAAGACTCTAGTAGTCTTAAGCAGGAAATTGTTAAAGAAATTGCTAATCCTAGGGGTTGGGATATTTTATTCTTTGCCGGACATAGTAATGAAACTGCCTTTACTGGTGGGGAATTACATATTGCTCCTGATGCTTCTTTAGGGCTTAAGGAGATTCAACAATCCCTCCAACAAGGGATAGCTAATGGCCTGAAGTTTGCTATTTTTAATTCTTGTGATGGTATCTCGATTGCGGAATTCCTAATTGCTTTAGGGTTACCTCAAGTGGCGGTGATGGCAGAACCTATTCACAATCAGGTCGCTCAAGTTTTTATTGTCCAGTTTCTTAACAGTTTGGCTGAGTATAAGGATGTTCATGAAGCCCTAAGGGATGCTTGTGCTTATCTCAAAGACCAACAAAATCTGACCTATCCGTCTGCTTACTTAATCCCTACCTTATTTCGCCATCCCCAATCAGTACTGTTTCGCTTGGAACCATTTGGTTTAGGGCACAGTCTCAGAAATTGGTTGCCTACTAAGAAAGAAGCCCTTTGGTTATCAGCATGGTTAACCGTTAGTTTAATCCCGGATTGTCAGGATTTACTGTTAGAATCTCGTCTATTGTTACAAGCTGGTTACCGTCAGGTTACTCAGCAGGTGCAGTGGCAAGCTAATCCTTCTCCAGTTAAGTCTCCAGTTCGGTTAGTTCAAATTGATAACAAGTCTCTTAAACAGGACAACGTTAAATTGGTTGATGGCAGGTATATGGATTATGGTTACTTAGCAAGTATATTAGATAAGTTAGTTACCAGTAATGCTCGGATAATTGGGTTTGATTATATCTTAGATCAAGACAAACAACAGCCCGATAATAGTAAGCGGTTACGGCAATCAGTCACTGAAGCGATTAACAATAATACCTGGTTAGTTTGGGCAGCAATTGAAGCTGATCATCCTGCTGATTATTATGGGGTGAGTGATCAAATTGCTAACCTCAATCAAACCATGGAGGGAGATATTACAACCTATGATTGGTATGTGGAGTTACCTAGCAATAAGTGTGATAAAACTTGTCCGTTTAGCTATTTACTAGTCCTTTCCTATTGTTTAGGTAATCAAGATTCCAGCACTACTCAATTAGCGATGGGATTACCTGAGCGTCAAGACAGTAATCAGGATTTTAGGACTTCAGTAATTGATTGGGTTAATGATACCGATACACAAGCTGATACACAAACTAATACACAACTGGCTTGGTTGGGGAGGGTCAAACGTCCTGCGATCGCATATTTCTTACAATGGTTTCAACCGATTATTGACTATTCCCTACCTCCAGAGCAAGTTTATCAAAGAATTTCTGCTTGTGAGTTATTAGGCTCCTGTTCGAGCCCCCTAAATCCCCCTCTGTCAAAAAGCAAAGCATCCGCTAATTCCCCCCAAAATTGGGGGGTTAGGGGGGCAAAACTAACTAAGCGTCCTATAACCTTTAATCAAACCATTGTAATTGTTGCTTCAGGAGGATATAAAGAAGCAGGAATTGATCAAGAAGGGCAAGATAATAATCTGCTTCCCCTTCCGGTCGCCTTCTGGCGTCGTTCAGAGGGTTGGCAAGACTGGTTCGATGGCAAACCATCATTTACTGGTGGTGAAGCCCATAGTTACATCGCCCACCATCTTTTTTCCCAGCATCTGGTGATACCAATTCCTAATACCTTGATGATTTTGCTAACCGCTGTTTTAGGTAAGGGATTTAGGTTAATTAAACAGGATTATCCGAAACGAGGGAGCAGGGAGCAGGGAGCAGGGAGCATCAAGAAGGAAAGAGAACTTATCACAATTGATTTAGGAAGCTTTTTGATCAATATAGATAACGCTTGGTTAATCTATTGGTTAGTTTATTGCTTGGTTTCACTACAAGTTTATATCTCCTTGAAGGTGCTGCTACCTACTTTTATGCCTTTAGTAGTGTTTATTACTTATACTGCTACGGGCAGGAAATAGGGAATCGGGAATCGGGAATCGGGAATCGAGAATCGAGAATCGAGAATCGGGAACATTATAGCAATTATTATACTCATGATTACAAAGCTTATTCTGTTAAGGCAAAAGGCAATAGAAAAGAATGGTTTACTGGAATCAAGTTCCCCCCCTGATTAAGGGAATGTTTGAATCGAATCAGCTCCCCCCTGATTAAGGGAATGTTTGAATCGAATCAAGTTCCCCCCTTATTAAGGGGGGTTAGGGGGGATCCCTAGTCAAATATAGCAATTATCATAACTGCGATAAACGCTTTATTTAATCATTAACTTATCAGTCAGGAAGCATATTATGGCTAAAATAATTCAGAACAAATCCACACTATTACTAACAATGGTCGTGCTAGTCTGTTCTTCTGCACTGCCTATTAATGCAATAGTAAAAAGACCTCAGTCTGATCAGCAGTTATCCCAGTCTCAAGGCCAGCTAATTACGTTAAAATGGGGTGATATCTGGGAGAGATTGCGACGTAAAAAAGGTAAAGGGGGCTCAAGAGGGAGGTCAAGATCTGAGCATCCTATTGAGCAAACTCTCTGTATGCTCACTCCTGGTCAGCTATCAGATCGTGACGGAAATTCTAATCATAAAGGAAGCTTAGAAATTTGGAGTGAGCAACCCCTATTCCTATGGCAAGGAGAAATGAAAGGTATTGAGGTGCGTGAAATGCGTAGTAATCAACAATTGTGGGAGCAACCTTTAGAGCCTACTACTACTAGTATCGTTTATCAAGGGAAGCCCTTACAAGCAGGTAAAGCTTACTTTTGGCGGAATACAATTTCTTTAGACGAACTTCCTACTAAGATAAGTTTTCGTCTAATGAATGACGAAAATCGTAATCAAATTACGGCTGACTTAACTGAATTAGAACGTAAGCTGAAAGCTAAAGATGCGAGTGCTGATCAGATTGCTTTGGAACGAATTAACTATTTCATCAACAAACAACTGTGGTCAGATGCATTACGGGAAATTTATCGGATGCCTAATCCTCCAGCTGAGGTAACTGATCTTCTTGATAAGATTAACAATAAGGCTCATGATTTTTGTCGGGAATAGGGAATAGGGAATAGGGAGAATCGTAGGGTGGGCATTGCTGATGAAGATCATTATTGAACGCCGAGCAATTACATGGGCAATGCCCACCAATCGACTTACCCACACGCAAACGAAATTCAGGACGACCTTTTAAGGATTTAATATCCAGCGTCGAAGGATTAGAAATTAAGGTATCTAAGGCATTAATAATCCGAATTTTATCATCGGTTTGCATTCGCATTAAATAGCGTTCAGCTTGTTTTAAGATAATATAGTCAATCAAAATTTTATCCTAATAACTTACGCTTTAACTCTTTAGATGAAATTCCTTTATCGTTACCTTATAGATAATTTCCCCAAGCTTCTTGACTTTGAACAATTTCTGTGATTGGAATGGTTTCTTCTTCTCCTTCTACTTCTATCCCTTGATTAACTAAGAATTTAATCGCACTCTTTCGGAATTTAATGCTCATTTTTAATCCAATCTGTTATATCAGTCACTTCTTCGGTCTCATAGTCTTCAGGTAACCCAAAGGTGGCGTCAAGCTCTTGTTGTTCTTGATCACTAACGTAAGGCATTAACATATGACATAGTAAGAGTCTTTCTTCTCTCAAAACTTCTCGGATGCTTTCTTTAATCAGTGTTTTTAAGTCTTGAGTTTCCATCGCTTGTGAATTAAACGTTATTTTTTAAAAAAATAGCATTTTTTATACTAGGGAGTACGGGAGATAGTTTGACAATTTGTTTTCTAAGTTAATAATACCCAATTTACAGCGTTTTTCATAACTATAAGGTATACATAATTTTTTACCGATTCCCGATTATCGATTTCATTTTTAGATAAGTATAAACAGTAATAATCGTAGGGTGGGCATTGCTGATCAAAATCATGATTGAACGCCGAGCAATTACATGGGCAATGCCCACCAATCCACAATAATCCTAGGGTGGGCATTGGTTCAGAAACCGGTCATGGGTACCCTGGTTGGTGGGCATTGCTCAGATCAATTTGGGCAGGATTTGGGTAAGTAAACCGGCAATGCCCACCCTACAGAATGCTGGGAATAAAACAGCGCTACCAAAATAAAAAAATAGCCGTAGAAATACTATCCACGGCTATTTAAATGATCTATGTCAATGAGTTTACAAACCCAACCTGATGTAATCCGATGTAATTGGCCAAAGGCCAAGCTACAGTAACAGACCCGAGCCTTTGCCAGGGGGGGAAACCCCCCCATAAATTTAGCGATGCAGCGCGGTCTTGGGGAGGCAGCGCGGTCTTGGGGGTTCCCCCGGAGACGAAACCTTAGATAGTGGAGCCTTTATAGTTAGCAGGTTATGCAGAAAAGGGTTCAATATTTGTTAATAAGGCTCCACTATCTTACGGTAACTTCTAACCATGAGCGACTGCCGTGGTTTCCCCCATGAGCGACTGCATCAAGACAAAGTGTTATGGCAACAGCCAATACTTCATCATTTTAGTAATTACTTCTCCTGGAACCTCAGTCGGCTCAAGAGGAGTCCATTCCGCAATCTCTGCATAGCCCAATTTATAAAGCATCTGAATACTATAGATTACTGCTTCACGAGAGCCTTTCAGAGTGTGCTCAACAGGTTGTTTCTTGAAGTTTGGCTTAAAGTATTTTGACATAGATAAACACTTGAACTCGTTCGGTTTATATTGATTATAGTAATGATTATAATTTTATTTGTCAAGGGTTTTCAAAAGGTTTTTTTTGGGAAATTTTTAGAGGAAATAAAAAAAGCGATCGCGTAGCGTGACCAAAGGTCAATCGCTCTTATAATCCTAGGGTGGGCATTGCTGATGAAGATCATTATGAACGGCGAGCAATTACATGGGAAATGCCCACCAATCCACAATAATCCTAGTCAATCGCGTAGCGTTTATTTAAGACAATCGCTTTTTTTTAAAGTCGAATCGTAGGGTGGGCATTGCTGATAAAGATCATTATTGAAAGGCGAGCAATTACATGGGAAATGCCCACCAATCCACAATAATCCTAGGGTGGGCATTGGTTGAGAAACCGGCCATGGGTACCGCAGGTTGGTGGGCATTGCTGAGATCAATTTGGGCAGGATTTGGGTAAGTAAACCGGCAATGCCCACCCTACAGAATGCGTACGCTCCCGATTTCCGATTCCCGATTCCCGATTCCCGATTCCCGATTCCCGATTCCCGATTCCCGATTCCATGGTTGCCATAAGTACCCGCAAGGGTACTGTCAACCCTAGTGCGGCCTTGCGATTATGTACATGGAAAGAACATTCAAGTGAGTTCTTGTTAGTAGTTAACTGTAAGGAGAATGGTTATGTCAGAAACTGAAAGAGTTTCCAATCAAACCAAGCAAGCAAACAATCAAACCAACAAAGCAAAGGAAATAGAACTCGACGATCAGCAGCTCCATGAAATCACTTCCAGCGAAACTCAATCCCAGTCAATAGATTACGAAGACGAATTTGAGGGAATCATGGGTCGCGGTGAAATCGAAGCAGTACCCGGATTCAATAAATCCCGAGCTCTTAATGAGGGTTTGGATTTCGAGAAAACAATTGACGTCACAGAGGATTTGAAAAATCTTCCAGATGCTGGTGCTGAAGAATTCCCAAGGCCGGAGTCAGTAATTGGTAGTGACGACCGCATTCGCATTTCCCCAGCTAGTACTATTCCCTGGCGATGGATTTGCCAGTTAATCGTTACCAAAGCTAATGGGAAGCGGTACAAGTGTTCTGGCTGGTTGATTGGACCACGGACAGTAATCACTTCTGGACACTGCGTCTATAGCCATACTACTGGTGGTTGGGCCAAGAAAATTGAGGTCTTTCCTGGTATGGATGAAAAGGAAGCTCCCTTCGGCTCCCAAGTTAGCACCTCCTTCCGCAGTGTAAAAGGCTGGACACAACAACTTGATGATGACTTCGATTACGGAGCAATTATTCTACCGGATGACACCCTAGGTAACCGAGTCGGCTGGTTCGGATTTATGAATCTATCCGACGAGTTACTGACAAATCTACAGGTAAATAACTCTGGCTACGCTGGTGACAAACCATTTGGCACACAATGGTTCAATGCTGGCCGAATTACCAGAATCACTAGTGACAAGCTCTTCTATATGCTCGATACCTATGGCGGTCAAAGCGGTAGCCCAATCTGGCGCTTGCAAGATGGTGAACACCATGTAGTGGGAATTCACGCCCATGCTCAGTTTGAGAACAGTGCTGTCCGCATCACTAAGTCTGTGTTTGATAACATCTCCGCTTGGAAAGATCTCTAATATAGCGCTACGGGCAAGTCAGAAGTCAGAAGTCAGAAGTCAGAAGTCACAAATCAAAAGTCAGAAGTCAGAAGTCAGAAGTCAGAAGTCAGAAGTCAAAAGTCAGAAGTCAGAAGTCAGCTAGACTCACGTTTAGGAGTTTAGGAGCGATGCAGCAAGGGAACAGGGGAGCCAGTGCGGCCAAAGGGGGTTCCCCCCATGAGCAACTGGCGTGGTTTCCCCCACTCGCGGCATGGCTGACAATGTCAAACATCTGAATGCGTAGTGCTATATCAGCTTTTAGTTATCAGCTATCAGCTATCAGTCAACAGCTGACCGCTGACCGATGCGCCCGCAGGCTGGAAGCCTGTTCCACAAAGCTGACCGCTGACCGCTGATACCTGAATGCTTACAGCTCAACTAACAAAGGACAAAACCGTCAGATGACTACTAAACTACAAATTCCTTTTAAATCTTTTGCTTTCAGCAGTCTTATCGGATTAAGCCTGCTGTTTTCTGCTTGTAGCGCTCCCCAACCAGACGTTTCACCGGAAAACAATCAGGGTAATAATCCAGATAATAATCCAATAGTTACCTCAACTGATGAACAAATGATTATCGAAGGTAAAATTGTCGCAGTTATGGAAAGTTTCCCTCTACAGTTGAAGGTAGAAACTCAGTCTGGTTCCTATAGTGTACAACTTCTTTCCGATACCAAAATCACTCGTCAAGGAGAAACTGTTGACCCAGGAAAATTAAGTCCTGACCAGAAGGTTCGGATTAAAGGTCAGAGTTCTGCTTCCAGTAAGTCTGCTATGACTGCTCAAACTATTGAAATCCGGTAAGCCGTCAGCCATCAGCCATCAGCGGTCAGCTTTGTGGAACAGGCTTCCAGCCTGTGAAGCATCGGTCAGCCATCAGCCGTCAGCTATCAGCCGTCAGCTATCAGCCGTCAGCCGTTAAGTCACAGGCTATAAGCCTGTGCCACAAAGCACCTCAAGTAGCGTGCGCATAAGCTGAATGCTGAATGCTGAATGCTGAATGCTGAATGCTGAATGCTGATAACTAAAAGCTGATAGCTGATAGCTGACAGCTGAATGCTCAGAAATTACCTTTGCTTGTCTAACAACGGAGCTGCCTCTAGCAAGGTTCTAGTGTAAGGATGCTCAGGATTAGTAAACAGGTCATGAGTTGGTTTCTTTTCAACAATCTGACCTTTATTCATCACGGCGATTTGATCACAGAAAAACCGTGCTACCCAGAGGTCATGAGTAATAAACAAATAGGTAAGATTAAAGGCTTCTTTCAACTCCAACATTAATTCTAATACTTGAGTTTGGACACTAGCATCCAGCATACTCACTGGTTCATCACAGATCACCAAACTAGGATGAGTAATCAATGCCCGAGCAATCGCAACCCGTTGTTGTTGTCCTCCAGAAAGGTCAGCGGGATAGCGATGATAGTAATCTTCTACAGGCGTTAATCCTACCCGTTCTAGCATTTCATTGACCTGGTTTTTAGCTGCTGTTGAATTAGCCGCTAATTTATGAATAAATAAGGGGTCGGCAATACTTTCTCCCACAGTCATTAAAGGATTAAGACAAGCATGGGGGTCTTGAAATACCATTTGGATTTGACGACGAATCTCTTGTAGGGAATGTCGATTGAGTGTAGCTAAATTTGTGCCTTGAAACTCAACGGTTCCAGCGGTAGGACGAACTAATTGTAAGATAGTGCGAGATAAAGTACTTTTGCCACAACCGGATTCTCCTACTAGTCCCAAAATTTCCCCAGGATATAAATCAAAGCTGACGTTATCCACAGCTTTGATAACGTTTTGTTCTTGAGATACCAGTTGCTGAATAAAATTGCTTTCTAAGGTATAATATTGCTTGAGATTAGTAACCCTTAGTAACGGGCTAGGAATCTTAGAGCTGGAATTCCCCTCAGGGTCATTAGTGTCAGAGTCATTAGTGTCAGTGTGGTCTTTAACTGCCTGCAGATGTAGAGCTGCTTCTAAAAGCGATCGCGTATAGTCATGGTTAGGTTGCCACAGAATCTGTGCCACTGGCCCAGTTTCCACCATTTTGCCACCATACATGACCGCAATGCGATCGCAATATTCGCCGATCATGGCCAAATCGTGAGAAATCAGTAACAGTGCCATGTCCCGTTCTCGACATAACCTAGTTAATTCGTCTAATATCTGTGCCTCTACCGTAACATCCAAGCTGGTGGTGGGTTCATCTGCTACAATTAGCTTGGGATTGAGCAACAAGGCTAATGCGATCGCAACCCGTTGTCGCATCCCGCCACTAAATTCATGGGGATATTGAGAGAAGCGATTAGCGGCAATTTTCACCGCATCTAGAGTTTCTAATACTTTGGCTTTACTCTCACGTCGTGATAGCTGGGGTTGGTGAGCTCTGAGGGTTTCTAGGCAGTGTTCCCCTATACTCATCAAAGGGTCAAGGCGAGTCATCGGGTCTTGAAACACTAGCGCTACTGCTTCTCCCCGAAACTGGCGCAGCTGTGCAGGGGTTAAGTCAAAGATAGACTTTCCAGCAAACCTTACCTGTCCTGTCACTCGCGACCGTTGCGGTAACAACTGCATGATAGCTCGTCCCAGAGTAGACTTACCGCAGCCTGACTCACCGACTAATCCCAGTCGCTCCCCTGAATCTAGCAAGAAGGAAACATCATCTACTGCCCAAGCCGGTTTTGCAAGGGATTGGGTACTAGGATAGGCCACCTGCAAGTTTTCGACACAAAGTAGCGGTTCACTCATCGATTTAATTTTCCTCCCCTAAGAATATAAAAACTTTGATGCCATAACCATTAAATTTTGATTAAAATTTGTAAAGCTAGAGTAATTCCTATCTAAGTCAACTGCTCTGATCGAGTTAATCAGGCCAGCAGTAGGATTGAGCAAAGTTATCCTATAAACATCTTTTTGACATCTTTTTGTCAGGGCATCACCATGGAACCTGTAAATACCCAAGTGTCTAATCACTATCAACCAGAGTCACATTCCCAAAGCCAAGAAGAAACCAAAGGCAAATCCTCTGCATGGCTACTGACAGTCCTCTTTTTGGTAGGAGGTCTAGCTTTGTTGCAAATCTCGACAGTACCAGAAACCCCTGTAGCCCAGACGCAAACCAAACAGACACCGCCGCGACCGGTAGAAACTATTCCCCTGACCTTAGGTAAAGGAGTTAAACGGATCCAGTTACTGGGTGAAGTAGAGGCAAGTGAAAAAATCACGATTAAATCTCAGATCGATGGTGTGATACAACAAGTCAAAGTCCGAGAAGGCGATCGCGTTACACCAGGAATGACCATTGCTATTCTTGATGGTGCTGACCAACAGTTAGCCCTCGCCCAAGCTAAGGCAAGGCTTGCTCAGGAAAAAAGTAATCTGGCTCGATTACAAGTGGGAACCCGTCCAGAAATTCTTGCCCAACGGCAAGCAGAACTGGATACTGCTCAAGCTCGGGAACAAGAAGCAAAGGACAACCTTGATGGTATGATAGCCGTCCAACCCAATTTAATTGCCCAACGGCAAGCAGAACTAGATGCGGCTCAAGCTCGGGAACAAGAAGCAAAGGATAACCTAAAACGCATTGAAGCCCTAACTCTGGAAGGAGCTCTGTCTGAACGAGCAAAAGTGGAAGCCGAAAAAGCAGCTGATGCAGCCACCAGTGATCGCTTACGGGCTGAAGCTGCCCTAAGTGCAGAACAAACTAAAACCCAGCAAGAGATTGCTGAAGCCAGAAGTACCCTTGATGCCACCACCAGTGAGCGGTTGCGCATTGCAGCTTTGTTAGCTGAAGCCCAAGTCGGACCAACCCAGGAAGAAATTGATGCCCAGAAAGGGGTAGTAGCAGCAGCTCAGGCAGCGGTTGACCAAGCTGAACTAGCATCAGAACGAGCCACGATTAAAGCCCCTACAACCGGGGTTGTGCAATCCCGCCAGGTTGGCACTGGCAACTATGTTGAAGGTGGCGATGCCATCATTACCTTGGTCAATAATGATCAATTCGATATCTTTCTAGAAGTACCAGAAAAGTTTACTAATCAGGTCAAACCAGGGATGTATGTGGAATTAACTGCACCGCGAAGTTTACCTAACTGGCAGCAACGAGCAGAGATTACCAGCGTTATGCCTACAGCCAATGCCAACTCACGGCGACAACTAGTAAGGGTAAATCTCAACAATCCCCCAAAAGACTTATTAGCTGGAATGGGAATTCAAGCTACCTTAGATTTACCCATTGATGTAGATCCCAGTTTTGTTATCCCCCGTGATGCCATCATTAAACGAAAAAACCAATCCCTAATCTATACCATTTCCCAAGACAAAGCACAAGAGTTTACCGTAGAAATCTTAGTGGATATGGGGGAAAAAGTTTTGATCACTAATCAACAATTACAAGCCAATCAACCCCTAGTTGTGTCAGGGGGTGAAGGTTTAAAAGATGGTTCACCAGTTAACATTACTAATCCTTAATTCCTAATTATCGGACCTCTTGCAAACCTCAAAAAATTGTAGCACAGTGCGGAATTCAAAATTCAAAATTCAAAATTCAAAAATATTACATATTTACTGATTAAAGGTTTAATATATAAGAGTTTTGCTATTTTTGAAAACTATATTGATTTCCGCCGTGCTGTATTAGTCTCTAGAATCCTTACCGATTCGCGCATTCCCAATTCTAAATTCCCGATTCCCGATTCCCGATTCCCGATTCCCGATTCCCGCATTCTAAATTCGCGCATTCTAAATTCTTTAGTTCCTAAGTTGCCAACTTCGGTGAAATTTGATGAAACTTATCGAAACAGCTGTCCGCTGGCGACACGGAACATTTGTTCTGTTCTGCCTCCTAGCCCTATGTGGCATCTTAGCCCTATTCCAGCTTCCCCTAGAACTTCGACCAGGAGGTGATACCCCAGAAATTACCATTAGCACCTCCTACGCTGGAGCAGGACCGACGGAAGTAGAAGACCTGATTACTAGACCGATCGAAGAAGCCCTCGAAGAAGTCACAGGGGTTAAAGAAATTACCAGTAGCTCTCGCCCTGGACGCAGTCGCATTTCTCTCGAATTCAATTGGGGAACAGATATTGATGCTCGCTTAGTAGATGTCTTGAGCAAATTACAGCGAGTGTCGTCTCTACCCCCAGAAGCAGGAGACCCCTCTGCTGAAGTGGTCAGTGGTGTTAGCCGTCCCATGATGTGGATTGTCCTAATGCCCAAAGAAGGCTATGATTCTGACCCAGACCATTACCGTGACTTGATTCAAGATGCCATCGTACCCAAGTTACGGCAAGTGGAAGGAGTGGGTCAGATTCTGACTCCCGGGGGACGGGAACGGGAAGTGGAGGTGATTGTAGATCCGAAAGCCTTAGCTGACCGCAATCTAACCCTGTCTAATGTGGTGAATGCTTTGCGCACTAATAACCGCAATATTCGGGGTGGACCGATGATAGTGGGCAGACGGGAATACCGAGTCCGCACCGTCAGTCGCTCTGAGGATGTGAAGGAGTTGGAAGGGTTTGTGTTGCGCCGAGACCAATCAGGAACTGTCTATTTGGGAGATGTAGCTGATGTCCAAATTGGTCGCAAGCTAGAAAGTACGGTTCTTGTAGCAAATGACCAACCAACGGCTGGCATTGGTATCGAAAGACGAATTGGTAGCAATGTCCCAGAGATATCTAAGGGAGTCAGAGCGGTACTCAAGGAAATGGAAGCCCAACTCGAACAGCAAGGGGAAGGTGTCCAGTTCTTAATTAACTACGACGAGAATGGCTATATTAACCAATCTATTGCCTTAGTGCAGCAAAATTTGATCATGGGTGCGATTCTAGCATCCCTAGTGTTGCTGCTGTTTCTCGGGTCATTGCGCACCGTAGCAGTAATTGCCCTCACTATTCCGACTACTCTTATTACCGTCTTTATTGTCCTAGCCTGGCTGGGTCGCTCTCTGAATGTGATCAGTCTGGCAGGATTAGCGTTTGCGGTCGGAATGGTGGTGGATAATGCCATTGTGGTGCTAGAAAATATCTTTACCCACATGCAACGGGGAAAAAATCCGATCCGAGCTGCTATTGACGGTACTCAAGAAGTGTGGTCAGCCATGCTTGCCTCTACTCTGACTACCGTAGCAGTATTTGCTCCCATTGTTTTAGTGACAGGGGAGGCAGGACAGCTCTTCTCTGATATTGGTATTGCTCTATCGACATCGGTATTGTTTTCCTTGTTTGCAGCTCTGACCCTAGTGCCGATGCTATCGGGACTGTTTCTTAATCAAGGGGAGGCGCAACAGATTTTGCAGGGGATGGGGGATGTCGGCACCCCACCAGGTTTAGACCCAGAAAGCTTACGCCCAAAAGCCTTACGCCCACAGCAGCGGAGTATGGCAGCCAAAATCCAACTAGCTGTAGCCAAGACTTCAGCAGTGTTTCGAGTATGGCAAGGCAAGCTAGAGGGATTTTTATTAAAAACCGTGCGTTGGTCTGTTGGTGGCAAACGGATCGGAAGGCGTTTGGCTGTGTTGTTGATTCCTGTAGTATTGCTCTTTGTCAGTATTCGGTTACTCCCCCCAATGGATTACCTACCAGAAGGGAACCGTAATTTAATTATGTGGTTCACCGAACCTTTTCCAGGCACCAGTATTCCAGAATTCCTACGGCTATCCCAACCAGCCAGAAAGTTCTTGGCACAGCAGCCGGAAATTGACCGAACCTTGGTATTAGCAGGCTCCAGATGGAAAGCAATTTTAGTCCTTCTCAAGCCAGAGTTAGCTACCGCTAGGAATCTCGATGCAATGGTGAATCGGATGAGAAAGGTAAAGTCTAATTTTCCTGGTTATCGCTTTGTGGTTGCCAGGCGCATTCCCATTTTTCGTAATCCAGGCAAGTCCTATACTGTCCGTCTGGTAGGACAAGACCTGGATCAATTAAACCAGTGGGGTCAGGATATTACTAAGCAATTGCGCCAACTGGAAGGTGTGCGCAATGCTAGTTCGAGTTTTGTTACTGGTGCGCCAGAATTACAAATAATTCCCAATCGGGTGCGATTGGCAGAAGTGGGCTTGTCAGAAGCTGACTTAGGGAGAATGGTTGAAGCTGCTCTCGGTGGGATTAGAGCCTCAGAATTCGTGGATGGTAAACGGGAACTGGATGTGACCGTTGAATTACAACATACCGTTGTCAAAACCCCAGAGCAGTTGCGTCAGTTAGTGATCTATACTCCCAATGGTGGGAAAGTACAACTAGCTGATGTGGCTGAAGTAGTAGATACCACCGGACCCGATACCATTGAGCGAGTGGATTTACAGCGTTCTATTACCCTAGCCGTTAATGTCGAGCGCTCAGCTCCCTTAGGAAAACTAGTTCAACAGACAGAGCAGCAAATTCTCAAACCCTTCCGGCAAACCCTACCTGCTGGCTATCGTGTCGAGTTAGCTGGTTCGGCAGATTTGCTATCAGAAACCTTAGTTCAGTTGGGGTCAATCTTTATTCTGTCTTTAGTGATTACCTATCTGCTGCTAGTAGCACTCTACCGTTCTTTTCTCTATCCCATCGTAATTATGGCAACCGTACCAATAGGATTAACCGGAGCCTTGTTGAGTTTGGTGATAGTAAACAGAATTCCTGGTGTTGTGGTACCGCTGGATATGATTACTGGGTTGGGATTTGTGATTCTGACTGGAGTTGTGGTGAATAATGCCATCCTTTTAGTAGACCGAGCTTTGCAATTACAGCGAGAAGGAATAGATTACGATACATCCTTGTATAGAGCAGTATGCGATCGCTTACGACCGATATTCATGTCTGCTGGAACTACAGTATTAGGAATGTTACCGTTAGCAGCAATACCAGGAAAAGGAGCTGAATTATATCAAGGGTTAGGGATTACTTTAACTGGAGGATTGGCCTTGTCTACATTACTGACACCTACAGTAGTTCCAGCATTGATGGGATTATTAGTAGACTTTAGGGGTCAGAAGCTCAAAGCCTCTGAGGTGAATAATAAAGAAGAATCCCGTCAAATGGTTAGAGTGGATTAATCTGACCTTGCTGATTCGGCGTTGCTGAATCATGAAATGGTTTCACCTGAAAGGGGGATTTTATGATATTTTAAATAATAAATAAGAAGCATAATTAATAATTCCAACATTGTCTTGATGCAGTCGCTCATGGAGTAAACCCCATGAGCGACTGCATCGCTTTTAGGCAGAGCAATTTAGTTTTTTCATCGTAACCACGCTCAGTTTTAACCTCTATAAATTGTCGTCCACATTCGTTGCATTTATATCTTTGTTTTCCTCTTTGATGACCATATTTATGAGTTTTATTGCTATGACATTTAGGGCATTCCATGGTTTTTTTTTTAATCCCATTTTTTGATTCAGCAAAACCGAAAAAATGGACTAAATCAATGTCATTTTAACATCATATTTATACATAAACTTTATAAGTGATTATTTCCAAATCACATTCGGAACTTTCTTATTTTAAGTTGGCACTTATGACAGCTTCCTTAGCTTTAGGCGAATTTTATTCTCTTATTTGTGCTTCATTCATTTTATAATTTAACCAAACCAAATTCACTTATTTTAGCTACTCAGGGAGGCTTGCCACTCGCTCTTGGGGAAGAAATAGCTCAATATTTGGACAACTAAAATAAGAATCAATTAGCTTAACCATCACCCCCACTAATGGGCAAAGAACGGATGCGAAGGCGAGTTTATTCAAACACCACCACACTCCCCTTTAACAGTTCGAACTGCAGTTCGATGATTAGGAAACGAATCGAGCTGCTTCTAACGCTGGGTGATTATTGAGCTTATGAATGAGATAAACTGATTAAAGAAGTATAGGGAGATTGAGCAACGCGAATGGATGGATTTTTGAGGATAAACTCAACAGAAATTCTTGGTGCTTCAATCAAAAAGATTGGTGTAGCTGGGAACGATTTGATTAACTTAAATGAAATCTTCTCAAGAACAGAATCAATGGTATTTCCCTGATATAACATAATTAAAATAATAATTTTTTGGGAGTTTTCACTGCCTTGCTGTTTCAATTTGGGGTCAATCCAAGAAGGACTTTTCGAGATTCCCTTCTCCTGCTCAATCTCGTTGTTAGATGTTTTTACCTCTTCGAGACGTAATGATGATTGTGCTTTCTCGGGATTCAGATATCCAAATCTACACCTGTGCTTTTGATCTGATTTGAGGGGATGGCTACTTTGGATCAATCCCTGTTTGATTTCATTTGATGAGCATTCTGGATTTTGTTGCCAAAGCCAAGCCGCATATCGGGCAGCAATAGCGCAAGCCATTGATGTGCCATCCATCAAAACCTGTTTCCCGTTTTTTTGAAAAGGAATCTTCACACCGGGTGCTACAAGGTCTGGTTTGATGCATTGTTGTAAGCCTGGCAGATGGGCACTTCCTGAAAATGCGGGGATTTCTCCGGTCCACGAGCACGCCCCGATTGACAAGACAGATGGATAATAGCCAGGTGAGCGGCTTCGACCCGCTCCATCGTTTCCTACTGCTACAATGGGCAATACTCCTTGATCGATAAAAAGTTGTAGGTGGGATTCAAAAATAGGGGACTGTTCTACAATTCCAAGGGGAAGTACTAAAATCTGAATGGGTTGAGATAACATCCACTCCAAAGCATGAAGCAGATTCGATACTACATTTTGCTTTGTGATAGCTGCGCAAACATGCAAACGTATCGAAACTTCAGGTAAGTTGCTCAATTCTTTTGAATTCGTGGGCCATGTTTTGGTTAATAACGCTGCCGTGTAAGTTCCGTGATTGGCTTTGTCATAACACGTCTTCTCAGTCAAATTCCCAGATTCATCGATGTCTTGAAAGGCTTCAATCTCTCTGAACAATCCCATATATTCAGGATCGACTCCTGTATCGATCAGCCCAATGTGGATTTTTTCTTCGATCATTGTTTTTTGTGGTTTGGTCAAGTGATATGAGATGAACCCCTCCCAAGAAACTTCTGGGGAGAGTGAATTTCATGTTTAAGAAGCTCTAGCTTAACTTCAAACTTCTAAATCACTTGAATTCAATAAATTTTATTTTTAATTATTTAATTTTAGGAACATACCCCCACTGCAAACCAGCATAGAGAGTTTGCAAAGCAACATCTGAAACTACAATTCCTCCTATTACCCATGGTGATTTACTTTTAGTTAGCATAAGCCCTGATGAAATGATCCCTTTAAACGGGTCAACTATATTTGCGATTTGTTTTTCTGCTGGTTCAGCGTCCTTTTCGCCCCTTTGTAAACCATCATAAACAGAAAATAAGATAAGGTGAAGAACCTCATAGCCAATAGTCCATCCTAAGGAAAGTGAACCCAAAGAGTTATATTTCACACGATAATGTTTAGAATCGATGACTAACGAAATAATATCCAAAAGATTAGCAAGCCACTGATATGCCCAAATTCCTATCGACAATCTCTTATAAGGTCTTTCATCAGGAAAAGCATCAGTTCCTGCTGCTCCTGGATATCCCCCTGGAAATCCAGAGATTTGTTTCATGATGTTGTTTAGGGTTGATAAGATATTGAGAATTACCATAGGGCCAGTAGGAGTTAATTCCATACGTGTATAAACCACTTCACCACCAATCAAATCAGAAATTAGAAGGGGGCGGCCAGTAGACTCATTAATCACAAAACCAGCAGGGGATAATATAACATCAAGAAATGCCGAAAACAATCCATCGATAATTTGAAATACCCCATATAAAACAGCCCAAACTTTTTTCTCTGCAACACTAGCGAGTGATATATTATCGATCCCTTTAAATGGGGCATCTCCTTCTATTACTTTATAAATAATAGTAGCTGGAATTGCGGATAACAAAGTATAAATATTTAAAATTGTCAGCTTTTTTCCTCCATCGATTAATGAAAATAAATCCTTAATAAAAGGAAGATTGATCTCTTCTATGGCTGCATTTTTAATTAATGTGCTTAAACTCCCTGCATGTTCAAATGTATGATCTCCAACTTTCTTTAAAATATCAATAGCAGGATCTATAATGTCTTCCACTAAATCTAGGGCAAATGTAATCGCAATTTGTGGCAGCTTATTAGGCTGGTGAATTGCCTCTTGCAGCAAGCCTTCAACCTGTCTTACTGCTCTTTCTATGGTAGAGAAGACCTCGCGTTCAACATCCTCCGCAATTTCCTCTAAAAAACTCTGATGAGTTCCTCCAAGATGATGAGCAGAGGTGTTAGGAGCCTGTGTTTCACTATGATTTCCTCCTATGATTCGAGATAATAACCACTCTAATTTTTGTAAAGCTCCCTCATGCTGATGATCATGCCCACGAGAATTCAAAGTGCTATCATCGATACCATATTTTTTCTTAGCATATTCAATGGTGGAATCAACGTTTGTCTTGACATCAGTAAACATTTTATCCATTTCGTTTTTTAGAGGGCTCAAAACACTTTTGGAGGAATCGGCTAAATTATCCATTGTTGCAGTAAATGCACTGTTCAAAACATTTTGCGTATGCAAAATATCATCCCAATCAAACAAGAATGCTAAGAATTCAATAAATTCTTTAATCGCAGCACCGATGCGTTTTAAAATGTGTCCAATCGCCTCTCCAATAATTTTCAAGTCTTCTACGATAATGTGGAAAGCTTCATCGGCAAAGTGGATTGTCATTTTGATGACTTTTTCCACATCTTCTTCAATCGCGTTAGCTAGTTGGATTCCTCCATCAATGAGGTCCACAGCTCCCTTTTCTACTCCATCTTTCACATCAGACACAATGCTTACTGTGCCTTTCCCTAGGTCTTCTAAGGCTCCACCAACATGGCCATGAACTAGATCATTGGCTACGTGCTTTGTCGTATTTACAACATCTTTCCCTACATGCTCAACGGTATCAATGGTATCTTCTCCCACTTTTTCTACGGTATGCACTGCAATTTTAGTAACGTGAGCAATGTCTTTACCTCGATCACTAAAGAAGTGTCCGATACTCTTAAAGAAATTTTGAGAGACTCCACCTAACACAATCTCTGTGCTTGATTGTCCTTGTACAGCCTCTGACTCTGCTTTATTTAGGGATTTATATCGATGTCCACCATTGCTATCATCAAAAGCAAGTTCCCAGTGGGGATGCTCCATGCTATGGGGTTTGGCTACTCTATGCACCCGAACTCCATGCCTAGTTTTCTCATAGGTGTGATGAGCTGTCTTCCCTAAATTTTGTAAGGCCTTTTGGATATGGCCACAACTCTCCTTGGACAATTGATTTGCGTTATTTCCAAGTTTACCTGCCTGAGCCGATTCGTAAAGGTGACCATCCTTTAAGTTGGCTGTGGTTTTGTACATATCCGAATCAGGAAAAACATGGATGTATTCATTCTTGGGCATCTGATTCGTGCGAACACGTAACCCCGGCGTGGTTAGTTCTTGGTGCTCATTGTCACGTACATAATTTCCATTTTTATCGAGCAAGAGTTCAGAAATCACAATCTTGGAAAGGGCATTGGGAGAAAAATACTTTGGACTTACATAGTCCACAGTGTATACCTCATGATCCACGATTAATTTGACTTCCTCTCCAGGGTTTAAAGATAGAACTTCTACTTTTTTCGCTGTAGGAGGAACCGTGATAATTGTCTGGTATGCATGGCACTTTTGCAATTGGCTATTTGGAGTGTCAGGAGTGCATACCGCACCATTTGCATCAAAATAAAGGTATTCTTCAGTTAGGGAAGATTTGCTAGAAATTCCCACCACTTTTTCTGAGACAACATGCTCTAAGTGCAAAGATTGAATGGTACTAGACAAAGTTTCTTGGTCAAAGTGGTATGTTGTTTCCTCACCATTAAAATGTTTGGAACTGAAAAAACTCACTTCCGTTTCTGGTCCCACTTTCATAGATCGGATCGTGCCCAAGAAAGACGCATCGCTTACATTGCCTGTGACCAGAGTCCCCTGTCCCCCAAAATTATTTTCTTGGTAAACAACAAATTCCCCCGCATTCGGAGCGTATCCACTATCTTTTGCTGTTCCTGAAGTTCGATTGATTCTTACTGTTGTCCCATCTAAGCTAGCTTTCATGGGAGTCCACTCTTGAAGCACTTCATATTTTTTAGACAAAGGTAAGTTGTCTGTTAAATCCCAAGCTGTAAACTGACTGGGCAAGGTAAGCGGAGTTGACCCCATCACCTCTTTAATCTGATTGCTGTCATCATTCATGGGCCAGTAACGTTTCAACCCAGGTTCTAAGGCAGAAAGGTGCTTTGTCATTTTTTCTTGAATTTCTTGTTGAGAAAGCACTCGATCCCAGAAACGGACTTGGGCAATATTTCCTTCAAAGAAATATTGCGGTGAATCCCAAGATTCACCAATAGAAATATGGGTTTGCCAAGTAAAATTAGAACTTTGCTTACTTCCCGAAGCTACTTTTACGCCATCGATATAGAGGAATTGTCCTCCAGAACCAAGGGTATGGGCTACATGGTGCCACTGGTTATCATTGAGGTACAACCCTGTGCTTCCAATGGTTTCATCATTCCACACACGAACAAAAATATTTCCATCCCTGAGGTAAAGGTTTCGATCATGGCTGTTATTTTGGCGACACATGAGCAATCCTCCATTGGGCTTACTTGTTCTGAACCAGAGTTCATGGGTAATTTCTGTCTCTGGCTCATTGTACTCAACGAGCAAACTGGTATTGATTCCATTGAAACGAAGCGCTGGAGTGATAGGTTTGCTAATGGCTACATAACGATAGTTAGAATGGATGGGGGATTGCTCCAAAAAGCGAGCAACACTGTGCCAATTTGCTCCATAAATGGTTCCGTGATGTTTAGAAGCATTGTCTGCTGTATCTTGGGCAGTGGTTCCAGAGCCATCATCAAGATACCATTCCCCGATCAAACCGATATCCGCTCCCCAATATCCATTGTAGATTGAACCTAAAGCTCCTTCATAAATTAACGTATTGATTTCTGAAGCAACCAAAGGTTTTTGCCAGACTCTGACTTTATAGAGATATCCCTGAAAAAATCCAGGATTAGAAAGTGGAGAATGTCCTAAGGTTAAATGAGTTTGCCAGTTAAAGTCTGAATTCCCCTTGTTCCCTTTAGCCACCAATTTGCCATCTACATATAATTGTTGGCCATCATGCCCAATGACATGAGCCACATGATGCCATTGATTATCATGAAGAGAAAGCCCTACGGATTCGCTGCTAATGGTTTCCTCTGTATAAAGACGGGCAAAGATATTTCCACCCTTGAGGAATAGATCTCGATCATAGGCTCCATGCAAGCTCCCCTCTGAAGCGCACATTAAACCTCCGTTTGGATTCCAGGTTTTAAACCAAAATTCGTGGGTAATTCCTGTTTCTGGCTCGTTCAAAGGAATATTGACATGAGTACTGGTACCATCAAAAAACAAGGCGTTGATGTTGTCGTTTCTATAATTAACATTTCCATTGTTAGGAATTTCGTCTTTGAAATCCCAATTCCCATCTCGATCAATAGAATAGAGTTTGGCTGCCTGTCCTGAGTTGTTCGCAAAGGTAATGTTATTCAACGGCGAACCATTCCCCACACTGCGCAAATGCGCTGTTCTTACCTTATGGACAAAGAAACCATTTGCATCCAAAAGGCCAGACTTGTTCATTACTTGAATCGTATCGATGACATAAGTCGGTTGGGAGTTACTCCTTACAACAAGATAAGACAAATCAGGAATGTTATGTAGTTCTAGGGGATGGTAAGGCCCCAGTGTTCCTTTTTCAAGCCAACTGCCATCTGTGCTAACCTGAGATACCAACAAGGTATCACGAGTTGGATTGACCAATTTAACCGACACCATTTTGAGGGTATAGGTTTGTTGGGGAGATTGAGTTGCAGTGTATACTCCCACTGCTTCTTGGGTACCCCGTTTAAAGAATACCCAAGTATGTTTATCAAAGGTTGGTCTGTTAGAACTCTGATTATGGGAAAGCTTGGCATACAAATGCAATCCCCCTTGAAAATCTGCCCAATAAACATCAATAGGGAAGCCAATTTGATTGATCACAGTAAGATTGATTGCTGCGCCGGTTCCTTCTGATCTTAGATCGCTTGTTTTGATTGGGTGGGCTTCTGGGGATTTTAATTGAAGGCTATAAAATTGCTCAAGAGTTTCACTGGCAATCAAACAACCTACCTCTTCCTGTGTATCTCGTTTTAAAAAGATCCAAGCATGAGTTGCGAAGGTACTTTGTTGAAAATTTTGTCCATCTTCTAAATGTCTGTAAAATTGTGGTTTTCCCGCAAAATCAACCCAGTAAACCTCAATAGGAAAACCGAAGTGATTGGTGAGATTAAATTGAACTGCAAGACTACTTGTTTTTGATTTTAAATCACGAGTTCTCACCCGATTAATTTTGGGAAGATAACTCCCTCTAATTGCCTTTAACACGACATTTGAATTTCGATCTTTAGCGATAAAGAGCTGTCCAGGAAAACAATTATAGGTAACCGATTGATTTTTTCCTAAAAAGGGAGATATCGGCTCATTTTCACCGACTATATACACTTCCACTTCAAGACTAGTTTCATTCACAAACTGGATTTTACTTGAAGGAGTTCCTGTATAAGAGGGAGCTTTAATTTCATAGGTTCTGTTCGTGTAAGTGACGACAAAAGAATCGATCAAATCTTCACAGAAGTATTCCTTGATGTAAAAGAGTGCTCCCACTTTGGTATAAGCTTTTTTGGACTCATTTTTCTGAATGGTAAAAGGAGTTGCGTCTTTTCCTTCTAAATTCACCAAAGTTGCTGTAATGTCTAAACCAGAATTGTTGACGATTGTAATTTCTCTTGCTTCTCCCCATCCTTCTGGATTGCTGGCGATGTAAGCTTCGAGATCTGTATTTCTAATCTCGACTGTTTTTTCTAGCATCGTAGCATCCATCCCATAAACGGTAATTCCTTTCGGGAAATACCGATCTGGTTGGAGTTCTTTCGCTTTACACAGCCAAGGAGTTCTGTTGACATTTTCTAATAAACTCTGTTCTTTTGGCCCCAAGGTTTGGACGAATTGCTCTTGATCGCCAATTTTTCGGTAAAGATCTAAGGGCATATCAAGATAATTCACAATTCCTGCTAGCGTGTTCCCAATAATGAATTCCTTATCAAAACTTGAGGAGAAATAAACATCAACAATTTGTTCTTGTTCTCCTGCTCCCGTTTTAAAAATGTAATCGCTATTGACCTCTTGCAGTTCATAATAATTACCAGCTTGTAGATCAAAGGCATGGGTTAAAGTAGAACCACTAATGGAATAGGCTTTTACATCAAACTGAGAACGATTGATGAATTTCATGGAATAGCTTAAAGTTTGTCTACTCAAGGTTCCCTGAATGGTTCCATTTTGATTGTTACCGCTATAGTCAATTACATTTGCCCCTGTTTCTTCATTCATTGGCCATGAGCAGAGCAATCCTGTCTGTGGATGGAGTAGGTTTTTGTGCATGTCCTCTTGAATTTCCGCTTGACTTCGTTCAATTCCCCAAAGGCGCACTTCTCTAATGTATCCATTAAAATTATCTCTTGTTGCATCATAGGATTTTCCTACGAAAATGGTATCCTGCCAGTCAAATGCTGATCGCTGTTTGTTTCCTTGGGCTACTTTTACTCCATCGATATAAATAAATTGTCCTCGCGAACCAATGGTATGAGCTACATGATGCCACTTGCCATCATTGAGTGTTAGGTTTTTGCTATGAATAATTTCATCCTCAAAAGGCTTCCAAACTCGGGCAAAGACATTACCATTTTTTAAATAAATATGACGGTCATGTCCCCCTCGATTTTCGGAAGTACACATGAACAATCCCCCATCAGCTTGGTGGGTTTTAAACCAAAGTTCATGTGTGATTCCTTCCACAGGCTCTGCTAAAGCTGTTTTGACTAGAGTATCTGAACCATTGAAGTATAGGCTTTGAGGTTGAGTTGCCCCTCCACTTTTAAGATGAAGGACTTGATTTTCACGGCTTGCATCAAGACTTCCTACATTGGTACTCCCTTCTTTTACAATCAGGTTAGTGCTGGATACTGGAGTATGAGTGTAGATTTCTCCTGCTTGAATTTCGTGACGCAATGTATCATTTTCGTATAGATCTAATTTTGTACTTCGATGATTAATAAAAATTGCTTTTGACATATTCATTCCTTCCTCATCTTCTGATACCATCCAAGTAGCATCTTTCTGTACTGGTGCTAATTTATATACTATTTAATCTGATACAGGTTTCACAGTACCCTTGCGGGTACTTTTTTTGATTCAGCAACGCCGCTGATTCAGCAACGCCATCCTGATCCTGACTAGGCGTTTGGTACCATATGAAATAGCAACCTGATAAAGTCTATGACTCTAGCAATTGCCCTTGAACCCGCACCTATAGAGGCAGATGCCCATGGTGTTGTACGAATTGCCAAAACTCGCGTCACCCTAGACACTGTTGTGACTGCTTTTCTTGAGGGATGCACACCAGAGGAAATCCCAGAGCAATATCCATCGCTACAACTACCAGATATCTACTTGGTTATCGGTTACTACCTCAGACATCAAGATGAGGTTCATACCTATCTGGTAGAACGTCAACGTCAGAGAGATGCAATTCAGCAGGAGGCTGAACAACGCTTTCATCCAATGGGAATACGCGATCGCTGAAAGCGGGACGCGCGTCCATCGCTTACTAGCTAGACAAGTAAGATTTCTACCTCTACGGTAAATACGAGTAGTTGCTGCTACCATTACCGTTAAATTAATCAAGTTTCCGAACGGAACGGAGGTGCTAAAATCTCCAATGGTGCGGAGTGACGTGCAGCTTAGTTGGGTTTTTATCCCTCTTCTGTCACTCTCCGGAATCAATGAGTAACAAATAAGCCATATTATCCAGAATACAAAAATGTTTGACATTGATTAATTTCCCTAATCAGCTGATTTAATCCCAGCAATAACTTGGTATTAGGTAAAATATCTAACCATGGGAAAATCACCCATAACATCATAATTGGTTGAATTAGTAAACGCAAATTGTTTAAGACATTCTTCCATCCATCTTCATGATTCCATTGTTGATGATTACTAACCTCCAAATCATCAGTGTCTGTGGCATCATTTTCTACTTCTTGAGATTTATTTAAAGATAAAAAAGCTGGAGATTTTAGACTAATCATTGTATATACACAAAAAATTATTTCCCACCACTTCTGTATCTCTTTAAATTTAGTAAAGCGATAATCTGTCCATCCCAACTCCTGTTTGCACTGGCGAAAACCATATTCTACCCATGTTCTTAACCCATACAAATTCCCTAAAGTTTTCTTGAGATTACCGGTTAGGTTTGTCATCACAAAGGAAGTGGAATTTTCTGGCATTGTTTCTGGGTCTGTGGTTATTTCCCAGTAAGTTACTGCTCTCCTTTTTCCATAGACTATTTCCCTAATGTATCTAATTTCTGATTTTTGATTACTAAATATTCTGGTAAATTTACACCACCTATTCGCTCTAACCGTCTGTTCGGATGGCATCCAAACCCCATGATTACTCCTAATTGCTACTACATAAGACAGTCTACATTCCTCTAATTTCCTAATAAATTTACTACTCTCACCATACAAACTATCTGCTAATACTAGTTCAATATTTAATCCTTCATCTACTAGCTCTTCGATTATTTCTGAGGCTAAATCTATTTTGGTTTTGTACTTATCTTCTTGTTTTAGTGTTCCTCTTGGTTTAAAGATTTTAACGACTAAGGGAAACGTTATATTTTTATACAATCCGTAGGCATTCACTGATACTATGCCATTATCTATTTTCCCGACACTTCCTAAATATTGTCTGGCTACATAGTCGGTCTTATTTCCCTTTTTTCTATCTCCGGTTTCGTCAATTATTAATTTGATCGCTTCTCCCTTTAATTGACTTTTTATTTCCTTGATTCTTCGCTTTTTCAGTTCTTCTACTGACCAAGGAGAATTGGCGATAAAGTGATGTAGTGATTGGGCCGATTTTATCCCTACTACTTTGCGGTGCGACCCGTGGCGAATTTAATTCGCCTACGGAAAGCGCACCGGAGCTATTTCTGGTAATGATTTTCTTTTTATTGGTGAGATTATTCCTAAGTGTAAATACTTGAAACACTCATAATTTCTTACTTCTTTAAATAAATCTTTGTAGGTCTGACAATAAGAGTCTATTACCGATACTGTCAGCTGGGGGTCTCTTGGTAAATGTTTGAGAACTTGTAGCTCTACATCCATTGCTGTGTCTACCTTGTACAGTTTGATTTTTTTCTTTCTCTATTCATTCTACTCGGAAAGTGACAGAAGAGGGTTATAGCGTTTATCATAGCTATGAGGTACACATTATTTTTTACTACTTCCGACTTCCGACTTCCCTGCTCCCTGCTCCCTGCTCCCTGCTCCCTGCTCCCTAAAACCCAGAGATTTGTACCTCATGGGTTAAGACTTGCTATAGCCTAAAGACTGGGTATTTTTCTTAACTAGAATAGAATAAACTCTTTTGTGCGGGAAGTAGAGATCGCAATGAAAGTAGCCACCACAGCTGTTGAAACCAATCCCATTGTGTTGAGGATGCCCCCGGCATGGGCTATGGATGATGATCAATTTTTTGAGTTTTGTCAGATTAATCGAGATTTACGAATTGAGCGCACATTAGACGGAAAAATAATTGTTATGCCCCCCACAGGAGGTGAAACATCTCAAAAAAATTCCAACATTAATTTTCAGCTACAGTTGTGGAATCGCCAAACAAAGCTAGGCAAGGTATTTGATTCTTCTGGTGGCTTTAAGCTGCCCAATGGTGCAGAAAGTTCCCCTGATGCTTCTTGGGTCAAAAAAGACAGGTGGGAAGCCCTAACGCCTCAACAAAGGAAAAAGTTTATTCCTCTGTGCCCAGATTTTGTGATTGAGTTGCGCTCTCCCAGTGATAGGGTGAAGAGTCTTAAGGAAAAGATGGAAGAGTACAGGTCAAATGGCGCTCTGTTGGGGTGGTTGATTGATCCAAATAGTCGTCAAGTATATATTTACCGTCCTGGGGTAGAAGTGGAGCAGTTGGACAATCCAGCTACGGTGAAGGGGGATGAATCAGTCCTGCCTGGTTTTGTCATGGTCATGGAAGAAGTTTGGGAAGGGTGAACAACGCTTTAATCCCATTGGAATACGCGATCGCTGAAAGCGGGACGCGCGTCCATCGCCTAATAGCTAGGCGCAATCAATCCGCCGTTGCTGAATTAAGGAATGAATGCGGGATCATCTGGTTTTGGTCAAGCCCCCGTTGGTCCCCCAAATTTGGGGGACTTTGAAAGTCTTGTTCCCCCCAAAATTGGGGGGCTAGGGGGGCTTGACCATACCCATAATCAGCAACGCAATCAATCCAGGTAATCCCAAATAGCTCAATTCCTGGCAAATGACAATTTTAATTTCAAAAGATTAGTTGCTTAATCGATAATGGGTAATGGGTAACTGACCTCACTATACTTGAAATGATTCCTAAAAAAAAATTGTGTAGGTTAAACATGTATTCAGTAGAGTCATCATGTTGCACCAACTCCTCACCTGGATCATAGCCCTAGCCCTAACCCTCTCCACTACCTTACTACCCATTGCTCCTGCCTCGGCTAACCCAGTCCAAACCGAGAACGTCGAGGTGCAATTAATCAGCGAAGTCATCAACATTCAACCTGGAACCCCCTTCTGGGTAGGACTACACTTCAACATCAATCCCGGCTGGCACACCTATTGGCGAAACCCTGGTGACTCGGGTCTTGGAGCTACCCTGAAGTGGACCCTACCCCCCGGCTTTGAAGTGGGAGACATCATTTGGCCCTATCCCCAGCGGCTACCCCTTGAGCCATTAATGAACTTTGGCTATGAAGAAGAGGTTACCCTACTCAGCCAAATCACACCCCCAGCCAACCTAGCTACTCCCGATTCTCTCCAACTCCGAGTAAAAGCTGATTGGCTGGTCTGTGAAGTAAACTGTATTCCCGAAGAAGGCACCTTCAACCTCACCTTACCAATTACCTCTAGACCTCCCTTAGTCAACCAAAATTGGGCACAGGTATTTGAGCAAGCCCGTCAAGCTCTACCCAAACCCTCCCCATGGAAAGTCACGGTCACTATCGAACCACAAGACTTAACCCTGCAAGTAGAAGCCCCCGAAATGGAAGAGGCTCAAATCCAAGAGGTGACCTTTTTCCCACATCAAGACGGTATCATTAGCAACCCAGCGCCCCAAAACGCAGAACTTAATCAAGATGGAATCAGCTTGCGATTGCAGCGAGGCTATCTTAGGAAACTCGACCCCATCACTGGAGTGCTAGTGATTCGAGAATCCCTAGACAACCAATCCGTAGTTCAAGCCTTCACCATTGAAGCCGCAGTAAGCAATGAAATAGGCAAAACCGCCCCAACCCCAACCCAACCCCGATGGGAAGTGCTGCTGCTAGCACTACTCGGAGGCATAATCCTCAACCTGATGCCCTGTGTCTTCCCAGTGCTATCCCTCAAAGCACTCAACATAGTCCAAAAATCCCAGAAAAGTCCCAAGCAAGTGAGACGGCATGCGATCGCATTCACCGCAGGCATTCTCGTCAGTTTTACCGTAGTCGCCAGTGTGCTATTAATTTTGCGATCGCTAGGGCAACAAATCGGTTGGGGATTCCAGCTACAATCCCCCGTTTTCGTTACCTTAATGGCATATCTAATGTTTGCCGTTGGCTTAAGTCTATCGGGAGTCTTTATCTTCGGTGCTTTCATCATGGGAATTGGGCAACGATTAACCACTCGCTCAGGATACATAGGGGAATTTTTCACAGGAGTCTTTGCCACCGTAGTCGCCACTCCCTGCACCGCACCATTCATGGCAACCGCCCTGGGAGTAGCCCTGACCCAATCCGTACCGATAGCGATCGCAATCTTTGAAATGCTCGGTCTTGGGCTAGCCCTGCCCTACCTAGCCATTAGCTTCACCCCAGGATTGCAGCGTATTTTACCCAAACCAGGAGCATGGATGGAAACCTTCCAACAGTTTCTGGCATTCCCCATGTACGCTGCCACCGCCTGGTTAATCTGGGTATTAGCCCAGCAAACTGGAACCAACGGTTTAGCAGCCGCCCTAGCAGGACTAATCCTAATTGCCTTTGCCACTTGGCTGCACCAAAAAACCCGCCTACTCCCCCCTCTAGGAAAGCATCTTGGCTCAATCTGCGCCTTAGTCGCCCTAGGATTTTCCCTGAGCTTAGCCCAAGCTTCCACCACCACTCCTACTGCACTGACCCATAATCAAAATCAGGGAATCAAATGGCAACCCTATACCGCTGAACGACTAGTTAAACTAAGGGAATCAGGAAGCCCAGTATTCCTAAATTTCTCAGCATCCTGGTGCATTACCTGTCTAGTTAATGACCGTGTCGCCCTCAACCAGCCAGAAACCATAGCCGCCTTTGAGTCTAAAAAAATTGCCCTACTCAAAGCAGACTGGACTAATCGTGACCCAGCCATCACCAAAGCTCTAGAATCCTTCGGACGCAGTGGCGTACCCCTTTATGTCTTGTATCCACCAGACTCAGAATTTACCCAGCCTATTATACTACCTCAGATTCTATCCCCAGAGCAAGTTCAACGTGCCATCAAAAATCTATAGGAAAGGGAGTAGGGAGTAGGGAGTAGGGAGTAGGGAGTTGCGTAGGGTGCGTTAGGGGCGGGCTCGCCTTCATTTTCTGCCTCTAAGCCAGTGTTAAGATAGCCAGCCCCGTAACGCACCATCGGGTCAAACAGCAAAAAACAGATGCACCCCAGCGGATTTGGGAGTCGAGAGTGGGAAGCAAGGAACAAAAATTATCACAATTATAAAATTTAGGTAGAATTTAAGGAAATGGACAGTAACAAGTAACAAGTAACAAGTAATAATCAACAATCAACAATCAGCCATCAAGAAACATGAACAATTTTCTCAAATTAAACGGTCAGAAAATCACCACCACTGGATTAGTAGCCCTAGCCTTAATTATCACTGGATGCCAGAATCCTCCCCTCAGCAAAGATTCTAAAACTACAAGTCCAGCATCCACCGCAATTGCAGCATCATCACCATTACAGATTGATGGAAAAGCACCAGAATTCACTGGAGTTGACAGCAACAATACCACCCACAAGCTCAGTGATTTCAAAGGCAAAGTGGTAGTATTAGAATGGACTAATCACCAATGTCCCTTTGTCCGCAAACATTACAGCAGCGGTAACATGCAGAAACTTCAGAAAGAAGCCACCAGCAAGGGAGTAGTGTGGTTATCAATAATCTCCTCAGCTCCAGGACAGCAAGGTCATGTCACCCCTCAAAAAGCCAATGAATTGATTAAAAGCAGTAGCGCTAATCCCACAGCAGTAATTATAGACTCCGAAGGCACCATTGGTCGTCTATATCAGGCTCGCACCACACCCCATATGTATGTTATTGATACTGATGGAGTCTTGAAATACATGGGCGCAATTGATAATAAACCCTCAGCTAATCCAGCGGATGTAGAAACTGCTACCAACTATGTCCAAGCTGCTGTGGATAGTGTTATTACTAATAAACCTGTAGAAACAACAGTCACTCAGCCTTACGGTTGCTCGGTGAAATATAATAGTTAAAGACAGCGGTTTTCAATTCGGTGAGGTACTTTTGTTCTGGGTGTTAGGGAGCAGGGAGCAGGGAGCAGGGAGCAGGCAAGAGGCAAGAGGCAAGAGGCAAGAGGCAAGAGGCAAGAGGCAATAGGCAAAAAATTATGTGTACCTAATAGCTATGAAAAACACTATATTATATTTGAATACAATAGCTAAAGGTTCAATGTTGAAGATTGTTCGCCCTTGGTGTCATTACTATTGTCAAAGAAATAGGGTTCCGTGTAGGAATTGTGAGAACTTTTATTCTCTGTTCCCTAGTCCCAGATCCGCTGTTTCCTGTTCCCAGATCCGCTGTTCCCTGTGCTAAAGTATTATTCACACATCAATTATATTCGCTGTATTTCTAACAACTTGTAAAAATTGCTCAAGAGTAGGACAAGGATTAGTAATACGCCATGCGATCGCTAAGACAATTTCTGCCGTAGAAGGTTGTACTGAGCGATAAACTACCCCATCTCGACGAAAACGTCTGATCGAATTGGGCAATAGAGCAATTCCCATACCCGCTGCCACAAATCCCAACATCAGTTGGGTTTCATTGGTTACTTGACTGACCTCAGGAGTAAAGCCAGCCTGGTGACAAACACGAATCACCGCCGAATATAAACCACATTGATCAGTATTTAATCCCAGAATGAACGGTTCATCCTGGAGTTGCTGTAGTTGCACCTGTTCTTGACTAGCTAGGGGATGAGTTTCAGATACCGCCAACACCAACGGTTCTCGCAGAATCGTTTCCACCATCAGTGATTCATCTACCTTGCGAGGCACAATAAAACCCAAATCAATCCGTTGCTCCAACAATGCCTGAAGTTGTTCCCCACTTGACATTTCCTTAGCCACAATGTGTACATCAGGGTATTGCTGCTTATAAGTTTGAATCGATAGCGGGACAATATCAGCTGAAGAAAACCCCTCAAACCCCAAGATAATCTGGCCAATTTCCCCACGACTAGCTCGCTGAGTAACTTGAACACCCAAATCCACCTGCTTCAGGATCCTTCGCGCCTCTAACACCAACGCCCTACCAGCTTCAGTTAGTTGAATCTGGGGCTTGGTACGATGAAAAAGTTGTACCCCCAAGCTTTCCTCAAGGCGTTTAATTTGACGACTCAAAGGCGGTTGAGCAATATGAAGCCGCTCTGCAGCTCGCCCAAAATTCATCTCTTCCGCCACGACCAGAAAAGTCTTAAGATGATTAAGTTCAATGTTAGATAGCATCAATCATACCTTTCGAGGTATCAAGTCCCTCCAAAAATTATATTAGACAAAATTCACATTACTACCTAAGATCGTAATATAGAGATTTTAAATTTTGTGAGGTACATTTTTTTTTGTTTTAGGAAACAGGGAACAGGGAACAGGGAACAGTTAAAATAAAAGAGGTAATTGCGAATAAATTACTGATTATTAAACACTATATATCCAGATTTTGCTTACCATTTGCATCTAGTAAAATTTTATTTTTACTAAGATTAATTTTTGCTTAAGATTAAGCGTAAACCGTAAACCGTAAACTTTCAACCTATCAACCTTCAACTAACTAACTATGACCACTGAATTATCACCATCAATGGGATTAAAGGAAGCAATAGAACAGCGTCGTGCTGCCCGTTCTTTTCGTCCTGATCCAATTCCCAAAGAAACCTTAACAGAAATTTTTCGCTTAGGAGTGCGATCGCCCTCCGGTTTTAATTTACAACCCTGGCGCTTTATAGTCATACAGGAGCAAGCTAACAAAGAAAAGTTAAGAGCCTGTGCCTTTGATCAGCGTCAAGTAACAGAAGCTCCAGTTGTATTAATTTGTTGTGGCGATCGCCGAGTTACTCAAACCGATTACATTGAATCGGTGATTCAACTTGGTAAAAATGTTGGTGGAGTCAATGATGCTTATGCAGATTTTATGCGTAGCTCAATTCCTCAAATGTTTGAGTATCATGTCTCCTTTCAATCCCCCGAAACCTGGACAAATCGTCACACTATGTTAGCCGTTGCTCATTTAATGATTGTGGCAAAAAGCTTTGGGGTTGATACCTGTCCCATGGAAGGATTTGTATCTGCTCAGGTTAAAGAAGCATTTAACATTCCTGCGGAAGTAGATGTGTGTTGTTTACTCCCCATGGGATACGCCAGTGAACCCTTTAAACTCTATGGTGGACGGTTTGATATCGAACAAGTTTACTATGGCGAGAGCTTTGGAGAATCATTCCAAGTCTAGTATAGCGGCTTTCAATTTGCTAGGGAGTAGGGAGCAGGGAACAGGGAGCAGGGAGCAGGAAATAGAGGGCAGGGAACAGCGATAATATCTTTACCTCATAGTTATGAAAAATCCTGTAATCACCAATCACTAATTACCAATTATAGCGTTTTCCATACTTATCAAGTATATTCAATTTTGTTACCCCTACTCCCTACTCCCTACTCCCTACTCCCTACTCCCTAACTGTCATAACCATGAAATTTAAATGAATACTAATTTACCAATAACTAATCACAACATTTGGATGCAAACCCAATGACTGGAACCACAAACAATCAGAAAGTAATCAAAATTCGGAAATCCTCTGAAAGAGGACATGCTCATTACGGTTGGCTCGATTCTTACCACACCTTTTCCTTTGCTAACTATTACGATCCCGCTCATATGGGATTTCGCCAACTGCGGGTAATTAATCAAGACCGGATTGAAGGTGGAACTGGATTTGGAACTCACTTCCATAGAGATATGGAAATTATTTCCTATGTCCTAGAAGGAGCCCTTGAGCACAAAGATACCCTTGGTAATACAACAGTTATTCGTCCTGGTGAAGTGCAACGGATGAGTGCAGGAAAAGGTATTGCCCACAGCGAGTATAATTATTCAGCCACTGATATCGCCCATTTTTTTCAAATCTGGATTTTACCGAATCAAACCGGATTAAGACCAAGCTACGAGCAGAAATTTTATGCACCAGAAGAAAAGCAGAATCAATTAAGACTAGTTGCTTCAGAGGATGGACGGGATGGTTCTGTGAGCATTCATCAAGATGTTAATCTCTATGGTACGAATCTGGATGCTGGTGCATCAGTAATAACCCATGCTAATCAAGATCGTCATATTTGGGTACAAGTAGCACGAGGTCAGGTCAAGTTAGATAATTACTTGCTACAAGCTGGTGATGGTGCTGCTATTTATCAAGCGGAATCTGTGATGTTAGTGGGTCAAGAGCAAGCAGAAGTGTTGCTGTTTGATTTGGCTTGAATCGAGATATCTGAGCATTTGTAAATCTGAAGTTACCCGTTTTCTATTGGCTCAAATTTCGGTAAGCATATGGGCTAGGGGCACGCTGCCCGAACAGCCGTCAGCTAATGGGTGTAGCGCATATGCTGAATGCTTACATCCTGTTGATTTATCATTAACCTTTCATCATTTACGAAATCGTTAAAGTATTACCACTGATCATAGGTTAGTTGTGGTACATCATTCCCTGAATTGCTATACTGTTGATTGTATTATTGCTCAGATACATCAGATCCATTTGTGCTTGCAGATGCTTGATTTGCAGAACACAAAACTCCTAAAACAGTAGCGGTCGCCATTAATCGAGAAAGCAGTTTATATTTCAGAAAATTGACTTAACTGATTCGACACTTCGTGGTGGTAGAAATTAGGGAGTATACAGCTGTTTTGTCTGTGCATTCCCTGTTATTTATCAGTGTCTCTATCCGATGTATGCGATCGGGTTTATCAACATTTAATGCCAGGTTTAACTTTTGTATAGCCATTCTACTACTTGTGAGGTACAAATTTCTGGTTTTTAGGGACTTCGGAGCAGGGAGCAGGGAAGAGGGAAGAGGGAAGAGGGAAGAGGGAAGAGGGAAGAGGGAAGAGGGAAGAGGGAAGAGGGAAGAGGGAAGAGGTCAAAACAAATGTGTACCTCATGAGTACTAGAAACGCTATATAAATTTCTAAGCATTCAGCGGTCAGGGGTCAGCTGTCAGCCATCAGCGGTCAGGCTTTGGCTGATAGCTGATAGCACCATCTGTAGCCTAAAATCGCTGATCCGCGACACGCGCTATACGCGACACGCGCTATAGCTGATAGCACCATCTGTAGCCCAAAATCGCTGATCCGCGACACGCGCTATAGCTGATAGCTTACGGTAGGAGTATTATGGTTGTTCCTGAGATTGTTGCAACCACCCTTGGCAGTACTGAATCAGGGTCTGTATGCGATCGCATACTCCTTTCTGCCTTAATTTGGCTGTCTCAGCACTCCGGGATGCCTGCAGAAGCATCAGGTCATTTTCCAATAATCGGATCTGTTTGTAAATTTCGGTTTTTAGGGACTGCCATCGAGAGACATAATCCAGAGGTATGTCTGAGGCACTAATACTAGCGATCTGAGTGATAAACAGCCCCTTTAGTGCTTGAAACTGCTCCTGAAGTGCTGATCGGGCCACATCATCAGGGTCAACTTGACAGTACATTTGTTCTAGGGCTTGTTGGAATTCCCGTAATGCTTGATCATGTGATTGAGATAACATTGTGAGCCCAGTTAGCGTAAAATTATAAATGTAAAGAATTTTTTCTTTTTAAAGACAGGGTAGTTACCAAACCAACAATTTGGCTCTGCCTCTTAAATATTGGAGTAAGCTTCCATCTCTTTGAACTTGAGCATCCGGACAGCATTCTGGCTTGACGAAAAAGGAGGGTGAGAGGAAGCTTTACTGACACTGACTGCTTACTCAGAAGGGTTTGGCTGCATCGACAGGCTTGCCACCCTTCTGAGTCAGCACTCATTTTCCTAGACTTCGGTTTTCAATGACTCCGGTATCTATTTTTTCTCTGAGGGGCAAATAATTATGGACGCGATCGCCACCTACTCTATTTTGAATTTTAACGTTAAGATTCCTGACTGGCTGCAAGATTCCCTAAGAGCCGCCTCATCAGCGGCAGATGAACCAGTCGGTGATCATACTTTGTTAATCGCTGAGGCATTTAAATTTGCTTACCAACTCCATGAAGGTCAGTACCGCAAATCAGGAGAGCCTTACATTGCCCATCCGATTGCAGTGGCTGATTTATTAAGGGATTTGGGAGGCAACTCTACTATGATAGCGGCTGGATTCCTGCATGATGTAGTTGAAGATACGGAAATTACTCCAGAAGAAATAGAATCCCGGTTCGGAGTGGAGGTACGAAATTTAGTAGAAGGGGTAACCAAACTATCTAAATTCAACTTCTCCAGTAAAACTGAGCGTCAAGCCGAGAACTTCCGCCGGATGTTCCTCGCCATGGCAGCAGATATCAGGGTAATCGTTGTCAAACTGGCAGATCGATTACATAATATGCGGACCTTGGAATACTTGAAGCCAGAAAAACAGGTTCAGATTGCCCAAGAAACCCGAGATATCTTTGCCCCCCTAGCCAATCGGTTAGGAATTGGTCGCTTTAAATGGGAACTAGAAGATTTAGCCTTTAAGTATCTCGAAACAAATGCTTATCGGGAAATTCAGTCATTGGTATCAGAAAGACGCTCAGACCGGGAACAGCGCCTGAAGGAAGTCTCAGAACTTTTGCGAGAGCGGATTCATAAAACCGGTGTTCATTGCGTTGATATTAGTAGTCGCCCCAAGCACCTGTATGGGATATATCAGAAAATGCAGCGCCAGAACAAGGGGTTTCATGAAATCTATGATATTGCTGCCATGCGGGTGATTGTGGAAAGCAAAGAGGAATGCTACCGAGCCTTAGCCGTTGTTCATGATCTGTTCAGACCAATTCCAGGTCGGTTTAAAGATTATATTGGTTTACCCAAACCCAATCGCTATCAATCCCTCCATACCGGAGTGATTGGGTTTAATGGTCGCCCGATCGAAGTCCAAATTCGCACCCTGGAAATGCACCATGTGGCGGAATGGGGTATTGCTGCTCACTGGAAGTATAAGGAAACTGGTGGCTCTCATACTACCAAATTCACGGCTGATGATGAAAAGCTGACTTGGCTGCGGCAGTTATTGGAATGGCAGAAAGACCTGAAAGATGCTCAGGAATACATGGAAAACATCAAAGATAACTTATTTGATGAAGATGTCTATGTATTTACACCAGATGGTGACGTAGTCGCTTTGAGTCGGGGGGCAACTGCCGTAGACTTCGCCTATCGGATTCATACCGAGGTGGGAAACCATTGTGCTGGTGTACGAGTTAATGGTGAGTGGCGGGTACTCGATTGTCCTCTAAAGAATGGGGATATTGTAGAAATTCTCACCACCAAAAACGCTCACCCTAGTCTAGATTGGCTCAACTTTGTGGTAACAGCCAGTGCCAGAAATCGTATTCGGCAATGGTTTAAGCGATCGCATCGGGAAGAAAATGTGGCTCGGGGTCGGGAACTCTTAGAGAAGGAACTTGGGAAAAAAGGATTTGAAGCCTTGCTCAAATCAGCACCAATGCAAATTGTGGCGGAGCGCTGTAACTACCACAAAGTAGAGGATTTACTGGCTGGTCTGGGTCACGGTGCAGTGACGCTCAACTTTGTAGTGAAACGACTACGGGAAGAACTACATGCTGGTTTAGACAATGAGCCAGAAGAAAGTGAAGTGATCCAAGAGTATTCTAGCTCTACCTCCATTCATCTCCAATCCCAACTTCCTAGTAAGAAACATCCTATTGCTGGTGTAGAAGGACTACTGTATCGCCTGGCTGCATGTTGTAACCCCTTACCGGGAGAATCCATTATTGGGGTAGTCACTCGCACTAAGGGGATTTCCATTCATCGGCAAGGATGTGTGAATGTGGAAAATGTTTTAGGAGAAAGACTAGTACCGGTCAGCTGGAATCCCACTGATATCGATAACGGACGTCCCCAAACCTACCCAGTAAATCTGCAAATTGAAGTGATTGACCGGGTTGGTGTCTTCAAAGACATTCTATCTCGCTTAAGTGACCAAAACATTAATGTCCGTAAAGCTCAAGTCAAAACTCAGTATGGCAAACCAGCTCTAATTGACCTGTGCATTGATCTTCTCGATCACCAACAACTCAAGTGCAGTTTCGCCAAAATCCAACAAATGAGCGATGTGTTAAATATCCGGCGTGTTTCTCAGGTGGAGGAATGTAATTGAAGGTTATAAGGTTTGGAGGTTAAAGGTTAGGAGGTTAGGAGGTTAGGAGGTTAGGAGGTTGAACGCGCACCCGTGGCCTTTCGGCCAAGGTTAGGAGGTTGAAAGTTAGAAGGTTGAAAGTTAGAAGGTTAACACTTAACACTCAAGATTCAACCAACAGTCAAGATTCAACCAACAGTCAAGATTCAACAGATAACACTCAAACAGTCAAGATTCAACAAACCACTTCTTTTTCTTCTGAACGTCGTCTAGGCACCTCATAGGTGAAGAAATCATGGGCTAAGATGGTATTTGGGAAAATTGCCCGTGCTTCTTGAAGCAAATCATCTAACCTCAGGGGATTTCCTGGAGCATAACGAGGACTGAAATGGGTCATAATTAGCTGTTTGACTCCTGCACCAAGGGCAACTTGAGCTGCCATGGTAGACGTAGAATGTAAGCGCTCAATAGCCATCTGAGCGTCTTGATGGGCAAAAGTAGCTTCGTGAATCAAAACATCCCCATCCTTTGCCAGTTCAATGGCCTGCTCACAGAAGATAGTATCGGTACAATACACTACTTTACGACCAGTTTCGCGTGCTCCACACAAGTCAATGCCCTGAACCTGACGCCCATTAGGTAGGGTAATCGTTTCTCCCCGTTTGAGTTTACCGTAAAGAGGACCAGACGGAATTCCTAATGCGATCGCTTTTTCTACGTTAAACCTGCCCGGTCGGTCTTTTTCACACACTCGATAGCCAAAGGCTGGTACACGATGCTCCAGGGGTAGACAGCTAACGGTAAATTCCTGGTCTTCGTAGAGTAAACCAGGTTTTATCGTGTGAACCTTGAAGGGGAATGCCAAATGGGTGCGAGAGTATTTTAGGCAAGCTTGGAGATAACTATCTAAACCCGGTGGTCCATAAATATCAACCCTGTCGATGTTTCCCGCTAAGCCACAGCTTGCCAACAGACCTGGGATACCAAAAATATGGTCGCCGTGGAGGTGGGTAATGAACATTCGTCTGATCTGGCTGGTTTTCAGGTCACTCCGCAAAAGTTGATGCTGAGTACCTTCGCCACAGTCAAACAGCCAGACTTCTGCACGCTGAGGTAAGCGCAGCGCTACACTGGACACATTGCGCGATCGCGTTGGGACTCCGGAGCTAGTTCCTAAAAATGTAATTTCCACGCAGCCTGTTTTTGAATCTTCCTCTATATATAGTACACAGCCTGAGTCTGATCATGCTTAATGTGCAATGCCTTTGAACGTATTTAGGGAGTAGGGAGTAGGGAGTAGGGAGTAGGGAGTAGGGAATCGGGAATCGGGAATCGGGAATCGGGAATCGGCAACAGGGAATCGGCAACAGGGAATCGGCAACAGGGAATCGGGAATCGGCAACAGGGAATCGGGAATCGGGAAAAAATCCTGTGTACCTTATAGTTATTAAAAACGCTGTATTTAGGATTGCTATATTAGCAAATCAACCAACAAATCAAAAAATAAATTTAGTTTTTAGCATTGGGACTACGATACTATTGTTGTTACTGTTGTGTTCTGGAGAGAAAATTACAAATAGACCGGGAGTGATGGATATATTGTCATTAATTTGGTAGCGATAAAAGGTTTCTAAGTGGTAAGATACATCCAAATCTTGACGACTGTTAATATCATTTTCAGCTAGTCTAGGAGGCATTCCAAACACAAAACCTAATTCATTGCCTTCTTTGCCTAAATCGGGAAATGCCATGGTTATCGCCCAAGTCCAGATATCAGCTTTAGCGCCCTTTGAGCCATCCAAACCACTTTGGCGGGGAGAGGATTCGGCGTTGGCATTGATATAACTGAGCCAACCCCCAAGGGCAAAACCAGGACTAAGTCGATATCTCCCTTGTAAGCCAAACCCATTAGCGGAAGTGGCGGTTTGATCACCAAAGGGTGCTTGGGAAAATTGACTACCAGTACTGCCAGTGACATCAATCCCTGAGTTGGGTTCAGGAGAATAGTAATGGACATAATTCAATCCAATCCCTAAACGCTGATTTGGTGTTAAGGTTAGCTGAGTGAAAGCACCAAATTGACCATTAAATAGTCCATTACCTTCGGTGGGATTAGAGATACTAGCGGCACTACCTAAATAAGCTACACTGATTCTAATTGAGTCATTAAATTGATAACGAATAGCAGCTCCACCACCTTCAGCTAAGCGATAAAGGGGGTTATGTACTCCAAAACGGGAGAGGGCTGAAACGGGATTGAGGGGGTCTGTAATCTCATCGGCTGACAGACCGGCTGCTGCAATATGAGCTTGAATGCGATCGCTAATCGGGAATCGGTAATATAGTTCGGTTATGACAAACTCGTTGTCAGTATTTGTCTCAAAGTCATAGAGAGTCATGTCTGTGCCATCAAGGGGATTATTAAATTCAGGCACATCGGTGGTATCGATTCTAGTGCGTAACAGGTCTTTACCGGTGAAACTGGTATCAAAGGATAATAGGGCAAGACCTGTGAATGTAGTGGTCAGACTATCGTCTTGAGTAGGGCTACTGCAACAAGGGGCAGCTTTGTTATCAGTGAAGTAGTCAATTAGGATAAAGTCTACTTCGCCATTGAGCTTAGTCGTGGTGGAAAACTCAGTTATTTCAACTTCAGCAGTACGAGCGGTGACAGCATCGAGGTTACCACGCAGTCGAGCTAGTTCCACGGTAAACTCTGATTGCAAACGCTTGATTGCTTCTAGGTCTTCTTTAAAGTAGGACGATGCCAAATTGGGAGCAAGAATTATCTTACTGAGCTGATCGAAACAGGCATTGAGAGCAGCAGCAAACTCATAACGGTTGAGGGGACGATTGCCACGATAGCTACCATCAGGATATCCTGCCATACAACCGTAGCGCTCTACGATGGATTGTAAGGCTTGGAATGCCCAATCTGTGGGCTGGACATCCGATAACTGGGATACTGATGTCACCTGAGCCATCGGCTGATCTGTCTGTTCGATATTGGGTTCGATATTGGGAGTTAGTTCATTCTCAAACTCTTGTGTACTTGTTGGTAATTCCGTTATTGGTGATCCTGGGAACAACTGGGAAACAGGTGTCACCTGCTCCATCACGCCCACAGAGATGGGGGGAAGTAACTCTACTGCTACGGATAATTCCTGAGCGGTTGTTGACTTTGGTTGAGATTCATTGGCTAGACCATGGGGAGTTAGTAGAAACGCTGCAGCGATCGCAGCTGGAGTTACATGGGGCAAGCTCCAAGTAAGTTTGAGCATTGGGAACGATAGTTGACTACTCACACCGAAACTAAGGTGGGCGCCTCCTAGGGCGCGAGGGATTGCTCCCTTGGAGGCGCCCACCTCATTGTATGATCGCGCAAATATAGGCAATTTGCCCAGTAGGATGATGGTAATAGGGGTAGTTTTTTTAGATTAGGGTTAAGCAGAAAGTGTGGGGGGAAAGGAGTTAGATATCCAACCGCTGTTGTTACACTCAAATTGATTCGAACTGGCTTATACCGATTGTCTTATGAATAACCGCTTACGTCAATTTTATCAATTTTTTTTAAATAATGTAGTCTTAGCTATAGTGGTAGGACTCTTAACTAATGCTATTGGAGCTTGGATAGCCGAATTATTAAATAATCAAGAATCGTTTAAGCAGTATAAAGCCTTTAGTATGTTGGTTTTTATATTATTTACACCCATAGCTAGTAAGTATTTATTTAAAATATTAAATTTAGCACTGAATAAAATAGCGTCAGTTAGCTTAATCATATTACTGATGGTAGTGGAAGCAAGTCTATTTAGCGTTCTTCCCACTAAAACAGTAAAATTACCTGAACAATTTGACAATTACCCAGACATCGCACAAGTTTTTGAAATCAAAAATATAGGTAAGCCTAATAGTTTAAAGAAAGTCTCGATACATAAAGCGGAAGCAAGAGGTATAATTAGAAAATCACTGCTTCAACCTAATGAATTACACTTGTTGCTTAGTGATGTGGAATTTATCAAGTACGAAAAAACTTTCAGAGAACTTATCGATAGAAACTATCGAGGATATATCCAATACAATATTAATTACAAGCCTGATTGTATTGGAAATTTTGAAATGGAATCTCAAATAGTTGACTATTCCTTTAGACCTGGTAGTGGAATCTTATCCTTTGTGATAGGATTTATAGAAACAGAATATTTGGTGCCTCGACAACGAACTTATGTTATTAATCTAATAGAGGACATTATTAGAGATAACCAAGTTTTAGAAAAAATCAAATAAATATGACTAAGCTGTTAAGCTTTAATGCCTAACAGCTTAACCAATTATTCAAGGGTTATGGTCTTAGGTAAATCAATTACAAAGTTCAGCCCTTTTGGAGTAACATCGGCGTTAATAGAAACGCCAGCATTAACAAGTTTATCTAGGGTTAATCCATAGGGTTTCAACTGTTTATCAACACCTGCATCTTTAAGATAGGAAATTAAATTGACACCATCAAAATTTGCCAAACCCTTCTTGACCGCTTTAACTGTTTGATTGCGAAATACACCTTCAAGAAGAGTCAGAGCATCAGAATACCATCCCCGTCCACGTACATTATGGTTACGGTAAGCAACTTCTAAATCGTTATTACGTATAGCAATACCAAGACTGACATCACCACTAGGTGTTACAGAAAAGAGACGAGTACACTTCCTGCCAACACCTGGAATCTTGATGCATTCATACTTACGCAAATTGACGGTAAAGGAAAATGTTGCTCCACCATTGTCAATAGACTGAAGATTAATATCGTTTATCTTCCACTTGTTATAACGAGTATTCTTGATGTAATACCCATCATATTGATTGATAGAGTTAACTAAATCTTCCCGGAATTTTTCAATTGGCAACGTTCCTCGAATTTGTGCTTTGGTTAAGTCCAACTCAATGGGAAATCCAATCTGATTGGTGAATACGTCTAGAGATTGGGCAACGAGGGGAACATTACCATCAGGGAATTGGCTCTCTGCATGAAGATCACCAGCCAGAGCAATGGTTAAACCTAAAGATATGGAAAAAGTACTAAAAATAGTTGCTAGAGTTTTATCCAACATATCCTCTCCTTTGTCGGTATCAGCTAGTGTTTATTGGTATTTTGAAACCTGTGGAGACTAAAATTAGCTGAACGCCTTTATATAACAAGCCAATAGTTTCATTAGGCTTGAATTATTTAAACCCCTGGAAATACTAATAAAATAGCAAATCAATAGATGCCCATTTACTGCTCAGGCTTCGAGTTAATTTTGAGCCTAGTTGTTTTCAAATACCACTATTTATTTCTCAGGCAAAGTTCAGGAGGTTATGCAATACTTAACAAAAGTTAATAAAAAAGAAGCATTAGGGACAGTAGAAAGGAATTATAGACATTGAAGTATAGTTATGGAAAGGGTAATAGTTAATAATCAACAGCGGATATGGTAACAAAAATATGTCTTAACTTTTACTTCGACTGCTATAAAATTAAACATTAAACCTTCAACCTTCAACCTTCAACCTTCAACCTCCAACCTCTAACCCTCAACCCTCAATAGAATAAACCCTTCCTTTCCAACCACCACCCCTTCCTTGCCAATGTCGCCATGCTGAATCGATGGTCATTAGCGTATACAGCAACCCGATCCCAGGTAAGCAAAATCCCAGCAGAGGAGAACATTGATAGAGACGCAGTGTGGGTAAGTAAGCTAAAGCCATCAGTAACCATGTCACCAGAGATGCGATCGCATTCAGCCAATGTCCAGTCAAAACACTAACGATCAAACCAATCGGAGGTACTAGATAAATTAAGATCATTCCCATCACCGTACCTACTAATAGCCATGGGGAATACTCTAGTTGGGTAAAGGCGGTGCGAGCAATCATATTCCAGATACTGGCTAAAGAAGGATATGGTCGTAAGCTGCGGGTTGATTGACTTAGCCCTAACCAAATCCCACCAAAGCCAGGGCTTTGCTGATTGGTTTTGCTAAAGCCCCCTAAATCCCCCAACTTTGCGGTGCGACCCAAGGGCGATTTACTCGCCCTAGGAGGCGCGCACCGGAAGGGACTTTGAGAGTTTTGTTCCCCCCAGCGAGGGATTGCTCGCTGGGGGGCTAGGGGGGCGAAACTTGTTGTATTACTAGATTTAACCGCTTGAGCGAGGGCGCAATCATCGATTAATGCTTGACGCACTACCTCAATCCCACCGATCCGGTTTAAGGCTTGATGGCTAATTAAAATACATCCTCCAGCCGCAGCGGCAGTGGATTTTGTGGGGTTATTGACCCAAGCAAAGGGATACAGTTTTTGAAAGAAGAAGACAAAAGCAGGAATAAGTAGTCGTTCCCAAAAGTCTTGGCATCTGAGCAACACCATTAGGGAAACTAGATCCAAGTGTTCCATCTCCGCTTTGGTAACCAGTTGACGGAGATTGGCTGGATCATGGTCAATATCAGCATCGGTAAATAAAAAATAATCTGGAGCAGGGGTTTGCTGCTGCCCATGACGAATCCCTTGTTCTAAGGCCCAGAGTTTACCAGTCCAGCCAGGGGGTAACTCTTGACCAGATAATACTTCTAGTTGGAATCGTTCGGAGGATTGGTTGCTTTCCTGGGCAAGGGCTTGAGCAATGGTGGCAGTTTGATCAGTGCTTTGGTCATCCACTACAATCACCGTCAAGCAGCCAGCATAGTCTTGAGCCAAAAGCGATCGCAATGTCGTGGGGAGCAACTCAGCTTCATTACGAGCTGGAATTACAGCACAAACTTTCGGTAAGGATTCCCCTTGACCTAGAGACCTGGTAGGGAATTTCTCTATAACCAGCCGTTGGTCTGCTCGCCAAAACTGACCGCGAAATCCTAGTAATCCGATCCAAATCCCTAAGGATAGAACAGTGATTGCTAATCCGATTGTATCCATTTGTATTGATACCTATTGCTAATTCTCCACTACAAGTAGCAAAATAGCGTAACCAAAGGTGCGATCCGAGGCCGCGAGGGATTGCTCGCGGCCTCGGAGGCGCGCACCTATGAATGTGGTGTGTGAAGTAGAACGGTAAAACATGCAAATCCAAGACCGGATTGTACACTCAGGGGTTACAGAAGCGATCGCAAATAGCCAAAGCTATCTACTCGCTCAGCAATATCCCGATGGTTACTGGTGGGCAGAACTAGAATCTAATGTCACCATAACGGCGGAAATTATCCTACTCCATAAAATTTGGGGAACTGACAAACAACGACCTTTACATAAAGCCGAAGCCTATCTGCGTTCACAACAGCGGAAACACGGTGGCTGGGAACTTTTCTATGGCGATGGTGGGCATTTGAGTTGTTCGGTGGAAGCTTATATGGCACTCCGCCTTTTGGGGGTACCCGCCAGCGACTCAGCTTTGGTCCGAGCCAGGGATTTTATTCTCAGACGGGGTGGCATCAGCAAAACCCGGATTTTCACCAAATTTCATTTAGCCTTGATTGGCTGCTATAGCTGGCGCGGGATTCCCTCGATTCCCCCCTGGATAATGTTGTTTCCGCAATGGTTTCCCTTTACGATCTATGAAATGTCTAGCTGGGCAAGGGGAAGTACAGTTCCTTTATTAATTGTCTTTGACCAGAAGCCAGTATTTGATAGTCAGCCAAGGATCAATCTAGACGAGTTATATACCGAAGGAGCTGATCACGCCAAGTTTGAGCTACCTCGCAATTCTGATTGGACAGATTTATTTGTACTCCTTGATGATGGATTTAAGTTAGCAGAAGACTGGAATTTAGTTCCATTTCGGAAGCAGGGACTGGCAGCAGCGGAAAAATGGGTCTTGGAGAGGCAAGAAGCCACAGGAGACTGGGGGGGAATTATTCCAGCCATGTTGAATTCCCTGTTAGCGTTGCGTTGTCTCAACTATGATCTTGCTGATCCGGTCGTGCAACGGGGACTGGAAGCCATTGATCGCTTTGCCATTGAAACCCCTGACAGCTACCGAGTCCAAGCCTGTGTTTCCCCAGTTTGGGATACAGCTTGGGTATTACGAGCCATGGTGGAATCTGGTTTAGACCCGGATCATCCAGCCTTAGTTCGGGGTGGAGAATGGTTGTTGCAGCAGCAAATACTAGACTATGGGGATTGGGTGGTCAAGAATCCCCAAGGGAAACCAGGAGGATGGGCCTTTGAGTTTCAAAACCGTTTCTATCCCGATTTAGATGATTCCCCAGTGGTGATTATGGCCTTGAATAGCTTGAAACTGCCTAATCAGAAACTGAAACGGGCAGCCATAGCTCGTGGCTTGGCTTGGATAGCATCAATGCAGTGTAACCAAGGAGGTTGGGCGGCCTTTGATATTAATAATAATCAACACTGGCTGAATTCTCTGCCCTATGCTGACCTGAAAGCTATGATTGACCCTAACACAGCGGATGTGACCGCACGGGTCCTGGAAATGCTAGGTTCGTGTAATTTATCCATAGAATCCCAGCAGTTAGAGAAAGCGATCGCATTTTTGATTCAGGAACAGGAAGCCGATGGCAGCTGGTTTGGTCGTTGGGGAGTTAACTATATCTATGGCACCAGTAGTGCTCTTTCAGCCTTGTCAAAGATAGCGCCTCACACCCACCAACGTAGTATCGAACGGGGTGCCGCTTGGCTAGTGCAATGTCAAAACCTTGATGGTGGCTGGGGTGAGACCTGTCTTAGTTACGATGATCCCAGTCTTAAGGGAGTAGGAATCAGTACCGCATCTCAAACCGCTTGGGCTTTAATTGGTTTAATGGCAGCAGGAGAGGCTACTGGCAACTGGGCAATGGATGCCATTGAGAAGGGAGTCAACTACTTAGTGTCAACTCAGCAGCCCGATGGCAGTTGGGATGAAACCGAGTTTACAGGCACAGGTTTTCCCAGTCATTTTTATTTAAAGTACCACTTCTATCAACAATATTTCCCCTTGTTGGCCTTGGGAAGATATCAAATGTCTGTTTCAAGTTGAACGTTGTTTGTCAGAATGAAAAATTAAGAATGAAGAATGCAGAATGAAGAATTAAGAAGGCAGAATGGTGAAGGCAGAAGGCAGAAGGCAGAAGGCAGAATGGTGAAGGCAGAAGGCAGAAGGCAGAAGGCAGAATTCCCAATTCTAAATTCCCAATTCTAAATTCCCAATTCTAAATTCCCAATTCTTAATTCTTAATTCTAAATTCCCAATTCTTAATTCTTAATTCTTAATTTCCACGCATCCTATTTATTGCTGATGCTCAGCTAACCATACCGTCAAATCTGTGACTGTCTCAAAATCCAACAGCGCCTCGCTCAACTCTTCCAATTGAGCTATAGAAAGCTTTTGAATCCCCTGTTGTAGCTGGTCTGAAACACTCCCAAACCGACGGGTGATCAGACGTCTAACGATTGAGTAACCTTCCTCTTGCCTTCCTTCACGTTTTCCTTCGAGTAAACCTTCCCGTTTGCCTTCAAGTAAACCCAGTTTATGTCCTTTTTGAATTATCTTCTGATAAATTACAGACTCTTGCATCACGTCCTCCGGAAATAATTCTGCTATCAACCCTTTGTCGAACCGCAAACCAGCTAGTAACTGGGTACAAGCGGATATGTTAGTAAAAGCCAATGGTTCTTCAATCCTATCTACTGCTGCCGCCACTTGCTCTAATAATCTTGTCGGGGACTCACTCAATGCCAGAGGAGCAAAGGGCAATAAGGCGGGATTGGCTAAAAATGGCTCAGGGTCTTGCTCCCACATCCTGATTACTCGATAGCGATGACTGGTGTTAGTATCGACCAACTCGTTAGTATAAACTTTTTCTGAGCGAGTGAATTTCAGAAATATCACCACCTGCTCTATGGGACAGTTATACTTTTCTTTGAGTCTGACCCAATACTTGAGCATCCGCAATGGTAGGGATGGCTTGGAAGCCGGTAAGGTTTGAAATTCCCAGTGCAGGATTTGGTTAGCGGTTTGCAGCAAGGTCAAGGAATCCGCGTGAATCGGTTCGGTATTTAACTCAGTTTTGAGCACTGATATTTCAGTAACTTCAATACCATGAAGCCACTTGACCAAATCAGCTGGGTAGTTTTCGGCGAGATATTTACAGATATTATCGTAAGCCAAGGTAGTTATCTATGGTTAACAGTACCTGGGCCAGTTTACCGGATTTGGTAAAAAAAAGCGTTCCCGTAGCGGCTCTTGCAGAGCATCGCGTAGCGTGGCCGTAGGCCAATCGCATTTTTTATTGCTGATGCTCAGCTAACCATACCGTCAAATCTGTCACTGTCTCAAAATCCAACAGCGCCTCGCTCAACTCCTCCAATTGAGCAATAGAAAGCTTTTGGATCCCTTGTTGTAGCTGCTCAGAAACACTACCAAACCGACGGGTCAGTTGACGTATAACGATTGAGTAACCTTCCTCTTGCCTTCCTTCGAGTTTCCCTTCCAGTAAACCCAGTTTATGTCCTTTTTGAATTATCTTCTGATAAATTACAGACTCTTGCATCACGTCCTCCGAAAATAATTCTGTGATCAACCGTTGGTCAAACCGCAAGCCAGCTAGTAACTGAGTACAAGCGGATATGTTAGTAAAAGCTAGTGGTTCTTCAATCCTATCTACTGCTGCTGCCACTTGCTCTAATAATCGTTTAGGAGACTCACTCAATGCCAGAGGAGCAAAGGGCAATAAGGCGGGATTGGCCAAAAATGGCTCAGGGTCTTGCTCCCACATCCTGATTACTCGATAGCAATGACTGGTATTAGTATCGAGCAACTGATTAGTATAAGCTTTTTCTGAGTTAGTGGATTTCAGAAATATCACCACCTGCTCTATGGGACAGTTATACTTTTCTTTGAGTCTGACCCAATACTTTAGCATCCGCAATGGTAGGGATGGCTTGGAAACCGGTAGGGTTTGAAATTCCCACTGCAATATTTGATTTGCCGTTTGCAGCAGGGTCAAGGAATCGGCGTGAATCGGTTCAGTATTTAACTCAGTTTTGAGCACCGAGATTTTAGTAACTTCAATACCATGAAGCCACTTGACCAAATCAGCTGGGTAGTTTTCGGCGAGATATTTACAGATATTATCGTAAGCCAAGGTAGTTATCTGTGGTTAACAGTACCTGGCCGAGTTTACAGGATTTGGTCAAAAAAAGCGATGCTCTCAAAGAGCCGCTACGCGAACGCAACTAAGCTAGGTAGAAATATAGTCATCAAAAACTGGTTTTCTTGTAGCCCACCAATATTGGATAGTATTACCAGGCCACAAAGCGAATACTCTGCCATCTTTATTTTGATACCAACTCATACAGTTTTCTTTTGTCCAAACCCTCTTTTCCATAGTTTTCCATAAATCCTGATAATAACGTCTCATGGCTTCCTCCTTGACTTCTAGAGATTTACAGTCTTCTCTGAGCATTTTATTCAAGCAGCCAATAATATAATTAACTTGGCACTCTACCATTAAAATAACTGAGCTATGACCCAAACCAGTGTTCGGTCCTAAAAGACTAAAAAAGTTAGGGAACTTAGGAACAGAAATACCAAGATACGCTTCTGGTTCGTTGCCCCATATATCCGCTAGACTCTCTGCGTTGCTACCACGTATATCTATTTTTTTGTAGGACAAATAGTTAAATCCTGTAGCATAGATAATAGCATCAACTTTATAGTCCTTTCCTGGTTCGGTTACCAGACTATCAGTAGTTATGCTTTCTATCTTATCTGTAATCAATTCTACATTATTTCGGTTCAGGGTTTGATAAAAGTCGTTATTAATTAAAATTCGTTTACAACCTGGTTGATAGCTGGGCATCACCGCATCCCGTACTCGGGAGTCATCAATTTCCTGGTGTATACGTTTTTTCAATTGTTTTTGCAGGTTCTTACCAATAGAACTTCCAGTAGTGAATAGGGGAAAATTGATTAAGTCATTACGTAAGTATAGTAATCCCCGGTGCAGTTGCATCAGAATAGGAAAATTTTTAAAATACCATTGCATTTGGGCTGAATAAGTCCGATCGTCTCGGTTAGTAATCCAGTTAGGAGTTCTTTGAAAAATGAATAGTTGTTTGACTTTTTTGGCAACTTCTGGGATAAATTGAACTGCACTGGCTGCAGTTCCTAAAACTGCCACCGTTTTATCAGTTAAATCAAAGCTGTGGTTCCATCTAGCTGAGTGAAACGAGACTCCTTTGAAGGTTTCCAAGCTAGGCAAATTGGGTAATTTGGGTAAATTTAAACCTCCCCAGGCACTAATCAGTATGTTAGCAGTTATAGTCTCCTTCTCAGCTGTTTCAACATACCATAGGGAATTTTTGGCATTGAAATGGGCGCTAATCACCTCTTGATTAAAACGGATATGGGGATAAATATTGTATTTACGTGTGCAGTGTTGTAAGTATTTCAATATCTCTGGCTGAGAGGGATAAACTTGGTTCCAATCATGTTTCATTTCAAAAGAGTAGCAATATAAATGAGCGGGAATGTCACAGGCACATCCTGGGTAGTTATTATCCCGCCAAGTCCCTCCAAGTCGAGAGGATTTTTCTAGTATAACGAAATTTATTTTGGCTTTTTTAAGTTTAATAGCCATGCAGATACCAGACATGCCTGCACCGATAATAACTACTTGCATTTTTTCGATTTTAAGAGGATAGTTAATGGGAAAAATTTGTTTTATTATTTAGTTCGATATTTACGATAATCGACTAATAGAGAGAAATAGTAACCATAAAATTCCCAAACAATGCTAGCATGAATTAAGAGCAAAATCCAAAAAAATAATTATGGTAAGCCTTTAGCAATAATCGATATTTAGAGATAAATTTTAACCATAAAATGTTAAAAATATGTTAACATGAATTAAGTCAATATCAAAAAAAGTAATTATGGGAAGCCTTGAAGGTAAAATAACCTTAGTCACGGGTGCCAGCCGTGGTATTGGTAAAGGAATTGCGATTGGCCTTGGCGAGGCAGGTGCTACGGTATATATTACTGGTCGTAGTCTCGACAGTTCCAATGTCACAGAGGGAGTTTCCGGTAGTCTTAGGGAAACCCAATTAGCTGTGCAAGATGCTGGTGGGATTTGTATTCCGGTCATGGTAGATCATAGCGACGACCAACAAGTGCGCTTACTCTTTGAACGGATTCAAGACGAGCAGAAGGGACAACTGGATCTGCTGGTCAATAATGCCTTTTCAGGAGTGCAGGCATTGAAGGATGGATACGAAAAACCATTTTGGGAATGCCCTGAGAATGTTTGGGATGCTGTCAATCATGTCGGTCTCCGCAGCCATTATATTGCCAGTGTTTTTGCAGCTCGACTGATGATTCAGCGTCAGCAGGGGCTGATTTGCACCATCTCATCTTGGGGCGGCATGTCTTACATCTTTGGTGCCGCCTATGGAGCGGGTAAAGCAGCTTGCGATCGACTTGCTGCTGATATGGCTGTTGAACTCAAGCCATATAATGTGACGTCCCTTTCGATTTGGCCAGGCATAGTTGGTACCGAACATATTTCCAGTTTGGCTTTGCAAATGGCAGAAGATAAACCAGGTAATCAGCAAAGCCGAGTGATATCTCAAGGCTTTAATTGGGAAACTCCTTTACTAACAGGGCGCGTTATTGCTGCCCTTGCTGCGGACCCAACTGTAATCCGCTTTACAGGCCGTGTTCGAGTTGTTGCAGAACTGGCTGATCACTATGGAATTATCGATAAAGACGGGTTACGTCCGGTATCACTACGCTCTCTACGTTTTATAGCTCCAATGTTGTGGCCACCATTAATAAAATATGCGTCGCTGATACCTAACATTAATATACCCTGGTTTTTCTTACTATGGGGAATACTCCAATCTCCTAAAATTTAACCGATAGCAAAAATTGATAACAATTAAATGAGCAATCTCCATGGAGCTGTTGTACTGATAACCGGTGCCGCCGGTGGATTCGGTCAGGAACTGACTCGACAATTATTAGAATCTGGTAGCCGTTTGATCCTCACGGATCTTGATAAAACTATTCTTAAAGAGCGTGCCGAAGCTATTCAACGGGAGGTTAAAACTGGGGATATACTTGCCCTTATGGGGATTAATCTTTCTGAACGTGACGGATGCGAAACCCTTTATCGCCAGGTTAAAGACCTGGAAATAGAAATCGATATTTTGATCAACAATGCTGGAATTGGGCTTTTTGGTCGCATGGACGAAGTTCCTGGGGAAAAATGGGAAAGCTTGATGCAGGTAAATCTGCTGGCACCAATGCGATTAAGTTCTCTATTTGCCGCCGATATGATTAGGCGTCGCCAAGGTCACATCGTTAACATTTCCTCTGCTGCTGGCTGGATTGCACCCGCTGGCATGGCTCATTATGCTGCTAGTAAATTCGGGTTGCGAGGATTCAGCGAAGGGCTTTTAAATGAAGTTAAAATTTATAACGTCAAGGTTACAGCTGTTTATCCCTTTTATAGCCGTACTCCCATTATCCAGTCGGAAAAATATGGAACCCTTGCCAAAGAAAATCAGGGGTTGCCGGACTATATAATAACTGATCCGGCTAAGGTTATAGGGCAAACGATTCAAGCAATTATTGATAATAAACGTGAAGTTTGTCCTGATGGAATTGCAAAAAGTATCTCAGTTATTAAACGTTTTTTTCCCCAATTATTAAACTGGATTTTTTAAACTGGATTTTTAATGGGTTCAACCGGAAACCAAAAGCCGATTTATAGGATTTATACCATTTATTAATTGGGTGGGGTACTTTCTTTTAGGGAGCAGGGAGCAGCGGATCTGGGAATAGGGAATGGGAAAACCGGAATAGGGAATAGGGAACAGGAAAAAAATGGTGTTTTAGGGAATAGGGAATAGGGACAAGCAAGGGTTGGGTGGTGCGAGAAGCCCACACTTAAAACCCACACTTACAAGGGTAGGAAGTGTGGGAGCATGGCACTGAGCTTTGATGCGTACGCATCCGATTTATTGCTGATGCTCAGCCAACCACACAGCTACATCGGTGACTGTCTCAAAATCCAACAGCGCCTCGCTCAACTCCTCCAATTGAGTAATAGAAAGCTTTTGAATCCTCTCAAGTAGCTGGTTCTCAACATTACCAAACCGACGGGTCAGTTGACGTATAATGATTGAGTACCCTTCCTCTTGCCTTCCTTCACGTTTTCCTTCGAGTTTTCCTTCACGTTTTCCTTCGAGTTTTCCTTCACGTTTTCCTTCGAGTAAACCCAGTTGATGTCCTTTTTGAATTATCTTCTGATAAATTACAGACTCTTGCATCACTTCCTCCGGAAATAATTCTCCTATCAACCCTTTGTCGAACCGCAAGCCAGCTAGTAACTGCGTACAAGCGGAGATGTTAGTAAAAGCTAGTGGTTCTTCAATCCTATCCACTGCTGCCGCCACTTGCTCTAATAATCGTTTAGGAGACTCACGCTTATGCTAAAGTAGCAAAAGGCAATAAGGCGGGATTGGCCAAAAATTGCTCAGGGTCTTGCTCCCACATCCTGATTACTCGATAGCGATGGCTAGTGTTACTCTCCAGCAACTGGTTAGTATAAACTTTAGATGAGGTGGTGAACTTGAGAAATATCACGACCTGTTCAACAGGACAGTTATACTTTTCTCTGAGTCTGAGCCAATACTTGAGCATCCGCAATGGTAAGGATGGTTTGGAAGCCGGTAGGGTTTGAAATTCCCACTGCAATATTTGATTTGCCGTTTGCAGCAGGGTCAAGGAATCCGCATGAATCGGTTCGGTATTTAACTCAGTTTTTAGCACCGATATTTCAGTAACTTCAATACCATGAAGCCACCTGACCAAATCAGCTGGGTAGTTTTCGGCAAGATATTTACATATATTATCGTAAGCCAAGGTAGTGATCTATGGTTAACAGTACCTGGGCCAGTTTACCGGATTTGGTAAAAAAAAGCGATGCTCTCTCACAGACGCGATCGCATCCATGGTGATTGGCCTTTTGGCTTCTTTCTATAATTAAAATCTGCTGCAATCACCAATTACCTTTTCCCCAATTATTAAAGTGGATTGTCTAACACTATCGACGGCGCTGTTGCAATTTGCGATAAACATCCCGTACATCAACCTGATGGTAAGCCATAGCAACTAGGGTGTGATAGACCAAGTCCGCTACTTCAGATGCGATCGCATCCGGGTCATCATCCTTACACGCCATTACCACTTCTGCAGCTTCTTCCCCAATTTTTTTAAGAATCTTATTATCCCCACCCTTAAACAACTTACAGGTATAGGACCCTTCTACGGGATGGTCACGGCGATCGCAAATTATCTCAAACAACTGAGACAAGGTATCTGCTGGAGGGGCTACTTTCTTACCCTCCACTCGATGGAAACAGCTACGCTCACCGAGATGGCAGGCAATATCACCAATTTGTTCCGCCGTCACGAGTAAAGCATCACTGTCACAGTCGTAGCGGATGGATTTTATCCTTTGTAAATGCCCAGATGTAGCACCCTTGTGCCACAATTCCTGACGAGAGCGACTCCAAAACCAGGTTTCTCCTGTATCGAGGGTTTTTTGCAATGACTCCCGATTCATCCAAGCCATCATTAATATCGTACCATCTAGGTAATCTTGGACAATGGCTGGCACTAGTCCTTGATCGTTGTAGCGAATTTGGTCAACTGGTATAGCTTGGCTAATGGAAGTCGGTTCAGATGCTGACATAGTTTTAGGGCAACAGATTGAAACACCCAGCGGGTCAAACAGCTTTAATGAGATACACCCTACAAGATACCACCCCTGACATCCAATTGATCACTAAATAGTGATCAGTAAATCTGGATTCTTTCTTTACAAATTCAAAACGGATCAGTCTCCATAGGATAATAATCTCTTGTCCAGTATTGCCCCTAAGCCGAAGTTACCTGATCCGAAGTTCCCTATTGCCCTGTTTAAGGGGGGTAATGGGGTTAGAGCTTTTTACCTTATTTTCAACTAACCCGTACATTATTGATATTAGGAGACTATTTTGGTTACCACCACCTCGTTTAAAACCACCAAATCACAAGAAATTTTCAGCGCCGCCCAAAACCTAATGCCAGGAGGGGTCAGCTCCCCAGTCAGAGCCTTTAAATCCGTAGGGGGAGAACCGATTGTATTTGACCGAGTTCAAGGAGCATACATCTGGGATGTAGATGGAAACCAGTACATTGACTATGTAGGTACCTGGGGACCAGCCATTTGCGGTCATGCTCATCCGGATGTTATTGGGGCATTGCACCAGGCTCTAGACAAGGGTACCAGTTTTGGAGCTCCCTCCGCCCTAGAGAACGTGCTAGCAGAAATGGTGATTGACGCCGTTCCTAGTATTGAAATGGTGCGGTTTGTTAATTCTGGTACCGAAGCCTGTATGGCAGTGCTGCGCCTGATGCGTGCCTTCACAGGACGGGACAAAATTATCAAATTTTCTGGCTGCTACCATGGTCACGCCGATATGCTGCTGGTACAAGCTGGTTCTGGAGTGGCTACTCTAGGTTTACCGGATTCCCCTGGTGTTCCTAAGTCTGCCACTGCTAATACGTTAACCGCTACCTATAACAACCTGGAGGAAGTTAAAGCTTTATTTGAGCAATATCCCAATGAGATTGGTGGGGTCATCCTAGAACCGGTGGTGGGGAATTCTGGTTTCATCACTCCTGTGCCTGGTTTTCTTGAAGGCTTGCGGGAAGTGACTCAAAAGCATGGCGCTCTACTGGTGTTTGATGAAGTGATGACTGGCTTCCGGATTGCCTACGGTGGTGCTCAGGAGAAATTTGGCATCACTCCTGACCTGACTACCCTAGGTAAAATTATCGGTGGTGGTTTGCCCGTGGGAGCCTATGGCGGACGAAAGGATATCATGTCCATGGTGGCACCAGCAGGGCCAATGTATCAAGCCGGAACCCTCTCTGGGAATCCTCTAGCCATGACAGCAGGCATTAAAACCCTGGAGTTACTCAAGAAACCGGGTACCTATGAACAGCTAGAGACTATTACTAAAAAGCTCTCCGAGGGACTGCTGCAAATTGCTAAAGATGCTGGTCATACCACTACTGGTGGTTACATCAGCGCTATGTTTGGTATGTTCTTTACTGGTGTTCCAGTTCATAACTTCGATGATGCCAAAACCTCTGATTCATCCAAATTCACTGCTTTCCATCGGGGCATGTTAGAGCGTGGAATATACCTAGCCCCCTCACAATTTGAAGCAGGATTTACCTCCCTAGCTCACACCGAGGACGATATTGACCGCACATTAGCAGCAGCTAAGGAAGTCATTTCTAGTATCAAGCCATAGTAGTTTAGAGTTTAAGCTATCAGCATTCAGCTCTCAGCTATCAGCATTCAGCTCTCAGCTATCAGCATTCAGCTCTCAGCTATCAGCATTCAGCTCTCAGCTCTCAGTTAGCTTATGGGTAACATCACAGGCTAGAAGCCTGTGCCACCCCACTTGACTTTTGAATAAAATAAGCTGACGGCTGACGGCTGACGGCTGACGGCTGACGGCTGATAACTTACTTATCGATAGTTAGTAAATTGCAAAGCAACTGGCAAATCTTCTTGCTTCAACCGCTGGATGATATCTTGTAAGTCATCCTTAGATTTGCTAGATACTCTAACTGAATCACCTTGAATCGAGGCTTGCACTTTTTTAAATTCATCTCGAATCAATTTGGTGATTTTTTTACTATATTCTTGGCTGATGCCTTTTTTTAGCGTGATTTCTTGGCGAACACGATTACCACTAGCTGCTTCTACTTTACCATATTCGAAGATTTTTTGCGAAAGTTCCCGTTTCGCAGCTTTGGTACGAAGAACAGTATGCACAGCATCTAGGGTAAAGTCACTATCAGTATTGATGGTGATAGATTCTTCTCCTAATTCGACAGTGGTTTTTGTATCTTTGAGGTCGTAACGACTTTTGATTTCACGAATAGTTTGATCCACAGCATTGACCAACTCTTGTCGATCAAAGTCACTAACAATATCAAAAGAATAAGTACTAGCCATAATTAATAACGGTCAGCGGTAGGGCCTGAGCAATGGTCACTCACTACGTGACATACTCCCGACGCTGACAAGCACGGTACAGCGCGGGCTTCTTACCAACACCATCCAACGATTCGGTTACTCGGTAAGCTTTATTAACGACACGGGATGCCCCTCCGCGCCGGAACAATACAACTCGTTCTATTTTTAGCTAGTAGGTGGCGGTTAGCTCTTAATTTGTTTTCCCTACTGTCCCTAGTATATCCCATTGGCAAGCTACGTTCCGACCCTTGCCCCGCGCTTTCCATACGACACTTACCCCATGAAGGTAAAGTGCGGGGCTTCTCGCGGTTTAGCTAACAGCTTAAAACCAAAATGGAAATTTGTTGCACCCTATACAAAATTTTTAAACCTATTGATATCAAGCCCGGTTCCATCAGTATTGGATCAGCCAATAGTGTTGGGGCGGTGGCTCAAGCTGGTGGCTCTCAAGACAAATGACCAACAACCAAAACTATCAACGGCCCGAAGCAAGTGGACTTGATCTTGTCTAGCCACTGACGCTGCTTAGACTCAGAACAAACAGAGTACCACTGGAAAGAGAGCCGATGGCAAACATCAGCGATCGCCCCAAGGGAATATCGAGAATGTAAAACACCGAGTAGAAGACTCGGGCAATTACAAATGCGATCGCACACCCGATGGCGAGGGTTGAATTCTGACCGGTAACATAAGCCATCAAAGCGGCTGCGCTAAATATAATAAAGGTTTCAAAGGAGTTCTGATGTGCCCAAGTTGCTCGTTGGGCATAGGGCGGTAGCTGATCAAACATGGCGCGAGGGGCACTTTGGTCATAGCCTAGTTTGAAACGGCTGTAGCCAACTACCAGAAATGGTAGATAGATTAAAACCGTTGCCCCCACAATACAGTAAAGTAAAATTCCCGAACCGGATAGATGCATAGTCTAGCTCACACTAATCAAAATTAATCACAATTAATCACAACTAATCAAAATAGAACAGAGTAACAACCTTGTTTTGCTGTTCCGCCTCCTTACAGGTGTTGAGGAGGGTACGGCTATCATGGAATGCGAAACAAATTAACTGCTGACACCTCGCAACAATTTCGGCATTACACAAGGCACTAGCTTCAGCGAGAGACAAGGTATCATTTTGGGGGTTTTCCACCAAATGCATTACCTTCTCCAAGTATTTTCGGGATTCCAGTGGCTGTCGCTGAAGACTTTGGGGCAAAATTACCGTTAGCAAGGAGGGATCGGCTCGCATAGCACCTCGAATGGCAGCTAAGTTGGTTCCGGTCGCACCAGAGGTAATCAGACGATTACCCGCTTGCACTAAGGCATAGCTCATCATCTCAATTAGATTCTGATGAGTGATCGGAACGTGACGTGACCCCAACAAGGCAATTCGCTTAGAACCAGTTTGCTGTATGGCTGCGAGTTCCTTGGCTAATGTATCGATACTGGCGGTTTCTATTGGTTGACTCAAAGATAAAGATGCTAGTAAAGGCTGAACGACCAGGATATTTTAGCAGAACTAATCCCTCCTGTCCTCTTTCAAAAGAATTTGAAGGAAAGGCAATAGGCATGCTAGCAATAGGCATGCTAGCAATAGGAAATAGGAAATAGGCATGCTAGCAATAGGTAATTGCCCTCAAACGTTCCTGAGAATTGCTATAGCAGTCGAAGCAAAGCTTAGGACATCTTTTGCTCCCTGCTCCCTGCTCCCTGCTCCCTGCTCCCAGATCCGCTGTTCCCAGATCCGCTGTTCCCTGTTCCCTTTGCTATAGGGTTTAAATAAAATTGCTATCTTGTAAATATGTGCTATCATAATGAATGGTTTGGACGCATAGCTCAGTTGGTTAGAGCACCACGTTGACATCGTGGGGGTCACTGGTTCGAGTCCAGTTGTGTCCATATTTATTTCACACCCCATCTCCCCACACTTCCCACACTCCTTACTCTACCGATGCTCCCAGGCTCGCATTTTACCGGGATTCATCAATCCATAGGGATCAACTATTTCTTTAAACCGCAACTGTTCCATATCAACGGTTTTCATACCCCCATCTTCTAGGATGTAGGTGTGGGGATTAGCAATCATAGCGCCATAGTCTTCGTGATAGCGAATAATCTCATTCAAACGGTCTTCGGAACTATACCGAACGATTTGTAGTCCCACTGGTATGAGTTGTCCTGCCACTCGCATAAATTCTAAATGCATGATCACTTCATCCCCAAAGTGCTCATACATATGCTCCACCTGCTCCAGATTCACAAATGAGGTTTGTAAATAGGTGAGGCTGGGATCAACACTACGGGCGTGTAAGGTGGTATGATTCCAGGTGAACTCTGCTAGGCTCACTCCTTTACTCGCTTCTAGGGCAGTCTTCTGGTAAGTGACCTCTCCACCATACTCCCGAACTAAATCCTGGAATGGCTCTAGGGAAGATTCCGCGATCATCAGCAAGGTACAGTGCTTAGCTTCGGGAAGGTAGTTGCTGAGAGCGGCAAAGTAGGATGGAATTGGCCAAGCGTGAATGCTAATCAGTTTCTTAATCAAGCCATCAGCATCACCTAAGGCTTGACCAAATCTCGCAGCAGTCATAAAGTCATCAAAGACTACTATCACTTCAGCCCAAGGATAGACTGGTCCTAGGGGTATTTCTAATTCGGTGATAATGCCATTGGTGCCATAGGCGTGATTGACCTTCTGCACCTGATCTGACCGTAATTCGATTACACGGGGCTGGTCTTCGAGGGTGACCACTTGCACAGCATGAAGATTTCCGCGATCGCGTAATACTCCATAAGTAATGGAACCAATGCCACCACTGCCGCCACCAATAAACCCACCAATCGTAGCAGTGCGATAGGTAGAGGGAGCCATGCGCAATTCCCAGCCAATTTTATGAGCTTCTTTGTCAAAGGCGGCTAGCTTCACCCCTGGCTGAACAGAGGCTAAACCCGGTTTAATCCAGTTAATCTGATTCATGCGAGTAGTATCGAGAATCAGACCACCGTTGAGGGGGATACACTGACCATAATTACCAGTGCCTGAGCCTCTTACGGTTAGGGGAGCTTTGTACTTAACGCAAACCCTAGCTATTTCCAGGACTTCCGCCACCGTAGTCGGACGAACTACGATATTCCCCCGTTTATCTTTAAGCTGGGATTCCAGTACCGGACTGAAGTGGTAGTAGTCTAGGGATAATTTAGCAACTTGGGTTGGGTCATCAATAATTTCTATTCCGGTAAGTTCCGAGGCTAGGGAATTCCAGTCAATAGCTTGGGGGGTTGTCATCTGAGGTTCAGCAGGTCTGGGGAGTAGGTGCAGGGATTGAAACCCATTGACAAATAATATCTTCTACTGGGATACCTGCCGCAATCAGTGCAGAGGTTAACCCTTCCTCGAAGTTATCTTCTTCAATCATGACTTGGCTATCGACTAAGCGAGCATGAAACAGAATGGAGTTGATCCAGCGTTGCTTATCCCAGCCTGTAGCCAGAATCAGAAAATGACCGGAATCGCGATCGCAAACAGGATAAAGCTTAATTGCTTGTAAGCGAGGTTGGGCACGAGTTGCCTCTTGCAGGGTTTTTTTCAGAATATCTGCATAGCTTAGTGAGCGCTCCATTTAACAATAGCCTCCTGCTCTGGTTCGTCAACTAATAAGTTAATTTTATTCCTCTCGACAGCTAGCTGAAAAATTGGTTTTTGGAAATGTCGAATATATAGCAATTATACGACTTGTGAGGTACAAATTTCTGGTTTTTAGCGACTGAGGCCGTTGGCCACGCGGGGCGCGTTCGGAGCAGGGACTGAGGCCGTTGGCCACGCGGGGCGCGTTCGGAGCAGGTAAGAGGGAAAAGGCAAGAGGAAAGAGGTAAAAAATAATGTGTACCTCATGAGTCCTAGAAACGCTATAAGCTATTTTAAGGGATTATAGCATAGCTGAGACAGTCCACCACGCACTTTTGCATGGATGCCTTTTGCCTTGCTATATACCAGTTTTTAATTGGGTGAGGTAAACATTTTGGGTTAATGGGAGCAGCAATCCCCCAAAGCCGAGTAAATTACCAGCATAGTACGTCATCCTCTTGAAGTGTTATAATGACCTAACTCTCTCGATTTGGGATTTTTAGCCACATGAAAAAAGTAGTTAATAAAATTAAAATTAAGCAACAAAAAAGCGATTTTATCTACTGGCAAAAACAGTCCTATAAAAAACGCTTAGAAACCCTAGAAATAATCCGTCAGCAATACCACCACTATCAAGACAACAATGCTCAACCAAGACTTCAAAGAGTTTATACAATTATTAAACGATAATCAAGTAAAGTATTTAGTAATTGGGGGTTATGCAGTAGCTGTACATGGTCATCCTCGCTATACCAAAGATATTGATATTTGGATAGAAATGAGTCCAGAAAATGCTCAACAAATGATGATAGCATTAACCCAATTTGGTTTTGGTAGTTTGGGGTTAGCTGCTGAAGATTTCCAAACCCCAGACCAAATTATACAATTAGGTTATCCACCTAATCGAATAGATTTAATTACTACTCCAGATGGGATAGATTTTGAAACCTGTTATCAGGCTAAAATCGAGGTAATCATTGACGATATATCGGTTAATTTTATTGATTTAGACAATCTTAAAAAAAATAAACAAGCATCAGGAAGGTTACAAGATTTAGCTGATTTGGAAAATTTACAAGATTGAACATCCATCCTGTTAAAATTCAGTGAAATTCTCCGCACTTGATATTTAGGTTTAACTACTTCTGACTGGGTGCATCTCCTAAAAGCTGTTTGAGCCGGTGGTGCGTTACGGGGCGGACTATCCCAACCCTGGCGCTCGAGGCCAACAATAAGGGCAAGTCCGCCCCTAACGCACCCTACTGGACTGGCACTACGCACTCCCTACTCCTTACTCCCTACTCCCTACTCCCTACTCCCTACTCCCTACTCCCTACTCCTTGACCCAATTCAAAACTTCCTTAGTAAAATTTGCATAAAAGTAGCACCACCTAAGGATATATAGTAAGAAACTACCAAGTGGCTGATTTGTCAATGGGTACTTACTCTACTATTCCTGTATTCTGTCTCAAGCTCGCTAGTGCTACCTTACTGTGCCTGGTTTCACCGATCCTAGCTCCGGAAACTCTGGGAGTTGCTCCAGCAGTAGCACAAAAGACTCCAGACCAAGCCACTCAAGCTGAGCAGTTATTCGATAGGGCAAGGTTAGAGTTTGTTAAAGGTCAGTTGCCTCAAGCCAAAGAGAGTTATCAACGAGTGTTAAAGATTTATCGGGAATTGGGAAACTCTACAGGTGTTGCTAAAGCTCTCAATGGCCTTGGACAGGTTTACAATTTATTATCTCAAGAAAGCAAAGCTCTGGAGGTATTGCAGCAAGCTCTGAAAATCCAGCAAGGTAATGGAGACCGTAAGGGGGAAGGGGAAACCCTGACCCATATCGGAACAGTTTATTCAAATCTCGAAGAGTATCCTAAAGCCCTGGAGTTGTTCGAGCAAGCCCTAACTATTAACCAAGAAGTAGGTAATCAGCTTGGGATTGGTTATGCACTGGTTAATCTTGGCTCAGTTTACTCCTCCCAAGGAGAGTATGACAAAGCCTTAGATAGATTACAGCAAGGTCTGAGTATTATCAAAGAGGTAGGTAAGACTGAAAAAAGCGATGCTCTGAAAGAGCCGCTACGCGATTGGCCTTTGGCCACGCTTCGCGAACGCATTCTAGCACGCTACTATCAAGCCTACGCTCTGAATGTGATCGGCTCAGCTTACATCAGGTCAGGGAAATTGAACCAAGCTTGGGAGTTTCTGGAACAAGCTCATACCCTGAGTCGAGAAGAAGGTTATGGATTAGGAGAAGGTGTAGCCCTGACCTGGAAGGGAATACTGTATAACAATCAAGGGGAATTGGATAAAGGGCTAGAAAGCCTGGAGTTGGCATTAGCCATTACTAAACCAACTGGTTTTCGGGGATTAGAACAGAATATTCTATTTTTGATTGGAGGGATTTACAACAAAAAAGGAAACTATGTCAAAGCCCTGGAGGTTTACCAGGAATCCTTAGCGATTCGGCGAGAATTGGGTAAGCGTAAGCTGGAAGGAATTGCGCTGAATACTATTGGCGTGGTTTACGATAAACAGCAACAGTATGAACAAGCCCTCAATTATTATCAGCAAGCCTTAGCTATTCACCGGGAAGTTAAGAATCAGGTTGCGGAAAGCACCACCCTTGGTAATATTGCTACACTTTACCAAAAGCAAGAACAGTATGACCAAGCCATTGACTATTATCAGCAAGCTTTAGCTATTCATCGCGAACTCGAAAATCAAGTTCAGGAATGGAGTACCCTTGGTAATATTGCTCAGGTTTACTACAAACAGGGAAAGTATCAGCAAAGCATAAACTATTACCAACAAGCCTTAGCCATTTCCCAAAAATTTGAAAATCCTACGGGAAAAGGTGCAAATCTTTGGGGGATTGGGAACGCTTCTTATCAATTGGGTAAGCTTGACCAAGCTATAGACTATTACCAACAAGCCTTAGCTATTGTCCGCAAACTTGACAATACTTCGGTTGAAGCAAATATTCTGACAGGGCTTGGACTAGCTCAAATCAGGGAAGGAAAGTATCAGCAAGCCCTGGAGTCTTATCAGCAACTCCTAGCCCTTGCCCGAGAAACCAAAGACCGCTCTGAAGAAATAAATTCTCTCAATTTTAGTGGGCAAGTTTACAAATCTCAGGGCAAGTATGACCAAGCCCTAGATTCCTACCAGCAAGGTTTGGTTATTGCTAAAGACATTGATGACCAGGAAGCTACTGCAACCCTCCTCAATAATATTGGGGGAGTTTACAGCAATTCGGGAAAGTACAATCAAGCCCTAGATTACTTACAGCAAGGCTTAACCATTAGCGAAAAGTTAAACGATTCCTTGGGAATTGCGACTAAACTCAACAACATTGGCTTGATATATAACAACCAAGGGAAGTATCGCCAAGCTCTAGACTATTATCAGCAAGCTTTAGCGATTAACCAAGAGTTGGGCGATCACAGTCGTCATAACGTTGCTACTAACCTCAATAATATTGGGTTAGTTTACAAGAGTCAGGGTGAGTATGACAAAGCTCTAGATTACTACCAGCAAGCTTTAGCTATTTTTCAAGACATTGGCGAGCGCTCAAGGGAAAGTACTACCCTCAATAATATTGGGTTTATTTACTATGCTCGGGGTGAGTATGACCGAGCTTTAGAATACTACCAGCAATCTTTAGCTATTTCTAAAGACATTGGCGAGCGCTCAGGGGAAGGTACTACCCTTAGTAATATTGGACAAGTTTACAGAAGTCAGGGTGAGTATGACCGAGCTTTAGAATACTACCAGCAATCTCTAGCTATTTTTCAAGACATTGGTGAGCGCTCAGGGGAAGCTACTACCCTTAATAATATTGGAGAAGTTTACAGAAGTCAGGGTGAGTATGACCAAGCTTTAGAATACTACCAGCAATCTCTAACCATTCGTAAAGAGATTGGCCAGCGCTCAGGGGAAGGTACTACCCTCAATAATATTGGGTTTATTTACAATAGTCAGGGTGAGTATGACCGAGCTTTAGAATACTACCAGCAATCTCTAGCTATTTTTCAAGACATTGGTGAGCGCTCAGGGGAAGGTACTACCCTCAATAATATTGGGTTTATTTACAATAGTCAGGGTGAGTATGACCAAGCTTTAGAATACTACCAGCAATCTCTAGCCATTCGTAAAGAATTGGGGGATCGCTCAGGGGAAGGTACTACCCTCAATAATATTGCACAAGTTCACTATAATCAGGGTGAGTATGCTCAAGCTTTAGAAAACTACCAAAAAGCGTTAGAGATTGCACAAGACCTAGGGGAGCGCTCCGAAGAAGCTACTATCCTGAACAATATTGGATTAGTTTACAGTAGCCGGGGAGACAATGCCAAAGCCTTAAACTATTTTCAACAATCCCTAGAAATTAAGCAAGACATTGGTAACAAGCCGGGACTTGCTATAAGTCTCAACAATATCGGAACAGTTAATAATGACCAAGGAGAGTTTAGCCAAGCTCTAGACTATTATCAGCAAGCTTTAACCATTCAACAAAAAATAGGTGTACGCTCTCCAGAAGCTACTACCCTAGGCAACATCGGAACAGTTTACAGTTACTGGGGAAAGTATCCCAAAGCCCTAGAGTATGATCAAAAAGCCCTAGCCATTCGTCAAGACATTGGTGACCAGGCCGGTATTGGCACCACCTATAACGCTATGGGGCTAAATTATCTGGATTTGGGAGATTATGCCCAAGCCTTAGACTACTTCAACCAAGCTAATGCCATTTTTACCAAAATTGGGGCGAAGGAAGGCAGTGGGGTAACCCTGAGTAACATCGGAACAGTTTACCGAAAACAAAAACAATATCCCAAGTCTCTCCAATTTTATCAGCAATCCTTGGCTATTTCCCAACAAATTGGTAATCACCTACAGAAAGCTAACACCCTGACTGCTATCGGAATAGTTTATGAAAAACTGGGAGAGTACACTAAAGCTCTAGACTATCATCAACAAGCCTTAGAGATTCATCAAAACATTGGGGTCAAAGCTGGCATTAGCTCTACCTTGTACAATATCGGAATAGTTTACACTAACCTAGGAAACTATTCCGAAGCTTTAGCAGCTTATCAACAAGCCTTAGCCCTTTCCAGAACTCTTGGCACTCGCTTAACGGAAGGGAAAATTCTGGCTGGTATCGGTAAGTTGTATGATACCCAAAACCAATCGGGATTAGCGATTACCTTCTTCAAGCAATCCGTTAATGTCCGAGAAGGGATCCGCAAAGAGTTAAAAGTTCTGCCCATTGAACAACAACAATCCTTTACGAATACTGTTGCCGAAGACTATCGCCGCTTGGCTGATTTATTGACCCAACAAAATCGCAACTTAGAAGCCCTACGGGTGCTCGATTTACTGAAAGTCCAGGAGTTGCAGGATTACCTCAGTAATGTGCGAGGGGATGATAATACCGTTGATGGCATTACAGAACTGACTCAAGAACAGGAAATCATCAAGGGTACCCAACCGATTATCGACCAAGCCATTGCCCTGGGTCAAGAACTCAGTGAACTGGAAACTATTGTTAGGGATAAGCGCACCCAGACCCAGCAACAGCGAATCATTCAACTTAGGAAAAATCAAGCTAAGCTAACCAAAGACTTTCAAGACTTTTTGAAGAGTCCAGAGGTAGAAGCTCGCTTGGCAAAATTGAGGGAAACTACAGAAGCAGAAAACTTAGACTTAAAGAAGTATGCTAAACGATTGCAAGAGCAACTCCAGCAATTGGAACAGGATGCCGTTATTCTCTATCCCCTAGTATTAGATGACCGTTTGGAATTAGTCTTAGTTACCCCTTATGCTCCCCCGATTCGGCGCACGGTTAAGGTAAAACAAAAAGACCTGGAAAGAGCGATTAAAAACTTCCGCAGACTCCTGGCAAATCCGGCTCGTAATGCCAGAACTCCCGGCGAGCAACTGTACGAGTGGCTAATTAAACCCATTGAAGCGGACTTAGCCAAAGCTAATGCCAAAACTATAATTTATGCTCCCGATGGGAAATTGCGCTATATTCCCCTAGGGGCACTTTATGATGGCGAGCAATGGTTAATTGAGCGCTTGAGAGTTAATCAGATTACTGCTCTGAGCCTCACATCCCTAGACCATAAACCGACACCACAGTTAGACGTGTTTGCCGCTGCGGTCACCAAAGCCCATAAAGGCTTTTCGGCCTTAGAGTATACTCAACCGGAAGTAGAGCGTCTGGCAGAAACCTTTCCCAACACTAAGCTATTCATCGATAAACAGTTTCATGGGGATACCATTTATCAGATGAATGACTATTCCGTAGTGCATCTAGCCACCCACGCTGTGTTCAACAAAACTAAACAAGATTCATTTATTCTGTTTGGTGATGGCAGTCACGTTACCCTGAGCCAAGTAGAAGAAACATGGGATTTGTCCAATGTAGATTTAGTGGTCCTCAGTGCCTGTCAAACCGGCTTAGGGGGAGAATTGGGGGATGGCAAAGAAATCCTGGGTTTTGGTTATCTGATGCAAAATGCTGGTGCCGATGCTGCGATCGCATCCCTGTGGACAGTGGATGACCAGGGTACCCAAGCCTTGATGAATAAATTTTATCAGGTCTTGAAACAGGAGAAGGTTACTAAAGCGGAAGCCCTCCGACAAGCTCAAATTGCTTTAATTACCAGCAAGGTAGGGTCTGGTTTTGAACATCCTTATTTTTGGGCACCGTTTATTTTAATTGGCAATGGATTATAGGGAATAGTAACAACAATGCTTTTAAGACCCGGTGGTGCGTTACGGGGCGGATTATCACAACCCTGGCGTAACAATAAGGGCAAGTCCGCCCCTAACGCACCCTACGTAATATTTACTTAAGGTCAGACTATGCAGATTTTTTAACAGACAACAATAAACCGTGTCCTGAAGCTTCTCCTACATACCACAGTAATTTAAGGGTGCTCAAATCGAAGTATTTAGCTAAGTGAGACGTCACTTCCAGATACAAAGGAAACTGGTCATTGAAAACGCGATAGAAGAAAACAAATTCTCCTGATGGTGTTAATACTTTGCCCACGTCACTAATCGCTCTGAATACCAGATCGTCATTCCTTAAAATTCCCATTTCGTAAGATTCAGGATCGATAGGGCGCTCGATTGAACGACTGGGAAAAGGCATAAATATAGTATCGTAGGTTTCCTCCCCTTCTCCTGCACATAAATCCTGCACCTTCACCTGATCTTGACTTCGCATCAGTGGATGATTGTTAATTTCCCCGATGTTGGGATGAAGATCGGAAAATAAGACCTTTTGACTCTGTTTCAAAATACAGCAAAAGCCAATTACTCCCGCACCGCATCCAAGATCTAGCACCCGCTTTCCTTGGACATCAACAATACCACTCAAAATACCACTCATAAACGCTTGAGCAGCAATTCCACCGTAGGGATTAAACACCCCTTTGGGAACGACAACATCAAAAACGGGTTCATTTTGGTACAGGATCGTAATTTCTCGGTCTTTTGAGGAAAGTTCCTGATGAAAATTAAGATAATCTTTGCGATTATACTGTAAACTTTCCCCGTCTTTGAGAATAATAACAACGTCTTCTTGCTTAATCATTTTGAAAATCTTTAGCTCAATGAAATGGAATAAATGATCACTTTTGGTTAGGTTGTGGGTGCGATCGCTTAAAGCCCCTAGCTGACTTGTGTTAATCGCCTCACAACATCTTGCGGGTCAAAATTTCTTCTAGCTCGCTTTCATAGAAAAATTTCGATTCACCAAAAGCAGGCTTCAAATCTCCTAACCAGGTTGCTTCAGCATCAAAACTGGCAAAGAAAGGTCGATTGCACCACTCAGGGTTACGAGCTTGTAAAAAAGACAAAACAAACACTTTCTCCCCTTGAATTTCGCTAATACCTTCAATTTTGACTTTTCCTGGTAAGGCAGACATTACCGGACCACGAGCAGTTCGCCCTAATCCCGATACTTGTTGTATAGCTTGACGATAAATTTCCCAAACCTTAACTAAAGGAATTTCAAAATAGTCTTTAGCTCCTGTTTGTCGTTCGACAAACATATAGTAGGGAATACAGCCTAAGCGTACCTGCATTTGCCACATTTTCCCCCAGGTATGGGCTCTATCATTGATGTGGCGAACAACAGGAGCTTGGGTGCGAATTTTCCCTCCCGTTGTTCGAATGCGTTGGATTGCTTTTTGAGCGATTTGTGTATCTAGTTCTCGCCAGTGTTCGTAGTGAGCCATGATTGCTAGATGCTTACCCTGTTGCACTACTTTTTCAAATAAGCGCAACAAATCATCAGCATCTTCATCGGTAACATATCGATGGGGCCAGTAAGAAAGTGATTTGGTTCCAATGCGAATAGTTTGAATGTGGTCAAATTCCCCTTCTAATAAAGGTTCGATATATAAAGCCAGCTGTCGTGCTTTCATGGTCATCGGATCACCACCAGTAAGCAATACATCAGTGACTTCCTTGTGTTCTCGTAGATAATCTTGAAAATGACCCGATTCGCGAGTCGCAAATTTAAGATCATCTAATCCGACAAATTGTGGCCAACGGAAACAGAATGTACAGTAGGCATGGCAGTGTTGACCTGCTGTGGGAAAAATCAAAACTGTTTGTTGATATTTGTGTTGTACTCCCTGTAAAGGTTCACCTTCAAACGACGGTACGTTGTATTGCTTTTGTCCTGCGGGATGGGGATTAAGTCGAAGACGAATTTCATTGGCAGTTTGTCGCAGGAGTTTTTCTGGAGCATTGTCTTTTAGGAGTTGAACCATGGTATTCAAATCCCTTGACGATAACATGTCTGGCTGGGGAAACGTTAAGCGAAAAATTGGATCATCTGGTATATTTTTCCAATCAATAAGTTCTTCAACAATGTAGTTATTTGCTCGAAAAGGTAGCACTTTAGCAACAGCTTGCATTGCTAAGCGGGTTTCAGATGATATACAGGTTAACTGGGACAGTGACTTAAGATCGTTTACTGAGTAAAATTGGATTTTTTGAGATTTAGTTTTCATCGCTTTCATCGCCGAATAGGAATGGAGATTATTTTTTTATTCACCTCAGGCCGGTCAGGATAAAGAGGTTAAACTCCATAGATGTCCCAATCATTTTTACTTGTGTAGCGTGGTGTTACTTCCCCATACTACCTTACCTGATACGTAAGGAGTCCCTGAGAGGGTATTTCAAAAAAACTAGGTTCTCAGTAGGGCATGATTTTCATGGGCAAAGAGCCACCTCAACAACTTGATATCTAAAAGCTCAACAAGTTGTCATCAGTCAAACTGGTGCTGATCATCTTGAGCTCGTAACAACATAAACTCATTTCTCAACTGAAAGTAGAGATCGAAGGGCTCAAACTGGGCAGAGATAGTCATAGTCAGTAAGGCAGTACAAGTGGAAAGCTAGCAGATAGCTATCCTAGTAGACAGACCAAGAAGAATACTAGAATATTATTGTTACCACTGTCAATGTCGGGTTGCTAAATCCTATCCCTTAATCGGATCTGTTGCCAGAAAATTCAGCAGAATTTAAAGTAGGTAAAAACCATAGCTATAGCGTTTTTTATCCTAATGAGGTACACATATTTTTTACCTCTTTCCTCTTCTGAATTCAGTGCTCCGAAGCTCCGTTGGCGTTTGGCCGTAGGCCACGCGGGGCGCGTTCGCCCAGGGTCTGGCTCTGCCAGTAAGCGTGGCCCAGGACGGCCTTAGTCCCTGTCCCCTAAAACCCAAAAACTTGGGCGATTATAGCTTGAAAAGCTCTATAGTAAGGAATAGGGAATTTGCCGCCAGAGGGGTTAAATTCAACAAAGACGGTAATTTGTTAATTAAATATAAAAAAAAACTTGTTAACTTATAATCATGCGACTAACCTTCTGCTAACCTTGGCCTATTGGCCACGCGCTTCGCAGCAAAGCGGGACGAAGTCCATCGCGTTCAACCGACTAACCTGCTATCCTAGAAGACAAAGCTGATGGGAGGTTAAGGGATGCCGTCAATCTTTCCCGGTATGGATCCGTATTTAGAGCATCCGGATTTATGGCCAGAAGTACATCATTGGTTGATTAGTTTAATTGCTGAGTGTTTAATTCCTCAGGTACGTCCGAAGTATAAAGTAGCTATTGAAAAGCGCATTTATCAAGTTAATAAAACTAACCAAGATGATGTCTTATTAGTTGGAATTCCTGATGTTACTGTTAAACGTCAACCCAATACTGAAGATTCTCCCACCTCTAACGTTGCTGTTGCGCCACCAACCACAAAACCAGTAACAGTAATAGTTCCTATGCCTGAAGAAATCAAACAAGGATATTTGGAAGTAAGAGATATGACTACCGGTGCTGTGGTAACCGCTATCGAAGTTTTATCTCCAGTTAATAAGCGCTCTGGTGAAGGGAGAGAAACTTACCTGAAAAAACGCCAACGGGTGTTAGGAAGCTTGACCAATTTAGTGGAGATCGATTTGCTCAGATCCTGGAAACCAATGCCACTATTAGATAACACTATTGATAGCGATTATCGGGTTTTAGTTAGTCGAGAGGAGCGTCGCCCACGAGCCGAGTTATATAGTTGTAATCTCCCAGAGCAACTACCAGTTTTTTCTCTACCATTACGTCCAGAAGATTCTGAACCGATAGTGGATTTACAAGGTATAATTAATAGTGTTTATGAACGAGGGGGTTATGATTACCAACTCGATTATGATCAAGAGCCAGTACCAGCTTTTTCAGATAAAAATCGGATATGGGCTAAGGAATTGTTTAAAACTGGTATATAGCAGTTCTAAATTGGGTAACGAAAAAAGTCCTGGGTTTTAGGAAACAGGGAGCAGGGAGCAGGGAGCAGAGAATAGGAAAGTCGGAAGTGGGAAGTCAGAAGAGGGAAGAGGCAAAAAGTATGTGTACCTCATAGCTAGGAAAAACGCTATAAATCCGGTTTAATAAGATTATATTAAAAACCATCAAAGTCTTTGCCTAGACTTGATTTGATGATTTAGGTAAGTAACCTATAATAACCGAATTTGGTATCATATATATGAGGTACACATTATTTTTGCCCTCTTGCCTCTTGCCTCTTGCCTCTTGCCTTCCCCTCCTGGGAGGGGTTAGGGGTGGGTTCCTCTTGCCTCTTGCCTCTTGCCTCTTGCCTCTTGCCTGCTCCCTGCTCCCTGCTCCGAAGTCCCTGCCCTATAAATCATCCAACTCAGCATAATCCGGCAACGTAGTATCTATTGGCTTACCCTGACGCAAGATAATTCGGTCATGCTGGGGACGGGACAAAAGTTCACTGAAATGGCGTCCCTTAAACACAATCAAATCTGCTGGGAGTCCCACCCCAATCCTACCCATCTCGGGTAAATCCATTAAATCAGCCGCTGTCTTGGTTACGGCACAAGGCCAATCACCGATGGGCATATCTAAATGGGCAATCCGTACGGCTTGGGTAAAGACTTCTAATACATCATGATCCCCAAATCCATAAAAGGGGTCTCGACAATTATCACTAGCCAAGGTTACCGGAATACCCTGTTGTTTAATTTCATGTAGCCTGGTGACTCCCCGCCAAGAGGGTGTACAGTTAGCCTGTCGATCCTGTAGATAAAGATTGCACATGGGTAAGCTAACAATAGCAATTCCTGCGGCTTTGACTAACTTGAGAGTTTCCGCAACTTCCTCTAAGGGTTGCACTGCTAAACTGCAACAGTGACCACAAATAATTTTTCCGGTAAACTGATGACGAATAGCAGCTTTGGCAATCTGTCGTAAGCAATGGGAATCGGGATTACCGTTTTCATCAGCATGGAAATCTAGGTTGAGGTTTCTCTCCTTAGCTAAAGAGAAAACAGTATCGAGTTGAGCATCCAGATCTTGGTTGGTATAGGCTACCCCCCCAAGTATGCCTCCGAGTTCAGCAATTGTGTCGGCTAAGGTAATGGCAGCGGCGGGAGTTTGATAGTAATCTAAAGTAACTAGAGACACCGCTTGTAGGGTAATTCTGTCAAGCCATTCCTTCTGGAGGGTTTGGAAAACGCCTAGGCTAATCGCACTTTGTTCTCCAACCCAGTCAATGTGGGTGCGGATAGCTTTAGTGCCATGAGCATAGCTACATTTGAGTCCAAATTCCATGCGCCGATATAAATCTGACCGTTGCCAATAGGTTTCGGCATCAGCATCTCCGGTCAGACAGGCACTATTAAAAGTACCATCAGGATTGGGAGAGCGTTCCCAGATATGACCTTTATCCAGATGGGTGTGTATATCTAGAAAACACGGCCATACTTGTCCTTGCTTGAGATTTATACTGGGGATGTGACTAGGTATGTTACTGGTATCTGTGCTAGCTTCAACACTGTTTGCATTCCCGTAGCGGCCCTTTTCGAGTTTAGCCTTTTGCTGCCCTTTGGGAACAATCGCCTTTGGCACTATCGCAGCAATGGCTCCCTGATTAATTTCAATATCAACTAAGCACAAACCCTGCTCGTTGCGATCGCAAACGTTGCTGTTTTCCAGTAGACAAAATGGTACATAGGCATTTGTGAGCCAGTATCGTTCGGCTGTGGGAATCATTCGGGAGTAGGGAGTAGGGACTTCGGAGTCGGGAGTCGGGAGTCGGGAGTCGGGAGTCGGGAGTCGGGAGTGGCCTATGGGAAAATTGAATGTACCTTATAAGTATCTCAAACACGCAGTCGATCATCAAACCCAATCCTGATTTCTCCTCACACCAAGAAATCCTCTGTTGTTCTAATCTTCCTTGATCCTAAGTTCCCGATTCCCAATTCCCGATTCCCGATTCCCGATTCCCGATTCCCATTTCTTCATCTCCCTATCTCCCCATCTCCCCACACTTAGAGCTTCTAACCAGGCTTCAGTAGCTTGGGCATTTAAAGGTTTAGAAAACCAATACCCCTGTCCATATTGACAACGCCAATCACAAAGCTGTCCCAATTGCTTTTCGGTTTCCACTCCCTCTGCCACTACATGTATGCCGAAGTCGTTTGCCAACTTTACCATCCACCGCAAAATTTTCTCATGTTTGTGATTATCACTCATACCTTTGACAAAAGAGCGGTCAATTTTTAATATATCTATGGGAAAATTTGGCAAGTAACTGAAGCCAGAATAGCCAGTCCCAAAATCATCAATGCACAACTGAATCTGTCGCTGTTTGAGTTTCTCCAACAGAACTACTGCAGTGGTTTCCAGTAGTATACTTTCTGTAATCTCCAGTTTCAAACTCTTGGCATCGAGACCAGAATCCCACAAAATTGTGTCGATTTTACCGATTAGATCCGGTTGGGATAATTGTAAGCTAGAGACGTTAACACTGATGGTTAAATCCCGATAGTGGGGAAACTGTTGTTGCCACTGGCACATTTGTTGGCAAGCCTCCCGTAGTACCCACCAACCCAGTGGCACAATCAGCTTTGTTTCTTCTGCCACCGGAATAAATTCTGCTGGTAACAGCAGTCCCCGTTCGGGATGCTCCCAGCGCACCAGTGCCTCAAAGCCAGCCAGCTTATGGGTTTCAAGAGACACAATTGGCTGGTAATAAAGCCGCAATTCTTGGCGCTTAATACCCAAGCGTAAACTATCTTCTAACTGCAACCGCTCTACACTCCGGGTGCGCATGGCAGGGGTAAACAGCTGATAGCCAGTGTTACTCTCCATTTTGGCTCGATAAAGAGCTAGACTGGCGTTGTCAAGAAGAGCAGAGGCTTGGTAATCATCCCTGTCATTGCTAGCAATTCCAATATTGGCACTCAACAAGATCTCATGGTCATCAATCGAAAAAGGCGTCCGCAGGCTAGCGCAAATCTGTTCTGCTACCAAGGTAGCTTCACTGACATCGTTAATGTCTTCGAGCAAGACCGCTAATTCATCTTCGGACCACCGCGCCACTGTATAGTTAACGGTATAGTTAACAGTATAGTTAACGGTATAGTAAATGGTATAGTTAACGGTAGAATTCAGGGCATAAGTCAAGCGAGAATCAAAAGCCTTTAGCAATTTTGCTCCCACTTGCCGTCCCATACTAAACTGAATGACTTTGAAACGTTCCAAACCCACCAATAAGACGGCGAATCGATAACCCTTATACCGCTTTGACCTCTGGATTACTTGCCTCAACCGTCTCCTAAAACTATCTCGGTTGAGCCAGGGAATCAGGAGGTCATTAAAGGTACAATCCTGAAACCTTTCTACAGGTTGCTGATCTTGCTGATCATTGTTACTTCTAGCGAACACCTATTTTCTCTATCACCCTGAATTAGCTCAATTGAGTTACTCATTGATAATTGAGCCAAAAAGGAAACCGGAAAGGCAAAAGCTGTGGTATAGTAAACGTTTTGCCATATTCTTTAAGCTCAATTTTGTTAATGGTTGTTAACGATGAACATCCTTCCTGATGGTTTTACTCAGCAAATCAATAACCATGTTTGGCATCATCCTAAGTTGCGGTTATACCGTTTAAATCAGAGGTGGGACTGTTGAATGTGGACTGAATGTGGACGATAAACAAGCAACGGTCAACTGTCGAAAACCCAACTTCAATAGAACGCTAGCCACCGTGGAACAGTAACGTGGATCAGTGATGGAACATCTTAGTTAACCATTAGTTAACCAGGGAAAACAAAATAGAGCATGGAGTAGGGGTAAATCCCATGCCCTATTCTTGGATGCCCACAATTACGAGGTAGTTTTAACTGTTACCCTTTAACCCATATAGGTAGTTTTTAGATGGCTTAATTGCGTAAGCCTGGTTGACTAGGGAAGCTGATCCCCCTTGAAGTAGGTAGCCAGCGATCAATAGCTGATCGCTGGCTTGGCGTTAACCCTAAAGGACGATTTGCGATCCCTATCCTTAAGGTAAATCGGCAATGTGGCTTTGTCTGTGAGAAAAAGTAATAAATAATTCTAATCAATTACATAATAAAAAGTAATGAGTGTTGAAGAAGCATTGGCGATGGTAGATACGGTCATCAAACCCGAACGCTTAAACGCTGTTCAAGAACTGGTGCTACGCCAATGTTGGTCAGGACAAACTTATCAAGAGATTGCTGACAGTTCTGGTTACGACGCCGATTACATTCGGGTGGTTGGCTCCCGGTTGTGGCATATCCTGTCAGAGGTTTTTGGAGAGAAGATCACAAAAAGTAACATTCGTTCTGTGATCAGGGAGCGATTACGAGAGGTCGAGCTTGAGGAGTTGGGAGAGCTCGACCTGGAATTACCTACAGAGATGGAATTGCCTAGAGGTGTGGTGCCTCTGAATTCCTCATTTTATATCGAGCGTCCCCCCAATGACTCTCTATGTTACGAAACAGTGTTGCAGCCAGGGGCATTAATCCGAATTAAAGCCCCTAGACAGATGGGTAAAACCTCGCTGATGGTGAGGGTTCTCGATCATGCTAGAGCATCTGGCTTCCGCACAGTTGCTCTAAGCTTGCAGCAAGCCGATGCCAATGTCTTCACCGATTTAGAACGATTTTTACAATGGTTCTGTGCCACAGTCACTCGTAGCCTAGAATTACCAAATAAACTGACTGATTATTGGGATGATATCTTTGGCAGCAGTGGCAATACCACAGATTACTTCGAGAATTATCTATTAAAAGAAATAGATACACCGATGGTATTGGCATTAGATGAGGTCAACCTGTTGTTTAATTACCCTGCCATTGCCACGGATTTTTTGGGTTTGTTGCGAGCTTGGTATGAGAAAGCCAAATACGGTGTAACCGGTAGCACAATTTGGCAAAAATTGCGCTTAATTATTATACATTCTACGGACGTTTATATTACCTTACATATCCACCAATCCCCCTTTAATGTGGGATTATCTATTGAATTGCCAGAGTTTACTAACGCCCAAGTGCAAGAATTAGCCCGTCGCCACGGAATCGATTGGGGGAGTGATGATTCGAGCTTCAATCACGTATCATTAATTATGGCTAAAGTAGGAGGAAATCCTTGTCTTTTAAGGGTAGCGTTATATCATCTTAGGCGCGGTGACGTTACCTTTGAGGAGTTATTGAATTCAGCAGCAAGCGAATCGGGAATTTATCATGATGACCTTCGACGACAATGGTGGAATCTACAACACTATCCACAACTGGTTCCAGCCTATCGAAACGTAGTGATGTCATCCCAGCCAGTGGAATTAGAGCAAAAGCTAGCCTTTAAGTTGCAAAGTTTAGGATTAGTACAACTCCACAAACAGGGAGCTGTGCCTAGTTGTGATTTGTATCGTCAGTACTTTAGTACTTACCTGGGGTAAAACCCATGGATGCCTGGAAATTATGAAAAACCACAACTATCAAGTTGGCGGGAGTTTACCCCCTGATACCCTCTGCTATGTGCACCGTAGAGCAGATCAGGATTTGTATCAGGCTCTGGTAGCGGGGGAATTTTGCTATGTCCTTACCTCCAGGCAAATGGGTAAGTCTTCTTTGAGGGTGCAAACTACTCAGCGATTACAAGCAATAGGCATCCACTGTGGGATCGTTGATTTGACAGAAATTGGTACCCAAGATTTGACAGCAGACCAGTGGTATGCAAGTATCTTGCGCTGTCTGGTGAGCAGCTTCAACCTCCAGGTCAATTTACGGGCTTGGTGGCGCTCACGCTCTTATCTATCCCCAGTGAAGCGTCTTAGTGATTTTATTGAGGAGGTTCTACTGGCAGAGGTTGAGGGAAATTTGGTGATCTTTATTGATGAAATCGATAGCATTCTGGGTTTATCGTTCCCGATTGAAGATTTTTTTGCCCTAATCCGAGCCTGTTACAACAAGCGCACAGAAAACCAAGCCTACCAACGCCTCAGTTTTGTTTTGTTAGGGGTAGCCACTCCCACGGATTTGATCGTAGATAAGCAACGGACTCCCTTTAATATCGGACGGGGGATTGAGTTATGTGGATTTACTCTGGAAGAAGCCAAACCCCTAGCGTTAGGTTTTAACGGAAGGGTTAGCAATCCCAAAGCCTTACTTAGGGAAATCCTGGCGTTTACGGGAGGACAGCCTTTACTGACTCAAAAGCTATGTCAGCTGATTCTAGAGGATATAGAGCATTGTACTAGACTTCTTTCAGAAGAGGGAACTTCGGATCCCGCAACAGGGAACAGTGGAGAAGAATTCACCCAAACGGTATCAAAAACAGTATCAAAAAACTACTTTGGCAAGAGGTGTACTGTCAATCCCACATCGATTGAGTACCTTGTGGGTAGGCGAATTATCGAGAATTGGGAAGTCCAAGATGAACCAGAGCATCTGAAGACTATACGCGATCGCATTCTCAGCTATGAGCAACGGGCTGGGCGGTTATTAGGACTTTATCAGCAAATTCTGCAACTCGGAGCAGTAGCAGCAGATGACAGTTGGGAACAAATGGAATTGCTACTGTCGGGATTAGTGGTCAAGAGTCACGGCAAGGTTAGAGTCCGCAACCCCATTTATGCTACTGTTTTCAACTGTGATTGGGTCAGCAAGCAACTATCAAATCTTCGTCCCTATAACACAAGTCTTAGAGCTTGGTTCAATGGTGATTGTCAGGATGAATCGAGACTATTGCGAGGTCAAGCCTTACTCGATGCCTTAGCTTGGGCAGATGCCCGTAGCCTGAGTGACCAAGATTATCAGTTCTTATCCGCTAGCCAAGCCTTGGATAAACGGGAGGCTCAACGGGCTGAAGCCGCACGAACTAAAGCAGTGGAAATACAATTGACCAAAGAGAAAGAAATTTCCCGACTGCAAAAGCTGCTGCTCGCTACAGTGAGCACAGGATTTCTAGTGTCCGCTAGTTTAGGGCTGATCGCTTTCCAGGAGTACGAAAAAGCTGTCATTAACGAAATTAATGCGATCGCAAAATCTTCTGAAGCGTTCTATGCTTCCAATCACAAGTTGGATGCCTTGATCTACGCTATCAAGGCTTGGAAGAAACTGCAACACGTAGCTGGGGCAAAGGCAAATACCCAGACTCAAGAAGTTGAGAAAATGCTCTGGCGAATCATTTATGAGATTAAGGAGTACAATCGCTTCTCAGGACATCGGGCTGCGGTTTACGACCTGGTTTTTAGCCCAGATGGTGAGATGATTGCCTCGGCTAGTGGTGACAAGACCGTCAAACTCTGGCAGCGGGACGGCACTCTGTTAAACACCCTAGAAGGCCATGGCTCCCAAGTAAAGGGAGTGGCGTTTAGCCCGGATGGTGAGATGATTGCCTCGGCTAGTGCCGACAAGACTGTCAAACTTTGGCAGCGGGACGGCACTCTGCTAAACACCTTCACTAACCATAATGCTGGGTTTGAAGCAGTAGCCTTCAGCCGGGATGGTAAGCTAATCGCCTCCGCTAGTGAAGACAACACTGTCAAACTTTTGACTATTGAGGGCAAGTTACATAAACTCCTGATAGGGCATAGTGCAGGAGTTGAAGGAATAGCGTTTAGCCCCGATGGTGAGATGATAGCTTCCGCCTCTGAAGACAATACTGTCAAACTCTGGACTAAAGAGGGCAGGTTGCTTAGAACCTTTATAGGCCATGGGAGTGGAGTTGAAGGAGTAGCGTTTAGCCCCGATGGTGAGATGATAGCTTCTGCCTCTGAAGACAACACTGTCAAACTCTGGACTATACAGGGCAAGTTGCTTAAAACCTTAACAGGACATCGGGACGAAGTTTATGGAGTTGCTTTTAGTCCCGATGGTAAGCTAATTGCCTCAGCTAGTGAGGATAATACCATTAAACTCTGGACAAAAGAGGGCAGGTTGCTCACTATCCTAGAAGGTCATCGGGATGAGGTCGAGGGAATCGCCTTCAGTCCTGATGGTAAGATAATTGCTTCGGCGAGTGAGGACAGTACCATTAAGCTGTGGAAACAAAACAGTACTTTGTACACAACCCTTAGTGGTCATTGGAATGGGGTAAGGGCAGTAGCATTCAGCCCCGATGGTCAGACAATTGCTTCAGGAAGTAGCGACAAAACTGTCAAACTCTGGCAACCAGACGGCACCTTAAAACTTACCCGAGATAATCATAGCGCTATAGTTAATGGAGTAGCATTCAGTCCCGATGGTGACATTATTGCTTCGGCAAGTAGTGACAAGAAAGTGAAACTCTGGGATAAACATGGTACCTTCTTAGCTACCCTAAATAATCATTCCGCTGGGGTTGAGGGAGTAGCATTCAGTCCCGATGGTCAGATAATTGCTTCGGCGTCTGAAGATAAAACCATTAAACTCTGGCAGCGGGATGGTAGCTTGCTAACCACCCTAGAAGGTCATAGCAATGAGGTGGAGGGAGTAGCGTTCAGTCCCAATGGTAAGATGATAGCTTCAGCGTCTGAAGATAAAACCATTAAACTGTGGCAGCGGGATAGTACCTGTACAGGGCTTGCAAAACCAACTCAAAACAGCAATTTACTACCGGAATGCTGGAGCAATAGTTTCTATACTCTCACAGGCCATGAGGATGAGGTGAAAACAGTAGCAATTAGCCCTGATGGTAAGTTCATTGCTTCCGGTAGTGAGGATAAGACAGTCAAAGTTTGGGAAGGGGACACTCAAGAAAAGAATCTGACCAAACCAAAACTGCGACATACCCTGACAGGACACAGTGACCGGATTACGGGAGTGACCTTTAGACCCAATAGCACAATGATCGCGTCTGCCAGTGCTGACAAGACGGTGAAACTTTGGGATCACAATGGTAACTTGCTGACTACCCTCACCGCACATCAGGATGAGGTAGAGGGAATCGCTTTCAGCCAAGATGGGAAAATCCTAGCCTCCGCTAGTGCTGATAGTAACGTGATTTTGTGGAATCTGGATCAAGTCCCCGATGATCTTGATCAAGTCCTAACTTATAGTTGTGATTGGCTCCAGGATTATTTGAAAACAAATGCTGAGCTAGAAAAACGCGATCGCACTCTTTGTGATCGGATTAAGGAATTGAAAAGGGAGTAGGGAGTAGGGAGTAGGGAGTAGGGAGTAGGGAGTAGGGAGCAGGTAAGAGGCAAGAGGCAAAAGGCATGGGTGCATCTCATATTTGAAAATGTTCTGTAGGGTGCGTTAGGGATGGACTAGCCCTGATTTTCGCATTAGCCAGTATTGGAACAGTCCATCCCGTAACGCACCACCACGTTAAACAACAAAAGTGAGATGGACCCAAAGGCATGCATGCTAGAGGCAAGAGGCAAGAGGTGAAAAATATTGTGTACCTCATAGCTATGATAAACGCTATAATTATAACTTATCTAAATAATTAAACTTATATCATTTCAGGATAATTATCCTGTCTTGATGCAATAGCGAGTGGGGGAAACCACGGCAGTCGCTCATGGTTAGAAGTTACCGTAAGACAGGCTCGCCTTGTCTTGATGCAATAGCGAGTGGGGGAAACCCCCAAGACCGCGCAAATCACGCTAATCAATAAGTTTTACCCCTTTTCTGCATAGCCGACCAACCATAAAGGCTCAACGTAATCAGGTTTCGTCTCCGGGGGAGACCCCCAAGACCGCGCTGCCTCCCCAAGACCGCGCTGCATCGCTTAATAAAAATCTCCCCATCTCCCCATCTCCCCATCTCCCCATCTCCCCATCTCCCCATCTCCCCACTCCCTATTTTAATGATGAACAAAATTCCCATCCTCCAACCTGGTAAATCTTATACGTTTAGAAGTTATTTTGAGATGGTCGTTGAGCCAGAAGACATTCTGGCTGAATTTGGCTATACCTTAAAGCGAAGCTCTTTGCATTTAGAAAAGTCTACGACAACACTAGACCGACTTTCTAGTCTCAAATCCAGAATTGAAGAAAGCTTACCCTATGTTAGTTTAACCAGTGAAGCAGCTCGACGAGAATTACTAATCGCTCCCATCTTACTTGATTTAGTCTACTATACTCAAGCCCAGCTAAGAATCGAATATCCCCTCACTGTTACAGAATACTTAAAAGGTTATCTAGACTATTATCTTTATACCGATAGTAAACTGTTGGTAATAGAAGCAAAAAATGCTAATCTCCAAAGAGGCTTTACCCAACTTGCTGTAGAATTAATTGCCCTCGATCTATGGAGTGATGCTGAGCAATTGATTTTAAAGGGTGCTGTTTCTACAGGGGATATCTGGCAGTTTGGACTTTTGCACCGAGAGCATAAACAAGTTACCCAAGACCTTAATCTGTATCGAGTTCCAGCTGATTTAGAAGAATTGTTCCGAATTTTAGTAGCTGTTCTTGGTGATAGAGATGGGGGCAGGGAATAGGGCATAGGGAGTAGGGAGTAGGGAGTAGGGAGTAGGGAGTAGGGAGTAGGGAGTAGGGAGTAGGGAGTAGGGAGTAGGGAGTAGGGAGTAGGGAGTAGGGAGTAGGGGGAGAAAGATTTTGTCTGGATATTGTAAGTATAGAAAATTATCCGGATTTGATATAAAGTAAGATATTTTTAACTATCAATAATCCATTAGTTTAAATAGTTTTTTGTTTTTTATACAGTTATATATAGCAGTCGAAGTAAAGCTTAAGACATCTTCTGCTCCCTGCTCCCTGCTCCCTGCTCCCTTTCAACCAAAAGACTATGTCCTAAACTATACTTCCCTTGCTATAGATATTTTATATGTTATGGTGCAACAATAATAATATACAAGGGATATATAGCCTTAATAAATATATTATAAAAACTAAGGCTTATTTAGCATAAAAAAAATGGGATATTTTTACTACTGTTCCCTATTTAATTGTTATATTAATCCTAGGTTTACATCTCAAATAAAAATGCTATACAATATTGATTGTATGCAATTTTAGTGATTATCAACGTGGCTATTTTAACAGAATCTGAACCATTTACCCTAATACAGCACCCAATAAAAAAAGAAAGACAATTAGCATCTCCTGTGCTAAAATGGGCAGGTGGCAGTGCGACTCGTTGAGCTAAAACTCACGCCAGTGGGGGGATAGCTCGAATAGCAATAGCTATTTAACTGTGTGTTACATGTAGGTTCAAATCCTACAACCTAGATGTCAGGTTACTCCATATTCCTAGGCTCCGAGACTGAATATCAACGGGTCGAGTGCAAGGAATAAAAGCGGTGTCAATTCTAAGTCATCCATGAGCCAAACCGCAAGGGAGACCGAAAGGATAAGACAACGAACTGGTGATTGACGCATCGTCAGCCCAAGATTCAGGACAAGATGACTCATGTCCCGTATCGAATTAGAGACCATGGGTGAACAAGTCTTTCCGCGCTGGTTCAGACATCCCCCGTCTAATAGACAGTCTCTCGGTGTATAGCCAGTATCCAACCCGGTCAGACAATGGACACACGGAACGAGGTAATCAAGATAATTGCTCCTGTAAAAAAGGTAGGTATTCAACCGCAAGGGTTATCTTGACGAGACGATATCAGAAGCCAATGCCCTGGGGAAAGCCCAGGGATATGCTGACGGATATCCCTGAGACAACAAGAGTAGAACACGAGTAGCAGTTATGTCCAATACACACGAACCCGTGATGGTGGAATCGAATAACTGGAACTCTCTCAACTGGAAAACCATTGAGAGAGCAGTGTTCAAGCTGCAAAAGCGTATCTACAAAGCCTCCCAAAATGGGGACAAAGCCAAAGTTAGAAAGCTACAAAAACTACTTGCCAAATCAAAATCAGCGAAACTGCTAGCCATAAGGAAAGTAACTCAAGATAACAGAGGTAAAAGAACCGCCGGAATTGATGGGAAGAAGAGTCTTGACCCATCTCAAAGGTTAGCGCTGGCCAGATACCTAGAGTTGGACGGTAAGGCCAATCCTGTAAGAAGGATAATGATTCCTAAACCCGGAAAGAAGGAAAAAAGACCTCTAGGAATCCCAAATATGGAAGACAGAGCGAAACAGGCATTAGCCAAAATAGCTCTAGAACCAGAGTGGGAAGCCAAATTTGAGACAAATTCTTACGGATTCAGACCTGGGAGAAGCACAAAGGACGCAATAGCGGCCATATACTCAGACATCAACAAACAGGATTATTACGTCCTAGATGCTGATATACAAAAGTGCTTTGACCGTATAGACCATCAAAAACTGTTGGACAAAGTGGATACATATCCACAAATGCGAAGACAGTTAAAGGCTTGGTTGAAAGCAGGAGCCGTTGGAAAAGATGGGTTCATCAACACACCAGCAGGTACACCTCAAGGAGGAGTAATCTCGCCATTATTGGCAAATATCGCATTGCACGGTATGACCCAATTAATGAAAGAGGAATTTCCCCTAAGGTATATCACTAAAGCGTTAGGAAAAAAGTACAACCTACCCAGTGGGAGAACTCTAAGAACTCCCATAGTCCACAGATATGCAGATGATTTCATTATCCTGCACCAAAGTAAAGAGGTTGTACTGGAAGCCAAAGAGGCAATTCAAGAATGGCTAAAAGAAATTGGACTGAACCTAAAGGAATCTAAAACCTCAATAGCACACACCCTAGGAAAGGAAGGGACTTTGACAGGTTTTGACTACCTTGGGTTCAACATCCGACAATATGAGGTCAATGAGGTTAATAGCCGGAAGGATAGGACGGGTAAGAAATTAGGGTATAAAACACTAATCAAACCCAGTAAGGAATCCATAAATAGGCATATGGATGACCTGAAAATAACTATCAGAAAGCACAGAAACTCTGACCAAGCCACATTAATAGGAGACCTAAACGCTAAAATAACTGGATGGGCAAACCAATACAACTCAGTGGTTAGCTCCAGAATATTTGGACAAATTGACTATAAGCTATTCCACAAACTAGAAAGATGGGCTAAATATAGGTCTCCAAACATTGGAGCCAAAGAAGCCATGTCCAACTATTGGTGGATAGACAAAGGGGAAGGATGGACATTCAAAACCCCTGATGGAACAGCTACCTTGGTGAAACATAAAGACACCAAAATAAAAAGGGTAGTTAGACTAATAGGTCACAAATCCATATATGACGGAGACTGGCTATATTGGGCTGAAAGGCTTGCCAAATACCATGGGGTAAAACCCACAGTAAATAAACTGCTGAAAAAGCAGAAGGGAAGATGCGGTCTGTGCAATCAAAGGTTTAAGGCCGATGATATTTTTGAAGTAGACCACATCATCCCCCAAAGAGCAGGCGGTAGTAATAAGCTAGACAACAAACAGCTAGTCCATGCTCACTGTCACCATACCAAAACTCGGGAACACAGAACAATATATCCCCACTTTGGAGAGCAATAACAATGTTGCCAGGAGGAGCCGGATGATTGGGAACAGTCATGTCCGGTTCTGGAGGAGAGTTCTAGGGGGGAACCCCTAGTTCGACTCTAATAAACTCAGCTTCTGCCACAACTTCGAGAGAGATACTCACCAAAGTTAAGTAAGGGAAGTCTGACGACTTATATCGAACCCTTCCTTGGAGGAGGTGCAGTTTTTTTCGATATTGTAAACAGTTTTGATATCCAGAAAGCATATCTATTTGATACCAATCCTGAGCTGATTATCCTTTATAAGGTTATCCAACAGGATGTTGAATCCCTGATCAAAGAACTGTTAAAGCTTAGTAATACATACCTGCCTAAAGATGATCAACGTCGGAAAGCATTATACTACGAATATCGTAACCAATATAACACCTTTAATAAACAAATCGATGCTAACGATTACGATCAAGATTGGAGCAAGCGGGCTGCCATAACAGTTTTTCTGAATAAAACCTGCTTTAACGGTCTGTATCGGGTCAATAGCAAAGGAGAATTTAATGTGCCAGTGGGACGATACAAAAATCCTAAAATTCTGAATGCCAATAATCTGCGAGCTGTCTCCAAGCTATTCCAAATTGCTGAAATAGAACAAAGGGACTTTAGTCAAGTCCTGGAATATGCTGATCATAGTAGCTTTATTTACTATGATCCTCCCTATCGTCCTATCAGCAAAACCTCCAATTTCAATTCCTATCACTCCCTGGAATTTGATGATAATGAGCAGCGTCGTTTACGGGATGTGTTTATCAAAGCTGATCAGGCAGGAGCCCATCAAATGCTCAGCAATTCTGATCCCACAAACTATGTTAATGATTTGTTTTTTGATAACTTATATCAAGGGTTTACTATTGAGCGAATATTGGCATCTCGTAGAATAAACTCAAAAGGAAATAGCAGAGGAAATATTAGAGAAATTCTGGTTAATAACTATTAAAATAACATTCAAACCAATCTGAAAAGGTAGAATTCCAATCATGTAACTATAGCAATTCTCTATGCCATGAGGTACAAAGCGATCCCCCTAAATCCCCCTTATCAAGGGGGACTTTGAGGTTGAGAAGCGTACCTCATAAATCCTAGAAACGCTATATAGGAGTAACTATAAGAAGGTAGAGGGGGGAGACGGGGAATTATTTTACCATTGGTTCTTTTTATTTAAAAAGGATAAAGGATATAGTACACAGGACAAATCCGATGAAATTTCATTCTGTATTTAGGGAAAATCTTGGCTGTAATGACCCTGACAGCGTATTCGAGTATGTGATGGCAACCCTGAAACCCTCTATTGTGAAATGGGATTATTTCGTAAATTGGAATAAAGTTAGCGAAAAGGTAAGAGATATTGAGATTAGTCTCAATCTTTTGAACTATCTTGTGGGCAAGGATAATCTTGAAGAAGAAGCAAGAGTGTTATTCAGAGAACATCCAAAGCTAATCTCTATCATTCCAGCCTTACTAGCTTGTCGTCCTCAAAAGTTTCATATTTTAACCGACTATCAATCAGGAGAATTTAACTATGATGATTTCAGTTTCAATAAGGAAGAAAATATAACAGACGAAGATATTGATCAAGCTATTCTTTTCCTAAAGGAGTTAGGTTTCCTAGAGCAAATCACCTCAAGACGTATCAAGTCCCTCACAGATTACTTTGTCGGTGTCGAGGTCGGTCTAGATACAAATGCTCGCAAAAACCGAGCCGGTAAAGCCATGGAAGACATAGTCGAGTACTTTGTCAATTCTATCTGTACTCCTCATGGCTTTCAGTACATCCCGCAGGCTAAGTCAGATGGCATCAGATCAGAATTTGGCAAACAGCTTACCATCAAGAAAGCGTCTAAAACGATTGATTTTGCAATTAATACTCCTAAGAAACTGGTTTTAATCGAAACCAACTTTTATAGAAGTGGTGGCTCTAAACTAAAAGCGACAGCTGGTGAGTACAGCGAGATATTCTTACAGTGGAAACAAGATGGTCACGAATTTATCTGGATTACCGATGGTGTTGGTTGGCTAACAGCTAAAAGACCTCTTCGCGATACCTTTGATAAAATTGATTACATTCTCAACCTGGATATGGTTGAAAAAGGTGTCCTAGAGGCTTTGATATTAGACCAGTGATTCTCTTTGGTTTTAATGGATGATATAGCCTTTGTATCTAGGTTTTAAACACACTTATTGGTTTTCCCTAAGGGAGTATATTCACAACTGAAATCAAAATGCTATAAGTCTCAAATTAATCAGCAATAACTTGAAAAATTTTAAGTCTTAATAAACCCACATTATCAACCCATATATAGTCAAAAAAAAGCCGTAGACATAATGTCCACGGCTTTTTCAATGCCACCGTAAGTGGATTTAAATTTTGATATCAGTCAGATCCCAAACCTAACCTGATGTGATCTTATTTGATTGGCCAAAGGTCACGCTACGCGACCAGACCAGAGCCTTTGCCCTGGGGGGAAAACCCCCCAGAAATTTAAAGTGTTATGGCAACAGCCAATACTTCATCATTGTAGTAATCACTTCGTCTGGAACATCAGTTGGCTCCAGAGGGCTCCACTCGCAAATCTCGGCATAGCCAAGGACATAAAGCATGTGCATACTATGCATTACTGCTTGACGAGAGCCTTTCATCGTGTGCTCAACAGGTTGTTTCTTTAGGTTTGGGTTTTTTGACATGAATCAAACATTGAATTCGTTGTTATATTTATAATAATAATGATTATAAATATTGTTGTCAAGGGTTTTGAAAAGTTTTTTTTTGGAAGTTTTAGGGGTAATAAAAAAACGTTCGCTAAAGTTATACAATTGCTTTTTTTGTAAAAAAAATTAACTTAAGTGTTGCTGATTATGGGTATGGTTTTGCCCCCCTAGCCCCCCAATTTTGGGGGGAACAAGACTTTCTTGCGTCCCCTCCGGTGCGCTTTCCGTAGGCGAATTAAATTCGCCACGGGTCGCACCGCAAAGTTGGGGGATTTAGGGGGCTTGAGCAAAACCAGATGATCGCGCATTCATTCCTTGATTCAGCAACGTCTTTTTAATAGCTATTAAGTACACAAAAATTCCCTACTCCCTACTCCCTATTGCCTATTGCTAGCATGCCTATTGCCTATTGCTAGCATGCCTATTGCCTATTGCTAGCATGCCTATTGCTAGCATGCCTATTGCCTACTCCCTACTCCCTACTCCCTACTCCCTACTCCCTACTCCCTACTCCCTACTCCCTACTCCCTACTCCCTACTCCCTATTCCCTATTCCCTATTCCCTATTCCCTTTAAATAGAATCCCCTCCTGCCTTTTTTGCTTCTTCTATCCAGCTATCAAACAACTCTTGATTCTTCTCAACCCACTCTTTAGCATGGCGACGAATATCTTCTGGACTGCTCTCACCCTCTTTGATCTTTAGACTTTCAACATTAATGTCCTCAGCCGGAATTTGAACCAATTCAAACCAACGCTTGGCAACTGGGTTAGCCGCCAAAAATTTCTTGTTACCAATAATGCGCTGACGATCCACAGCAAATCCCAGATTTTTTCCGTCTACTGAGGTTTCTTTTTCGGTTAGATTTTTTTGCGATTCCGGAAGAGAAGTAAAGGGAACTTCTAACCAAACTACATCTTGATCCGGTTTTAATACGGTAGATATCCAGTGAGGATTATACGCATAATATAAAACACTTTCCCCTTGCTTGTAGCGAGTCATAACATCTGCAAGTAGCACAATGTATTGTCCTCTAGTGTGTTCAACGGTATCTTCTAGTCCGTAAGCTTTGAGGTGATGATCGATTACTATTTCGCAAAACCAACCAGGATCACAACCGATTAAATTGGCTTTACCATTGCCGTCTGTATCAAATAGTTTCGCAATTTTTGGATCTTTAAATTGTTCCAGGTTAGTAATATTATATTTATCAGCCGTTTTTTTATCGATCTGATAGCCTTGTATACCATCAGGAGTAAGAACTCCAACTCGCTCTAACTTTTTGGTACCCCCAGCATTTTCAAAGAATTCTTGGTGTCCTTTTTCATAGTTAATAGTACTATAATCTAGGTCGCCATTAGCGACAGACACATAAATAACCGGATAGGTTATTTCTTTCGGTTTTTCGATTTCATAACCAAGTTTTTCCAGACCAATATTGACTATTTCAGTTTGAAACTGTTCCTCGACCCAGTTACTATGGGCAGAACGAACTTTAGTTGTTTTAACAGAGGAGGTTGATTCACAGGCAACTGAACCCATTAAGCAAGCGATCAGAGTCATTCCTAAGGTAAGTTGTCTTACTTGTCGTTTCATTAAATCCTCTCCCAGGGTTTTTATCACTAAGTCTTACCGTCAATCATAACCAGTCATACCAAATCGGCTCTTCAGTACCTTTTATCCTCAACCGACAGAAAACAAACTCATAAAGCTTACTTTACAAGGGTTCATAGGCTATTTAACTAGCAAAATTTTCTGAATACGGCCTATTTCCCCTGCTCCGAACGCGCAGCGTCTGGCTCTGCCAGTAAGGTTGGCCCACGGCCTTAGCTCCCTTTGCCAAAGTGTTTATTTAGCATAACAAGTACGGAAGAGCCACCAAATCCAGCTTAGCTAGACTACTAATTTAGGAAAACAGCACGCTTTTCGAGCCTTTATGCATGTGTTCTACAGCACCCATATTGAAAAGAGCAGTCTGTTGAGCACCTGTGCCAACTCGGTATTTGAACTCGACCACATTCAATCGCGATTCCTCGTGGTTTCGGCGAACAGTGATTGTTCCCTCCACCTGATCACTAGGTGCTACTTTGAAGCTCTCTTTGAGTGGATATAGTTGCTGACCCCAGTGGTTGTAAGCGTTCCCTGGTCCTGTGTCTAGAACCGTTCTATTGGGAAAATCTGTGGTGAACCACCCGAGAAATCCTTTAATTTCAGCATGCTTGTTTACAGTAAACTGAAAATCCTGGCTGAACTGGACGAGTGCAGTAGGATCCACCGTTGCACAGTCAAACTCAAGCACTCGCTGTGGATCTGAGGCGAGATTATCTGGGGACAAGTAGTTGACACGGATCGCGTTCCTCAAAAAGTGGTCTGACAAGTCTTGCTCCAGCTCATCTGTGAAGCTGGAGTAGTCTACATCAAGACGCTGAAGATTAGTCACCGTTTCCTTCCATTCTGCTATCTCCTTTTCAAGCTTGGCTCTGACAAAATGGGTGTGATCGTGGTCGCTAGTCGGCGCGTACAACCCAAGCAAAATTGTGCCATGAGAAGGCAACAGCAATCCTCCCGGCTTTAGCCATTTGTCGCGAGCATAAGCTACACTGTCAAACGTCGATTCTTTGAGTAAAAGGCTACCCATCCACTCACTGACGATCACATCGACTGGCTCAGGGATCTCGACTTCCTCAATTTTTGAGTTGAGAACTGTCACTATATCTGACAGGTTTGACACCTGAACCAACCGCCTGGCAAGTTCGGCAGCATTACCAGCCTCCACCCCATAAACACGTTTGGCACCTGCCTTCGCCGCCCAAACAGACAATACGCCTGTTCCAGTGCCTACATCAAGGACAACTTTGTCTGCAATTATTTCCGACTTGTGTTCAAATATAGCCGAATGATAAGCTTCCATCCTTACCATGTCTTCTAACATGACTTTGTGCGATCGCATTGAGCCATACAAATCAAAGTATTTAAAAGCCTTCTCAGGCTGGCTGGGTTGTGAGATTGTCATTTCAAGGCTTCTTTGCTTTTAGAATTAAAGTGAATTTGGTTGGCTGTTAAGACTCAAGTAGGTAGGTCCAAAAAATCGAAAGTAAATTTGTCGGCGAGGGTTTAGCTAAGATGCTCACTATTTAAACTGTTTCATTCTTTAAAAAACTGCCCTGACCATCTGCGTTTATTTATGCCCACCTACTTAGAAGTATGACTTCAATGTGCCCCGTCTGCGCACATCACAAGTTGAACAATGCAATCCTCCACCAAATATATAGTGATCTTTAAAGTCTACCAAAATTGGTTTGAGTCCAATCTCTTTAAAAAACTTGATCGTTGGTTCTTCACTCTTTTCCACAACCACTCGTTCCTCATCAATCATCAGAATATTCATAGAAAGCCAGCGGCTGGACATATGAAATTCGGCGTTTGCCACGCCTCTAGGAGGATAAAGAATCTCCCAGCCTCCCTGCTTAAACATCTCTAGGATATCGGGTGAGATGCACGGACGATCGGGGCAAGACAAGACACGCCCTGGGCCGATGGGAACCCAAGTTGCATCCATATGTATTGGGCTTGGATCACGAAACTTGACTGTGTGGACTTGGTACTCCGAGCCAAGATGCCTCTGCATCCACTGAATTCCCAAGTCATTAGTGACTTGGCTTCTCTGGGCCAAAATGTCTCTGCCGAAGCGAGTGAAATCAGCTGCATCGAAGCAAGGTTCCGACTCGGTGGTAATGAAGCGACCATTAAGAGGGCCGACGCTATCTGGCACAGTAGATTCCCCCCGGAAAAGGGCCATATCTTCTTCAGGATAGTCCCAATCGTAGAGAGCATCAGACATTTTTGGCTTGGGAGCCGCTGTCCAGCGTGCCCCCTGCTGGAAGTATTCTTGGATTAAGGGACGATAGCGCAAGAACTCGAAATAGCGGCATCTTTGAGACATGGGCGCTTCGATGATTTCGTCACCCACAACTAGCAAGACATCCCTCACATCAGCATTAAAGAACCCTGGTGATTCAAAATAAGGTGTTTTAAAGATACGATGGGCATAATCAACAGATTCTGGTCTTCGTACAATTACACCTTCTCCTTCGAGTACTTCTTGAAGGTTATCGAGAGCTTTCGCTGCCTTCTCGACTAATTCTTTAGGGTAGGGTCGTCCACCGTACTGCTGATAGAAGCTCCAGTACTCCTTTCGTATAAATGTCTTCATATCATGGGTTAAAACAGGTGCTGTAACCCCGTCAATAGTTCCAACAATTATTTCTTCGAGAGGGTCCCATTCGTTATAGCTACAAATCAAGGAGTTGTTCATCTTAACTTATCATCTATGGGCAGATTATGGATATAATTTTGGCACTAAAAACCATAAACTCGGAAGCATATGTGCCATTGAGCTTATTCTAGTTTTTTTAGCATAATGAGGCACACAATTTTTTTTCCTGTTACCTCTTCCTATACTGCTAGGGGTTAAGGGTGGGTTTCTTTTACCTGTTCCATAAAACCAGGAAAATTTTACCTCACCAACTTGAAACAAGTTATATCAAACTAAGGAGTAAGTTATTTTTGCTTCAGAGTGTATTGTACAGGGTAATCGCATCTAATTTGGATCTAATTTGGTATAATTGTAAATCTTACTTAACAAACGACAGGGCGTATAAGTAGAATCCTTGTATTTCCTCGGGGTTTTCCCAGAGCGGCTCTTGAAGTTAACCGTTGGATGTGCGAAGATTTCCATTCTCTAGTCAGAGACTACCCTAATCTTTTTTGACTCTTTTGGCGCTTACCCCCCTTCACTACTACTCTTTACTACCCTTGTCACCCTTTAAGGCGAAGCGGTTGAATCTAGGTCGAATCACCTCCTGCCTTTTTTGCTTCTTCTACCCAGCTATCAAACAACTCTTGATGATTTTCAACCCACTCTTTAGCATGGCGACGAATATCTTCTGGACTGCTCTCACCCTCTTTGATCTTTAGACTTTCAACATTAATGTCCTCAGCCGGAATTTGAACGAGTTCAAACCAACGCTTGGCAACTGGGTTAGCTGCCAAAAATTTCTTGTTAGCAACAATGCGCTGGCGATCGACAGTAAATCCAAGATTTTTTCCGTTTACAGAGGTGTCTTTTTCAGTTAGATTTTTCTGGGATTCAGGAAGAGAGGTAAAGGGAACTTCTAACCAAATTATATCTTGATTCGGTTTTAATATTGTAGATATCCAGTGAGGATACAACGCATAGTATAAAACGCTTTCTCCTTGCTTGTAGCGAGTCATAACATCGGCGAGTAGCACGATATATTGTCCTCTAGTGTGTTCAACGGTATCTTCTAGTCCGTAAGCTTTGAGGTGATGATCGACTATCACTTCGCAAAACCAACCAGGATCACAACCGATTAAATTAGCTTTACCATTGCCGTCTGTATCAAATAGTTTCGCAATCTTTGGGTCTTTAAATTGTTGTAGGTTAGTAATGTTATATTTATCAGCCGTTTTTTTATCGATTTGATAGCCTTGTATCACATCAGGAGTAATAACTCCAACTCGCTCTAATTTTTTGGTACCCCCAGCATTATTAAAGAATTCTCGATGTGATATTTCATAGTTTATAGTACTATAATCTAGCTCGCCATTAGCCACAGACACATAAATGATCGGATAGCTAATTTCTTTCGGTTCTTCGATTTCATAACCAAGTTTTTCGAGACCAATATTGACGATTTGGGTTTGAAACTGTTCCTCGACCCAGTTACTATGGGCAGAACGAACTTTAGTTTTTTTTCCAGAGGACGTTGACTCACAGGCAACTGAACCCATTAAGCAAGCGATCAGAGTCATTCCTAACGTAAGTTGTCTCAATTGTCGTTTCATTAAATCCTCTACCAGAGTTTTTATCACCAAGTCTTACCATCAGTCATAACTATAGCAGTTTTTAATGGGGTAGGGAGTAGGGAGGGTGGGGAGATGGGGAGATGGGGAGATGGGGAGATGGGGAGATGGTGGAGATTTTAAATAAAGGTATTCTGACATGATATCAACCAAAATACTATCTCCTCAACTCTACTTATATTGTTATATTTAGGTGTAATTTTACTTATCTAGCGTCTTTAATAGCTATGAAGTACACAAAATTTTTTACCTGCTCCCTGCTCTCTGCTCGCTGCTCGCTAATAAAGGAGCCTTAACCAGCATCAAACTGGAGATGAAACTCCACTGACTCAACTAGATTTCCAAAAACGTGATATCCTATTATCCTATAGTAAAGGTCAGAAAAACAGTTATCTCACACCCATTATATCTTCTGGCGCTGCACCTCAAACAACAAGCAATTCTAATCCCTCATTTCATGGTTAACCAACAAAGAGGAGAGGTAATGAAAGGTACAGTCATCAAAAATCTCAAACTGATCAAAGTTGTTGACGGTGACACCATCAAGATACTCTTGAATAATGAGCAAGAATCAATTCGGTTTGTTTGTCTTGACACAGAGGAAAGTCAGCGCGCTGGCAGTAAACCGATAACCAACGCTGGCATCCTGGCCTCACAATGGGCGAAGGAGTATTTCGGGGCAAACGAGCAAGGGATACCGAATCAGGATGTATGGGTGGATCTTGAATTCGACACCAACGATCCGGTGGAGGTTTGCCTGGTCAAACATCGCGGCAATTATGGGCGATTGCTCTGTTATATCTACAAAGCCGGAGAGCAGGAGAATTTCAATCTGCGCATTGTACGGGAAGGCTGGAGCCCTTATTTTGTCAAATATGGATCGTCGCGCCTCTATCACCGCGAGTTTATGGAGGCGGAGGCGGAGGCTCAAGCCAAAGGCATAGGGATTTGGGATCCAGCTACCAATGCTGGTGGAAATAGCAGAGACTATACCACCCTGATTCCTTGGTGGTATTTACGAAACCAGGTGGTAGAAGACTACCGTAACGCAGGCAGTGAAGCCGGGGTGCTATCAGTGCGTCTAAACTACGATCAGATCGTAGAAGCGGCTAAAGCTGGCAACCAAATCACGGTATTGTGTGACCTGCAAGGAGGGATTAATAAATGGCCTGGTAATGGTGCTCTGATCTACGCTGGGTCAAGATTTCACCGGTTTAATCTCTGGATTCCCGATCGGGATTCCGAAGCCGCTCAAACCATCTTGGGACTAATTGAAACCCGCTATGCCAAATCCGGTCGAGGCTATGTGTATGTCTCTGGAACTGCTAGTCTCTATCCTCCCAATCAGGATGGGAAGCCTCAAATCGTAATCACAGATGCCAAGCAACTAGCTGATTTCCCCTAAGCTATCAGCTATCAGTTATACCAAATCCGCTTCTCAAAACCCCTTTATAAAAATCAAGCAAATTTTTTTATGCCAGGAATCTAGGGCTATGGGAATAAGGGGGGTATGGGAACAGGATTTGGTATTATCAGCTAATGGGCTACTTCACAGGCTAGAAGCCTGTGCCACGCACGCTACGCGAACGAGGTTTATTTTAAGGATTAGGCTGACTGACAGCTGAACGCGCACGGGTGAGCTTTTAGCTCACGCCTCAATGCTTACGGATTCCCAAAGATGGTATGATCATATTTGACTACTATAATTTCTGTGGATTTAGGGTTTCTGCGCTGATAGGAATATATCGAGAAGTGTAGAAGATAAACATTGATCGAACAGACGAATACTTTTCAAGGATTACCTTATTATCGTGCTGAAATCTGGTTTAGTGAATTTGTATACTGCCCCCACGGGGTAAGTTCATTTAAATATACAATTCTACAGAAGGTTAACTAATGAAACAAAAGGGTTATACTGTCACATTTCCAAATACAGATGAAAATTTAATTCGAGCCGAAGAGTATTTTATCTTAACCGAAAATGACCAAGAGCAAAAACTGAGGATTCAAGATTATAAACAAAACTACAAAATTCCTGGTTTATATGAATATGTTTTAGTCGATTTGCTAAAGTATAATACACACAATATAATTAGCGAGATCTTGATAAATGAAGTTACCAAATCCCAATCCCTTGCTTCTGAATTATCGGTTTTAGATTTAGCTGCAGGAGTTGGTTTACTTGGTCAATGTCTTAAGGATAAAGGTATCACTTCAATTGTAGGAGCAGATGTGGTTATAGAAGCGGCAGAAGCAGCTAAACGAGAACGACCAAATGTTTATAATAAGTATTATGTTGAGGAATTTCCTAATGTAACTAATGAAGTTCATAATGAGTTAAAAAATGCCAAGTTTAACTGTTTGATCTGTGCTTCTGCCCTAACAGGAGGATTACCGGCTTCGGCATTTGCTTTTGCCTATAATTTAATTGTTGATGGAGGCTGGATAGCGTTTAATCTTAGAGAAGATTTACTTGATACTCAAAGCCAGCATAATGGTGGTCAAATGTTGGCAACCATCATTAAAGAAGGTATTTTATCAGTCAAAGCTAAACAATCTTATCAACATCGTCTGTCTGTTAATGGTAATTCCCTCAATGAGCTAGCATTAATAGGAGTCAAAATATCAGATATTCCTCAAACAATAATTAGTGATTAATACCTAGATAATCCTTTTGTATTTAATTTATTTTTAGCTTTTTTTAAGGTGAATGTGAAGGAGATGAATAGAGATTATTATAGACCTTTGACTCCCAAAGCAGATGCAACTGGTTATCTGCTCAAGATGATTCCCCAGTTTATTGACGAATTGTTACTAAAGTATGGACAAGATGTAGAATTTAGAATTGCTGATATCGGTGCAGGAACAGGTACATTGGCAATCCGTATTGTTGAGGAAGCTATAAAACGGGGAATAAGTTACTGCATTGTCTATGCTGTTGAACCAGAAGAAAAAGATGTGGAAGTAGGCATCAGTATCTGTCAAGAAAATGGGTGTTATTACGAAAGTACTAAAAGCTTGGGTGTAGCTTTCAAACAAGAACCCTATACAGAAACGACTTTTGAACCTCAGTTTCTGCATGGCATTATCTGCAATCCCGGTCAGTTTATTGCTCCCAAAAAAATTGGCGATCATTTGCCTTCTTATGGTCAGACTGGAGATGAATTAGGATTGAGAAGATTAGAGGTATTTGTTCGCAATGCAGCAATTCACTTATTTCCAGATGGACTTTATTGCGGACAGCATTTATCCCCTGCTAAAGAAGGTGATCAGATCGCTGCTCTGGAACTAATACAAGATGCTTTTGGCTCTGATGCAGAGGTTCGATATCACGACAAAATCTTACCCAGAATCACGAGTCAGGAGTTTATGAAAGGCGAATTAGCCTCCTTGCTTGAAGATTGCCACTGGAGGGATTATGCCCAAAACTGGATTGACGATTTCTCAGTTAAATTTCCCTGGTTAGCCTCTGTGGCTTTTATTGCTTGTCCTACTGGAGGAGGAGGAAAAATTACGAATACTAGTCAACCATCTTACGATCCATCCCTAAAAATTGAGGATAGAATTACGATTCAAGCTACCACCGTTCGAGAAATCAAAGAACTAATTGACAGGAAAAATTTTGGGCGGGTTAACAAATAGTACACCTTGCCATAAATACATTGCAGGATATAGTTGAGTTTAGACTTCATTGTGATTAGTCATTGGCTACCGCAATATTCTAACAGCTAGTGGAAAATAGTCCGATCTGGAAGTAGGGATTAGGGAGATGGGTAGATGGGTAGATGGGTAGATGGGGAGATGGGTAGATGGGGAGATGGGGAGATGGGGAGATGGGGGAGATGTTTATTAAGGGTAATTATCCTGACATGATATAAACCATACTATGTCCTCAACTATACTTTCCTGGCTACCAATAGAATAATTAAAAATTTTTTTTTTGTGATTGCTTTAATATCCAAAACCTGTTATGATTGATATCATTGCCGCTTGTTTGCATTACACAAATTCTAGTATAGCTGTCGATCATCTCTTCATTTATAGCATTTTTTATAGTAATAATATAGAGTCAATTTTACCAACTACTATCCCTACTCCCTACTCCCTACTCCCTACTCCCTACTCCCTATGAAAGATACAGAAACAACCCTGACTAAAGCCCTTGCCATAATTCTCAACTATTTAGACGCTAATTTAAAACCCGATCCCAAAGTCGTTAATTATCAAACCGCTAATGATCTTAAGGAAAAACTCGATTTAACCTTACCCGATGAGGGAGTGGCCTTAGAAGCGTTAATTCCTATAGTAGAATCTTACCTGAACTATAGCGTTAGAACCGGTAGCACTCAATTTTTTAATCTACTTTTTAGTGGGTCTAGTATTCCGGGAATTATAGCCGACATGGTGACCAGTGCCACGAATACTACCATGCACACCTATGATGTCGCCCCAGTAGCCACCCTGATGGAAATAGAATTGATTAAAAAATTGACCAGTTTAGTGGGGTTTAATCCAGGTGAAGGGTTGATGGTAACTGGAGGAAGTAATGCTAATCTGATCGGAATGCTTTGTGGACGACATCAAGTTTTACCAGAAGCTAAATTGCAGGGATTGGGGAATCATCAGTTAGTCGCCTTTGTTTCCGATCAAGCTCATTATTCCTATTTAAAAGCTGCGAATTTGTTAGGGATTGGCATCAAAAATTTAGTCAAGGTTAAGTCTGATGTGGATGGCAAAATGATTCCCGAAGCACTAGAAGCTGCCATTCAACAGAGCTTATCAGAAGAAAAAACACCGTTCTTTGTGGGTGCAACTGCCGGTACAACTGTGTTAGGAGCGTTCGATCCGTTACCGACCCTTGCCGAAATTACTAGGAAATATGGCTTGTGGCTGCATGTGGATGCGGCTTGGGGTGGACCGGTTTTATTTAGTGAAAAACACCAGCATTTGTTAGCAGGTAGTGAGTTAGTTGATTCCTTTACTTGGGATGCTCATAAGTTAATGGGAGTTCCTTTAATTTGTTCGGCTATTTTAGTGAAAGAAAAAGGACTATTGTCAGAAGCTTGCTCTGGGGGAGGTACCGATTATCTATTCCATGATGATGAAAATAATTTCTATAATTTAGGGACTAAGTCGTTACAATGTGGTCGGAGAGTAGATGCCCTAAAATTATGGCTGTGTTGGAAATACTATGGCAAAAAAGGTTATGAGCAGCTGGTCAATCATTTATTTGACCTAGCTAATTACGCCACCGAGTATATCCGCAGTTGCGATAATTTAGAATTAATCGCTGAACCACAATTTTTGAATATTTGTTTCCGTTATATCCCCAAAGATGAACAGCTTGACTCTACTGGGTTAGACCAGCTGAATCTAGACATACGCAACCGATTATTTCATTCGGGAACAGCTTTTGTAAACTATGCTCATTATCAAGGTCTGGTTATGATTCGGTTAATTCTGGCTAACGCTGAACTGCAAAAAGCTGATTTAGAAAGCTTTTTCCATAATTTACTTGATGCTGGTAAACTATGTGAAGGTGTTAAAGGATAGAAGAAATAATGAAAGATAGCAAAGAGTTTTACGAAGGGATGGGATTAAAGTTTATGGATCCTCAAAATCAAACTGAAGGAATCAGGGAGTATATGGAGTTAGAGGATGACTTTATACTGAAAACCTTTGAAGGAGTGGATAGTGTTCTGGATGTAGGATGCGGTGAGGGACGTTATATTCGTAAGCTTGCCCCCATGGTAGGAAAGATCACAGGAATTGATTTTTCACAATACCTTGTAGCCTTAGCTAAAGACTCCACGTCTACGTTTAATAATGTCACCATTATAAACGGAAGAGCAGAACAGTTAACAACCCTGGTCCAAGAAACGTTTACTTACGGGTTACTGGCATGGAATACCATTGGAAATATTCCCCAACAGCTTCATCAAGCTATTTTGGATAACCTGGCAAAATTAGTAGATAAAAAGATATTTATCTCTACGTTTAAATCTAACCAAGACGTCATGGATGAGCGCTTACGCTATTATGCCAAAACGGGTTTTAAGGTAGAAAGCATCGATGGCAATCAAGTAATTTTAGAAGGGGGATTGCATCATGCTAATTCTTACTCTTTTAGCTATTTCCAGGAGTTGCTTGAATCGGCAGGATTTTCTATGAAAACTCATGATTTGGGCTTTGTTGGTGTGATGATTGAAGGAACTAAACAATAACTTGACTGAATGAGATTTTACAGGGAGCATGTCAGTTGTGTTAATTCCTGATTCAGATACCCCATTATCCCCCTTAATAAGGGGGACTTTTGAATCTAATTCCTGAATATAATTCCCCCCTTGGTTAAGGGGGGTTAGGGGGGATCTATGTACCTAATTACAAAGGTGACATGCTCGAGATTTTCCCCACCTTGAGGAAAATCTCAACAATCACAACAGGGGTTTAAAGGTCAGATTTAAGTCCTATGGGTTAGACCAGCTTAATCTAGACATACGCAACCGATTATTTCATACTGGAACAGCTTTTGTAAACTATGCTCATGATCAAGGTCTGGTTATGATTCGGTTAATCTTGGCTAGGGCGTGTTTTCAAAGTTTTCCGCAAGATATTAGATCCCCCCCAGCCCCCCGCGCGGAAGGGGGAGCCATACTCAAAGTCCCCCTTTTTTAAGGGGGATTTAGGGGGATCTCCGAGGCAAGAAGACACGCCCTAACCCTGAACTGCAAAAAGCCGATCTAGAAAATTTTTTCCATAATTTCATTCATGCTGGTAAACTAGGTGAAGCTCTTAAAGGATTGAAGAAATAATGAAAGATAGCAAAGACTTTTACGAAGGGATCGGATTGACTTTGCTCGATCCTCAAAATGAGACAGAAGGAGTCAGGGAGTATCAAAAGTTAGAAGAAGAATTTATTAAGAAAACCTTTGAAGGGGTGGATAGTGTTCTGGAGGTAGGATGTGGTGAGGGACGTTATCTTCGTCATCTTGCCCCCCTTGTCGGCAAGATCACAGGAATTGATTTTGCCGAACAATTGGTAAACATAGCTAAAGAATCAACTGCCGATTTTGATAATGTAAACCTCATTCTCGGAAGAGCGGAACATTTAACAACTCTGGTTCAAGAAACGTTTACCTATGCTCTACTAGGATGGAATACCATTGGCAATATTTCTCAAGACGTTCATAAACCTGTTTTCGATAATCTCGAAAAACTAGTAGACGAAAAGATATTTATTTCCACTTACAAATGTGGTCAAGACGTGATGGATGAGCGCTTACGCTTTTATGCTAAAACCGGTTTAAAAGTAGAAAGTATCAATGGCAATCAAGTGATTTTAGAAGGGGGTTCCCATTGTCCTAATGCTTATCCTTTCAGCTATTTCCAGGAGTTGCTTGAATCTATAGGGTTTTCCATGAAAACTCATGATTTGGGCTGGGTTGGTGTGATGATTGAAGGAACTAAAAAATAAGTTTACTGAATGAGATTTTACCGGGAGCATGTCAGTTTTGTTAATTCCTGATTCAGATCCCCCGTTTCCCTTAATAAGGGGGACTTTTGAATCTAATTCCTGAATCTAATTCCCCCCTTGGTTAAGGGGGGTTAGGGGGGATCTATGTACATAATTACAAAGGTGAAATACTCCCGATTTTCCCCACCTTGAGGAAAATCTCAACAATCACAACAGGGCTTTATTCAGATTTAAGGTCATAGACATATACCGTAGCCTCCCCATGGGAAGCCCGCCCCGCAAGCGCCCCATTGATTAGCTCCTTTGCAGAGCCATCCCCTAGCACCGCCTCGACCTGAGCCACAAACTGACTCATTTCAGCAGGTGTCAGCAACGCAAATGCCACATCTGTTGAGCGCCAACCAGGGTCGAGGCTTAGCCTCACCATCTGTTCATCCTGGGCTTCAATCCAGTGGGATTCCCCTGGGGTTACATTACCGGTGATTGTGAACCCCATTTTCTCCATCAGCGATGTGAACCAAACACCCTCTGTTAGGGACCAGACCGAATCCAGACGCTCCCACGCTGATTCTGGAAAGAGGTTAAAATGCCAGTAAGCTTGACGACGCTGCTCTCGGCTAGTAGTGACAAGTACAAGTCGTCCACCAGGTTTCAGCACTCGTTTGGCTTCCGCGATCGCCCGCTCACATTGCTCCGTTAAAGACGTTGAAGTTTGGGCTGAATGCACATCTTCCCCTCCAAGGTGGTGTAGCACTTGGGCCAACAGCACTAGCTCAAAGGAACCGTCCTCAAAAGGAAGCTTGGTGACGGAAGCCACCTCAAAGCTGGCATTGTCCAAGTCTTGACAATGTTCTTTGGCAATTGCAATCCGCGCGGAATCTGTGTCAATTCCCACGACTTTATTGGCCACCTCAGCAAGGTATCGTGCGTGCTGCCCTGTGCCGCAGCCAGCGTCTAACACCACATCTCCTGGGCGGACAAATCCCAAGATCTCTTTTACCCCAAAGGGGCTCCGTGCTTGGTTGTATTGGGCCGCTGACTGGTCTGAATTGTTGTCGCCACCAGCCTGATTGTCATCTTGCTTCAGGTAGTGCTCGATATTACATGGTTTCCTTGGCATCCCCTGTTTCCCCTAGATAACGCTCTGTCCGCAGATCGGGGTCGTGAGCCACCACCCGGTGCATTCGGCGCAGGCCAAGGTAGTCTGCCCTAGCCAGGTGCTGCACTCCAAAGTTGTCCCAGATCACCACATCCCCCTTAGTCCAGGAATGGCAAAGAACCTGGTCTGGACGGTTGGCTTGCTCAAAGACGCGGTTCATAAGTTCCGTACTCTCCTCTTCCGACATTCCTACCAAGGACACGGTGAAATTTGGGTTCAGATAGAGCAGTGGAACACCTGTGTCGGGATGCTTAATCACTGCCGGATGAATAGCCTGCACGTCATTAGTCACATCATCCGGTCGGTTTACCCGGCCATAACCCTGCTTGAGAGAGTGGAGAGCGCTGATACCATGCAACTGCTCCCTTAGTTCTGGTGAGAGATTGCGGTACATTTGGTTAGCATTTTGGAAGCAGGTATTACCACCGCTAGGAGGCAGGATAAACCCACATAATACGCTGGCCCGGGATGGGTTCATTCGCCAACTCATATCTGAGTGGAACAAGAATGAATCCGCTGGAATCCCCGTGTCACCCATGGTTTCCAGAATTTGCACCTTGCCAGTGCTGTCTTTGGGTGCGTTTACTGGGTGGTAGTTTTCGATCTTCCCGAAAAGCCCCGCCAACTTTAACAGACTTGCATCAGCTTGGATTGGTTGATCACCGAAACTGCCTCCGTCAGGAGGGATGATCACTACCCCATTTTCATAGAGCAGCTCTCGAATGCGATCGCATTGTTCTGGGCAATTAAGATCAACATTCGTCAGCTTCACCCCAAACGGTTTGAGTTGATCGACTGCAAGAGTGGATAAGGTTTTCATGGATATTAGACTGTTTAATTGGTAAACCGTTATGATACACTGGTCATGCTATGTTCCAGAAAATCAGGCTCGATCTCTTCAGGTTTAAAAACTAAATCAGGTTTGAGGTAGTGTAACGGATAATCTTGGCGCATCCGTTTATAGCCTCCACTAGTAATATTGAGCACAATGGTGTCCTTTTTACCTATTTTCCCCGCTTCAACTGCTTGAATTAAAGCACCAGTTGCCACACCGGCAGCAGGACTAACATCTATTCCTTCCAATTCCTCAAATAAAGCCCTTGCTTTTTCTAATTCCTGATTAGTCACACCATACATTTCTCCATCAGTATCAGCCAATGCTTCATAAACCCCTCCCGCAAGAGAGTAAGCTGGGTTTCGGTTGGTAAGTACCTTAGCAGAAACCTGACTAATGGATTTTTTGGCTTCTATTTCGCTCAAAGCAGTAATTTCTCGCTTACCCGCTTTCCAAGCATCGGTCATGGGGGTAAAAGGAATGTTTTGACACAGGTGAAGCTTCATTTTTTTGTTGCCAAATCTCCCATCTGCTAAAAATCTGAGATTGGCTTCGTAAGCTGAAATCCCACCAGTACCGGAACCGACAGCTTGGAAATAGTGATCAGGAATTTCCCCAATGGTGACTGTAGCATCCACAACCGTTAGCCCCATGCCATCCCGTCTGGCTACATTTTTAGCTCCTCCTTCCGGAAAGAAACCCTCTAATTGACTGATAATTTGTCCGATACGAATCGCATCGGAGTAGTCACCATTCCCACCAACAGCGATTAGACGAACACAAGAATCAAAGGGATCCTTTGACCAGATGGCGGATAAATTTTGCTCTGGAATCACCAAGCAAAAGGGGATTTTCAGCTTAGAGCAAACCGTAGCAAACGCTCGGCCCGTATTTCCAGCTGAAGCAACGACTAGGGTTTTGGGGTTATCCTCTGGTATTCTAGCTAATATAGGGAAAGCTTCTAATTCTTTAAACGAACAAGTCGAAAGATGAGCATCTCGTTCTGGCCAGTAGCCATTGAAAGAAATGAAAAGATGATCTAATCCGAGATGGTGAGCCAGATTTTTGCTTTGATACGTAATCGGTTTACCATCTGCCTCTAAGTGTCGATCAACCGGTAGCCAATCGATATATCGGAATAAACCTGGGAGATTCTCTTTGACTTCTAGCTTTTCGTTAGCATAGACAGCACGCAGAAGGGATGGCTCATGTTTCTCGTCACAGCAAAGGCGGAAAGGGTCTGGTTCATACTCTTTTCCACACAACGTGCAACGGAGGATATATTTGAGTTTAGACTTCATTGTGATTAGTCCTTGGCTACTGGAACATTCTAACAGCTAGTGGAAAATAGTCCCATTTGGAAGTAGGGAATAGGGAGTAGGGAGTAGGGAGTAGGGAGGGTGGAGAGATGGAGAGATGGAGAGATGGGGAGATGGGGAGATGGGGAGATGGGGAGATGGGGAGATTTTTATGAAGTATAATAATCGTGGCTATAGTTTTAGGGTTTAAAAAAAAAGCGATACTCTTTCCTGAGCATCACTTGTTTTAGGTCTATAGCAGTCGAATTCAAAGTTAAGACATAGTTCTATTCGGGAGCATGTCAGATCCCCCTAAATCCCCCTTAGTAAGGGGGACTTTTGAATATAATTCTTTTTTAAGGGGGGATCTATTTAGTAAGGGGGACTTTTGAATATAATTCCCCCCTTTTTTAAGGGGGGTTAGGGGGGATCTATATACATAATTACAAAGGTGACATGCTCCCTTCTGTTCCCTGTTCCCTTTAAACCAAAAAACTATGTCCTATTAATAATAGGTTCCCGACTTACGATGATGCAGGGCAGTTACTCCATCAGATAGCACCTTACCATTCTTAACTACCCCATAAACTAGCCAATGGTCACCACATTCCATCCGATTTTCTACAGTACATTCCAAATAAGCTAGGGCATCAGTTATAATTGGGCAACCATTGTCTGCTTCTTCGATCTTTATCCCACCAAATCGGTCTTCACCAGGACCAAAGGGTTTGAGAAACTGCTTCATCAAGGGTAAATGTTTCCCATCTTCTAACACATTCAAGACAAAGTTATCTCCAGTGTGCATCAAAGACTCAACTGCTCGTTCTTTAGCTACCGCTACGGTTAACCCTGGAGGGGTAAAGGTAGCTTGAGATACCCAGGAAGCTAGCATCGCTCCGGTCAGGTCTTGTTGTTTAGTAGTCACAACACACAGTGAACCAATCAACCGTCCCACCGCTTGCTCCGTGCGAGCAGCGGAAGACTCACCAGCAGGTTGCTTGGGTTTCCGGGCTTTTTTGGCTTTTTTCAGGGCTTGAGCAAAATCTGTACCAGCTTCTTCACAGTATTTGAGGTCTTTGTCTGTAGGCTTAAATTTAACCCGAATCGTCTCAAAGCCAAACTTGTAACCGGCATCCCGGAACTTATTTTCTAATAGGTCAATGGCTTCCCCACTCCAGCCATAGGAACCAAAAACACCCGCTAGCTTAGTTTTCGTAGCGCTAGATAAAACCATACCCAAAGCGGTTTGAACCTGGGTTGGTGCGTGACCTCCTAGGGTAGGAGAACCCATGATAAATCCGTCTGCTTTCTCCACAGCATCGCCAATCTCTTCTGGATCAGCTGCTTCACAGTTCAGGGATTCTACGGATACACCAGCTTTCGTGATACCTCGTGCGATCGCTTGGGCAATCGCTCCAGTATTGCCGTAAGCTGAGGCATAAATTAGGGCAACATTGGCCTCTTGAGCTTGTTGTTGCTTACTCCATTTCCCATAAGACTCAGTTAGTTCTTGAAAGCCATAGCGCACCAAGGGGCCGTGACCGGTAGCATAAAGCTTAGCATCAAAGTCTGCTAATTTAGCTAAAGCTGTTTCCACCTGTCGGGCATGGGGTGCCATCAAGCAATCAAAATAATAGCGTCGGTCTTCGTTATAAACCCTCCAACCTTCATCCATTACCTGGTCTCCACAGACATGAGCACCAAATAATTTATCTGTAAATAGGATTTGAGTTTTAGGATCGTAGGTACAAAGCTGATCAGGGAAACGGGGATTAGGGGTAGGGATAAAGTCTAGGATGTGACCTTCACCTAAATCGAGAGTATCATCCCCTTTCATCACCAGGATTTTGAGCTCCTGTTCTGGAATAGCTTTATCTTCTAGTTTCTCAAACAGAGTGCGCAAAGATTTAGCACCAGGATTGGAGCAAACAAAGGTAATCTCAGGAGCAAGTTTGAGCAGGGCATTCAGAGTAACCAGACGATTGGGATTAATGTGACCGAGAATGACGTAATCGATCAGCGTCGGGTCAAGGCGTTCTTGTAATGCTTTGAGAAACACCTCTGTAAAGGATTCTCCTGGTGGATCGAATAGGGCGATTTGATCAGCTCTAATTATAAAAGAATTAGCCGTGGTGCCTCGTTGCAAGGCATATTCGATTTCAAATTTGAGCCGGTCCCAAGTACGCGATCGCAATATGAGGGTATCGGTAGCAATATAGAGAGGTTGGACGTCACGGGGTTTTGTAGTGTTCATGGTTCAAGTTAGCCGGTTAAATTTATAGCTTTTTTAATTTGGTGAGGTACACTTTTTTGGTATTTTAGGGAGCAGGGAGCATGGAGCAGCTAGCAGGGAATAGAGAGGAGTGAAAAATATGTGTACCTCATTAATGTTATAAATGCTAGAGTATTTAACTCTTAAGGAACACATTTTAAGGAACACATTTTAAAACCGAAACCCCAGCAAGGATTTAAGATTTTCAATAAAAATGTGTTTCTTACTAGTGTTGCGCTTTGGCGCGATCGCCCCTAGGCGCGCAGCTGAGATCTTGCACCAGTACAAAAAAACTTAATAACGGAACGGAAGTGATCACAATCAATTTCAGTACGGAAAGCGATGCAGCGCCTTCATGGGGGGGTTTCCCCCATGAGCGACTGCATCAACAGAGAGTTAAATTTTATCCCTGTTCCCAGATCCGCTGTTCCCCGTTCCCTACCTTTACAGGTAAATTTTAAAGTTGGTGCAAGATGTAGGTTTAGTAATGATTTCCAACTTTGCGATGGTGGATAGCAGTCAGAGACTCTGGCTTAGAAACCCGTCCGGTCTCAACGGTAGAGTAAACAATCCAATGATCACTACACTCCATACGGGTAGTAACTTTACACTCTAGATAAGCTAGGGCATCGCTCAGAATCGGGGAACCGTTTTCTGCGGTTTGTGTATTCACCCCTGCAAAGCGGTCAGCACCAGGTTTAAAGCGCTTGAGGAAGTGTTTCATTAAGTCTTGGTAGTTGCCTTCTTCCAGTACATTGAGTACAAAGCGGTCTCCCACTTGCATCAAGGATTCAATCGCCCGGTCTTTGGCTACAGCAATGGTGAAACCGAGAGGCTCGAAGCTAGCTTGGCTGACCCAAGAGGCTAACATGGCACTCTTGACATCCCCTTTCTTGGCCGTGATGATATACAATCCACCACTGAGACGACCTAAAGCTTTGTCTAGGTCTGTATCTAGGGATTTCATGTTCTTGATCAAGCGATCGCGACTCAGCCATTGCCCCATGTCAGTACCGGCTTCTTCACAAAGCTTGTAAATGGTTTCACTAGGAGTGTCTTTGATCCGAATTGCAGGAAAGGCTTCTTTGAGTCCTAGGCTTCTAAATTGAGTACGTAGGGGGTCAATGGGTTCATCATCATCGCCATAGGATTCAAACAGACCAACGGATTGCTTGGATTTGACTGCAGCCAGTACCGTGCTAACTGCTGCTGTAGTAGTGCTGTTTGTGGCTGGAGCCATGCCAATCACTATGCCAGCCGCACGGTTAACGGCTTCCTGAACCTCTTGGGGGTCAGCGGATTTGAGGTCCATCATCTCCACAGCAATCTCAGTTTTGGTAATGCCTAGGGCGATCGCTTGAGAAATGCGATCGCTATAGCCATAATCTGAGACATAAAACACAACAACGGATTTTTCTGCCTTGGCCTTGGCTTGACTCCAGTCGCGGTAATTTCCTACCAGTTCTTCTACATTGTGGCGCAGTAGAGGACCATGACCATTAGCAATAGTAGTCACCTCTCCCAACTTATCCATCCGCTTGAGAGCAGATAGCACTGAACGGGCGTTGGGAGCCATCAGGCATTCGTAGTAAAATCGATAATCTGCTTCGATAGCGCTGAGGTTGTCATCATAGGTGCTAGCAGAGCAGTAGTGCATGCCAAAGACATCACAAGTATACAGCACCTTAGTCCCGGCATCGTAAGTGAGCATGGTGTCAGGCCAATGGAGATTAGGGGCATTAACAAAATCCAGGATATGCCCATTGCCTAAATCCAGCTGATTACCACTTTTGACAATTTGGCGCTGAAACGGTTGATGTACAAAGTCTTCCAGGAACTTGATTGCCACTTTTGAGCCCACCACAGTAATATCTGGAGCCAGTGCAAGGACATCTTTTACTAAGCCACTGTGGTCTGGTTCGGTATGGCTGATAATTAAGTAATCAATATCGGTAGGGTTAATTAGTCCGGTTAGAGTATCTAAATATAGCTGGCGGAATTTTTCATGGGAGGTATCGACCAAGGCAATTTTCTCACCCCGAATCAGATACGAGTTGTACGTGGTGCCGTTTTGTAGTCCAAATTCGATGTCGAAGCGATCGCGATCCCAATCCAAAGAACGAATAGTTGTGGTATCTGGAGCAATCTCGCTAGTCTCTATGGTTAGCCGCTTTTGAACCCGGTCAGTGAGTACTACCATCCCTTTACTCCTTTATCAGCTATTTTTAAGATATGTAACTTTTCTTTATTTTTACACAAATATCTTCAAAAGCTGGATTTAAATATGCTATGGCTCTGATTTAGGATTGGTTATAGTTCCGTTATCACAAATAATATCAAGTCAGGTTGAATACCCATAATTAGAGGAAGTGTGGGGAGATAGGGAGATGGGGAGATAGGGAGATGGGGAGATAGGGAGATGGGGAAGGTGTTTATTAAGGGTAATTATCCTGACATGATCTAAATGATAGCTAAGGCCCTAGGCTCATGCTACCCTTAACCAACCTTGGCTTTTAGGCCACGCGATCACGTTCAACCTTGGCCTTTCGGCCACGCGATCGCGTTCAACCTTGGCCTTTGGCCACGCAATCGCGTTCAACCTTCAACCAACCTACCTTCAACCAACCTACCTTCAACCTTCAACCAACCTACCTTCAACCTATAGGTAGAGTAATAATAAACTCAGTGCCTTGACCCACTTCCGACTTAACCTCAATCTGTCCCAGTAGCTTCTGAGTCACTAAATTATAGACAATATGCAGTCCTAAACCAGTTCTGCCTTGAGGTCTAGCAGTAGTAAAGAAAGGTTCAAAAATTTTGCCCACATGCTCGATGGGAATCCCACAGCCATCATCATGATACTTAAGCATAACCTGATCCTGAATCCTTTCAACAGTTAAGGTTAACTGTCCTTGCTCTGATGGTTGATAGCCATGGGTAATGGAATTGATCACTAAATTAGTAATAATTTTCCAAATAGCTCCTGGATAAGTATTGATCGTAACTGTATCATCTCCTTCTAGGGTTAAACTATGGGAAGTCTGTTTTAGTTTAGGCTCTAAAGTAAGTAAGACCTCGTCGAGATAGTGTTTAAGACTTAACTTGCGCTTTTGTAAATCATTTTGGTCAACAGCAACTTGCCGGAAATTTTGCACCAACTCCCCAGCCCGTTGTAAGTTACTCAGAATTAATTCACTGGATTCTTGAGCCACTTCTACATAGTTTTTGAGTGCCGAGCGCTTTAATTTACCCTCTTGGAAACTACGGAGAAATCCAAGAGTTTCATCAGCTAGGGTAGAAGCAGCAGTAATCCCATTACCAACTGGCGTACTAATTTCGTCAGTGACACCAGCCACAAAGCTACTTAAAACTGCTCTAGTCTCAGATTCCACTAACTGTTTCTGAGTTGCTTTCAGGTCTTCGAGAGTTTCAGACAGTTCTTGAGTACGTTCAGCAACTTTTTCTTCCAGGGTATTATAGAGATTAGCATTTTCTAGAGAGATAGCCGCTTGAGAGCACAACAGTTCCAGAATTTCTAACCTATCCTTAGTAAAGGCTCCAGTACATTGATTATTTTCAAGGTACACAATACCAATCAGTTGGCCATGATTGAGGATAGGTGTACACAAGATACTCTTAGGTTGTTGCTTAATAATATAAAGGTCAGCTGCCAACATCGTTTCCACACTAGCGTTATCTAATACTAAAGTTTCGGAGCTATGGGCAACATAGTTGATCACGCTAACTGAAATGTCTTGACTCTTTACTACCGGAATTGATGGCAATACGGTGATATAAAATTGCCCATCTGATTCTGAATTGCCTTCGGAGTTACCTTCGGAGTTGCCTTTGGAGATAGACTGAGTTATATAGTAAGCGTCGATCACCCATTGTCCAGCTTTAGGCAAAATCAAAGCACATTTTTCTGCTCCTGCATTCTCAATGATCACTTTGATTAAGGTAGAGAATAACTGCTCAAGTTGAATTTCCCTGGCAATGGCTTGAGATGCTTTGATCACTGTTGCCAAATCTAAAGCGTCTGAAACACTGAGGGTATGGGAGCTGATACTTTGGATTAGGGTCAAAGTCGATAAAGACTGGCTATGGTCAGTGGTGATTGAATTGCTAGGATCCAGACTAATGGTCTGTTGTTGCTGGATCACACTCAGTAATTCAGGATAGCATTGTTCTAAATCCTCAACTTTAGCTTTAGCTCCCCAGCGAGCATAAGCATAATAGGCATCAGTAAGGTAAATTTGGGCAATTTTCGGTTTACCCCCCTCTAAGTAAAACCTAGCAGCCAGTTCATTAGCAAGGGCTTCTTCGTGAAGGTATTCGTTATCTTTTGCGCCAGCAATAGCAAGATCGTAAAGCTCCATAGCATCCAGAGTATCCCCAACAACTCGTGCTATTTCTGCTGCCACTAAATTGTACTTGTGTTGGAAATTGGAAGGAGCATGGTTAGCCCAATTACCCATGGTTGTTTGGTTCACCTTTACTTGGTTTAGGTAGTCGTCTTGCTGAGTGCGATTGGCTGTAGGCCACGCTTCGCGATGGTCTTTGCCGCGCCAAAGGCGATCGCAGTTAGGATACTGAGCAAGTAAGGATAGGGAATAGTAGAAGTTATGAGCAACAACTACCAGTAGACCAAATGCTCCATCTTCATACTCGATAGCTTTTGAACCATGAACAACAGCTTGTTCGTAATCGTGAAAGGTATAGCGAATGATTAATTTAGCTAAATGGAGGGTAAACAGTGACTGATAATTATGAGTTTCCTGGAAATGATTAAACATTTCATACTCATTAAAGTCATCACTCACTAATTTAGATTTATCAGCTAATAATCCTTGAAAGCTTAAGGTTACGTGTTTCCATATATTAGTATACAATAAACAATATTGTTGTTGGGTTATAACTAGTAATTCGATATATTTACTAGCTTCTTGGTTTATAAAAAATAAACTCTCACCCAGCAAATATAAATGAGTAAAATAGGCGTTAATAAAATAGCCAACATATTCTATATTTCCTTCTTCACGTACACGTTGAATTCCCTCCCGCAATAAATTTAGTGTTGCTCTGCCATGTTCTTTGCCAGGACAGATAAAAACGCTGAAAATTAGGTGAACTTTAGATGTCAGGGTTTTAGCTTGATACTGCTCCAACAGCCGTAACGCTATCTGACCAGAGTGATAAGCCGACGCCACATCCCCGATAAATTCACGGAGAAACACACCGTAAATTACATAGACACCAGCGGCTAAGGATGAATGACCATGGTCGAGACATAGACCAATCATAGTCAATGCCACATACGGATACAGATTAGGTTTGATACGATGTATCGGAGGCGCAAGGGTTAATAGAATCCGAATCGCGGCTAGTTGCTCGGGATTAGTCATGGTTGGCATAGTTGCCAAATCCCTTAGGGATGGTAATTTCACTAACTTGTTCTTGTATCCTGAGGCACTAGATACTAGGGGAATCTTCAGCTTTTCTAAGGCTTCTAATCCAATCTCTATCCCTTTGCTTTGGTAGTCTTGACCAATATAAATCTGTATTTTTAGCTCCGAGGCCTTTACGCAGTCAAGGCGGTTAGTGGCTTGGTCTAAAATACTATCGCTTAAGGCAATTGCTCTGTCAAAGTTAGTGCTGAGGTACTCTGATTGTGCTGCTTCTTGATATAATGATAAGGTTAGGTCATAGTTACTGTGCCAACTATCTGCGGCTAGCAGTTTCATCCCCAACCTTAAATAGTCAACCGCAGCAGCATAAGCTGTAGAAGCCTTAGCTTTACGTCCTGCCATTAAATTTAACTGAGCTAATTCATTCCGTTCAACTTGCTCAGAAATTAAGTCCACACCATAATTCAACTGGCTGACAATATCAAAAATTTTCTCTTCCCGTTCTGGTAAAGACGTATTTTCTAACAGTAGTTGACCAATTTTACAATGAGTTGATTGCTTTTGGTCTTCTGGAATCATAAAATAAGCGGCTTGCTGCACTCGGTCATGCAAAAATCGGTAGCTAAACTCTTGCCCCAAAACCTCTGATACTGGTTGCCCTAAGCTTTCTTTAGCTCTCGGTTTGACATCAAAACTATCAAAGGACTTAAGCTCAGAAACTGATAAGTGATCAGAGTTATAATCCTGAAAAAACTTGTAAATTTCAGTGATTGGTAAGATAAACCCTTCTTGTAGCGCCTTCCATAAATTAGCTGCTGTTTCAGCTTCGGATTTTTCAGAGACAATTGCTAGGGTTGCTAAATCAAATTGGTTACCAATACAAGCAGCCAGTTGAAGTATCTCCTGAGTCACCACTGGCAATTTTTTCAACTGGAGCGCCATAAATTCTACGACATCATCAGTGAGTGCCACAGCTTTGATTTGAGCAATGTCACACTGCCAATAACCAGATTCAAAATTAAAGCTAATCAGTCCATCCTCAGGCAAAGATTTGAGGAATTGAGTGGCAAAGAAAGGATTCCCTTGAGTTTTTTGATTAACTAGTTCGGTTAAAGGCGCTGCTAGTTCCACAGCACAATGGAGAGTATCTGCAATCAAACAATTAAGGTCAGATGGCTTCAGAGGAGCTAAGGTAATAGTATTAACAGTAGCGTTAGTTTTAGCAATCTGATCTAGGGTCACCATCAACGGATGGGCTGGGAATACTTCGTTATCCCGATAAGCACCAATCAGCAACAGATAACCAGTCTCTGTTTCACTCATCAACAATTGCATCAACTTCAAGGAGGCCAAATCTGCCCATTGCAAATCATCCAGAAAAATCACTAAGGGATGCTCAGGAGTGGTGAAGACCTGAATGAATTTCTGGAACAGGCGATTGAAGCGATTTTGTGCGGCACTCCCTGATAATTCTGGGACAGGAGGCTGTTTGCCGATAATCCGTTCTAGTTCTGGAATGACTTCAATAATAACTTGACCATTATCTGCCAGTGCTGTCAAAATTCTAGTTTTCCACTGTTGCAATTGAGCATCAGTTTCACTCAACAGTTGCCCCATCAAGTCTCGGAAAGCTTGGACAAATGCTGAAAAGGGAATGTTTCGCTGGAATTGGTCAAATTTCCCTTTGATGAAGTAACCTCGTTGCCGCACAATCGGCTTGTGGACTTCGTTGACCACAGAGGTTTTACCAATGCCGGAAAACCCTGCTACCAGTATCATTTCGATGCCACTGGTGGCGCTACTCACCCGCTCAAAGGCTGCCAGTAAGGTCTCTACTTCCGAAGTACGACCATAGAGTTTTTCCGGAATTACGAAGCGAACGCAAATATCCCGACTGCCTAACTTAAAGGATTCAATCCTACCAGTTTCCTGCCACTGGTTGAAGCAAATTTCCAAATCATGCTTCAACCCTAAAGCACTCTGATAACGGTCTTCGGCATTTTTCCCCATCAGCTTGCCAATCATCATAGAAAGCACAGCAGGAATATCGCCCTTAAGGCTATCGGTGGCAGGAGCTTGTTTGGCAATATGACAGTGAACTAACTCCATCGGGTCAGTGCTAAGGAAGGGTAACTGTCCCGTGAGCAATTCAAAGAAAGTAACTCCCAAACTATAGAAGTCGCTACGGTAGTCAATACCCCGGTTCATCCGTCCAGTTTGTTCCGGTGATAGGTAAGCGAGAGTGCCTTCCAAAACATTGGGACTTTGAAGCACCATTATTTCCCGAGGTAGCACAGAAGCCAGACTAAAGTCAATCAGTTTGACCTGTTTAGTGTCTGGATTAATCAAGATATTGGCAGGTTTAATATCTTTGTGAATCACTTGCTGGCGATATAGTCCCTGTAGGGTGGTCACAATTTGCAAGGCAATCGGAAAGAATGTGCCTAAGCTCATGGGCTGACCATTACTATAGTCACCCAGGGAAATACCACCAAAATCCTCCATCACCAATGCATAACTATGGCGATAGTGTTCCAGAGAATAAGGCTTAACAATCCCAGGGATGTCAAGGTTTTTGGCAATGGTAAACTGATTGCGAAACCGTACCAGTTCACCGAAGCTAGGATACTCGGTATTGAGTAGTTTAATCACTACGGGTATTTGATCCGACTCCCGTAAGCCTCTATAAACTAGGGTTCTGGAACTCCCGTAAAGGGTTTCGGTGATTTGATAGCCAGTAAGTGTGATCAGAGTGCTGCTCATAGTCATGGCCAGTTGAGGATTGACAAAAAGAAACTGGTGGATCTGGATGCTTGATCAAAAGAGTCACCTTAGTATTCCCAAAAGCAGCATTCTCTTCACATTGGGTCTAATTTAAAACTATCCTACACCGAACGCCAAAAGCGAACAACCTTGGCCTTTAGGCAACCCTACGCGAACAACCTATCGGTAGAGTAATAATAAACTCAGTACCCTTACCAATTTGAGAGTTGACCTCAATCTGCCCCAGTAGCTTCTGAGTCACTAAGTTATAGACAATATGCAGTCCTAAACCACTGCCACCTCTGGCTCTAGCAGTAGTAAAGAAAGGTTCAAAAATTTGCCCTAAATGCTCCTGAGCAATCCCACAGCCATCATCGTGATAGGTAATCATTAATTGTTCATCAACTCTGTCAACCTGAAGATGTAACTGTCCATTTTGTTTGGGCTGATAAGCATGGCTAATAGAGTTCATGACTAAATTCGTAATCACTTGGGAGATAGCCCCTGGATAGGTTTCTATGGTAACTGTTTCATCCCCGTCTATGGTTAAGGTGTGGGAGGCTTGTTTGAGTTGAGGCTCTAAGCTGATTAAGACCTCCTCTAGATATTCTTTAACATTCAAGGTACGCTTTTCTAGATGAGCTTGGTCAACTGCAACTTGTTTAAAACTTTGCACCAACTCCCCAGCTCGTTGTAAGTTACTCAGAATTAATTCACTAGATTCTTCGACGGTGTCTAGATAATTTTGTAGCACCGATCGCTTCAATTTTCCGTTTTGTAAAACCTGACTAAACCCTTGAGTTTCATCAGCTAAAATAGAAGCAGCGGTAATACTAGTACCAACAGGAGTATTGATTTCGTGGGCAACTCCCGCCACCAGACTACCCAAAGCCGCCATTTTTTCCGATTCCACTAGCTTTTTCTGAGTAGCCTTAAGGTCGTCGAGAGTATCAGAGAGTTCTTGGGTGCGTTCAGCTACCTTTTCTTCTAGGTTATGGGAATAATCTTCTAGTTGGCTTTTGGCTTGCTCTAAATTGGTGTAAAGTTGAGCATTTTCCAAGGAGATAGCAGCTTGAGAACACAAAAGTTTAAGCACTTCCAGTCTGTCACTAGTAAATGCGGCAGTGCATTGATTATTTTCGAGATATAGAATACCAATCAGTTTACCTTGATTAAGGATAGGAGTACACAAAACACTTTTTGGTTGTTGCTGAATAATATAGGAGTCAGCAGCTAAAGTTGTTTCTTCAGTAGCGTTATCAAATACCAAAGCTTGAGATTTGTGGGAAACAGCATTAATGACGCTGATCGGAATAGTATTACTTTCTTCGATAGGAATCGATTGTAGTACTGTGAGCACAGGTTTTGTGCCTAAGTGGTTGGTGTCGTTAATTCCTTTGGCTGCTAAATCTGGCTTTAGGACTTGATCAATTGAACCTTGAGCTTCAATCACCCATTTTCCAGCTTTGGGTAAAATCAGAACACATTTTTCTGCTCCCGCATTCTCAATAACGACTTCCATCAGAGTAGAGAGTAACTGGTCAAGGTGAATTTCACTAGAAAGGACTTGAGACGCTTTGATCACACTTGCCAAATCCAATGCTTCAGAAATTTTGGTGCTGCTCGATGTGACAGTTTGGTGTAAAATATTTCTAGGATTGACGCTAGTTTTTGATTCCACCAGGATCGGAGCAAGTAAGTCAGTATAGCGTTTTTCCAAATCCTCAACTTTAGCTTTAGCTCCCCAACGAGCGTATGCATAATAAGCATTGGTAAGGTAAGCTTGAGCAATGGTTGTTTTATCCCAATCCAGGAAAAATTCTGCTGCTAATTCATTAGCTAAGGCTTCCACCTGAAGATATCCCGTATCCATAGCTCCGGTAATTGCCCGGTCATAACCTTCCATCGCCGACAGAACATTTCCTTCAACTCTTCCCCTCTCAGCTTCTACGAGATCATATTGGTGTTGATAATTGACTGGAGCATGTTTTGCCCACAACCCTAATCGCTCTTGATTTGCTGCTACTATCTCTAGAGCCTGTTGCTTTTCCTGGGATTCAAGCTGATTACAGTTGGCTAACAGCGCTAATGAGTAATAGAAACTATGCTCGGAAACATACAATGTTCCAGCTGCTGCTTGTTCATACTGCTTTCCTCTTGCTCCGGCTTCTACAGCTTCTGTGTACTCTTTAAATAAGTACAGTAGCATGGTTTTTGCCCCATAGGCACAAAGCACAAGAAAGACAATGTTATGCTCGATCCAATTTGGTAGGATAGTTGATTCATCGAGATAGTCACCAACCAAATAACATGGATTTGCTACTTGACCTAGGAGATTAGCAACGGTTTGTTGACCAATGCGGATAAAGCTTTCGTGGAAGTCAAACTTAGCTTTAGCGATCGCTTCAAAATATTTCCCCTGTATCTGTTGAACAGATTCTAGATTATTCCCAGTAAAAAAATGATAGTTACAATAGTGAACAGCACCATAGAAAGCATACTCGATATCGCCGTTTTCAAATCCACTTTGAATGGCTGTTATTAATGAAGTATTTGTTTCTCGGACATGCTCTTTCCAAGGTCTAACAAACACGTTAAACATATTGCCAACTTTAGCGCTAAGCTCTACAGCATTATATTGCTCTAGGAGCTGAATGGATAAGCGACCAAACTCATAGCCCCGATCAATATCTAAGTAAGCACCACAAAGGAGCGCACCGTACCAACTATAGGCTGAAGCTGCCCAGGAGGAATGACCGTATTTAATACAAAGCTTGACTGTAGTCAAAATAATTAACGGCCACAGGACTGGATTAGCAATATAGGACGCAGAACTAGCATTGGTCAAAATCCGGATAGCGGCTAGCTGATAAGGGTCAGTAATCTCTGGCAAGTTAGCTAAATTAGCAATTTCCTCAACCTCTAACTGTAACTCTTCCCGTAGTTTTTCAACTTCAATATTAATTTTTTGGGCTTCCGTGGGAATAGCTATCCCTAGCATTTTCAAAACGTTGATGCCTAAGTCGATAGCTTCAGTCATCTGATTTTGACTAATATAAAATAAGATTTGCAACTCATATACTTTGACTTTATCTAAAAGGGTATTGGCTTGTTTTAGGACTATCTTTGATAAGTGTTTTGCTCGCTCTACATTAACCGTTAAATATTCCGCTTCAACCGCTGCTATCGACAGAGCTAGGCTCAAGTCATAGTTACTCTCCCAACTATCTGAAGCTAGGAGTTTCAGACCGGAATTAAAATACTGAAGAGCCGGTTTATAAGCCGTCGCTGACTTTGCTTTTTTCCCAGCTAATAGATTTAATTCTGCTAGTTGGTCTCTCTCGGACGGATTGATAATTAGATCAGCACCGATATTAAGCTGATTGACAATATCAAATATCTTCTCTTCCCGTTCTTGTTCAGAAGTATTGCTTAACAGGAGTTGCCCAATTTTTAGGTGGGTTTGTTGCTTATGGTCTTGAGCAATCAGAGCATAGGCTGCTTGCTGTACCCGGTCATGGAGGAATTTGTAAACTGGGGAGGAGTGATGGGGAAGTCGTGATTGGGGATAGCTTTCACCAATGCTCTGTTGAGATTCATCGGTAGTCTGGAAAAACTTGTAAATCTCGCTTTGGGGTAATAGTAATCCTTCTTGTAAGGCTTTCCAAAGATCAGCCGCTGTTTCAGTTTGGGATTTTTCATAGACAATGGCTAGGGTGGCTAGATCAAATTGGTTGCCAATACAAGCAGCTAGTTGAAGTATCTCTTGAGTCGCTGCTGGCAACTTCCTTAACTGTAGCGCCATAAATTCTACTACATCATCACTCAGAGCCAGGGCTCTTACTTGAGCAATGTCACACTCCCAATGACCTACCTCAAAATTAAACCTAATCAGATTGTCGGCATGGAGAGATTTCAGGAATTGAGTGGCAAAGAAAGGATTACCTTTAGTTTTCTGAAATACCAATTCTGTCAGAGGTTGTGCCAGTTCTTCTGAACAACTGAGGGTATCGGCAATCAGATGGTTTAAATCAGAGTGTTTGAGAGGGGCTAGAGTGATACTATTAACTTTTAGCTCAGTTTTGCTAATCTCATCCAAGGTTAAAATCAACGGATGGGTTGGAGAGACTTCATTATCCCGATAGGCTCCAATCAGCAGCAAATAACGAGTATCAGTTTCGCTCATCAACAACTGCATCAACTTCAAAGACGCTGAATCGACCCATTGCAAGTCATCTAGGAAAATAACTAAGGGATGCTCAGCAGTAGTGAAGACTTGGATGAATTTCTGGAACAGTCGATTAAAGCGATTTTGTGCTGCACCAGCTGATAGTTCTGGCACAGGAGGCTGTTTGCCAATGATTTGTTCTAGTTCAGGGATAACGTCAGTGATGACTTGACCGTTTTCTCCGAGTGCTAACAGAATTTTGATTTTCCAGTGTTGTAATTGTGCATCCCTTTCCGTAAGCAGTTGTCCCATCAAGTCCCGGAAAGCTTGGACAAATGCAGAAAAGGGAATATTGCGCATAAATTGGTCGAATTTCCCTTTGATGAAGTAACCCCGTTGTCGGACAATCGGCTTGTGGACTTCATTGACCACAGCAGTTTTCCCAATCCCGGAAAACCCTGCCACTAACATCATTTCACTCCTGCCTCGGGAGGAATCCTCTCGACCTTGAGTCTTGCCAGCAACCCGGTCAAAAGCGCGTCGTAAGGTCTCAACTTCCCTGGCGCGACCATAAAGTTTCTCGGGAATCACGAAGCGATCGCAAATATCCTGGGTGCCTAACTTAAAGGGTTCAACCCTACCAGTTTCCTGCCATTGGGATAAGCAAGTCTCCAGGTCATACTTCAATCCCAAAGCACTTTGATAGCGGTCTTCAGCATTTTTCGCCATCAGTTTGCTAATCATGTCCGAGACAATGATGGGAATATCAGGATTAATACTATGGACTGAAGGTGGCTGCTTGGCAATATGGCAGTGAACCAACTCCATGGGGTCTGTACTAGTGAAAGGTAACTGTCCGGTCAGGAGTTCGTAGAAAGTGACTCCCAAAGAATAGAAGTCGCTGCGGTAGTCAATGCCCCGATTCATCCGTCCAGTTTGTTCCGGAGACAAGTAAGCTAGAGTTCCTTCCAGGACATTGGGACTTTGAAGCACCATTATTTCCCTTGGCAGTAGAGAAGCAATACTAAAATCAATCAGTTCGACTTGTTTAGTATCCGGGTTAATCAGGATGTTGGCAGGTTTAATATCTTTGTGAATGACTCGGTTGCGATAGAGTCCATCCAGGATGGATGCAATTTGAAGAGCAATGTCGAAAAATTCCGTTAGAGAGGTTAATTTTAAGCTTTCTAGATTAGAGCAATAAGTTTTGAGGGAAATACCACCAAAATCCTCCATCACCAAACCATAGCCATTGCGGTAGTGTTTTAAACTGTAGGGTTTGACGATGCCAGGTAGATCAAGGTTTTTGGCAATAGTATATTGATTACGAAACTGCACCAGTTCACCAAAGCTGGGATATTCACTCTTAAGCAGTTTGATCACAACTGGTTTTTGGTCTGACTCACGAATTCCTTGATACACTAAGGTTCTAGAACCGGAATAGATAATCTCGGTCATTTGATAGCCAGTCAGTCTCACCATAGTACTGCTCATAGTCATCTAGTCTTCATCACAGGTTCAGGTACCGGATGAGAAGTTTGAGATGATTTCTCTTCCGGAACAGGGATTTTTTCCCACTGTGACTAGTCTTCCCAAAAACATCAATCTAGAATCGATTAGGCAAAAGAAAAGGCAAAAGAAAAGGCAATAGGCATGCTAGCAATAGGCAAAATTATTTCCCCGACTCCCTCGGTGCGCTTGACCCGTAATTAAATTCGCCACGGGTCGCACCGCTCCCGACTCCCATTAACCCAGAGCAAAAGTAGCTCACCCAATTGATAACGGCTAGAGTATGACAACATTTTCTGCTAAGGCAAACAGCTTTTTAGGATTAGTGATTGGCAATTCCCGGCTACATTGGGCTTGGTTTGTGGATAACACCCTGAAAAAAGCCTGGGATACCAACCATCTAACCCCAGTAACTGTAGAGCAGTTAATCAAGGACTGGACGTCTAATGTAATCTCAGCGGAAATTTTCCCACCCCAGTTAGCAGCTCAGGGGACAGACCCATCCAAGCCATTACCGCTTTACATCGCTTCTGTAGTACCTGCCCAAACAGCACTCTGGCAAAACTATTCCGATACTACAATACTGACTCTTGAGCATTTACCCCTTTCCGGACTATATCCCACCCTAGGCATTGACCGCGCCTTGGCCGTATTTGGTGCTGGTCACAGGTATAGTTATCCAGTTTTAGTTATTGATGCTGGTACTGCTCTAACCTTTACTGGGGCTAACCAAAACCTACAGCTAATCGGAGGAGCTATCTTGCCAGGATTGGGATTACAGTTACAGTCTCTAGCACAAAAAACTGGAGCATTACCTGCGATTGAACTACCAGCTCAGTTACCAAAGCGTTGGTCACTGGAGACATCAGAGGCAATAGCAAGTGGTGTTGTCTATACAATATTGGCTAGTATCCGGGATTTTATTGAGGATTGGCAAAGGGAGTTTCCCAACAGTGCGATTGCTCTGACTGGCGGCGACTCTGAGCAGTTAGTTACTTATCTCCAATTCCAATTTCCTGCAATAGCGGCTCAGATTATTGTTGATCCTTACTTAATCTTTTGGGGAATGTTGTCAGTGGTTGGTAGTTAGTTGCTGCGGTAACTGTTGTGGGGAATGGGGAATTAAGCAACAGTGATATTACCCTCAAAATAGTCCTGTAACTGACGGTCATGGTCATGGCTGAGGTTTCCCTTAGGGATAGCTTCCGGTTCGAACGCCTTGACTTCACTAATTTCCAAGACGTCCTGTACCTCCATAGTTCCGGTGACATCAGCTTCTACCAGAATACAGATAGAATGGACTCTGGGATCTCTTCCTGGTGCTGAGTAAACCCCAACTAACTGGCGAATCTTGAGCAACTCCAGTCCAGTTTCCTCAAATAATTCCCGTTCGATAGTCGTTGGAATATCTTGACCCCAGTTAACTATACCTCCTGGTAGAGCCCACTTACCATTGTCACGACGTCGAACTAGCACAATTCGCCCATCCGGCAAGAGTGGAATGATGCTCGTACCGGTAATAGGATGTCGAAATATAATCCCAATAACGGTTTGGACAAATTGCCATAATCTTCTCATGTGATGATAGGGCTGTTGATTGTGTGTGTTGGTTTTACTGACTGCTATGATAGACATTATGGATGCAAGTTCGGTAACGTCAGTGATTGAAAAGTCCATTGTGATTCAATTCAACATTGAACGTCTGAGTAGTTAACAGCTAGGAGCCTAAGGAATACCTGACCGGTTCATAGGCGAATCACTTATGGTTAAATCTCTGTCTTGATGCAAAGCACGATTGGGGGGATACCACGCCAGTCGCTCATGGGGAAAACCCCCTTTGGCCGCACTGACTACCCTGTTCCATTGCTGCATAGCTGTCATAACCTGGGTAGATATGCACCAGTGCTTCGGCCTCTCACCGACCTTCATCTGAACTTGTTCGCTCAGATGGATAACTCTTAATGACTATATACATTGGCAACCTAGATTATCAGGTTACCTCTGAAAACTTACAGGAAGTATTTCAGGATTATGGTACAGTATCAAAAGTAGTAGTTCCTAAAGATAGGGAAACAGGTCAAGGGCGTGGATTCGCTTTTGTTGATATGGGGACAACGGATGAGGAAGATTCTGCCATTGCTGAGCTAGATGGTGCAGAATGGATGGGGCGTTCTATGCGCGTCCGCAAAGCTAGACCAAAAAATAACGACAACGACAACAATCGCGGAAATCGTGGTCGCAGTGGGTTCTAGAAACATTAGGCTTCGAGGACAATCAAGAAGTCTGGTTTGGAAAACTAACCATTTTCCTTTCCCGTGGGTGACATGGGTAACTGAAATAAACCAAGCTTAATTTAGTGTAAGACTTGGGTTTGATAGTGTTTTTGTTTTTTTATCAATGAGGTAAACATGGCAAAGCGCCGCAATCTAAAAAAGGAAAAGGCGCAGCGGAATCAAGCTTACGCCCGTAAGTTTCGGAAGTCCAAGCGTAATACGGGCCGTTTTTCCAAAAATAGACGGTACGGTACTAAACCTCCTAAGTCGGAGGAAACAACAGCAGAAAATAATGAGGATAATAATTACCAAGGTGGTACTGGTGCGATGTAATGAGTCAGTTATCCGCTGATTCCTGATATTCCCAGAAGTAACTACCCCAGTTGATTAACTACTGCTGTCAATGTAGAAAATTTAGCTGTCCGGCAAAAGAAGCCCCACACCTAATGCGCAGCATAGGTGTGGGATGAATTTTGCACAGAGTATGTATGGAATTGCTATAATATATGTACTGATAAACAAAGCCGTTCGCGAAGCGTGGCCAAAGGCCTTAAATGCTGGTTTGTCAGCTATTTAACTAGCGAAAAAATCGAATTTTTGTATTGTTCCGGCGCGGAGGGGCATCCCGTGTCGTTAATAAAGCTTACCGAGTATCCGAACCGTTGGGTGGAGTTGGTAAGAAGCCCACACTGTAATCTTTGATAAGCGTGTGGGAGTATGTCACGAGTATTTAGTTAGGAGCTTCGAGTCAGAATAAGTCAAGGTGATGTTATTGGAATAAACAAAAGTCAAAGTATCTTTCCAAGAACTAACTAAACATATTTAGTTCTGATCCGAAGTTTCCCGCTCCTAACTTCCCTATTATTAAGTATTTTTGTACTGGCGCAAGATTGACCTACGGTCACGCTACGCGATTAGCCCGAAGGGCGTTGGCTAGCGAACGACAAGATTTAATATTAGAGATAAATTAGCGATCAATGATTGGAATTTAGGCGATCGCATGCATCTTGAATCCCTCGCCTAACCTGGTCAAAACCAGTGCCACCATAACTATTCCGACGAGCGACGACTTGAGTAGGGGCAATGGCTTGATAAATATCCTCTGCAAAGGCTGGATGCAAGGCTTGCCACTGTTCGAGGCTCAAATCCTTCAGTAACTTCCCGGATACCAAACAACGTCTGACCACCTTACCCACCAGATTGTAGGCTTCCCGAAACGGAACTCCTTTTGAGGCTAAATAGTCAGCGACATCGGTAGCGTTAGAGAAATCTTCAGTAACTGCTGATGCTAGACGTTCGCTACGAAATTCTAACCCTTCCTGCCAGAGAATGGTCATGGCTTCGAGACAGGCTTTGATAGTGTTAACGCTATCAAACAGTGCTTCTTTGTCTTCTTGCAAGTCTTTGTTGTAAGCCAAAGGTAGCCCTTTCATCAAAACTAACAACCCTTGTAGATGACCAAAGACACGACCAGTCTTACCTCTTACCAGTTCGGGAACATCAGGATTTTTCTTTTGGGGCATGATGCTAGAACCAGTAGCACAACTATCCAGGAGAGTAACAAAGCCAAATTCCTGAGATGCCCAGAGAATGATTTCCTCTGAAAATCGGCTCAGATGTACCATGATCAAACTGGCAGCACAGAGGAATTCAATGGCAAAGTCGCGATCGCTTACTCCATCGAGGCTATTACCATAAATTCCTTCAAAATGCAAGGTTTTGGCGGTATGATGTCGGTCAATGGGGAAGGTAGTCCCTGCTAAGGCTCCACAACCGAGGGGTGAGATATTCACCCGCCGTCGGATTTCCCCTAAACGCTGCCAGTCCCGGTCTAGCATGTCCACATAAGCTAACAGGTGATGGGCTAAACTTACTGGCTGAGCCCGTTGCAGGTGAGTATAGCCAGGAATCAGGGTTTCAACATGAGCTTTGGCAAGATTGAGCAAGACCTCTTGGAAGTTACGTAACTGGCTACGAATCTGATCAATCTGCTCCCGGAGGTAGAGTCGGGTATCCGTACCAACTTGGTCATTACGCGATCGCGCTGTATGTAGCTTCTTGCCAACATCACCCACAAGTTCAGTTAGGCGGCGTTCTACAGCTAAGTGTACATCCTCAGCATCAACACCAGGGTTAAATTTTCCTTGGTGGTATTCTGAGCGGATTTGTTCTAAGCCAGCTACTAGCTGCTGAGCTTCCGACTCAGAAATAATGCCAGTATGGCCAAGCATCTTGGCATGAGCCACAGAACCAGTAATGTCATACTCAATCAGTTCTATGTCAAAGGCGATACTGGCATTGAAGCAAGCAATTGCTGGATGTAACGCTGATTCAAATCGCTGACTCCAGGTTTTTTGCTCAGTCACAGTTTTGGAAACAAGATAAAGGACAACAGACGAGTTAAACGAAGTTAGATTTAGTTAAAGAAGTTAGATTTAGGGAATACCCAAAAAATAAAATACCAGATTTTAGCTTGTAGGGTGGGCAAAAACATTTTGCTTCAAATGAGTCTTCTAGATAAGACAACTTTGCCCACCATTCTTGATGCAGTCGCTCATGGGGGAAACCCCCTTTGGCGGCGCTGCATCGCTACTTTAATTGGTATTTTTTTTACACGCAAGTCCCTTAGTTAAACGAAGTTAGATTTCTGAATAAGTAACCAACAACTAAGCCAATCACCAGCGCCGCAGCCTGACCAGAATCAATAAAGTTTTGCCAGGCCGTCTTGATTTGACCAAGTACATCTGGATCTTCAATAGTTTGAGCCAAAACTAGCCCATCGATGGGTAAGTGAGAGTTCAGCCATCCCAAGACATCAGTCCAATCGCTAATGCATAATAACGGAACTATTGCTGTTTGTATGCCTACAATCACCATTGCTCTGCTTTCCTATACCTTAAATCTTTTAGTGAAACCTTGATTTTACCTGCATTACGACCAGTGTCATATCATCTCCGTTAGTTGTTGTACCAGTAAACTGCTGCACTTGCTCAAATAGGTAATCTAAAATTTCCTGAGCAGTATAACTATGTTCACAGGCCCACTGGAAGCTTTGAGTTAGATTGTCCTCATCAAAGCGATGGCCATTGAGATTGGCTGCCTCGGTCACGCCATCAGTGTAGTAAATAATGGTATCCCCTGAATCTAGCTGCACGTGAGAGTCTTCGTATTGAGAATCAACTTCTAAACCAATCAGCATCCCTGCGGTATCCAAGGGTTTGATAGAACGGGTTGATGCCTGCCACAACAAGGGGGGATTGTGAGCGGCATTACTATAGGACAAAATCTTGGTTTTGGGGTCGTACTCAGAATAAAACAAGGTAACGAACCGATGGGAATTTTCCAAGTCAACATACATAACCCGGTTCAGGTGTTCGAGAATGCGTGCAGGGGAGTGACCGTTTAGTACTTCTGCTCGCAGCATTCCCCTGGTCATAGTCATAATCAACCCAGCCGGAACCCCTTTTCCCATCACATCACCAATCACAATGCTCCAAGGTAAATAAGCACTGTGGTCATCAGTGAGATGAGCATCCCCGGAGTTTTTCGGTCCAAGCTGGTCGTAGTTGGTGGGAATGAAATCGTAGTAGTCACCTCCAACACGGTTAGCGGTTTTACAGAAAGCCGCTAATTCCACCCCTTCAATTTCAGGGCATTGGCGCGGTAGTAGGCGGATTTGGATATCGGCACCAATTTCTAACTCTCGATCTAAGCGTTCTTTATGGCGTAGCTCAACTTTAAGTTCATCATTAGCGATCGCTACTGCCGTTTGGTCAGCCACTAACCTTACCAACTTCTGTCGTGTCGGTGTCCAATTATATTGTGGGTCATGGCTAAAGATATACAAATGTCCTTGTTCAGCATTTTTAAGCAGAATGGGAAGACTAAACAGTTTGATATTGGGTTCAAGATAATCCCTCAAGACTTTATCAAAGGATGCCTGAACTAGTTTCATAGAAGTTGGTGTCTGCTTAGAATTCCCCCCTTGGCCATTAGGACTTGTCACTTGGTGGGTGGTCTTTTCTATCGCTTTACGAATAGTCTGACCCACCTGAGGGTTCTGGTAGTGTAGGTCAGAGCGTTGTACCTGACCATCTCGATTGAACAAGATTAAAGCTCCCCCATCGGCATCACTGACCCGTGCTGCCATTAGAGGAATTAACTCTAAAAACTGATTGAGATTGTTGAAGCTGCGTAAGGCAAACCCCAATGAGCTTAACAAATCTTGAACCTTGTGCTGTTCTCGATAAAGACGTGCCACCAGTTCTTTGAGGGTGGACACAGGGTTTTTCTTAGCACCAGCATAGGAGCTGGTGCTATTGGTTGAACTTGAGGGTTGGTGGGGAATGGGCAGTGCTGTCATTGCATCAGGTGTTAGGAGCGTTACCAGTTATGCTGCACAAACCATCAGGTTAATCAGGAGTTAGAACAGATGTCTACTCAGGTTTTGTCAAGCAGCTGTTGCTGACACTGTTGACCTGTGAAGCCTACGATGGCTGACCCTGGATCTTCACGGTAGTTTTGCTTGGGTATTGATTCAACCATGTAGGATAACTAGCGCAACAGTATGGCATCCTACAGTAGCACTGATTGCCATTTTTAGCTATTCCAGAAGTCCCAACCAATTATTCCAACTGACCTGATTTGTCTAATGATAGCCCTAATTACACTCAATGTTATTCCGGGAATCTTCTGAGTGCTGAGGGCTGATGCATTAATTAATAGAACCCCATGATTTGGCATTCCACAAATTTTCAATTATTATAGTTTTATAGGAAGAGTTTTGGTAAATCAACTGATGAACAAGTGTGTTAGTACTACTGAAGCGGCATCTCTGTTAGGAATCTCGTCTAGACGATTGCGACAACTCCTGAGCTCTGGCCGGGTCAGAGGTGCTTATAAAAGCGGTAAATTCTGGATTATTCCCCTGTTTAATCATCTGCCTCAAATTACCACAGGCAGACGTGGTCCAAAGGGTAAGTGGCGTAAAAATCGTCCTCCGGCTCTAGCTAAGATCAATGTCAACCGCAATCACATTGGCTCGAATATGCACAAAAGTCCCAAAGACCGCAAGCCAGTGATTTCAGTAAAACGAAGCGGCAACAATCTATACGGAAACGAGGTAGAAATCCTCGGTCCTTGTCGGATTGTCTATCAGCCAGATCACCCACTTGATTGTGGCGCTCGTCTGTGGATCGAAACCTTCAGTGATGTTCACTTCATCGGTGGCAGTTTTCCTGCAACTAGCTAATTACCAATTACCGATTTTTCTCTAATAGGCATTCTGCAGCTTCTAGCATATCTGCAGCAATATCTCTGAGGTCTTGCCGATTCTCTAGATATGTAGATAAGGCATCCATCGGGTCAATACTGTTACCTATACCCAGTTCCGGCAACCGGGGACGGGCTAGCTGGCTGACTAATTCTGGGCGAATGGTATAGTGGTGGGCTGGCTTCAAGGATTCATGTATCGCAGTATTGTCAATTAGGTCGAGCTGCTCAGAACGTAGCTTGTAAATCAGCCGGACTATAGCGTCTTTAATAGTTTCGTTACCAATAGAATTTAGTAAAGTATTTTGGGGATCATCTGCTTCAGCAAGGTTGACCTCAATGGTACGGAAGGGTCGTACTGACAAGGGACAAAATTCCCACTGAACGTGACCTTTGGACAGCTCAATCATGACATAACCTTTGTCTTCCTTCTCTTCACTGAAATCGACCCGCTCAATGCTGCCAGGGTAAATGACTGGAGGGTCATTGGAGTGGTTGAGATTCTGGTGATGGTGGATGTGTCCTAAAGCTACATAATCAAAGCAGGGTCGAGTCAGCAGCGAGAGCGGAATAGTAAAACCTTTACCAACTGCTAGGAAGCGCTCTGCACCAAATCTAGCTTGGTCTGCCATTAAATGACCTAACAAGACCGTTGGCAGGTTTGGGTCAAGTTTACGAATTTCTGCTTCTAAGATTGGCTCAAGCCGTGAGATCAGGAGTTGGTTAACCTCGGCTAGGGTTAGACCTTCGGTGTCTGGGCGACTAAGAAGGGTGGAGTTGGTTAGCCACGGTAGAGTAATCACCTGTACCGGACCATTGTCAGTTTGAATCTTATGAGTTTCGATGCTATCCCCTACTACAAATCCAGGCACGCCTAAGGTGCGATAAATACATAAGCTAGCACCTCCCTGTCCTTGGGAGTGTTGGTCGTGGTTTCCTACTAATAAAACTGTAGGAATATTTGCATCTACTAAGCGGCGAAATTGATTAGCAAAGGCTTGTTGAACATAGGGTGGTGGTGTGGCATCGGGAAAGGCATCACCGCCAAAAAGCACTAAATCCACAGGTTCGGTAATGGCTCGGTCAATACATTTAGCTAGGGTATTGACAAAATCTTCTAAACGTGTATTGATTCCAGTAGCAGGGTTTATTCGTCCATGGGAGAAGCCACTACCCATGTGGATGTCAGATAGGTGAAGAATTTTTATCATTGGCGATGATACTATTACAAAGTAGACATGATGAGATTAGGAAATAGCAATTAACAATTTTTAAATTGCTATTTTCCTATTAATATCTATAGTCACTTTTTGATTTTTGAAAACATCCCTTTGGTTATTGGTCAAGAATTTCAGATAGAGCTTGATGGATGACCTGTTTTTGCTCAGAATCGTATCTCCAGCGCTGCAGAAATTCTTGGTAGTTGCCAACTCCAGTAAGGGCGCTTTGCCTTAACTGTTGGGCAATGTCAAACAGGCTTGGCATGTTTAGTTGTTTAATGAGATTAGCACTACGCGATCGCACTCGGTCTGATCCTTGAGCCATCTCTTCTTTACCATTGCGGCGATGGTTCAATCCCATTGCCGCTGACATAGCTAAATTTTTGACTAACAGTTCCGCTACGATTTCGGGGGATGACTCTAGAGCTGTGATCACCTCTGGTGAGGGATTGTCGGCTAAGGTGCTGTCACTGGTAAGGTAGGTGACAAAGAAGCCTCTAGCACCATTTTTGGTTTTGACTAAGGATGCGATCGCATCGGTAATTTCTGGCGATGTTAGTTCCCCTGTTGCCATTTTGGTCATTATCGATTCGGTGAATGCGATCGCATCATCAAACGTTACGGTTTCTAGAATTTCCATCGCAGTTCAGAGGCTAGCTCAATAATAGGTCAGTTTCAATTTGACCACAATTTCACAAAAACCGCAGATACAGCTTTTACTATCAATCCCCCAAAGCTATCAGCGGTCAGCGGTCAGCCGTCAGCGGTCAGCCGTCAGTGGTCAGCGGTCAGCCGTCAGCGGTCAGCCGTCAGCGGTCAGCCGTCAGCGGTCAGCCTTAAGCTAATTACTGATTACTGATTACTGATTATTAATTACTCATAGCTGATAGCTGATAGCTGATAGCTGATAGCTGATTACTTATTACTGTTCGCGTAGCGTGCGCGTAGCGCATATACTTACAAACCAACCCCTAACTCTTGACAATTGCTCCAAAATCTGCTAACACACGAGCATGATTCCGCAACAATCCCAACAAATTCAAGCGATTAGTGCGAATATTGGGCTCAGGATCCATCACCAATACACTCTGGTCACCATCAAAGAAAGTGCTAACCGTAGGAGCAATCTCTTCGAGTGCTTCCACTAATTTCTGATAATCTCGCTCTTCCTGAGAAGCTTTAATTTTTGGCACTAATTCCACTAGGGCATCATAAAATGCTTGCTCACAAGATTTCTGGAAGTGTTCCGGATTCACTACTGTTGTTGGTTGTATCTGTTTGGTATCTAAATCCCCTTGTTTAGCTAAACGAGCTGAACGGTTGACAGTTTCATAGATTTTATTCAGAGTACCATTATCTCGGATAGACTGGAGAAACAAAGCGCGATCGCGTACATCTAACACGTCAATTAATGCCCTGTTTTGATACTCCGTATCATCTTCTCCTAACACAGCATTCACTAAATCATAGTCAATTTTATTTTCTTCTTGGAGCAGAGTCCGAATCCGTTGTAAGAAAAATTCCTGTAATGACTCTATTGGTGAATTCTTGTCTGGATAAGCAGCTACAAAATCCGCAGCAATATCGTTTAGCAACTGTTGGAGATTAATCGGTAAGTTGGCATCCCAGGTAATGTTGATAATCCCATTAGCAGCACGACGTAGAGCAAAGGGATCAGAAGAGCCTGTGGGTAACATACCTAAACCAAAGATACTGACTAAGGTATCTAGCCTGTCAGCTAATGCTACCACTTGACCGGTCAGGGTTTTAGGTAGAGAATCCCCTGCACCTCTCGGTAAATAATGCTCAAAAATTGCTGTTGCGACTTGCTCAGATTCCCCACTAGCAACGGCATACTTTTGTCCCATTACCCCTTGTAATTCAGGAAATTCATAGACCATCTGGGTAACCAAGTCAGCTTTACACAGTAAGGCCGCTCTTTGAATCTGACTAATAGCTTCTGGTGAGATTAGATTAGGAGAGTGTTGACGTAACTGGTCAGTAATTTGAATCGCTATCTTTTCTATTCTACCGACCTTTTGGCGTACTGAACCTAAATCTTCCTGAAAAGTGACTTTCTCCAGTTGGGGTAAATAGCTTTCTAAGGGTGAGTCGATATCGGTTTTGTAGAAAAACTGTCCATCAGCTAGCCTAGCTCGGATTACCCGCTCATTCCCAGTTGCAATAATTTCGGATTTGGCCGGGTCACCGTTACCAATAGTAATAAAATAGGGGATAAGTTCAGTAGCCGCTTCGGTTTTGAATACTGGGAAGTAGCGCTGATGAGACACCATCTCTGTAGTGACCACTTCTTGTGGTAAATTCAAGAAGTCTGAGGAAAATTTACCCACTACTGCTGTCGGCCATTCCACTAAATTAGTGACTTCTTCCCATAACTCAGGGTACAGAGGGGTATAACCACCTAACTGTTTAGCGGCTGACTCCACTTGTGATTTGATTGTCTCGCGACGTGTTTCAGGGTTGACCTCTACATAAGCATTGCGCAAACAGGACTGATAATCTGTTGCTTGGGGAATCTCTATTGGTTTGGGAGACAAGATCCGATGACCACTGGAAATGCGATCGCTTTTTACAGTCTCGGCATTATTATCTAACTCTACCGGTAGCACTACATCATCCAAAAGTGTGACTAGCCAGCGAATCGGACGGGGAAACTTTAAATCTCCATTCGCCCAGCGCATGAACCGTCTACCTTCCAATCCAAATATCCATTGGGGAATCAGTTCCGTTAAAATTTCCGTAGCGGGGCGACCGGATATCTGTTTCTGAACAAAGACAAATTCTCCTTTATCCGTATCTCTGAGGAATAGATTATCTAGCTCTACCCCCTGTTTACGGGCAAACCCAAGTGCTGCTTTAGTAGGTTGGCCATCCTTAAACGCTGCCTTAGCTGGTGGTCCTTTAACCTCTTCTTCTCGGTCCGGTTGCTTTTCAGGTAATTCTTTAATGATAACTGCTAAGCGGCGAGGGGTGCCGTAAATCTCAATTCCTTCTGGAGTAAGAAAGTACTGATCCAGGGTTTGGGGAATTTTCGATTGCCACTGTGCGATCGCACTATCGACAAAATCTGCGGGTAATTCTTCTGTACCGACTTCTAATAAAAATGTAGACATAGGGAACCGATTGCTAATCAAAACTATAATCTTTAACTACCAATTCCCCCAGTGTACCTCTTGAGATTATAGACCTGGTGATGATGGTTTTCACAGAAAAAGCCGAGTTACAGCGACTGTCGCCAAACTCTATCCTGGTTGACTGACAAAACTTACGTAGTGGTGCGTTAGGGACGGAATCGCCCTAATGTTGCGCCTGTTCCCAGGTGGGACAGCCCGTACCGTAACGCACCACCCACGGAATAGCCCTGATTCTAGTGACAGATCAAGCTCAATCAGATCACTAAATCGTCAAAAAGTTGCTAGCGCTGGCAATAGTCCCAACTTGTGCATCATTGACAACTGCTAAGACTTCACCGTTAACAGCGATTTCGACACCATCAGCACTTTGGTTAAACCTCAAGTTACTGAAAGTCAAACCACCAGACAGACCTAGCGACGTCTTACCAGCCTTAAAGTTAATGATAGTATCAGTTCCTTTGCGTGCTTCTAGGACAACAATATCCTGACCACCCCCAAGCCTGATCGTATCGTTGCCGAAGCCACCAACCACTAAATCATTACCAGTGCCAGTGTCTATGAGGTCATTACCGATACCTCCATAGACTGTGTTATTGCCTCCGGAAGAGAAAATCTCGTCATTACCAGTGCCGCCATAAATGGTGTCAGGGTTGGAACCGCCGAAAATCTCGTCATCCCCAGCACCACCATAGAGAATGTTTACTCCCTCACTCCCAAAGATTCTGTCATTACCACCCTGACCGTAGATGGTGTCATTATCAGCAGTGCCGAAAAGAGTTTCACCGTTGCTTGTGCCTACAATTACTTCATCTTTCGGCACAACTCTTAAGTTATCCACTAGTAGCGCGGATTCCAACAACTCATCTTCTACATCCACCACTGCCATACCTACTAGATAAGTGCCAGCAGTTGGGAATTTGTAGGTAAAGGTATCGTAGTCTGTTTCCTCACGAAATCCTGTAGGAGACAGCAGAAATGAACTATTGGTATCTGCCAGGTTAGATAAAACGTTTGGGATGATGGAGACAAAGGCAAAATCCTTGAAGGTGGAGTCAGGAGTAAGCTCATCAGTCAGGAAGTTAAAGTCGAAGCTCAAAACATCCCCAGCGTTGGCTGTAATAGGTTGTAACTTGAGAGCGGATCCTTCTTTGGCATCTCCATTGCCAAAACCATCTATACTGCCTGGGTTGAACCCCAAGAAGTTTTCAAGTGCGCTATCACTTACAGAACCGACATCATTAGTAATTAAAGCCTGAAATTTTCCCTGAGAAGGAATACTGCCAAATGCCGCTGTCTCAATTCTGGCATCGCCGATAGTGTTCCAATTTATGAAGTTGCCAGTCTCAAATCCAAAAATAGTAGTCATCAGATTTTGTCTTTGGTAGATTACATGATTGACACAAGAAGGTCATTGCAGACAAACAAATTTAGACTAAGCTCACCTCAAGGCATCAGAAGTTGATACACCAGTTGATACACCAGTTGATACACCCTAAATCAGACTCGTAAAACCGATAATTTTTTCGTAGCTTCCCCTATAAATCAACATTTAAATTTTGTAGTATTCCTGAAAAATTAAAATACCTTAAGGTGTCTTATTTTTTTACCCTGAATGTTTTTGATAGTTTGCTTGACTTGACTATTTATCAATTTATCAATTCTTTTGTTAAAGAAAAATACTTTTATTTAAAGTATTTGTAAAGTTAAGCGTAAACTTGTTCAAGTTTTAGTTAAAATTAGGTAATCACAGTTACCTAGGTAACGCCCATAAACTAGATAGCATCAGTTATCTGAGGCATCTTCACAGATTTCAGGGATCGTAACACTGCCAAAGCCAGCAGCATCGAGTCATTCACAATAGGTTTGATTCGCTGTAATCCAACAAAGGCTCTGCCTTGATATCTGGAAATAGTGACAAATCCTGAAAAAAAGGGTTATAATAGCCCTCTGAAGACAAAACATTGATTAACCCTAACAGGTTGATTAACCTTGAGGGATTTACTTACAATTCCAGGGCTGGTCTATTTTCTCTAAGTACATTTACGGTTACGGCGGTCAACTCAGCAATTCTATAATCCCATCAGTTATTGAAGGGCAGTAAGGCAATGTATAAGAATTGCGTAATTGACATTAACTCCAAGCCTAATAAGGTTGATAGCGTTTGGCGTCTAGCCGAAACATTATCTGTAGAGGAAAAGGCTGAATTGATTGAGCGCTTGCTTGACCAAGAATCGGGTTTGATTGTGCTGTCAGCAACTACTCACTTAGCTGATTATATCCTGGCCCAGATGAGTCTTTTGTCATCAGAAGGCTTGCTGTACGTATTCAGGAAAGTTGCGGCTCAGCTGTCTAGCAAAGGGAATGGTTTGTAGATTGTTATCGTTAATCACCCAAAATATCCAGCTTGTTCTTTTTTTGTTGGTGGTTAGTAGAGGCGAACAGCTGTTCGCCCCTACAGTAGTCACTAGAGATCAACACACTCTCACTAACGACTAACCACTAACTTATTTCCCAGATTTGATGTAACCTCTACATAGACATACTCAAGCCGCACTGGTTGACGAGCAATGGAATCGAGGGGAATCCCATCAAAACATGCCATAATGTCCTTCAGGTCTAAAGACTCTGGTAGCCAAAACGCTAAATCATTGCCATAGCGGCGATGAGTAAAGCCTAATTCTTGGGCACGAGCGATCGCTTGTTCTTCTTGAGGGGTGTCTACTACTACAATTTCTTGAGCCGGAATCTTTTGCCGTAACTCAACCAAACTCCCCTCTGCTACAATCTGTCCCTGTTTAAGAATGCCAATTCTGTGGCAAAGACGTTCTGCTTCATCAAGGGAATGAGTGGTCAGCAAAATAGTAATTCCCTGGCCCTGAAGACGTCGAATCAAGTCCCAAATTTCATATCGGGCTTCAATATCTAAGCCTGTGGTAGGCTCATCTAAAATAAGTAATTTCGGCTGATGCACTAGAGCAACAGCAATATTCATCCGTCGCTGCATCCCACCACTGAGGGTTTCCACCGGACTTTTTGCCCGCTCTAATAAATTGACCGCAGCAAGGGCAGTGTAAACTTGTTTAGAGCACTGCTGACCATCTAACCCATACAGACGAGCAAAGAAATACAAGTTTTCTTGACAACTAAGGGTTTGATACAGTAAATTCTCTTGGGGAGCAACCCCAATCAGCTTTTTCGTTGCCTCGGACACTGGTTGGTTATTGATTGCGATCGCACCACTATCCGCTCGTAGTAAGTTACAGATGATATTGATAGTAGTTGTCTTACCTGCACCATTAGGTCCGAGTAAACCATATATTTCTCCCGCTGGAATAGTTAGGGTTAAATCCTGCAGAACGTTTCGATTACCGTAAGACTTACTTAATTTATGGATATTTAGCACTAGTTAAACCTTCAGCAATACTAAGGCAATTTAATCAGACTTTTTTTACGATAATCGGAGAATTTTATAGACGTACTAGGTCATAGATAACTGACCCGACTATACTTAAGTTTATTTTTTTTGTGCAAACCTCCTGATTCTTCAATGGTTTAAACTAGGTTACCCTGCACAAAACTCCCGTGGGTAATTACAATCTTCTCTCTACCCGAACCATCCCCTGGTATGACAACCATGCGACTATCACCATCACTGAGGCAAAGCCAAACAAAAACCAGAAATGAGACTCGATTTCCACCAAACCCTTGCCATCAGCCCATACTCCCAGCAAGGCTTCGTTCATATGATAAATTGGGTTAAACTTAGCGATTTCCAGTAACTGTTCCGGAAACAAAGCAGTTGGTAAAAACGCACCACCCAAAATTAATAGAGGTACACCGAAGGTTCCCACTAAGGCATTAACGTCCTCAGTGCGCCGCGCTAATTGAGTTCCCAGAAAAAATCCCACTCCCACATAAGCAATAATACTCAGCAAAATAATCAATACCCCTAGCAACACGGAACCTTGAAACCTTGCCCCCAAAAATGCTGCTATGGTATAAACCACTAAGGCTTGACCTGTAGCAATGCAGCTGTGAGCCAAAAAAATTCCTAAGAAATAGGATATGCCACCTAATGGAGAGATAAATAAACGCTTGAGCATGTGCTGTTCTCGTTCTGAGACTACCGTTGCGACGCTACCCCCCAAGCAGCTAAAAAACAAAGCAGCACCCACAAGAGTAGTTGGGGCAGCACGTTCAAATGCTTCAGCGGTTGATAGCTGAGCCTGTTCTGCCATAATTAAACCGTTGAGAAATAGCACAGTAATTGGAAAAATACTCCAAAATAATAGGCTACGCTGCCTTCGCCATAGTTCAATCAAGATTCGCTGTGCTACAGCACAGGTTTCCCGCCAATATTTCATAATTACAGCACTTTTCAATACTTTTCAATTGGGTTAGGTACAGATTCTTGAGTTTTAGGGAACAGCGGATCTGGGAACAGAGAATAGGCAAGAGGCAAGAGGCAAGAGGCAAGAGGCAAGAGGCAAGAGGCAGAGGCAAGAGGCAAGAGGCAAGAGGCAAGAGGCAAGAGGCAAGAGGCAAGAGGCAAGAGGCAAGAGGCAAAGGCAAGAGGCAAGAGGCAAGAGGAAAAAATCCTGTGTACCTGATTAGGTAGGTTAGTAACCGCTTTCAACTTTCAACTTTCAACTTTCAACTTTCAACTTTTCAACTTTCAACTTTTCAACTTTCAACTTTCAACTTTCAACTTTCAACTTTCAACTTTAACTTTCAACTTTCAACTTTCCACTTTCAACTTTCAATTTCAACTTTTATCCCAGCTTTTTGTCTTTAGATTACCGATCGTCTATCGATTACAAACAGCGTATCAAGGTCTCTGAGATAATAAAGAGCAAAGCAAGCTGCTAACATTGCTCAGGCGGCAAAAAATAGCAAATTCGGATAAAAAAGGGGCTTAGATATTGCTGATATGCTGAGAGAGTTGATACCCCATGAAATACTAATAATAAGCTACCATAAGTAAATCGTTTTTTCCACTAAGAGTAAAAATCCGATGATGATGACTAGCTGTATAGCGCCAATAAGAGTAAAAATGCTGTTACCGATTCCACTAATAAAGTAAAAGTTTTCATAGACCGCAGCTGCATGTTCAGGACGCACGAATTTATCGATTGTCCACATCAGCATTACTATAAAAACACTGAGGCGCAGTAGAAACAAAACTAGGGTAATTCGATTAGATGCTCTCATGGTAGTTAACAAGTAATAGATCGCAAGTAATAGATCGGATAACAGAATGATAGATCAGATTATATCTGCTAGCGTCGTTATTTTATACCTAGGCTTGACACTCGCAATTGGTTTGCATTCAGGTATCAGCGGTTAGCCTTACCCACTATGAATCCATGACTTCCGTGAGAAAGTATAGTTCCTAAAAGAGGTTGTTCCCTTAGCGTCGCCTTTTGGCCAAGGTTTAATCACCGCCTAACCTGTAAGCTGTAACCTGTAACCTGTAACCTATAACCTGTAACCTGTAACCTGTAACCTATAACCTGTAACCTATAACCTGTAACCTATAACCTGTAACCTGTAACCAGATTGCGATTGACCTACGGTCACGCTACGCGAACGCGTTTCCTGAAATTCTGCTAAAATTATTCATTGAAGGTAAAATAACCAGTACCCTTAATCCTAAGGATTGGTCAACAGCTCAAATCCTTAATCCCATCATTTAATCCGATTAGCCAAATTTCACCGGAAAGCGAAAAGGGCTGGCCGCTACTGTAGCCGATTAGCCAACCGCTAAGTCTAGCATCTATGGCTAGCATCTACCAAAAGCATCCTGATACCAGGGAATTTCTACCGTAAGTACTACCGTACCCCATTTAACTGTGACATGCTCCCTCTTAAGAGGAAAATCAAGAGGAAAACACTACCCTCGCGGGTAGCCTAGTCATGTATGCATTCACCCGTCAGCGGTTAGCCGTCAGTGGTCAGTGTTCAGTTGTTGGCCTTTGGTACCTCAAGTAGCTTGCCCATAAGCTGATCGCTGATACGCGACACGCTGATAGCTGAATACTTACCTAGTCATACCCAAATTCCCTGATGACCTGCCAGTATGATCTGCTGTCTTAATCCCGATTGCCAGAATCCCATTAATCCGGATGATAACCAGTTTTGCCAAAGCTGTGGTAACAAACTGGTTATCTTGAAAAACCGCTATCGTCCAATTCGACCCATCGGAGATGGGGGATTTTCCAAAACCTATTTGGCAGAAGATAGGGACAAATTGGATGAATACTGTGTGATTAAGCAGCTAGCCCCCCAAATTGAGGGAACGAAGGCACTCAAAAAGGCACGAGAATTATTTGAGCAAGAGGCAAAACAATTGCAAAGGCTGGGACAACATCCCCAAATCCCTACCTTGCTAGCTTACTTTGAGGAAGATCAGCGCTTATATTTGCTCCAAGAGTATATCGAGGGGAAAACCTTAGAGCAAGAGTTGGCAGAAGCAGGAGCATTCAGTGAAGACAAGATTAAGGATGTTTTATTTGAACTGCTAACTATTCTCAAGTTTGTCCATCAACAGAAGGTGATTCACCGAGATATTAAACCAGGTAATATCATTCGCCGTCCTGGTTCGGGTCAAGGATCTGAAAAAAAGAATCAGCTAGTACTAATCGATTTTGGGATAGCCAAGCAATTGAGGGCTACGGTCATGGCTAATATCACTGGCACCACTATCGGTTCCTTTGGCTATGTGCCTATGGAACAAATGGAGGGAGGTAAAGCCTATGCTGCTAGTGATTTATACAGTTTGGGCACGACGTGCTTTCATTTGCTGACGAATGTTCATCCTTGGGATTTGTGGAAGAAACAAGGCTATCGCTGGGTAAATACTTGGCGAAAGTATTTAAAGCAACCGGTGAGTGAACAATTGTGGTGGATAATGGATCGGCTGCTCCCAGAAAGCTATCAGCACCGTTATCAGTCTGTAGACCAAGTTTTGGAGGTGTTGGAGCTTCAGTCTGCGCCCCCCCCGGCTAATCCCTCTAAATCAACCTCTAAGTATCACGAGTCCTTTCTAAATTTTTTAACGTCATTCAGACCAAATAACCAGTTAAAAAAACAAGTGATGATGGGAGGATTTTCTTTATTATCTCTAGGATTAATTACTCAAGGATATGGATATTTTAGGTATCAAACCTTTCCCTCTAATTTAAGTTTTTTGATTGCTGGTTTACCCAGCAGTACCTACCTCAAAAATACTCTAAATGGACACTCTAACTCAGTGCGTTCTATTGCTGTTAGTCCTGATAGTAACTATTTGGTAAGTGGTAGTAATGATCATACTGTAAAAATTTGGAATTTGCCGAAAGGTGAGTTAGTTAGAACCCTGAATGGCCATGATGGCAATGTTTATTCCGTCGCTATTACTCCTGATGGAGAAACTATTGTTAGTGGTGGCGATGACAACACTGTCAAGATTTGGAATTTGAAAACGGGTCAGCTCAAAAAGAATCTTACTGGTCATCAGGGCTTTATTAGTTCTGTTGCTATTAGTTCTGATGGAAAAACCTTAGTCAGTGGCAGTTATGACCACACCATCAAAGTTTGGGATTTACCGACGGGTAAGCTAAAACAAACCCTGACAGGGGAAACGAATTGGGTTAGTTCGGTGGTGATTAGCCCTGATGGCAAAACATTAGTTAGTGGCAATGGTGGCAATACGATCAGAATTTGGGATTTGGATACAGGTGATCTAAAAAAGACCCTGACTGGTCATAGAGATTCCGTTGTTTCTATAATCATTAGTCCTGATGGCAAAACCTTATTTAGTAGTAGTTTAGACCGTAATATTAAAATTTGGGATTTGACAACTGGGGAATTAAAAAATACCTTGACTGGACATATATACTATGTTCATTCTCTGGCGATTAGTCCCGATGGTAAAACCTTGGTTAGTGGTAGCGCTAATAATACTATTAAGGTTTGGAATTTAGAAACAAGGGAGTTAAAAACTACCCTCACTGGTCATAGAAACTGGGTGAGTTCTCTGGCGATTAGTCCCGATGGAAAAACCTTAGTCAGTGGCAGTAGAGATGATAGTATTAAACTTTGGAAGTTGCCTTGATTTATGACAGTAAGCTGGTTTAATTGAAAGTTTTAGGTTATGACAGCAAGGGAGCAGGGAGCAGGGAGCAGGGAACAGGGAACAGGGAACAGGGAACAGGGAACAGGGAAGAGGCAATAGGCATGCTAGCAATAGGCATGCTAGCAATAGCGATGCGCTGGATCAAGACAGGGAATCAAAGTCAAAGAAGACTGTACCTCATAACTGCGATAAAGGCTATATAATTGAAATCCACAATAGTTTAAAGTCATAACAGTATAAAGTAGAAAGTAGAAAGTGTAAACTGTAAACCGTCAACACAATTTAAATGCATACCTGGCACTGGCAGAGTTGGAACAATTTGCCCTATTTAAGGAGTAGCCTATTGAAGCAATGGAATCACGGCTTCTTCACCTCAGCATTTTCTCCCCGTTCTCCTGAAGAAATGGTCGATGTACTCCAGCCTGATGCCCAGGTGTATCGAGTGAAACAGGTCCACGGCAATACAGTACTGACTCCTGGGGAAATTGAAAGTACCCAAAACGGTGAGCCAGACTCCAATAAACCACCGGCTGATGGTATTATAAGTGAGGAAGCTAAGCAAGCTGTGTGGGTTTGTACGGCGGACTGTACGCCCTTACTGATTGGGGATATCGAAACCGGACAGGTAGCAGCAGTTCATGCGGGTTGGCGGGGTACTGCTCAACGGATTGTTCCTAATGCGATCGCACGATTGCTAGACAATGGTAGCCGTAAAGAAAATCTACGCATTGCTCTCGGTCCAGCAATTGCAGGGGAATGCTATCAGGTATCAGAAACCGTGGCGGCTGAAGTGGGAGCTAGTATTGTATCTACTGATCAAGGGGATAGCACCGAATCAATTCTGGGGGTGTTGCAGCAGCTAGACGACTCCCCGATATTAGATGACCCCAAACCCGGACGAGTACGCTTGGATGTGCGGCGAGTGAATGTCTTACAGTTGGAACAATTGGGCATTGATTCAGAACAAATTGCGATCGCACCCCACTGCACTTACTCGGAACCGGAGCGTTTCTTTTCCTATCGCCGTAATCAACTTAAGAAAGTTCAGTGGTCTGGTATTATTAGCTATTGAAGCTAGGCCAAAGCCTGGCAACGGAACCGGTACGACAATAGCAAAGAAACGTCCTTGAATCCATGCCACGCACCCCTAGATTAACGTTTGACCGGGGAACTCTGATTTTGCATCCACCACCGAGGGGCAACGCTTGGGTGGAATATGCCACTTGGGATGATCGGGTAGAGAAGTTTCGGATTAGAGGAATTCACTATCGTCCTCTGGTAGAAACCTTACTCAGAGAAAAGGTTGATTTTATTGATGATGCTAGGGAATTTGTGCCTCTGCCACTAGTATCTAGTTTTGAGATGGAACCTTATCCCCATCAACGGGAAGCTCTGTTGGCATGGAAGCAAGCTGGTCGTAAAGGGGTAGTGGTGCTACCAACGGGAGCAGGTAAGACTTATCTGGCCCAGTTGGCAATGCAAGACACTCCTCGTAGTACCATAGTTGTGGTACCAACCCTAGATTTAATGCACCAGTGGTATGCTCAACTCGAAGCAGCCTTTCCAGATGTGGAGGTGGGAGTGTTGGGGGGTGGTTCTCGCGATCGCACGCCTATCCTGATCGCCACCTATGATAGTGCCACTATTCATGCGGAAACCTTAGGGAATCGGTACGCTTTGGTGATTTTTGATGAGTGTCATCACTTACCTACGGATTTTTATAAGGTGATTGCGGAATATGCGATCGCACCCTATCGGTTAGGACTGACAGCAACCCCAGACCGCTCCGATGGCCGTCATTGGGACCTTAATGGTTTGATAGGACCAGAGGTTTATCGCAAAAGCCCTGATCAATTGGCGGGTTTGGCCCTAGCTGACCATAAGGTAATTCAGATTAAGGTCAAGCTCTCCCAAAAAGAACGCGATCGCTATAATTCTTGCATGGCGTTGCGCAATGATTTTTTGCGGAGCTCCAACATTCATCTCGGCAGTATTAAAGGTTGGCAGCAGTTTGTGATAGCAAGTGCGCGATCGCAAAGCGGACGCCGAGCCATGTTAGCTCACCGGGAAGCCAAAGAAATTGCCTTAGGGACCGATGGAAAATTAAGGATTTTGCTAGATTTACTGGCTCAGCATTACCCCGAGAAGATGTTAATTTTTACCAATGGTAATGCTACACTTTATCGCATTTCTCAGGAGTTATTGATTCCCGCGATTACTCATCAAACCCCAGTCAAAGAGCGTCATGATATTTTGAAGCGATTTCGGGAGGGAGAGTATCGCTGTTTAGCAGCATCCCATGTATTGAATGAAGGAGTGGATGTACCCGATGCGCGAGTAGCGATTATCTTATCAGGGACCGGTTCATCTCGGGAGTATATCCAGCGCTTGGGTCGGGTATTGCGTAAAGGTAAAGATGGAGAGAAGGTAGCGTTATTGTATGAAGTAGTAGCCGAGGATACCTCTGAAGAACGAACCTCTTGGCGTCGCCATGGTGGTGGTAGCAAAAATGAACCACGAAGGCGCAAACAGCCGGAACGGGCCAAGACCGGTAAGCAATTGGAGTTATTGCCAGACAAGGGTTATCAGGTGAAACCTAGGAGTAGCCCCAGGGCGGCTGAGTCTAAGGGCAAGTGGTCAGAGGAGGATGATGAGTTTTAAGTTAGATGATTAGGTGATCATAGAGTATTGCCCCCATTCGTAAATCTAGGGGAGAGGGGGGCAATATTAACTAAATTGACTAAGTTCTATTCAAGCTAAAACATTACATGAGCAGGGTTGTAAATATCAAAATCAGTCGAACCTTGGAAGGCAGCAATTAAATCCCCGTTGTAATATAGATTGTTGCCAGACAGCGTGTAATTCCCATTATCGATATCAGCCTCCAGACCACCGAGCTGAACTTTATCACCTTCTAACCCATTAAAGTCAGTGATTGTGGCGTATCCTGAGTCACCATCACCAATGTAGCCAATCTCGGTGACAAAACCATTCTTACCTAATACGAAGGTATCCGCCCCCGTGCCACCAGTTAGGATGTCTAGTTCCCCTTGACTACTACTTTGATAACCTTGGATAAAGTCATTACCAGAGTCACCAAATAGGGAGTCGTTACCAGCATAACCAAATAGAAAATCGTTGCCAACGTCACCAATCAGCAAGTCGTTGCCAGAGGCACCAATCAGGGTGTCGTCACCTGTACCACCAAATAGGGAGTCGTTGCCAAAGCCACCGTGAAGAGTGTCATTACCACCATTCCCATACAAGTCATCATTGCCAGAATTCCCCCAGAGGTAGTTGTCTTTATCGTTACCAACGATGGTGTTGTTGAGGATGTTACCGTAGCCATTGTAAGCACAGTCAGTCAAAATCAACTTTTCCAGGTTGGCTCCTAGGGTGTAGTTGATGGAGGAGATGATTGTATCAGTACCATTACCAGAGCTTTCATTGACTACATCCCCCGTGCTGTCAATCAAATAGGTGTCATCGCCTGTGCCACCATACATCGAGTCGTTGCCAGAGCCACCATCTAAGTAGTCGTTACCAGAGCCACCAGACATCAAGTCGTTGCCAGGGCCACCAAGTAAAACATCGTTCCCTGTACCACCAATTAAAGTGTCGTTATCAGAGCCACTATTAAGAGTGTCGTCGCCAGCGCCACCAATCAGGGTGTCGTTGCCACCAAAACCAAAGACACTGTCGTTACCAGAGCCACACTCAAGGTAGTCGTCCAAGTAAGTACCATTGGAATTTGCCATGTCATTTATCCCTTATCGATTGCAATTGTTTGAAAATTTGTGAATTGTTCTGTTCGGAAAGATTCCCCCTATTTGTCTGAGTTACATCTTGAAAAATTATTCAAGAAATACTCATTATTAATAGTGGGACTTAAGAAACCCAGTTTATGGGTAAGTCAAGGGTAATTTTGATCAACAATCCTGATGTTGACCGTTACAGATTTCAAAAAAATCACAAAAATTCCTCTGTTAGTAGCGTCAAAAATATAATTAGTAAACGCTACTACATTCTGATTTTATTGATAATCTGTTGATTGATTAATAGGTCAGTTCATATAACAATCAAGTCGATCAAGTCAATTGGTTAGACCCAATAGATCCCTTGATTAGTGGAGCACCATGAACTGATATATCCAAGACAGATAGTTTGAATCTGGATCTAAGTAATTAGCGCTTCAATTAAGTATTGCTATTGATGGCTTACTTAGATCCAATCGGATTATATATCTAACTCGGATAAAAATTATAACGTTTACAAAATATTCACTAAACCTTTAACTATGTCAAGGTTTGATAAAGATGAGAGAAAATTATGCATAAAAGTTATCAATTCGGTCCAAAGGTGCCCAGACAGGTAAGCAGTTGGAGTTCTAGGGGTGATCAGGTTAACAATAGGAGTAGCCCCAAAGGAGCGGAGTCCAAGGGGCGGTTCAAAGAAGGATGATCAGTTTTGAGTGGGATTATTAAGTAATAATAATGGAGTATTTCCCCCATTCCCAAATCAAGGGATTAGCGGGGCAATACTAACTAAACTTACTAAGTTCTATTCAAGCTAAAATATTGTATCAAGGTTAAGACTAAAGCTGGTGTCATCTTGGAAGACAGCAATTAAGTCTCCCTTGTAATATAGGGTTGTATCCAGTGCTGATGTACCACTAACATTAATAGTCTTATACACATCGTAATCACTGATACTACCACCGAGGCGAACTTTATCACCTTCTTTCCAATCAAAGTCAGTGATTGTCGCGTATCCGGAGTTAGCATCACCAATGTAGCCAATCTCGGTGATATAACCATTTTGACCTAAGACGAAGGTATCCGCACCGGTGCCACCAGTTAGGATGTCCCGTTCGCCGTAACTATTACGTTGATAACCCTGGAGAGAGTCATTACCAGAGCCGCCGGTCAGGGTGTCGTTGCCAGAGCCACCATCAAGAGTGTCATTGCCAAAGTAACCAGAGAGGTAGTCGTTGCCAGAGTCACCATAAAGGGTGTCGTTGCCAGAGCCACCATAAAGGGTGTCGTTGCCAGAGTAACCAGAGAGGTAATCGTTGCCAAAGCCACCAGAGAGGTAGTCGTTGCCAAAGCCACCAGAGAGGTAGTCGTTGCCTAGATCACCGCTAAGAGTGTCATTACCACTATTCCCATACAAGGAGTCATTGCCAGATTTACCCCAAAGGTAGTTGTTGGAACTATTACCACTGATGCTGTTGTTAAGGCTATTACCGTAGCCCGAGTAAGCACTACCAGTCAGGGTCAAGTGTTCCAGGTTAGCTCCTAGGGTGTAGCTGATGGAGGAAGAAACCGTATCAATACCCTGATTGAAGTATTCGGTGACCACATCCCCGGTGTTGTCAACCACATAGATGTCATTGCCGGTGCCACCAACCATCGAGTCACTGCCTGTACCACCATCCAGGGTGTCATGGCCAGAGCCACCACTGAGGTAGTCATTACCGCCCTGACCGAAAAGACTGTCGTTACCATCATTACCATATATGCTGTCGTTTTTCGGGCCACCAATCAGGGTATCGTTGCCACCATTACCGGACATTGTCCAAGACTTCCATTTCTTGAATATCCACCAACCTTCTTTGTGTGCTTCTTTGTAGTTGTTTGAGTCGTTACCATTGTAAGTTCCCATGTCATCTGCTCCTGATCGATTGCAATTGTTTGAAAATTTGTGGATTGTTCTATTCGTAAAGATTCACTCTATTTGTCTGAGTTGTATCCAGAAAAGTTATTCAAGAAATACTCATTTTTAATAGGAGCGGTTTGGCTAAGAGCATGGTGTTTTTACTTGCTCTATATACTCATCACTAGTAATTCGGATTTTTATGCAAAACTTTCCGGAAAATTTTAACTATATATAATTCATTAACCGCGAACCCCCAAACAGTCTGAAGGAGTAGAGACGGGTAAGCAGTTGGAGTTATTGCCAGGGGTGATCAGGTCAACCATAGAAGTAGCCCCAGGGCGGCTGAGTCCCAGGGGCAGTGTTCAAAGGAGGATGATCAGTTTTGAGTGGAATGATCAGGTAATAATAATGGAGTATTGTCGGGATGGGTAGTTATTCCTGTTTAACAATATTACTTGAACAATATTGGTTGAAATTGGTATTAGCTGTATAATTTAGCTTAGGACTTACGAAGCCAACTAAACGTCGTAAGTCCTAAGATACTATCTTCCTCAAAAGAGGATAGGGTGATCTGGTGATGGGGTGCTAGGTATGAATGCAACTTGGTACCAACACCCGTCTCACCAGGTATCCCATCAGTAGCTTTCCCCTAAACTCTACAGACCGAGTAAAGCAAACAATCCTACTTGTCACCCGGTTAGATAAAGTCCGTTGGCGACTAGACTGAGATAAAGTCAGCAGAAGTCAGTAAACCACTAGAATCGACATAAGCAATGATCTCTGCACCTAAGTTGATGCGAGTGCCATTGGTAATAGAAACACCAGATATTGTACCTGTGAATGAGGTTAAGGTGTAATTGGACAATGACCCGGAAATCTGGATCTTGTCAGAGTCAGTTTCGCCAGCGAAGTTAAATCTGTCGAAATTGTCAATCACAGCGTAATCTAGACCAGCACCGTTGTAATAGATTGAGCCACTGGTGCCTAGGATAATCAGATCCCTGGCAAGAGCATCACCAGGATTAAGGATATCAATTTCACCAACACCGTCCACAGTACTGTTAGTACCGTTAAGGGTATCTGAGCCCAAACCTCCAACTAGGGTATCGTTACCACCTGCGCCAGTGAGGAAGTCATTGCCAGAACCACCGTTGAGGCTATCGGCTCCCGAACCACCGTTGAGTCTGTCATTCCCGGCATCTCCATTCAGAGTATCATTGCCAAAACTACCGTTGAGTATGTCATTGCCAAAACTACCGTTGAGTATGTCATTCCCAAAACTACCGTTGAGTCTGTCATTCCCAAAACCTCCATTCAGAGTATCGTTCCCGGTACCTCCATTCAGAGTATCGTTCCCAAAACCACCGTTGAGTCTGTCATTCCCGGCACCTCCATTCAGAGTATCGTTCCCAGAACCACCATTGAGTGTGTCATTGCCACCATTACCGTTGAGCCGGTTTGCGCCACTCGTACCGATGATTGTCTCACCCCCCTGAGAGCCTTCGACGTTCTCAAAATTGCGAATCGTTTCGGTATTACCTCCAGAAACCGAGGTTGTCTCAGTCGCCAGGTTGATAGTGACAAAACCGGAACCAAATGTGACATTGGAATAATCGATAGTGTCGATTCCTGAACCGCCATTGTGGATGTCGAAATTCACAAAATCGTCGTCGATGATCCGATCATTACCAGAACCTCCATTGGTTCTGTCCACTCCAGAACCACTGTTGAGTGTGTCATTTCCGGAACCTCCAATCAGAGTATCGTTTCCAGCTCCACCATTGAGGGTATCATTACCACCATTACCGTCGAGGCGGTTTGCGCCGCCCGTGCCGATGATTGTCTCACCCCCCTGAGAGCCTTCGACGTTCTCAAAATTGCGAATTGTCTCGGTATTACCTCCAGAAACAGAAGTCGTCTCAGTCGCCAGGTTAATGGTGACAAAACCGGAACCAAATGTGACATTGGAATAATCGATAGTGTCAATTCCTGTACCACCATTGTGGATGTCGAAATTCACAAAATCGGCGTCGATTATCCGATCATTACCAGAACCACCATTGGTTCTGTCCACTCCAGAACCACCGTTGAGTCTGTCATTGCCAGCACCACCATTCAGCGTATCGTTTCCAGAACCACCATTGAGGCTATCATTGCCAAAATCTACACTCGAATCATCACCCGTGAGCCGATCATTCCCACTGCCACCAAGTAGAGTGTCGTTTCCGGCTTCTCCCTGAAGTGTATCGTTGCCCGGACCGCCATTTAGAAGATCACCAATTTTATCAACGGTTCCGAGAGTATCCGAGTCCAGGGAATCATTACCAATACCGCCAATTAAGGTATCCGCTCCCCCTTGACCTCGCAGGGTATCATTACCTGCAAGTCCATTGAGAAAGTCATTTCCCGGACCGCCATTTATGACGTCATTACCTGGAGTACCTGGCATTTTTTTCTCCTTTTTATCACTTACAGAACGCTATGAGCAGTTTTGTGATTAGAAGCATCACGCTTTCTTCACTGCCCTCACTTTATTTATCACTCCCAAAATCCAATTTTTGACCAATTTTTTAATGTAAAGTTTTGTAACGACTGAAAACTTGGAAATTACTCTGAGCACTAATTAAACAAGCATTCCTGACCAATGGTCATGAGGCGGTTGCGTTGGGTATTGCGTAAAGCAAAAGATGGGGATAATATCAAGTCTGGTTAAATACCCATAATTAAGGAGAGGGTGGGGAGATGGGGAGATGGGGAGATGGGGAGATGGAGAGATGGGGAGATGGGGAGATGGGGAGATGGGGAGATGGGGGAGATTTGTATTAAGCGATGCAGCGCGGTCTTGGGGAGGCAGCGCGGTCTTGGGGGTCCCCCCCGGAGACGAAACCTTAGACAGTTGAGCCTTTATGGTTGGTCGGCTATGCACAAAAGGGGTAAAACTTATTGATTAAGGCTCAACTGTCTTACGGTAACTTCTAACCATGAGCGACTGCCGTGGTTTCCCTCATGAGCGACTGCATCAAGACAGGGTAATTCTCCTGACATGATATAAGCAGTTGGAGTTCTTGCCAGGGGTGATCAGCTCAACCATAGGAGTAGCCCCAAGGCGGCTGAGTCCAAGGGGCAGTGGTCAGAGGAGGATGAGTTTTAGTATTTCTCAAAAAGTGATCCGGTGATGGGGTGCTAGGAATGAATGCAACTTGGTATAAACACCCTTCTCACCAGGTATTAAAGCAGGTGCGATCGCAAGCCCCTTCTACTGTCAAGGGAGCCATCCGTTGTGGTTGGTAGTAGGCCGCAATCATGTTGACCAGTCCAGTTCAAGGACTTACGCAAGCCACCCTGAAATCCCCCTTGCCTTGGCACAGGGCTGTTTCATTCTTTGGAATAAATTGTCAAGTCAATAGGCGTGAAAGGGAGGTGGGGTGATGGGGAGAGTTTTTTTTTCAGGTTAAAAATACCTTTTTATTAACTTTAATCCTCCCTATCTCTCCACCTCCTCGCCAATCACATTTTAGTCCGACAATGGAACAGCCCTGACCCTAGGCCAAGTATGTGGCTGTTTCTGCAAAGCTGTACTAAGACTCCGAAAATTATTCAGCTTGCATTTTAGACCTTCTTCATCAAACTACTTCGTAGATCAGAGCGTATGTAGATCCGCTCCCCCACGCAAAACCTCTTAACTTTCCTCCTGTTGGTTTGCTGACAGTAAAACCACCCATGAAGTCATCCTTTCCAAGATCGCGATCGAAAAGTTGGATATTTGCAAAGTTGTTGAAATCTACGAATTTGTTAATATTGCGAGTTTGTCCTGTCTTCATTTTATGGACTCCCCACACTGTTCGGCCATTGACACGAAGATAGGTGTCGTCCCTGTTGAGTCGCCCCCAGTCTGCATTAGCCTTGAGAGCCTTAATCGAATACAATTTGAGCGTCAAGCCTCCCTCTATGACAGCCGCTTCTTCGGAAGTTAATTCAGTGAACAGTTGTTTTTCATCCACAAGAGAAAATTCCGAGTTGGAAGTTATTTGTTCTTTATTTAGCATGGTTTTGCTTCTTGAGTGAAATTGAATTAAGTTTCCTGGAAACCAGTTTTTGGTCCAGGTACAGGGGTAAGTAAAGAAGCCGTAATTAACCCAAATTCCTACAGAACGCTATGCTATCAGAAGTTTTGCCATTAAGAGCATCAAGCTTTCTTGATTGCCCTCACTTTGTTTATCACTCCGAAAATCCAATTTTGGACCAGTTTAATGTAAAGTTTTGTAACGAATCACAGAAAACTTGGAAACTACCTTGATAAGTAATTACACAAGCATTCGTGATCAATGGTCATGAGGCGCTTGGGTCGGGTATTGCGTAAAGGTAAACATGGGGAGAAGGTGGCGTTACTGTATGAAGTGATAGCGGAAGATACCTCTGAAGAAGAGACCTCTTGGCGTCGCCATGGTGGGGGGGTCGCGAATCAAGGGCGAAGGCGAAAACAGCCTGAAGGGGCGGAGACAGGTAAGCAGGTTGAGTTCTTGCCAGGGGTGATCAGCTCAACCATAGGAGTAGCCCCAAGGCGGCTGATTCCAAGGGGCAGTTTTCATTAGAGGATGATCAAATAATAATGGAGTATTGCCCCCATTCCCAAATCTAGGGGTTATACCAAGTTGCGGTCAAACGTACAACTTTCTCTTCCGCCAATCTCCCTATCTCCCCATCTCCCTATCTCCCCATCTCCCTATCTCCCTATCCAACCAATCTGCTCTCTTTGAATGCAACTAGGTATTAGGGGGCAATACCAACTAAACGTCCTAAGTCCTATTCAAGCTAAAATACCGTATCATTAATAAGACTAAAACTGGTGTCATCTTGGAAGACGGCAATTAAGTCCCCCTTATGATATAGATTTGTATCCAGTGCTGATGTACCAGTAACATTACTGTAATTCACAGTGTAATCACTGATACCACCACCGAGCTGAACTTTATCACTTTGTGTCCCATCAAAGTCAGTGATGGTCGCGTATCCCGAGTTCCCATCACCAATGTAGGCAACCTTGGTCCCAAAAGCATTATTACCTAATGCGAAGGTATCCGCACCCGTGCCACCAGTTAAGATGTCCCGTTCGCCGGAACTACTACCTCCATAACCATAAAGAGAGTCATTACCAGAGCCACCGGTCAGGGTGTCGTTGCCAAAGCCACCATACAAGTAGTCATTGTCAGAGCCACTATCAAGAATGTCGTTGCCTAGATCACCGAGAAGAACGTCAGTACCAGCATTCCCATACAATTCGTCATTGCCAGATTTACCCCAGAGCAGGTTGTTGGAACTGTTACCACTGATGCTGTTGTTGAGGCTGTTACCGTGACCATAGTAAGCACTACCAGTCAGGGTCAAGTTTTCTACGTTGTCTCCTAGCATGTAGCTGATGGAGGAGTAGACTCTATCAATACCCTGATTGACATATTCGGTGACCACATCCCCGGTGCTGTCAACCGAATAGATGTCATTGCCCGTGCCACCATACATCCGGTCACTGCCTGTACCACCGATAAGAGCGTCATCACCACCATTCCCATATATGGTGTCGTTGCCAGATTTCCCGAAGAGGACGTTGTTGGAACTGTTACCACTGATGATGTTGTTGAGACTGTTACCGTTGCCGGAGTAAGCACTACCAGTCAGGGTCAAGTTTTCTAGGTTGTCTCCTAGGGTGTAGTTGATGGAGGAGTAGACTGTATCAATACCCTGATTGACGTATTCGGTGACCACATCCCCGGTGCTGTCAACCACATACCTGTCATTGCCTGTGCCACCATACATCCGGTCACTGCCTATACCACCATTAAGGTAGTCGTTGCCAGAGCCACCAACCAGGGTGTCGTTGCCACCGTAACCATAAAGATAGTCGTTACCAGAGCCACCATAACCGTAGTTGTTTAAGTTGTCACCGATGTAAGTTACCATGTCATCTGCTCCTGATCGATTGCAATTGTTTGAAAATTTGTGGATTGTTCTGTTCGGAAAGATTCACTCTATTTGTCTGAGTTTGATAAAGAGGTGCGACCCGTGGCGAATTTAATAATTAGATGTGGAAAGCGCACCTAAAAAATTTTTCAAGAAATACTTATTATTAATAGGAGTGGTTTTGCCATCAAGAGCATCACGCTTGGGAGCAGGTCTTGCAATGCTTAAACATTAGTACTACGTACCATTAGAGCAAGCTTAAACCCATGAGGGGGCTATAGATAATGTACAAATATTCATCCAGGACTAGCTCCCCTGATGACCTATTACCTATTACCCATTACCGTCTTGATGCAATAGCGAGTGGGGGAAACCACGCCAGTTGCTCATGGTTTGAAGTTACCGTAAGACAGTTGAGCCTTAATCAATAAGTTTTACCCCTTTTCTGCATAGCCGACCAACCATAAAGGCTCAACTGTCTAAGGTTTCGTCTCCGGGGGAACCCCCAAGACCGCACTGGCTCCCCAAGACCGCGCTGCATCGCTATTACCTATTACCTATTACCTTAGTACAAATGTTCTGCATAAGTGACATGCTCCCTCACGCTTTCTTCACTGCCCTCACTTTGTAAATCACTCCGAAAATCCAATTTTTCTACAGTTTTATATAAAGTTTTGTAACGGATAAGTACCTGGACAAAAATAAACCTCGCTTCTTGATGCAATAGCGAGTGGGGGAAACCACGCCAGTTGCTCATGGTTTGAAGTTACCGTAAGACAGTTGAGCCTTAATCAATAAGTTTTACCCCTTTTCTGCATAGCCGACCAACCATAAAGGCTCAACTGTCTAAGGTTTCGTCTCCGGGGGAACCCCCAAGACCGCACTGGCTCCCCAAGACCGCGCTGCATCGCTGTATTAACTTGTGTAAAGTTGCCAAAAGTCCCTCTGCTCCCTGCTCCGAAGTCCCTATTTCAACAGTTAATTTTACTTTTGTCCGACTACTTATCATAAACCGTGGAAATTACCCTGATAACTAATTGGACAAGCATTCCTGATCAATGGTCATGAGCAGGCCAATTCAACATATGATGATTAAATCAAAAGAATATAAGATTGAAAATCAACATCGGAAGCAGGTTTTGGCAGAACTAGTTGAGCATATTTTGCGTACCCGTAAAGTGTGTCGCCCACGGCCAGGTCATCCTCTATCTGGCATCTATCTAGAGATCTATCAGACCGTACAAGAGCAGCTCAACCATAAACTTGAGGAGGCTATTGATAGCCGATATCTACAAATTACTTCTGATCAGGAATGGGCGTCTTGGCGGGATAGTGTCTTTAAAAAGGTACTCGACGAGGGTCGTCTTCAGCAGCTAGCCCTAGAAGCACAACGACACCAACTCAATACCCCAGAGCGATTTTATGCCTTAACGGAATTGCTCAATGCCATTAAGCTTTCTGGTAAGCTTTACCATCGAGGCAAATTTTCCCCTGAGGTCTATGATGATGCTGTGAATCTGACATTGTATTATGTTTATCAAAACCTCAATCACTACAATCGAGAAAAAGGAAAATTTATAGCCTGGGTCAATTATCGCCTCAATAAGATGTTACAAAAAGCTCAACAAGACCTCACTGACCCATTTATCCAAGCTCAATCTGGCAAAATTGTCAGAATAAAATATCAGTTGATCGCTCTGATTAAAAACACCAAACTAGATCATGTGATTGTTTGGATAACACTGACCATCAAAGGCTTAATTACAAACAAGACCCAGGTCAGTAACGTTACTAAAATTTTGATAGTATTATTTTTGTTGTGCCAGTTAATCTCAAAAGACCGAACCACAGGAGATTCATTAGTGTTTGAGATGGCTAAAGCCACTCTACCTTTGCCCGCAAACTTGTCTGAGCTGACTGGGGAATCGCTCACCATAGAGACTGTGGCACAACCGGAAACAGAACTGACGTTGTATGACCAGGTCAGACACTATTTTAAAGAAGACCCAGAAAACCTGTTGCAGAAACATATCAAAAACCATCCTGAAGCTACCTTACAAGTGATAGGATTAGCCTACCTGGACGGAAAAAAATGGCAAGAGATATCGGATTCTTTAGGAATTAAAATTTCATCCCTCAATAACTTCTTTCAACGTAATCTTAGGAAATTAGCCCCTGAAATCAAGAGATATATAGAGGAAGAGCTCGACTGAAAATGGTAAAAAAAAATATGTAAGTCATCAGCCATCAGCCATCAGCATTGGGAGCATCCCATTTTTGCACATAACACTTTAAATTATGCTTTTAATCCCTAGTCTTTTCGTTAGTTTGAGCAATGGATTTGCCAAATTGGGATGCTCCCTCAGCCTTTTGCCAATGGCTGAATGATTACAGAAATATAGGCTTGTGTAAATTGGTCCTTAATCTGCTCAAGACATCAACCTACATCAACACGCAAAAGGCATGCATGCCAGAAGTTTTTAAGAGGTTGTCTGAGAAGTATTATTTGCTACATCCAAGCCCCCGTTGGTCCCCCGAGCGAGCAATCCCTCGCTCGGGGGACTTTTAGAAGCAAATTGACTCTTGTTCCCCCCAAGCGAGCAATCCCTCGCTTGGGGGGCTAGGGCGTGTCTTCTTGCCTCGGAGATCCCCCATTATCCCCCTTAAAAAAGGGGGACTTTGACTATGGCTCCCCCCTTCCGCGCGGGGGGCTGGGGGGGATCATAATCTTGCGGAAAACTTTGAAAACACGCCCTAGGGGGGCAAAATTCAGTATCAAAAAACTTGGGAGATATCCTCTAAGAGGGAACAGGTCTGAGATCACATTACAAGTCGGTGACCAGCCTTGCCTTCCTGAGTAGGAATCTTAGCACAGTCTCTTCTCTAGAAATAATATCGGCTCTGCCCTCCATTCCCAATTGAAGGGAACACTGGTTTTTGCCTTTACCGAGCACATGGCTTTCTGGAGAGATCGTCACCTCGTAGAAAGCACTACCACCACGCCCCTTCTGGCTTAAAGCACTTGCCCTAGCACCATTACTTTGGGGTTTAATAGTATCTTCGGAAATTTGGCTGACTAAACCCTTGAGGGTACCATAATCTGGATAAGGACAGGCAGATACCCGCATGTGAACCTTTTGACCTTCTGCCAACTTGCCAATATCGCTTGGTGACACCACTGCCTTTATTTTCAAGGGTGCATCACCGGGAACAATTTGGGCAATTTCCTCTCCAGAGCGCACAGTTTGACCAGGGTTGCGCAAATTTAGCTTAGAAACAATCCCGTCTGCTGTGGCAGTAATCACAGTTTGGCTGAGGTCGAGTTCTACTTGTTTAAGTTCGCGGGAATCCCGCTCTAGGTGTTTGCTGATTTCAATCCGCTGTTGGATCAGGGCTTCCCGTTCTTTGTTTAACCTAGCCAGAGTAGCTTCACCAGTAGCTTTTTCTTGGGCAATCCGTTCAGACGCGATCGCTACTTCTGAGCTGCTGGGATTGAGAGCAGCTTTCGCCCGCTGTAGTCTAGCTTGAGCGGCCTTAACCCCTTGTTGTAGCTGTTTTATGGTTTGTTTTTGCTCTTCAACTAGGGCTTTTTGCGCCTCCACCGCTTGTTCTTGCTGCTGGACAATCAGTTGTGCTTCCTCAAATCGATCCTGGGACAGGGCTCCCACTTCAGCAATGGGCTGATATCGGTTTCGCTTCGACCGGGCTGCATTTAAGGCAGCTTTAGTTGACTTAAAATTGGCCTGAGTGGACTTTAACCTAGCCTGGGCTCCGTACCATTGTTCCTGGGCTTGCCTTAACTGAGCCTCGGCTTCAGAGACTTCAGCCACAGTGGTAATCTTCCGGTCTCGATAGTCCCGGCGGCGGCGCTCTAGTTCAGCTTCTGCGGAGGCAATAGCACGGTTGTTCCGGTTAGTTTCTGCCTGTATCTGACTATTGAGGGCACTAATTTGGGCTTTGATTTGAACCAGTTGTAACTGGACTTGCCCGATATTGCTTTGCAGTTGGCTTTTTTTAGTTTGAAGGCGAGAGTCGTCGATAGTGGCCAGCCCATCTCCTTTTTTGACCACTTGATTTTCTTCTACAGAAATCTTCATCACCTGACCCTCTGTTGCCGCTTGAACAATTCGCAATTCACCGGCAGGACGGAAAGAAGCCTGTGCTTTTACCGTTTCCTTATATTTGGTCACAGAGCCAATGGGAATTGCTAGGGCTAGCGTAGCCACAATAAACAGTCCGCCAAACTGAATCCAACGACCAATTGGTGGTAAAAATTCGTTTTCTTGAACTGGGGGCAGAACCTGATTTTCGTAATTGCTAATCATAATAATTCTGAAAGTTTAATTTAGATAAATTTCTAGAGGTTTGCGACTTTGTTAAGTATATTTATGGTTTTTTAGGGAACAGGGAACAGGGAACAGGGAACAGGGAACAGGGAACAGGGAACAGGGAATAGAGCAGTTGGCATCCCACCTAAGTTATTTATAGCAATTCTACGACTTGTGAGGTACAAATTTCTGGTTTTTAGGGAGCAGGGAGCAGGGAGCAGGGAAGTCGTAAGTGGGAATTCGGAGGTGGGAAGAGGGAAAAAATAATGTGTACCTCATGAGTCCTATAAACGCTATATTATTGCCAATTAAGAATTGGAATTTATCTTTTTTACCACATTTTCATAATTAACTTATCGGCAAATCGCTATAGTTAAATTTGAAGCAAGTTTTAATCAGTTTTAGTAACCATATAGCAATTAGTATACTGATGAGGTACACAAGATTTTTTACCACTTCTCCTTCTCGCCTTCTGGTAGGAGGGTTATATCATGTCAGGATAATTACCCTGTCTTGATGCAGTCGCTCATGGGGGAAACCACGGCAGTCGCTCATGGTTAGAAGTTACCGTAAGACAGTTGAGCCTTAATCAATAAGTTTTACCCCTTTTGTGCATAGCCGACCAACCATAAAGGCTCAACTGTCTAAGGTTTCGTCTCCGGGGGAGACCCCCAAGACCGCGCTGCCTTCCCAAGACCGCGCTGCATCGCTTAATAAAAATCTCCCCATCTCCCCATCTCCCCATCTCCCCATCTCCCCACACCTCCCACCCTCTCCTTAATTATGGGTATTCAACCAGACTTGATATTAGGGGGGATTCCTGGTCCCTAAAACCCAGGACGAGGTATATCACCGAATTGAGAACTGCTATAATTACCATTAAGAGAAGTACTATTAACAGAAGAGTCAGAGCCTGAAGCATACATGACTAAATTCTTAGTTGAAGGAACAAAATCATCGAGAAAGTCTAAGTGATCCCCAGCCAGAGAGTGTAACTCTTCTGGAGTGCCTTGGATTTGCAATTTTCCTTTTTCGAGCATGATAATCCAATTGGCTCGCTGAATCACTTTCGGGCGATGACTAATCATAATAGTGGTTTTGCCTTGGCGAGAGGATAGTAATTGATCTAACACTTGAGCTTCGCTGACTGGATCGAGGGCACCAGTGGATTCATCTAAAATTAGGACTGGTGGGTCAGTAACTATAGCTCTAGCAATAGCCAATCGTTGCCTTTGGCCCCCAGAGAGATTGGCACCAAATTCCCCTAAAACCGTTTGATATTTGTCGGGCAGTTCGCTGATGAAAGAGTCAGCCCCAGCTATCTCGCAAGCTTTGACAATCTGCTCAAAAGTGACCTGGGGATAGCTAAAGTGGAAATTGTCAATGATGGAGCGACTCCAGAAGTGGGGTTCTTGTGGTACTAATATTACCTGCTGCCGCAAGCATTCCAGGGAGAGGTCTTGCTGGTTGTAGAGGCCATAGCGGATATTGCCAGACTGGAGAGAATACAAACCAGCCATCACTTTAGCCAGGGTACTCTTGCCACAGCCAGATTTACCAATCAGGGCAATGACTTTACCGCCAGGGATAGTGAGGGAGAAATCTTGGAGGAGGTCAACTCTACCAGCGTGGTGAAAGTTGAGCTTACTGCAGGTAATGTCTGCATTGCCGGGAATTTCAGCCCAGGGCTTTTTGAAGTCATTCTCATCTTCTGGGGTGGCATCGATCACTTCCGTCAGGCGTTGGATAACTACCTGGGCAGTAATAAATTCATCCACTAGCCCGATTACTGCCCCCAAGAAGCCCAGAAAGTTGCTACTCATGCCATTGTAGGCCAGCAACTGACCGATGGATAATGTCTGATTGATCACCAGGTAACTGCCCAACCAGAGTACAGCGATGGAAGTAAATGTGGAAAGAATGCTGGTGATTGTACCGCTGTAAAGTCCCAGCTTCATTGTACTCCAGCCCAGGTTAGCCAGACGACCGTAATTGCTTTGATACTCTCCCCAAGCTTGAGGGGTAGCTGGGGTAGTTTTGAGAACCTGCACCCCCCGAAACGTTTCTACCAGAAAGCCTTGGTTTTCTGTGCCCAAGACGATCATGTTGCGGGTTTTGGCGCGCAAGGCAGGCAGGAAAAGCAGATTGACGATAGTAACGATTACAAAAGCAGCAATCGAAGCCAGAGTCAGTTCCCAACTGTAGAAGATCATCAAGGCCAAGGAAACCAAGGCGATAAAAAATTGGCTGGGCAAACCGAGGACAATTTGGGAAACTAGATTATTGATAGCATCCACGTCAGCAATGCGGCTGACCACTTCCCCACTGCGCCGTCCTTCAAAGTAAGATAGGGGCAAGCGCAGGAGTTTTCGCCCGTATTCCATGATCAGGCCTAATTGCAGCCGTTGGCCGAAGTGACCGATCAGGTGAGACTGAACCAAACCAATGGCACTGCTAAACAGGTTCATGGCAATCACCCCAATGGCCACGGTGGTCAGCAGTTGGGTATCCCCCCGCACCAGCACGTCATCGGTGAGCAGTTGCATCATTAACGGGGAGGCCAGGGAGAGCAGTCCAATGGCAAAGTTGATGCTAATGGCTTGGGCTAAAATGAAGCGATAGGGCCAGACCCGGGCAATAAAGCGCCCAAACCCACCAACTTGATCGTTCTGTTGCTGATAAAAGCGGCTGTCGTCGGGGGTCAGTAACAGCATGATGCCGTTGGCCCAACCCTCCATTAACTCTCTGCGAGTGAGGTAGCGTACCCCTACTCCAGGGTCCGCAATCACATATTTTTTTCCTTTTTTGCCATATAATACCACCCAGTGGTAGCCTTTCCAATGGATAATGGCTGGCAAGGGTACTTCATTAATGCGATCGATAATTTGAGCAGTGGCTTTGACTTGGCGGGAGTTGAATCCCAAGACTTCTGCTCCTCGGCTCAATCCGAGCAAAGTAGTTCCTCGGGAGCCAGTGCCTACTGCTTCCCTCACACGACTGATGGCAAAGGTGCGTCCGTAGTGCTTGGCAATGGTGGCGATGGAAGCTGCACCGCAGTCTTCTTCACTATGTTGGAGGACAATTGGGTATCTCATCTTTAGGGCGAATGGTAGGGGAGAAGTTGGGGCTTTGTCCCGGACTTGATCTAACCGTGAAAAAATCTTACACTAAAATGGCCGATCACCGAGATCCGAAGGGCGGGAGGGGTAGATAAGTCAGTATTCACTTTCAGGCCTTTTTAGGCAATTGATTTTTACCTTGCCTAGAGAGGTTTTCAGCCTCTAAAGGTGCCCAAAAATGTTAAAGTCCCAATAATTATGAGTATAATTATTAGTTAAGTGTTTGAATTAAGTATTTAACCAGGGCAAACCCATCTAAATTCTAGAAGCCTTACTATGAACAGACCAGCTTCTAAGACAGTTCTTTCTTCAAGAGTTAATTCACTGAACAGTTGTTCATGGGCAGTGATTTTGTAGATGTTCGACATGATTTTTATCCTGGATTTAACTTGAATTAACTTTACTATAAGTAGATATTTGTGACCCGTAGATGGGTAAGCTGCTGACAGTTAACTTTGCTTGCCCTTCTATTGACTTGTCAGGGAAACCTCAGGAAATTACGCAGCCATTTACAAAAGTTCATATTAAGACCGCAAAAAAAAAGGCGATCGCAACTCCCCTGGCGGTTGCTATCTTTGGCAACCCTAAGGAAGCAGCATCGCCGCCGTCCTGCTCAGAGTGTTCCAGCAGGATTGGGGATCTGATCTTGAGCAAGGTTTGGTAGAGCCAAAAAAGGGGTCAGGGGAAACAGTCCCCTGACCCGATACTGTGTTGAGCTTGAGCCCCTGAGATTTCTTCTTCAAGCTGACCTGAGACAGGACAGTTTCACCTCAGAGATTCAACCCCCGTAAATCCACTTTAGATTTACCATTATCTAAAGTGCACCTATATTAGCGAGGGTGATACCGCCGAAGAATGGAGGAAAAGCCCTTCGGAATGCATACTCACGTCCATTGGCCGCATTGACTATTTTCCCTTGGAACCCTGGTATGAAGGGGCGAGAGTCAAACATAATCTTTCCTCCCTGGTTACTAAACCATAATGCACTCTGGCCAGGGTTCAAGTTTCTTAATGGACCATTATCGATACGGTAAGAAACACTACCGAAAACGAGTTGGTTCTCAATCTTGAAGATTTCGTTTGGGCCAGCGCCGCCCTGGCTGACTATGCCGCCACTGATGGTTTCAGCATCTGTCTCATTTAAATCCACAAACAGGTCTTGATTCGCACAAATAGTTGACATGGTTTTTCTTCTGGCTTTAACTTAAATAAGTTTCCTTGAAGTACATTGTTGTGACCGTTAGAGGGGTAAGCAAAGAGGCCGTAATTAAGCTCAATTCATACAGAACCCTATGAGCGGTTTTGCGATTAAGACGCATCACGCTTTCTTGACTGCCCTCACTGATATAATCACTCGGACAATCCAATTTTTTTACAGCCAAAAATAAATTTTTGTAACTTTTATGATCAAGTTTTGTAACGAATCTGCTCAAACTAGGAAATTACCCTGATCGCGGTTTTGAAATGCCTAGAATTGGCCTGGTAGTGGTTGGCTAGCTATCGGGCTAGATCATTGATTACTTCCTGAGCAAAACTGCCATCAGCACCAATGGTAGAGCCAAAACAGGAGTCAGGGCAATAAGTACTGTTTACTAACCCTGACCCGATACTATTTTGAGCTTGTGCCCCTGAGATTTCTTGTTCGATCTCACCTGAGACAGGACAGTGTCACCTCAGAGATTCAACCCCCGTAAATCCACTTGAGATTTACCATTATCTAAAGTGCACCTATGTCAACGAGGTTGATATCTAATGGACGACGAGTGTTTGCGTCAAATTTAAATGCATACTTACGTCCATTGTCCACATTGACTATTTTCGGTTGGAACCCTGGTCGGAAGGGTAATTTGTCAAAGATAACCCTTCCTCCCTTGTCAGTAAACCATAATGCATTCCGGCCAAAGCGCAACCGTCCTGCTTCATTATCGACAAAGTAGCGGACACGGGTGAAACGGATTTGGCTCTCAATCTTGAAGATTTCGTTTTGGTTAACGCCGCCCTGTGCGACTCTGCCGCCACTGACTGTTTCAGCATCTGTCTGATTTAAGTCTACAAACAGGTCTTGATTCGCACAAATAGTTGACATGATTTTTCTCCTGGATTTAATTTGACTTAATTTCCCTGGAAGTACATCTTTCCTCTAGGGTGAGGGGTAAGCAAAGAGGCCGTAATTAAGCTCAATTCATACAGAACCCTATGAGGGGTTTTGCCATTATTTCTTGACTGCCCTCACTCATATAATCACTCGGAAAATCCAATTTTTCTACAGCCCAAGATAAATTTTTGTAACTTTTATGATCAAGTTTTGTAACGAATATGCTCAAACTAGAAAATTACCCATAGCGCGGTAATGACCACCCTAGAACTGGGGTTGTAATCCTTGACTAGTTATCGGGCTATATCATTGATTACTTTGTGAGCAAAACTGGGATCAGAACCAATGGTAGGCCAGAAAAACAGGTCGGGGCAACTGCCCCGACCTCAGCAGCTGTCAAGGGCATCACCCTACTGAAGCGAGATCTTGATACTTGACCTGAGTAAAGTCAGTTTTTGGCTTTTTCGGTTCGATTTAAAAGACTCGGTAAGTCAGAGTATACCCGTTAACCTTGAGGGACTTGACACCCGTTGGAGCTTGACTAAGGTTGACAAAGCCTAAGAGATCGTCATTATAGGCTCCTTGATCTCGGTCCCAAATTGACAGGGTTGTCTTACCAGTGAATTTAACGGTTTTGAAAATCTTTTGAGTAGTATTGACGTTGTCCTTAGCAAAGACAGTTCCTCGTCCCGCCTGGATCACGGGGTCGTTTTGACTGGGCTTGTTGGCAATCAGATATCTCACCTGTAAAGTGGCTCCTCCTTCTACCACCGCCCCTTGTTCGGGAGTTAATTCAGTGAAAAGTTCTTCCGCCGCAGGAATTTGGTTGATGTTAGACATGATTTTTCTCCTGGATTTAATTTGACTTAAGTTGACTATAATTACATCTTTTTTTCAGTTATGGGGCTAAGCCAATTAGCAGTAATCCCACCCTATTACACAGCAGATTATTCTCGGTTTTGCCATGAATAGGATTACGCTTTTTTGATTGCCCTCACTTTAGTAATCACTCCCAAAATCCATTTTTTCTACAGTTTGAACTAAAGTTTTTTAACGAATCTGTACAAACTCTAAAATTTTCCTGAAGACGGTTTGGAAATCCCTAGAACTGGGGTTGTAATCCAAGACATGCTATCGGCGTCGATCATGGATTACTTTGTCAGCCAAACTGCGTACAGGAGCAATGGTAAGGGAGGGGTGCATCTCCTAAAAGTTGTTTGACAAGGTGGTGCGTTACGGGGCGGGCTGTCTAAACCCTGGCGCTTGATCGGAAAATGAGGCCCCCCCTAACACACCCTACGCAACTTTTTTACAAATATGAGATGCACCCTAAGGGAGAGAAACCGGTCGGGGCAACTGCCCCAACCTCAGCAGCGGTCAAGGGCATCACCCTACTTCACGGAGATCTTGATACTTGACCTGAGTAAAGTCAGTTTTTGGCTTTTTCGGTTCGATTTAAAAGACTCGGTAAGTCAGAGTATACCCGTTAACCTTGAGGGACTTGACACCCGTTGGAGCTTGACTAAGGTTGACAAAGCCTAAGAGATCGTCATTATAGGCTCCTTGATCTCGGTCCCAAATTGACAGGGTTGTCTTACCAGTGAATTTAACGGTTTTGAAAATCTTTTGAGTAGTATTGACGTTGTCCTTAGCAAAGACAGTTCCTCGTCCCGCCTGGATCACGGGGTCGTTTTGACTGGGCTTGTTGGCAATCAGATATCTCACCTGTAAAGTGGCTCCTCCTTCTACCACCGCCCCTTGTTCGGGAGTTAATTCAGTGAAAAGTTCTTCCGCCGCAGTGATTTGGTTGATGTTAGACATGATTTTTCTCCTTTATTTCACTTGACTTAAGTTGACTATAATTACATCTTTTTTTCAGTTATGGGGCTAAGCCAATTAGCAGTAATCCCACCCTATTACACAGCAGATTATTCTCGGTTTTGCCATGAATAGGATTACGCTTTTTTGATTGCCCTCACTTTAGTAATCACTCCCAAAATCCATTTTTTCTACAGTTTGAACTAAAGTTTTTTAACGAATCTGTACAAACTCTAAAATTTTCCTGAAGACGGTTTGGAAATCCCTAGAACTGGGGTTGTAATCCAAGACATGCTATCCGCGTCGATCATGGATTACTTTGTCAGCCAAACTGCGTACAGGAGCAATGGTAAGGGAGAGAAACCGGTCGGGGCAACTGCCCCAACCTCAGCAGCTGTCAAGGGCATCACCCTACTGAAGCGAGATCTTGATACTTGACCTGAGTAAAGTCAGTTTTTGGCTTTTTCGGTTCGATTTAAAAGACTCGGTAAGTCAGAGTATACCCGTTAACCTTGAGGGACTTGACACCCGTTGGAGCTTGACTAAGGTTGACAAAGCCTAAGAGATCGTCATTATAGGCTCCTTGATCTCGGTCCCAAATTGACAGGGTTGTCTTACCAGTGAATTTAACGGTTTTGAAAATCTTTTGAGTAGTATTGACGTTGTCCTTAGCAAAGACAGTTCCTCGTCCCGCCTGGATCACGGGGTCGTTTTGACTGGGCTTGTTGGCAATCAGATATCTCACCTGTAAAGTGGCTCCTCCTTCTACCACCGCCCCTTGTTCGGGAGTTAATTCAGTGAAAAGTTCTTCCGCCGCAGGAATTTGGTTGATGTTAGACATGATTTTTCTCCTGGATTTAATTTGACTTAAGTTGACTATAATTACATCTTTTTTTCAGTTATGGGGCTAAGCCAATTAGCAGTAATCCCACCCTATTACACAGCAGATTATTCTCGGTTTTGCCATGAATAGGATTACGCTTTTTTGATTGCCCTCACTTTAGTAATCACTCCCAAAATCCATTTTTTCTACAGTTTGAACTAAAGTTTTTTAACGAATATGCTCAAACTAGAAAATTACCCTGAACGCGGTTTGGAAATCCCTAGAACTGGGGTTGTAATCCAAGACTAGTTATCGGCGTCGATCATTGATTACTTTGTCAGCCAAACTGCGTACAGGAGCAATGGTAAGGGAGAGAAACCGGTCGGGGCAACTGCCCCAACCTCAGCAGCGGTCAAGGGCATCACCCTACTTCACGGAGATCTTGATACTTGACCTGAGTAAAGTCAGTTTTTGGCTTTTTCGGTTCGATTTAAAAGACTCGGTAAGTCAGAGTATACCCGTTAACCTTGAGGGACTTGACACCCGTTGGAGCTTGACTAAGGTTGACAAAGCCTAAGAGATCGTCATTATAGGCTCCTTGATCTCGGTCCCAAATTGACAGGGTTGTCTTACCAGTGAATTTAACGGTTTTGAAAATCTTTTGAGTAGTATTGACGTTGTCCTTAGCAAAGACAGTTCCTCGTCCCGCCTGGATCACGGGGTCGTTTTGACTGGGCTTGTTGGCAATCAGATATCTCACCTGTAAAGTGGCTCCTCCTTCTACCACCGCCCCTTGTTCGGGAGTTAATTCAGTGAAAAGTTCTTCCGCCGCAGTGATTTGGTTGATGTTAGACATGATTTTTCTCCTTTATTTCACTTGACTTAAGTTGACTATAATTACATCTTTTTTTCAGTTATGGGGCTAAGCCAATTAGCAGTAATCCCACCCTATTACACAGCAGATTATTCTCGGTTTTGCCATGAATAGGATTACGCTTTTTTGATTGCCCTCACTTTAGTAATCACTCCCAAAATCCATTTTTTCTACAGTTTGAACTAAAGTTTTTTAACGAATCTGTACAAACTCTAAAATTTTCCTGAAGACGGTTTGGAAATCCCTAGAACTGGGGTTGTAATCCAAGACATGCTATCGGCGTCGATCATGGATTACTTTGTCAGCCAAACTGCAATCAGGAGCAATGGTAAGGGAGAGAAACCGGTCGGGGCAACTGCCCCAACCTCAGCAGTGGTCTGAGAAGTATCATTTGCTACATTCAAGCCCCCGTTGGTCCCCCTTGGGGGACTTTTAGCAATAAATGGATTCTTGTTCCCCCCAGAATTGGGGGGCTAGGGGGGCAAAGTTCAGTATCAAAAAACTTGGGAGATATCCTCTCAGCAGCTGTCAAGGGCATCACTCTACTTCACGGAGATCTTGATACTTGACCTGAGTAAAGTCAGTTTTTGGCTTTTTCGGTTCGATTTAAAAGACTCGGTAAGTCAGAGTATACCCGTTAACCTTGAGGGACTTGACACCCGTTGGAGCTTGACTAAGGTTGACAAAGCCTAAGAGATCGTCATTATAGGCTCCTTGATCTCGGTCCCAAATTGACAGGGTTGTCTTACCAGTGAATTTAACGGTTTTGAAAATCTTTTGAGTAGTATTGACGTTGTCCTTAGCAAAGACAGTTCCTCGTCCCGCCTGGATCACGGGGTCGTTTTGACTGGGCTTGTTGGCAATCAGATATCTCACCTGTAAAGTGGCTCCTCCTTCTACCACCGCCCCTTGTTCGGGAGTTAATTCAGTGAAAAGTTCTTCCGCCGCAGGAATTTGGTTGATGTTAGACATGATTTTTCTCCTGGATTTAATTTGACTTAAGTTGACTATAATTACATCTTTTTTTCAGTTATGGGGCTAAGCCAATTAGCAGTAATCCCACCCTATTACACAGCAGATTATTCTCGGTTTTGCCATGAATAGGATTACGCTTTTTTGATTGCCCTCACTTTAGTAATCACTCCCAAAATCCATTTTTTCTACAGTTTGAACTAAAGTTTTTTAACGAATATGCTCAAACTAGAAAATTACCCTGAACGCGGTTTGGAAATCCCTAGAACTGGGGTTGTAATCCAAGACTAGTTATCGGCGTCGATCATTGATTACTTTGTCAGCCAAACTGCGTACAGGAGCAATGGTAAGGGAGAGAAACCGGTCGGGGCAACTGCCCCAACCTCAGCAGCGGTCAAGGGCATCACCCTACTTCACGGAGATCTTGATACTTGACCTGAGTAAAGTCAGTTTTTGGCTTTTTCGGTTCGATTTAAAAGACTCGGTAAGTCAGAGTATACCCGTTAACCTTGAGGGACTTGACACCCGTTGGAGCTTGACTAAGGTTGACAAAGCCTAAGAGATCGTCATTATAGGCTCCTTGATCTCGGTCCCAAATTGACAGGGTTGTCTTACCAGTGAATTTAACGGTTTTGAAAATCTTTTGAGTAGTATTGACGTTGTCCTTAGCAAAGACAGTTCCTCGTCCCGCCTGGATCACGGGGTCGTTTTGACTGGGCTTGTTGGCAATCAGATATCTCACCTGTAAAGTGGCTCCTCCTTCTACCACCGCCCCTTGTTCGGGAGTTAATTCAGTGAAAAGTTCTTCCGCCGCAGGAATTTGGTTGATGTTAGACATGATTTTTCTCCTGGATTTAATTTGACTTAAGTTGACTATAATTACATCTTTTTTTCAGTTATGGGGCTAAGCCAATTAGCAGTAATCCCACCCTATTACACAGCAGATTATTCTCGGTTTTGCCATGAATAGGATTACGCTTTTTTGATTGCCCTCACTTTAGTAATCACTCCCAAAATCCATTTTTTCTACAGTTTGAACTAAAGTTTTTTAACGAATATGCTCAAACTAGAAAATTACCCTGAACGCGGTTTGGAAATCCCTAGAACTGGGGTTGTAATCCAAGACTAGTTATCGGCGTCGATCATTGATTACTTTGTCAGCCAAACTGCGTACAGGAGCAATGGTAAGGGAGAGAAACCGGTCGGGGCAACTGCCCCAACCTCAGCAGCGGTCAAGGGCATCACCCTACTTCACGGAGATCTTGATACTTGACCTGAGTAAAGTCAGTTTTTGGCTTTTTCGGTTCGATTTAAAAGACTCGGTAAGTCAGAGTATACCCGTTAACCTTGAGGGACTTGACACCCGTTGGAGCTTGACTAAGGTTGACAAAGCCTAAGAGATCGTCATTATAGGCTCCTTGATCTCGGTCCCAAATTGACAGGGTTGTCTTACCAGTGAATTTAACGGTTTTGAAAATCTTTTGAGTAGTATTGACGTTGTCCTTAGCAAAGACAGTTCCTCGTCCCGCCTGGATCACGGGGTCGTTTTGACTGGGCTTGTTGGCAATCAGATATCTCACCTGTAAAGTGGCTCCTCCTTCTACCACCGCCCCTTGTTCGGGAGTTAATTCAGTGAAAAGTTCTTCCGCCGCAGTGATTTGGTTGATGTTAGACATGATTTTTCTCCTTTATTTCACTTGACTTAAGTTGACTATAATTACATCTTTTTTTCAGTTATGGGGCTAAGCCAATTAGCAGTAATCCCACCCTATTACACAGCAGATTATTCTCGGTTTTGCCATGAATAGGATTACGCTTTTTTGATTGCCCTCACTTTAGTAATCACTCCCAAAATCCATTTTTTCTACAGTTTGAACTAAAGTTTTTTAACGAATCTGTACAAACTCTAAAATTTTCCTGAAGACGGTTTGGAAATCCCTAGAACTGGGGTTGTAATCCAAGACATGCTATCGGCGTCGATCATGGATTACTTTGTCAGCCAAACTGCAATCAGGAGCAATGGTAAGGGAGAGAAACCGGTCGGGGCAACTGCCCCAACCTCAGCAGTGGTCTGAGAAGTATCATTTGCTACATTCAAGCCCCCGTTGGTCCCCCTTGGGGGACTTTTAGCAATAAATGGATTCTTGTTCCCCCCAGAATTGGGGGGCTAGGGGGGCAAAGTTCAGTATCAAAAAACTTGGGAGATATCCTCTCAGCAGCTGTCAAGGGCATCACTCTACTTCACGGAGATCTTGATACTTGACCTGAGTAAAGTCAGTTTTTGGCTTTTTCGGTTCGATTTAAAAGACTCGGTAAGTCAGAGTATACCCGTTAACCTTGAGGGACTTGACACCCGTTGGAGCTTGACTAAGGTTGACAAAGCCTAAGAGATCGTCATTATAGGCTCCTTGATCTCGGTCCCAAATTGACAGGGTTGTCTTACCAGTGAATTTAACGGTTTTGAAAATCTTTTGAGTAGTATTGACGTTGTCCTTAGCAAAGACAGTTCCTCGTCCCGCCTGGATCACGGGGTCGTTTTGACTGGGCTTGTTGGCAATCAGATATCTCACCTGTAAAGTGGCTCCTCCTTCTACCACCGCCCCTTGTTCGGGAGTTAATTCAGTGAAAAGTTCTTCCGCCGCAGTGATTTTGTCGATAGTTGACATGATTTTTCTCCTTGATTAGAATTTACTTAATTTTCCTGGAAGCCAATGGTTGTTCCAGGTAGAGGGGTAAGCTGCCGACAGTTAACTTGGCTTACCCCTTCTATAGACTTGTCAGGGGAAGCTCAGGAACTTACGCAGCCATTTACAAAAGTTCACATGAAGACCCCAAAAAAAAGGCGATCGCTATCTTTGGCAACCCTCAAAATGTCAGCAGCATCGCCGTTTTGTTGATAGTGTTCGAGCAGGATTGAGGATCTCATCGAACACAAGAAATGGTAGAGCCAAAAAAGGGGTCAGGGGAAAAAGTCCCCTGACCCGATAGTATGTTGACCTTGTGCCGGTAGGTCTACCCTATGGGAAAGAGATCGATATCGTATGGATAAGGAGTCCTTCGGTCGAGTTGAAACGCATATTTACGTCCATTGGACAAATTGTATTTTCGCCGTTGGACCCCTGGTCGGCCGAAATCATAGTCAAAGGTAATCTTTCCTCCTTTCCTAGTAGTCCATGTTACATCCACACCAGCGTAGGGGTAGGATGTTTGTTTGCCATCAACACTGTAAGGTATACGGAGATGAGTTTGGTTAGAAACGGTAAATTTCTCGCGTTTTCCCAGCACGAATATGGATAAAAAGCCTCCTCCGCTAACTGTTTCAGCATCGGTCTGATTTAAATCCACAAACAGATCTTGATTAGCCGCAATATTTTACATGGTTTTTATCCTGGATTTAACTTGAATTAAGTTGACGGGAATTACATCTTTTTTCCAGTTATGGGGGTAAGCAAATCAGCAGTAATTCAACCCTATTACACAGCACATTATTATCGGTTTTGCCATTAAGAGTATTACGCTTTTTTGATTGCCCTCACTTTATTAATCACTCCGAAAATCCAATTTTTCTACAACAGAGTATAAAGTTTTGTAAAAAAAATAGTTTTATATATTCTAATGAAGTACATTATTTTTTTTAAAAAATCAGCATTTTAGCTTTTTTTGCTTTACTTATGTACCTCACTATACAAATAAAAAACACGTATAAAGTTTTGTAACGAATTGCAGAAAACTTGGAAATTACCCTAATAACTAATTAGACAAGAATTCTTAATCGGTGGTCATGAACAAGCAAATTCAACATCTGGTGCTTCAAATACAACATTATACTCCGGAAAATCAACAACGAAACCAGGCTTTGGCAGAACTAGTTGAGCAAATTTTGCGTACCCGTAAAGTGTGTCGCCCATGTCCAGGTCAGCCTTTATCTGGCATCTATCTAGAGATCTATCAGACCGTACAGCAGCAGCTCAACCATGAACTTGAGGATGATCTTGACAGCCCATATCTACGAATAACTTCTGATCAGGAGTGGGCCTCTTGGCGGGATAGTGTTTTTAAGAAGGTACTCGACGAGGGTCGTCTTCAGGAGCTAGCCCTAGAAGCACAACGGCACCAACCCCATACCCCAGAGCGATTTTATGCCTTAAAGGAATTGCTCAATGCCCTTAAGCTTTCCGGTAAGCTTTGCCATCGAGGCAAATTTTCCCGTGAGGTCTATGATGATGCTGTGAATCGGACATTGTATTATGTCTATCAAAACCTCAATCACTACAATCGAGAAAAAGGAAAATTTATAGCCTGGGTCAATTATCGCCTCGATAAGATGTTAAAAAAGGCTAAACAAGACCTGAGTGACCCATTTATCCAAGCTCAATCTGGCAAAATTGTCAGAATTAAATATCAGTTGAGCGCTCTGATTAAAAGCACCAAACTAGATCATGTGATTGTTTGGATAACACTAACCATCAAAAGCCGGATTACAGACAAGACCCAGGCCAGTAATATTACTAAAATTCTGATAGTATTATTTCTGTTATGCCAGTTAATCCTAAAAGACCGGAAAAAAGGAAATTCATTAGTGTTTGAGATGGCTAAAGCCTCTCTCCCTTTTTCCTCACACTTGTCTGAGAACACTGGGGAATCGCTTACCCTAGAGACTGTGGCACAACCGCAAACAGAACTGACGTTGTATGACCAGGTCAGATCCTATTTTAAAGAAGACCCAGAAAAGCTCTTGCAGAAACATATAAAAAACCATCCTGAAGCTACCTTGCAAGTGATAGGGTTAGCCTACCTCGACGGACAAAAATGGAAAGAGATATCGGATTGTTTAGGAATTAAAATTTCATCCCTTAATAACTTCTTTCAACGTAATCTTAGGAAATTAGCCCCTGAAATCAAGAGATATATAGAAGACTAAATGAGCTAAAAGTGATCTAAAAAAAATCGCTGCTTAATCTTATCCATACATAAACCTACATCAACTGTAGGGGTTAAATTAAATTATTACTATCTATATTCTACTACCCATAGAGTTGATAATTGATTGATAAGGCTAAACTAGAGAGATTGCTCAGCCACACCAGCCTGTAAAATTATACTCATACTAATTATGGTCACACTACCAGAACCAGCCCATCAGCTAGCAGAAAAGCGTTGCCAACAGCAATCTAATCTGGAAAAAGCCGAACAGGTTTATCTCAATACCTTGGCGGTGTATGCAGTTAATGATTATTTACAGGGTCTAGAATTTGAAACTGATTTATACTCTAGTGATAGCCATAATTCGATCATGCATACATTCCTAGATGTGGCTGATTTAGTGGTTAAAAATTATGGCAAGCTCGAATGTAAACCAGTCTCACCAGATGCCGAGTTTGTTTACGTCCCAGAAGAAGTTTGGCAAGACAGAATTGGTTATATAGCGGTGCAACTGAATGACTCCTTGACAGAAGCAAAACTGCTGGGATTTGTGGAAAATGTTACAACTAATGAGTTACCGTTAAGGCAGTTGCAGCCGATGGCATATTTTCCAGAATACCTTCAGGATTTACCCAGAAAATCCACCGATAGTCGAGAGGTTTAATGTTGAAGGTTTTCTGTCAGAATGCAGAATGTAGAATTAAGAATGTAGAATTAAGAATGTAGAAGGCAGAAGGCAGAAGGCAGAAGGCAGAAGGCAGAAGGCAGAAGGCAGAAGGCAGAAGGCAGAATTCCAAATTCCAAATTCTAAATTCTAAATTCTAAATTATACATTCTAAAAGGTTGAAGGTTGTTTAGTAGACCTCTCCAAAAACTTGAAAGTATCTCAGTAACTGCTTTTCAGCCCTCAAATTGACCAAGTCAATTTTACGTTGAATTAACGCTATAATAGGCTTGACGAAGCTATTGATGTTAATTTAGCACCAAAACTATGAGCAGATAAAACTTCAATTGTTTCAGCACTTTCAGAGGCTTTTGTTACTTGTAATACTAAGGCTCCTGTTCTCAATCTTACTAAACCGCATATTGTCAAAATCACCTCAGAATATTTACTAGAATTTAGGCGAAACCTTTCTCCTGCTATTTTAAAAATTTTCACCAATCTAATTCCGTGTTCTACAAATATTCTGTTTGAAGATAATAGCTTGTTATATTTCTTTTGCTGTGAGGTTAATTCACCATTTTTTGGTTTTTTATGGGGAGTTTTTATTTGTTCTTCTCCCACATAAGCTTTGTCTCCACTCAGTCGTTGTTTATCATCAAATTTTTTTAAACTTTCCCGACAAATATTTATATCACTTTTGGGGCCAGGTTTGCCCACGACTACGTCCACAATATCTTCCCCTTTTGGCAACACAATAAATGGGTTTTTAAATGTATGACTTTTCTTCTTCCCAGAATAGAATTTTTTTTGATGATGATAATTTGTTCGCGTAGCGTGGCCTACGGCCAAAGGTCTTTCCCTGACTTGTTCAGCGCTATCTACTATTAACTCATACTCAGTCAAAGCTTCCCGAATTATCTCCGACTCTTCTTCGCACTTTTTTACTTGTTCTAATAAAGAAGCTGGTAGAGCTTCCCTGAAAAGAGATTGCCAGTAGTTAAAAGTAGAGTTTGCTGTAGATTCACTCACCTGAAACTGTAGTCCTAGAAGTTGAAAGTTTATGTGATGTCGTAAGTAAATTAGCGATGCAGCAAGGGAACAGGGGGTTTCCCCCATGAGCGACTGCATCAAGACAACGTCAAAACTATTTGGTCTTCAAGTGATAATTTTTGTGAAGCACCTCCCCCAGGCTTAATTAGCCGGACTTTTTGATTTTGATTTTTTTCTTGATGTTGACGATGTAATAACTTAGCTTGTTCTATCAGTTGAGAGAGTTGTTCATGATTTATCCCTAGCAATCGTTTGGTTTGTTTAGGATTTTTCTGGATATAATTCCAAGTATAACTCATGGATAATATTACTAAAATTAATCTGTTATTATCCTCTTATTTTACCATAAATTTATTTGTTGGAGAGGTCTAGTGCGTAGGGTGCGTTAGGGGCGGAAAGCCTCGGATTTTTCGCCTCGTAGCCAGTGTTGGGATAGTCCGCCCCGTAACGCACCACCAAAAGGCTCACCCTCATTTTCTGTGGTTGCTGAATCAAGGAATGAATATCAGTGGTGTCGGCATCCTGCCTGCGCACAAATGAAACGGGCAAGATGCCGATTCCACAGCCAGATGCCGATTCCACAGCCAGATGCCGATTCCACAGCCAGATGCCGATTCCACAGCCAGATGCCGATTCCACAGCCAGATGCCGATTCCACAGGTGCGACCCGTGGCGAATTTAATAATTAGATGCGGAAAGCGCACCTAAAAACTCTTTCATTTCATTATTAAGCAACGCCAATCGGGTTGCTAGCCACTGCTCAGCCTAGGATTAATCACTTGGGATCTCCGGATCTAAATTGTCCCAAACGATTGATGTTTGGTCGGCAGTGCATCGGACAGATTCACTAAGCTTGCCCATCGGGTTGCTTGGCACTGCCCACCCTACGATTCTATAATTCTGGCAAAAAATAAAGTTTTGTAAATTAACCCATAAAAATGTGAGCTCAGCTAGATAAGTAAGCAGGTCAGTCTTTCTAATTGATAGCGATGAAAGATCAAATTAGGCAGCTGGTATGCCAAGTGCAAAGCTATCCACGGGATACTCAAGAGCGGCAGCAAGCTTTAGGAACACTGGTTAAGCAAATTTTGCGATCGCGTAAAATTTGCCGCCCATCCAAAGGTCAACCTCTATCTGGTATTTATCGAGATATTTTGGAGGCAGTGCAGAAACAGCTAACCCAGGATCTAGAGCAGACTATTGATAGGTATAGCCCACAATTTATTTCTGACAGAGAGTGGACATCTTGGCGAGATATGGCCTTTAAAAAGGTAATAGATAACTATCGCCTTGAACAACTCGCCCTAGAAGCGCAAGGACAAAAAACTCATACTAAAGAACGACTGTATGCTTTAACAGAATTAATCAATGCTTTGCAAATTTCCGGCAAACTGTACCATCCCCCTGGCTTTTCTATTGATGTTTATCAAGATGCAGTAATTAGAACCTTAGGGTTTGTATTTCAAAACATCAATGTCTACAATCCTGACAAGGGCAAATTTATGAAGTGGGTTAATTTTCGTCTTTATGTGATGTTACAAGAAGTCCGCAAAGAACTTAACGAACCCTTTCTACAATCTCAATACAACAAAGTTTTTAGAACTCAATCGGATTTGAAACGTCTGATTAAAAAAACAAAACTTGATACGGTTTTGCTTTGGTTTCAGCTAATACTTAAAGGGAGAATTACAGTAATAGATCAGGGATGGCAAGTTTTTTATATCCTGATTGTCTTATTAAACTTATCCCAGTTACTAACCAAAAAACCAATTTATGTCAATACATTATTGTTCGAGATGGCTCAAGCATCTCTCCCTTTATCATCAACGTTATCTGGACTAAATAAAAAATTAATTACTATCGAAAATATCCCACAATCGGAAATAGATCTTCCCTTGTCTGAAAAAGTAAGACAATACATTTATGAAGACCCTGATCGGCTATTTCAAAAGCATATTAGAAACCATCCTGAAGCAACGTTTCAAACTATCGCTTTAGCCTATATAGACGGTAAAAAATGGAAAGAAATATCTAAACTATTCGGAATTAGTGTTCCTACACTAAGTCATTTCTACCAACGTTGTCTTAAGGAAGTCGCTCCTAAGATCAAAAAGTATATACAGGAGTAGTTGGCATAAAATAATTATAAGATCAAGAGAAGTCACCCAACTTCTACTAGTTTAAAATATACTAGGGTGTTTGCAAAGATGTGATTGATTTAACTTCGACATTCAGCTAAATGGGCTCAGGGTGCTTAATACCGTTTCAGGGATGTTAAAAATTAAAAGGCGCTGGGAACAGCGGATCTGGGAACAGGGAACAGGGAACAGGGAACAGGGAATTAAAAAGCTTTTTAGTAAGCATATGCGCTACTTGAGGTGCGTGCGCGTTCAGCCGTCAGCCGTCAGCCGTGAGCTAAAGGCTCACGCGTGCGCGTTCAGCTTTTTGGCACAGGCTTCTACGCTGGGACTTCACTAAGATTAAACCAATGCTTACTTGTTGTCTTGATGCAGCGCGGTCATGGGGGAAACCCCCTGTTCCCTTGCTGCATCGCTTATTCAAAAGCTGAGAGCTGATAGCTGAGAGCTGATAGCTGAGAGCTGATAGCTGATAGCTGATAGCTGAATACTTACGCTTTTTACATAGCGCTGCATCGCTTTTTTTAAGTATTTTTAAATCAAGTTAATTTTTACCTATCAAAGAAAAAAAGGATAGGAATTTATGTTACAGTATTGGTAGGCTGATTTTAGAAAATTGGTATAATACCAGAGCATCCCAAAGTAACATTTATTAATCAAAACAAACTCAAGACTATTTTGTTCAGAAATATTATTCACCTAGGACTTAGGATGACTAGCTAGATTATGCTCCTACGTTAGGGAATACTATGATTGGACTCAGCACAGGATGTAATCATGACGTCTACCATTAAGTCGTACATTAAACCCTTAACCTTTAAAGTTCCGCTAGCTTTAGCAGCACATCGCAGAGCAAAGGAATTTCAACAGCACCAAGCTAATCTGACTAAAGCCAAACAGGTTTATTTCAATACTCTGGCAGTGTATGCAGTTAACTTTTACTTGCGGTGTATGGGATTTGAGACAAACTTAGAGGAAAGCGACAGTTGGAACCCAGTGATGCAAACCCTGATGGATGTTGCGGATCTGAGTGTGAAAAATCATGGTAAGTTGGAGTGTAGACTTGTTTTACCTGAGGCTAAGTGTGTCAAAGTTCCAGCAGCAGTCTGGCAGGAACGAATTGGTTATGTGGCGGTGGAGCTTGATCAAGCATTGGAGGAGGCAACTCTGGTAGGATTTGCTGATACAGTGCTCACAGAAGAATTACCCCTCAACCAATTGCGAACCCTGAAAGAGTTACCGCCACACATTAGAGAGTATCGGCAATCTCCCCTATCCCAGGCAGGGGCAAAGCAGTGGAGCCATAGTCATGGTTTCAAACCCAAGGTCTTGTGTACCGATGCTTCACCGTCCAACACTATGCAAACACACCCTACCCAACAACAGCAACCACAAAACCAGACACCAGTAGTGCGATTAAGGCAGTGGTTAGAGAATAGTTTTGAGGCAGATTGGAAGACAGTGGAAACTATCTTACCGCCAGCACCGGAGCCAATGCTTGATTTCAGAAGTTTCCCCTTTGATCAACCTAGTAAAGGATTGCATACTACCGTGGGAGTAAAACGAGGTAAGCTACTCGGTTCGGAAATTGCCTGGGGTGCCGAGAAGGTGGCTTTATTTGTGGAGCTACATCCAACGGATTCACCCAAAATGAATATATTCATTGAACTCTTTCCTCCTGGTGGTGCAGACCGTCTTCCCAAGAATCTACAGATTATGGTGCTGGATCACGAGGGAATTGCGGTGATTCAAACCCAAGCCAGAGAGACGGAAAATATTAAGTTGCAAGTAAGTGGTGAACCGGGAGAACATTTTAGCATTAAGTTAGTTTTGAATGATGTTAGTTTTACAGAAAATTTCTTAATCTGACCTTAGGGGGGATTGTGCTACCAATATGCTTCTTAAACAAGCGCCTTGTTTTAATCAGATTATTAATTAGATATCTAGCCTTTATCAAATAGGTGAGGTACATTTTTGGGAGTAGGGAGTAGGGAGTAGGGAGTAGGGAGTAGGGAGTGATCCATGGGAAAATTGAATGTACCTCATTAATATGATAACCACTACCCTCGTATTATAAGTGTTGTGAAATAGTTCATCCCAAATCCGGGATAACCCTTTTTTAATTTAGCCCACGCAGGTGGATTTGGCTCCTATAGTCGCGACGTTGAGGGGGTGACAACAAGACTAAAAACTAGACAGGGTATGGGGTGTGGGGTGTGGGGGGTGGGGAAAATAGAAGCGATGCAGCGCCTTCATGTGGGGGTTTCCCCCACTCGCGCTTTGCATGGCTGACAGCGATGCAGCGCGGTCTTGGGGGTTTCCCCCATGAGCGACTGCATCAAGACAGCGAATTTGGAGTGAGCCGGTGCGATAACAATCGCTCCGAAACCTGATTTAACCGTCTCGTCGCAACGTAGCCAGCTCCTGATCTTCCCCTACACCCATCACCCCACACCCGGTCACCCTGTAAAGCTTTTAAGGCTGTTTGTCACCCCGTCAGGTCGCGACGTCTAGTCGTCAGGGATAACGCTTATAACAGGGGATTTGGTATGATTATAGAAAAGCCCGAGTAACCAGGGCTGGTTTTTTATTGAGAAACTGACTCAGGGAAAGCATCGTCTATAAATCAATCCCTATTGCATAAAATTTATTAAGAAGTAACGGGTAATGGGGAAGATTGTTATCGATTACTAATACTTAATACCTAATAACTAATTACCAAATATGGGAAAGTTAGTTGTCCTGAGTCTAGATTGTGATTCCCAGCAGCAGGGGTTTCAGGTACGCTTAGAAATTGGGGAAGAAGGGTCACGGCCAACACTCGAAATGACAGGTTACTTGCCTGCAGCTTCAGAACTGACTACTTACTTACAATACCATTGGCTCCAAAAATATCGGAGCCTAGGTTCACCCGCAAGAATCCAGCCCGGAAAAGTTATCTATGGTGGTTCCATTAGCCAACGGCTCAAGGAATGTCGGGATTCAGCGAAAGAATTAGGTAATAGACTCAAACGATGGCTCGATTCTGAACAGTTTCGTCCTATTGATAAGCGATTACGGGAAGAGTTAAACCCAGAAGAAGCGATTCGGGTACTGATTCGCACGGAAAATACCCAGTTACAAAAGCTGCCTTGGCATCTGTGGGATTTTTTTGAGCGTTACCCCAATGCTGAAGTTGCTCTGAGTGGAACACAGTTTAAACGACCCGATAAACTTCCTGTATCTACCGGGAAATCTAACGTTAGAATTTTATCAATTTTAGGTCATAGTGCTGGTATTAATATTAAGGCAGATCGACAACTACTGGAGAAGTTACCTCATGTAAGAACAGTCTTTTTGGTGGAGCCCAAACATCACGAAATCAATGACCAGTTATGGGATCAACCTTGGGATATTATCTTTTTCGCAGGACATAGTGAGACAGAGGGGGAAACCGGTCGAATTTATATTAATCCCATCGATAGCTTAACCATTGATGAGCTGCGCTATGCCTTCCAAAAAGCCGTGGCACAGGGCTTAAAACTGGCAATTTTCAATTCTTGTGATGGGTTGGGATTGGCAAGGCAACTCCATGATTTGCAAATTCCCCAAATGATTATAATGCGGGAGTTGGTGCCAGATCAGGTCGCTCAAAACTTTTTGAAGTATTTTTTGAAGGGGTTTGCTAATGGTAAGTCTTTATATCTGGCAGCCCGGGAAGCACGGGAGCAATTGCAGGGGTTGGAGCGTCAGTTTCCCTGCGCCAGTTGGTTGCCAGTAATTTACCAGAATCTAGGACAAGAACCCCCAGCTTGGGCAGATTTGTGCCAAGAGTCAGAAATACCATCGCAAATACCATCAGAAATACCATCAGAAATACCATCAGAAATACCATCAGAAATACCATCAGAAATACCATCGGTCTCAGGGAAACCCAAGAGGCGTAGTGTCCAGACAGTGCTGATATCTAGCATAGTAGTGACTAGCTTGGTAATGGTAGTGCGATCGCTTGGCCTATTCCAGCCCTGGGAACTGCAAGGGTTTGACCAGTTGATGCGGCTGCGACCCAATGAAGGACCCGATCCACGACTGTTATTAGTGACAATCACTGAAGAAGATGTGCAGTCCCAACCTAAGGAAGAAAGAAGAGCCGCCTCCTTATCCGATCGTTCCTTAGCAAAACTGCTGGCAAAGCTGGAGCAGTATCAACCGAGAGCTATTGGTTTGGATATTTATCGGGAGAATCCTGTGGGAGGGGAATACCAGGATTTAGCGACTCGGATGCAAACTAGTGATCACTTTTTTGCCATCTGCCAATACGGAGACCCAGGAGTTTCCCCACCTCCAGAAGTCCCAGAGGTTCGCCAAGGCTTTAATAATGTTTTACTCGACCCCGATCGCATTATCCGTCGCCATCTGTTGGCTGTAGGGTCACCATCTCCTTGTCAGAGCTACTACTCATTTAATGTCCAGTTGGCAACACGTTATCTGGCTGATCTAGGAATCCAGTTGGAGGTGACAGAAAATTACTTAAAGCTTGGCACTACAGTTTTTAAGACCCTAGAAAAGGATTCTGGTGGATATCACAATCTAGACTCTCGTGGTCAGCAACTATTACTGAATTATCGAGCTTCCGGTCAAATTGCTGAGACCGTTTCCCTTGCAGAGGTTCTCACGGATCAGTTCAATCCTGACTTAGTCAGGAATCGCATTGTGATCATCGGTACCATTGCGCCTAGTTTTAATGATAATTTTTGGCGCACACCCTACAGTGGTGGTCAGTGGTCTGTTGAGACCATGAGTGGGATAGAAATTCAGGCACAGATGATCAGTCACATCCTCAGTGCAGTGCTGGATAACCGACCGTTGATTTGGTGGTGGTCTGAGCCTGGTGAAGCGCTCTGGATTTGGTGCTGGGCTGTGCTCGGGGGTACGGTTGCTGGAAACTTTAACGTGCTGCGTTCCGTCGTGTTGGGTACTGGAACTGCTTTGGTTGTTTTATATGGAAGTTGCTCGGTTTTGCTGATAGTAACAGGTGGTTGGGTGCCATTAATTCCCGCTACTATAGCATTGGTGGCTACTAGTGTAGTCGTTTACTGTCGTTTACAAAAGTGATCATAGTCATTGACTCGTCATTAGTCATTACTCCTTAGTCTTTTGTGATCTACATTAAGAAGTCTCTTAATAGTTACAAATTACCAATGAATAATGATAGCAAATTACCTTTGATAACCCTCCCTTTAGCCGCAAATTATTATAGTGCTTGATGCTATAATAAACTGGGCTAATTATCATAAAAAATTTTGTCGGCACATACTGAAAAAAAATGAGGTTTTTAACCCTAATTTTGTAGGGCTAATTCCTAATTAATAATCACAACAATTAACCTGATTTTATCTGGAAATAGTGGTGATATACAGGGGTGTTAATCTGAATCAATCAATTCGATGTATCAGGGAAACATCTGTCGATGTTGATCTGAATTTTGAGTTATCATGTTAACTAAATTATTTCGGCTTAAATACCTATTTGCCTCTAATTTAGTCTTTGTTGGCTGGATCAGCTGTTTCTTGGTCTCCCGAGTAGAGGCTGATCAATCCATCAGTCTTGGGCAAATACCACAAGTACCAATTTACTTTATCAATCCCAAACCCCCAGACAATGGTACTCCTTCTGCTCCCCACGGTACTGGAACCCGTGGTGATTGCCTATACAAGGCAGAGCTTCCACTACTGACTCCTTTAGTAGGTGGTTATAATTTGGATTTAACGGTTAGTGATTATCCAACCTTTTGGATATATATACCTTACACCTCAGAGGATGCACCGTCGGGAGAATTTTCCTTGCAGGATGAGGATGGGGAAAACGATCTTTACCGAAAATCTTTCAAACTACCAGACCAGCCAGGCATTGTTAGTATTACGCTTCCTAAGACAGAAAATCCCTTGGAAGTTGGTCAAACCTATCGTTGGAATCTAGAGATCAATTGCCCTTCTACAGAATTATCCAATCAATTCCCAACTCCAGCGTCTGTGACAGGACTAGTTCGCCGAGTTGCCCAGTCTCCAGACCTAGAAAGGGAGTTAAATGGGGCTAACACTCCTCTAGAGAGAATTGCAGCTTATGGCAAGCATCACATATGGTATGATACCCTAACTGAGCTAGCTGAATTACGGCTGCAAGATCCACAAAATATGAATCTTGAAACTGCTTGGATTAAGCTATTGACTGATCAAAGTTTCGTAGAAACAATTTCTAAAACAAACATTTTGGGTAACCTTCAGTAAACTATAAGCTAAAACGCATTTAAAATGGGGCAAAAGGCAAAAGGCAAAAGGCAAAAGGCAAAAGGGTAGTGGATTCTATCTTTTTTAGTGAATTTCAATAATATACAGTTTAAATGCATAACAGCTTAGCGGTGCTCGTTAAGGAATAGGGAAAGAGAGGTAAGTGTGGTAAGTATTTTAAGTGTGGTAAGTATTTTAAGCGTTGTAAGTGTGGTAAGTGTGGTAGATGAAATTGATGTGTAGCCGTAATTTCCAGAATTGGTATTAAACCTCCAACGTTAAACCTTCAACATCTAACCTCTAACCTTCAACTTTAAAACTTTAACCTCCAACATTCAACCGGCAACATTCAACCTCCAACATTCAACATTCAACCGGCAACATTCAACCGGCAACATTCAACATTCAACCGGCAACATTCAACATTCAACCTCTCAACCTTTAACTGAAACAGACTGGAATTTACAGCCAATTTCCAACCAAAATAAACGGTGCCCAAATATGAGGACGATGGTAGTCTGTGCTGGGATATTTCTTCTTCAGAAACGCTAATTGAGCATTTCGCAGGGCTTCGGCTTTAGTCAACTGTGGATTATTTAACTGTTGGTAGAACTGATTCATAAATTCGGCTGTAGAGGCATCATTAACTTGCCACAAGGTGGCTAGGGTACTGCGTGCTCCTGCTCTAATGGCTATTCCAGCTAGTCCTAAAGCGGCTCGTTTGTCCCCAGTAGCAGTCTGACAAGCACTCAGTAACAACAGTTCAATGGGGGTGGTGCCACTGGGGTCACTCATCCGTAGTAAGTTATCTAAATCCTTGACTTTGATGCGCTCATCCCAGTCTAGGATAAATGTTTGCTCTGGATTGGAACTGAACTGACCGTGAGTAGCAATATGAACAACATTGAAAGAGGCTGCGGTTAGTTGATTTTGCAGGTTTTCTTTGATAAATTCCTGATTTTCCAGTTTCTGACTACGGTTTACCTGTTCCCCAATTTTTGTTAACTCGAATGCTACGTTATCGATTGGTCCTAAACCTTCTTTTTTAAAGCTGGGAGCGTTAGTAGCTCCAGCAATTAGGGCTCTGAGCTGTTGCCGTGGCAATGGTTTGGGGTCCACTAGCTGTAAGCCAGGGGTCACAGCTACAGCATACCGTTCTATTAAATACTGTTTGCCATCATAAAGGGCTGCTACAGGAACATTTCGTAATGACCCATCTAGGACAAATACTAGGTTTTTTATTGGGCTTTGGTCTGCCTCACGGTGACTGTCTAGTTCTTCTTCAAAGGGTCTGATTAGCCAGTCATAAATTTGTTGGGATTCTTTTTTGACTTTGCTAATACTAGTGCTACGTCTTCTTAGGACATTCCTAAAGTTTTTGACCGCTTTGTCTACTTGAGCTTCTGATATGTTACTATGGATATAGTAACGCAATTTATCTGGTTCAGGCAATTTGAGAATTACCGCTAAGCCGTCTTTTAAGATAATCGGGTAAATGACGGCTGCTGTGGGGTCTAAATTGTCAATGTTAACCTTTTCTGGTTTGGCGCAGGCGTCTCGAAAGAAGTTGTCGATTTCAGCAAGCTGGAGTGCTTCAATAGCATCACGGGCTTGTTTGAGATTATCGTTACTTGGTTGAGGAGAACGCAATAGTAAATCAACTAACTGTCGATAAACCGGTTCTACTTGTTCTCGGAAGGAAAACTGGATGTCAGGATTGAGAGTAACTAAATCACTGCGTAAATTCGTTAAGGTATTAGAGGCTTGGGTATAATAAGCGATCGCGGAGCGTGACCAAAGGTCAATCGCATCCTGGATCAGGTCGTTTACTGCTTCGGTATTACCATGTGTGGTGGTAGTGGCTTGTTCGGCTTGAGCGTTCAGTATACGTCCCATTTGCCACTGCCACTGATAAGCAATATCCGCTGCATTAATCCCTTGGGCAATCACAAGTGCTGACTTGGTAAAGGTTATGGCATTTGACCAATCGTTGGTTTGTTCAAAGCAGTTACCGAGGGTGCCCAGGGCATAGGATTCTGCTCGTTTGTCTTCTAGGGTTTGAGCTTGCTCAATGGCTGTGTTGAGTTGTTGAGCAATGTCTTGGGAATTGGTTATTGGTGTGGGAATTGGTTTGGTAATTTGCGTTCGCGTAGCGTGACCATTCGCGTAGCGTGGCCTTTTGGCCAAGCTCAATCCCGTAGCGGCTCTTTCAGAGCATCGCAATTCTCCATTTCTTATCGTGATCAGACTTTGAGCGAAATTTACGTGGGCATAAACTGATGCTCTACTGGATGGTAATTTAGTTAGTAATGTCTGGATTTGTGGCAATAAGGCTTGAGCAGATTTCTCCTGGTCTGTCTCGATCAATAAACTTAGCTGATTCAATTGTGCTTGAATTTGGGTGATTGGTGAGGTGGTGGTTGCTGCTGCTTGTTGATAGTGAGTTATAGCGTCTTGGATATACTGCTGGAATGCTTTGTTATTATTCGATTCTTTTGCTCTTGTGGCTAAGGCTCGCTCAGTATTACCTAAACTCAGCCACCCTTGACTCTCGGATTGGGAAGATTGTATTCGTTGTGCGACTGTCCAACTTTCGGTTAAGGTCTGTTTAGATTCCTCTAAATCCCCTGCTTGTCGAAACACATTACCAAGATTGTGTAAGCCAATCGCTTTTAGAGGAGAATCCGGTTGTGCCAGCAGGGTTTGTCTTACCTGAGTTAGTAGCTTCTTGGCTCGACGGTAAAGTCCCAAAGACTGCATCGCTTGGGCTTGATTAATCTGGCTACCAAGTACACCAACCCGATCATTGGCTTTAGCATACAGTGCTTCAGCATTTTGCCAGGTGTTCAGAGCAGCTTCAGCATTTCCCTGTACCAATTGCAAACGCCCTTGAGTGTTCAACACTTGAGCCAATACTCGTTCACTCCCCCTAGATAGGGTTTCTAGCAACGACAAACTGGAGTCAATGGCTGCTTGGGCTTTATCCAATTCCCCGAGTTGCTGAGTCACTAAGGACAGCAAACGCAGAGCTTGGGCTTGGTTGAGTATATCTCCTGTGGCTTGATAAGCTTGTGCCGCTTGCTGCAATACTCGTGCAGCATCAGAATACTGTCCAGCATCGTAGTATTGTTTGCCTGCTTCTAAGAGCAAGTAGTGTTTCGTGGGTTCTGCTTCCTGTTGCGTCCTGCTTACTGTTAGGTTCTGCTTGGTGTTGCTGAGGGTTGAGTTTTGATGGCTAATGGCTGAGTGCTGATGGCTGAGTGCTGATGGCTGAGTGCTAATGGCTGAGTGCTGATGGCCAGCAGAGAAGGGTAGTGCGTGTATACCACGGCTTAAGATTAGCCCCAACAAGGTCATCACAATAAACTGAATCAGGCGCTTCATTTATCTGAGTTATCTATAGCGCTGCGCGCAGGGAACAGGGAACAGGGAACAGGGAACAGGGAACAGGGAACAGGGAACAGGGAAAAGCGATCGCACAGCTTCCCCCTTGTTAAGGGGGACGGGAGGGGGATCTATCCTCCTCACAGGGGTAGGTTTTTTACATTTGGGTAAAACATGGGACGACCGAGAGGGAGAGGAAAAGGAAAACAACGAAGAAGCGATGCAGCTTCGGAACAGGGGGTTTCCCCCGGAGACAAAACCTTAGACAGTGGAGCCTTTATGGTTGGTAGGCTATGCAGAAAAGGGGGAAAACTTATTGATTAGCGTGATTTGCGCGGTCTTGGGAAGGCAGCGCGGTCTTGGGGGTTCCCCCCATGAGCGACTGCCGTGGTTTCCCCCATGAGCGACTGCATCAAGACAAGGCTCCACTGTCTTACGGTAAATTCAAACCACTCGCGCTTTGCATCAAGACAATGATGATTTTTAACGACAAATTAAGTATATTGTCTTATCCCCCACACCCCACACCCCACACCCCACACCCCACACCTGACGTCAAAGTAAAAAACCTACCCTTATGAGGATCTATCCTCTGGCTTTCCCCTTGTTAAGCTTTCCATTTCCCGCTTCTAACGACTCCCGACTCCCGATTCCCGATTCCCGACTCCGGACCCAAGGGTTTTTTGAAGCATCGGACAATCTACTTGATGTAACCACGTACCCTGAGGAGTAACTATGACTGGATGAGCGGTGAGAATTACCTCCCCGTTGGGAGCGATAACCCAGCCTTGGGCTTCAACAATTTGTTTAGGTTTAGGGTTCTTGGTCTGTGGTTGGTTAGTCTGTAGTTGATGCTGCCTTGACCTTGACCGACGTTTTCTGATCCTAGTTTGAGGTTGCTCAGTGATACGCCAATCGTCCCATGTAGGATTGGGGCTCAGGGTTTCGTTGGGAGAAATCGGTAAGCCACCACGACCTGTGGCAATAAATTCACTGCCCTCACCAGCAGCACAGAGGTTTTTTTCAATCAGTTGAGATACATCAATGACATCGGTTGGCAATTCCGATAACCCTTGGCTGGGGTCAATTCCAGGTGCATTGATGTTGACGGTACCATCTACACCAAACTCAGAGCTAGCGGTAATGTCACTGAGGGGGGTGAGCTTTTCTCGGAACTCTAGCCCAATAATACCTTGGGTGGTGATGTTGATATTGCCGCCATTGCCTTCAAAAGCATTAGCGGTAATGTCGCTATCTTCTTGACGAATGCCTATGATAAAGGGAGCATTAATCGTAATATTGCCGCCGTCTCCACCAGCTTGAGCAGTGCCTGCGGTAGTGGAGATTTTACTGTTGCGTCGCAAGAACAACAACTCGTCAATGGTCAAGGTAATATTGCCCCCTTGGGTGCTAGCTGTTTCTGCGGATAGCTCTGCTTTATTATTAAGGGTGAGTGTGCCTGCCTCAAGGGTAATACTGCCCCCTTTTCCCTGGCCTTGGCTATCTACAGCTATCTTGGCTCCATCCCGAATAGTTACAGTTCTCGGGTCAACGAAAATATTGCCACCATCACCGCTAGAATCACGAGTAGTGTTGGCAAACAGCCCACTTCCAGTTCCAGCTAAAGTAATATCATCACGTACTTCCAGAGTAATATTACCAGCCTGCTCAGTACCTTCGGTGGTGGTTCTGACGTTCCCACCGTCAGTAGCCTCAAATCGATTGGCCTCAATGATTTTAATGTTGCCACCCTTACCCCGGTCAGTATTGGTAACCCTGGAAGTAGTGGCTGATACCTGTGACTCTCCCTGGATGGTGACTTGCTCAGCCCGAAGGGTGATGTTACCAGCATCGCCATCACCAGCAGTACTGGAAGTTATTTCAGAGTCATTGGTTAAGGTAAGCGATCGCGTTTTAATATCGACATTTCCACCATTGCCAACTGCACCAGGGTTTACTGCTGTGGATATGGAACTATTCCGATTAAGGGAAACCTCCTCTGCGTCTGGGATGCTGATACTACCGGCATCTCCTTGACCGGCAGTACTCGCTTCAATGGTCGAGGTGTGATCTAGGGATAGGGACTTGGTTTCAATATCGACATTGCCACCATTGCCAACTGCTCCAGTGTTTACTGCTGTGGATATGGAACTATTCCGATTCAGGTCAACCTGTTGAGCCTCTTGTATTTTGATACTACCGGCATTGCCCTGAGCATCAGTACTGGCAGTTATTTGAGATTGATTTAATTTTAGCGATCGCGTTTGAATGTCAATATTGCTGGCTTTGTCAGCAACTGCACCAAAGTTAACTTCTGTAGAAATGGAACTATTGCGATCAAGGTTAACCTGTTGAGCATCCCGAACCTGGATTTGACCAGCATCCCCTTTCCCAGAGGTGCTGGCAGTGATGTCAGAGTCATTTAATGTTAGCGTACGGGTTTTAATATCCACATTCCCACCTTTTCCAACTGCACCAGGGTTTACTGCTGTGGATATCGAACTATTCCGATTAAGGGAAACCTCCTCTGCGTCTGGGATGCTGATACTACCGGCATTTCCTTGACCGGCAGTACTTGCTTCAATGGTCGAGGTGTGATCTAGGGATAGAGACTTGGTTTCAATATCGACATTGCCACCCTTGCCCTCTGCTCCAGTATTTACCGCTGTGGATATGGAACTATTCCGATTCAGGTCAACCTGTTGAGCCTCTTGTATTTTGATACTACCAGCATTGCCCTGAGCATCAGTACTGGCAGTTATTTGAGATTGATTTAATTTTAGCGATCGCGTTTTTAGATCAACATTACCGCCTTTTTCAGCAACTGCACCAGAGTTTACTGCGGTGGATATGGAACTATTCCGATTCAGGTTAACCGAATCGGCATCTGGGATGGTGATACTACCGGCATTTCCGTTACCGGCAGTACTGGCTTCAATGGTCGAGGTCTGATCTAGGCCTAGAGACTTGGTTTCAATTTCCACATCACCACCCTTGCCCTCTGCTCGAGTATTTACTGCTGTGGAAATCGAACTATTCCGATTAAGGTTAACCTGTTGAGCCTCTTGTATTGTGATACTACCGGCATCCCCTTCCCCAGAGGTGCTGGCAGTTATGTTAGAGCTATTGGTTAATTTTAGCGTACGCGTTTTAATCGCAATATTGCTGAGTTTTTCAGCAACTGCACCAGAGTTTACTGCGGTGGATATGGAACTATTCCGATTCAGGTTAACCGAATCGGCATCTGGGATGGTGATACTACCGGCATTTCCGTTACCGGCAGTACTGGCTTCAATGGTCGAGGTGTGATCTAGAGCTAGGGACTTGGTTTCAATATCGACATTACCACCATTGCCATCTGCTCCAGTATTTACCGCTGTGGAAATGGAACTGTTGAGATCAAGGTTAACCTGTTGAGCCTCTTGTATAACGATACTACCGGCATCCCCTATCCCAGAGGTGCTGGCAGTGATGTCAGATTCATTTAATGTAAGCGTACGCGTTTTAATATCAATATTGCTGTCAATATCAATATTGTTGTCTTTTTGGACAATTGCACCTTTCTTAACCTCTGTAGAGATCGAACTATTCCGATTAAGGGAAACATCCTCTGCGTCTGGGATGGTGATACTACCGGCATTTCCTTGACCGGCAGTACTCGCTTCAATGTTCGAGGTTTGATCTAGGGATATAGACTTGGTTTGAATATCAATATCCCCACCATTGCCCTCTGCACCAGTATTTACTGCTGTGGAAATCGAACTATTCCGATTAAGGTTAACCTGTTGAGCATCTTTTATAAAGATACTACCGGCATCCCCTATTCCAGAGGTGCTGGCAGTGATGTCAGAGTCATTTAATGTAAGCGTACGCGTTTTAATATCAATATTGCTGTCAATATCAATATTGTTGTCTTTTTGGACAATTGCACCTTTCTTAACCTCTGTAGAGATCGAACTATTCCGATTAAGGGAAACATCCTCTGCGTCTGCGATTTTGATACTACCGGCATTTCCTTGACCGGCAGTACTTGCTTCAATGTTTGAGGTTTGATCTAGGGATATAGACTTGGTTTGAATATCAATATCCCCACCACTGCCATCTGCTCCAGTGTTTACTGCGGTGGATATGGAACTATTCCGATTCAGGTTAACCTGTTGAGCCTCTTGTATGGTGATACTACCGGCATTGCCCTGAGCATCAGTACTGGCAGTTATTTGAGATTGATTTAATGTTAGCGATCGCGTCTGAATATCAATCTTACCCACTTCCTGCCCTGGGCTAGGGTTCACCTTTGCTCCAGCCCTTACCTCCGTTGAAATTGAGCTGTTGTCGGCAAGCTCGACAGAGTCAGCATTCTTAACAAAAATGTTTCCAGAGCTTCCTGTACCAGAGGTAGATGCAGAAATCTGCCCTTTATCCTGGAGTGTCAAGTCTGGGGTAGTAATGGTGATCGTTCCACCAGCCCCAGCGCCTTCGGTAGAACTCGATACAACTGCCCCATCCCGGACAATCAACGTTTTTGTATCAATGTTAATGCTTCCAGCATCGCCAAGTTCATTTCTTTCATTGTTAATGAATTGAGAGTTAGCGAATATTCCACTAGGAACTACAGTATTCTCATCATCGACAGCAGTGCCAACTAACTCTACTTCCGAAGCCATGACTGTTATATTGGCTCCGGTACCACTATTTCCGGTTGCTGCGCCAATTCTGGAGCCATCACGTACTAACAGTTGGTCGGTTTTAATCGTTAAGTTTCCAGCATTCCCTGAACCAGTGGTATCAGCAGCAATCACCGCTCCCTTCTCTAGAGTCAATGTGGGTGTATTGACCTTTAACTCACCGGCATTACCTGAGTTCAAGGTAGCGGTAGCCAAGGTAACCTTGCCCGACAATGTCACTGACTCAGTGGCATTTATGGTTAAATTCCCCCCACCTTTTGCGTTTTCTAGCCTTCTCCTAACAGTTGCTGTGGTTACTCCAGCTCCATTCTGAACCGTTAAACGTTGGGTATTAATGGTTAAGTCGCCTGCCTTACCAGTACTGTTAGTAGCAGTCGTCAACCCGGTGGGAATAGCTCTGATCGCCAAGGCTAGCCGTTCGTTAGGAGTAGGGATAAATGGATCAGTTTCGTTGCCGACAATGTCTACTGACTCAGCGTTAACCGTTAAATTTCCACTATTGCCACTACTACCACTTAAAGTGACAGTAGCAGCTCCAGCTAGACTCCGTGATTCTTGGTTTTGGGCTTGGTTTCGGATACTCAAAGTTCTGGTGTTAATGCTTAAGTCCCCAGAATCCCCTGGTCCAGTTGTAACCGTTGCCAAGCCAGACCCATTGAAAACTCTGAACAGCCGTTCTACCAAGTTGGAATTGGTGAAGTTCGTGACCAATTCCCCCAAATTGCTGAAGCCTGACCCTTCTGTATTAATTAATGTCACTGACTCAGGGGCATTGACAATTAAATTTCCTCCTACACCTGCCCCAGTTGTAACAGTAACAACACCAGAGTCATCCAGCAAAAAGTTGCTACCGCTGTTAAGGGTGATCTTACCTCCCTCTATTCCAGCAGAAGCAATGAAAGAACCTGGATTGAGGGTGATGTTATCATTGGCCAAAAACGTGACATCACCGCCATTGCCAGAGAAAGGGTTAAACGGATTATTATTTGGAATAGCAATGGTATTAACTATACCGTTGAGGGTAATGCTACCGCGAGAATCGATAGTAACTGATCCTCCCTGGAATAGTTCACCGTTCTGAATGGCTAGATTGGCCAGAGTTGGCACTAACGAACCTAGAGTGGCTGAAACTTCAATATCTCCTGCTAGTGAAGGATTAGGCTTGTACTGATTGGTGAGCAAAACCTTTCCTGCCAACAGATCATTGGCAGATATGTTTTGGAACAACAAGTCTAATAAACTGACATCAGCAAAAGCGATGGTGCCGATTGTAATATCTGCACTGGTGGCACTATTGGTAATAGTGGGTCTGCCAAAGATCAAGAATTGGTTGCCTGTTGGTAGTCCAGGGGTACCAACTTGATTCGGATCTACTCCAGCACGAATATCAAGACTCGGTTCAGCCTGACCGTTAATATCCACCACTGTGCCATTAGATAAGGTAATGGCTTCGGAAATAAACTCTATTCCTTCTGTACCTGTTGCTGAGCCTGTAATGATCACAGAGCCGATCTCTACCGCTCCCCCTGCCACAATATGTAGGGAGGTTCCTAGATAGCTGTTGAAACTAACATCCCCAACTGAGCGAATAATTGGGTCATCGGGACTAAATAAATCTCCGAGACTGCCATCGAGTTGTTCAATCCGGAAACTGCCACCACTCCAATAGTGGGCATCACCGGCGACGGTATTTTGCGATCGCAAAACCAGATCTCCACCGGAAAAAAGACCACTGTCTGGATGGTTCAAGGCAAATATATCCACCCCTTGATTGCCCTGAATCAATAACTTACCGCCAGCAGCGGCAATAAATGGTTGCCCGATACTATCGCGTATTTGAACTGTATCTTCTCCATTGAGTGTCAAATCTCCCCCAGCAATTAGTTGACCTTGTAAGTCAAGCTGACCAGCCGCTAGGGTGAGGTCTTGCCCCACTACTAAATAACCAGCGTTAGTAATTTTGGGTTTGGGTTGATTCAAGCCATACTGCAATCCCGGAGTAATAGTAATACTCAATAAAGGGGGGGCTTGTGGATTGGTGGCACTGAATTCTGTACCGTTGTTGAAGACTAAACTATTGGCTGTACTGGCGAAAAAGGAACCTGCGATATCCAACCTGGCATTCTGGCCAAACACGATGCCATTGGGATTGAGTAAAAACAGATTCGCTCCACCATCGACACCAAGAGTTCCTAGAATGTTTGAAATATTACCCCCAGTTACCCGAGACAGAATGTTATCGATTCCAGCTGGATTGGCAAAGTAAACCCGCTGTAGCTGACCAACATTAAAATCTTGAAAGCTATGGAACAGGTTACTACCTCGGGCTGCTCCCCCTTCAATCAAGTCCCCGGGCTCTCCCCTAATCGTTAGATTTGGTGTTACCACTGACGATTCATTACCCAAGGTTTGGTCAGGGGTAATCTGGGCTAGGGCATAGTTACCAGAAAAAGCCATCACCACCCATCCGATTAGGGTTAGGGCTTTTTCAGTTAAGCGCAATATCCCTAGCCCTCTGGTTGAGGGCTTACTTTGCCGATTAGTCATCTTTTGCTACTGCACAACTAGCTAGTTGTCTGGAGGTACCTATAAGGAGTCAAGTTCCTTGACTCTCTAGATTATTTCTCAGGGAAAGCCAGGGAGTTTACGGAATTTTTAGGTTATCCTTAACAAAAATTTACGGAAATGGTGCGGATTGATACTTTTTTTACGGTTATTGCGATCGCGGAATATAGCGCTACGCGCAATGGCATTGGCAAGAGGCAAAAGGCAACAGTTTACTACAACAGCTTTTGCTGCTTGTATCAATGTCAAACACCTTAATGGGTAGTGCTATATTGCGATCGCGCAATACCCTGTAATCTCAAGTTACCTTGAGCCATAGCATTTGCACATATGGCTGACTCACAATCGAGAGGTGTTTGCTGCTTATAAAGCCAGTTTAGGCTTCATTTTGGGTTGATTTTTGGGCGTTGCTGATTATAGGTATGGTTTTGCCCCCCTAACCCCCCAATTCTGGGGGGAATAAGACGTTCAAAATCCCCCAGCGAGGGATTGCTCGCTGGGGGATTTAGGGGGCTTTAATAAAACCAAATGATCGCGCATTCATTCCTTAATTCAGCAACGCCGATTTTTGTTTAAGTCCCACTAAACAGTTCACCAAACAGTTCACTGGACGTTCACCGAACAAGTTCTTGCCAGGCGGAACGGGAAGCGTTAGAGGTATTGATTGATGCGATCGCTAATCCAGAATTTGATTGAGTACCTGCTCCCTATGAGGTTTGATATGAGGTTTATCAGGTTTGATATCCAGGGCAAACGCATCTTATTTTTGAAAAGCAGGCGGGGTGAGGATTTTAGCGATCGAGTCCTGTTTGGAATCAATTGATGAAATCCTTACTGGATCAGGGTTTTGCAATTTAGATGCGTTTGCCCTGGTTGGATATGAGGTTTATGAGGTTTGATATGAGGTTTATGAGGTTTGATATGAGGTTTGATATGAGGTTTATGAGGTTTGATATGAGGTTTATGAGGTTTGATATGAGGTTTATGAGGTTTGATATGAGGTTTTATATGAGGTTTTATATGAGGTTTTATATGAGGTTTATAAGTTGACAAACACTTTTAAGTATAGTTAATCTTTATATTAAAGGAAGTAAACTTTCCTTTATTGAATACAATTACGAGTTTTGAAACAGATGAAAAAAACTCATGCCATTGCATCTCTACTACGTACTAAAGAATTAGTTGCTGTGGGAACAGGTCTTGCGTTGCATAACAAATGAACTATGTAGCATCAGAGCAAGCTTAAACCCATGAGGGGGCATAAGATTTAGTACTAATGTTGCTGCATAAGTGACATGCTCCTTTCTAGCAAAGCAATGGATTGTCGAACGGACGTTTGGTTGGCTCAACAGATTTCGGCTATGAAGTAAAGATTATGAGTTGTACACGACCAAAGCGCGAAGCGATAATTGATGATTTATGGCTCGCTTATTCGTTTAATGACTCACCGATTAGCTTCTTAAGCTTTTATTTACAAATCAGCTCTGAAACCCAAATCTTGTGAACTTTCCAGATTTATCAAGCAAGCCCCAAGTATATACGCAATTAATTAATAATTGTTGTGAGTAAGCTGGGGTAGAGTGTTTAAGGTTTTACTGCATAATGGAGAAAAAAAATGGCAAATGATCAATATGAATATGTTATTCATCCAGCTATTGGAGTTGCTCGAGTGGGCAATCATCCCACAAAGTTCTTTTTAGCTCCCGAGAAAATTGGTGGCTTGCCTATTGAATATGATGATACACTTCAGGAATTTGTACCTGTTACCAACTTTAAAGAGCAAGACTCTTCTTCGGGTCAAGAGCTTATAAAACGGCAAGGACAAAAGTTTCGCATCTATAAATATGATAAAAAAAGGCCAAATGATAAACCAGAAGAAGTGCAGCTAGGTGGCAATATATTGTCCATCACATGGACTGTACATTTAGCCAACAAAAAAGCTGCTTGGTATGAATTCTCCGAACTGAAAGGCAACCTGTTGCTAGGAGAAGAAAATAGCTATAAAAAACAGGGTGTTCCTTTCCGAAACCAACAGGTAGTAGATCGGAAAAAATTAATTATTGACCCTGGTCCAATCACGATTTCAGGTGAAAATCAGTGTAAGCCAATCCAGCCGCCTGCAACGGCGGGTGACGACTCCACGAACTGGCCGGAGCCATGCGATTTCCCACGGCAAGATAATCATGAAGGCGAGCCCCAGGGTCAGGTGTTTGACAAACTTGGCGATCTGAAGACAGATGACAAAGGAAATCTGATTGTTCTGGGAGGACATGGGCATTGTTGGGGACTGACAGACTTAGCTGGTTATGGGGGTGGAGATTACTGGTTCGATGATATATCGGATGGCTCTGTTACCTGCGAAATTGAAATAAATGATGGACCAAATCCACCAACACTAAAAGCTTGGGTAATAGTTGGTCCACCTGATTTTGCACCAGAGATTGTCAACATCTCCTCGTGGGACGACACAGCCTTTGACGTGGCAGTACGTAAATTAGATCTAGTTCCAAAATTGTATAAGGACAATCAGTTTGATTCCAATTTCGTCCCAGATTATAATCGTGACATTTTGCCAATTATCAATCGCATCTCTCGTTATCATTGGGTGGCAAATGTACAGTCGATGACAGCCTTATCATCAAATATTTTTGACTTTTCCAAACCATGGGAAGAGCAAAACCAAGAGCTTAGCCAAGAATATTTTAAGTATTTTCGTAAACCAGAGCCTCCTAATCTAGATTATCAAGAGTCATCTAAGCCCCGTCAAGTAAGTTTGTTTAGCAATCAATTACCAGATGAAAGCGGAGAAACCACTGGTATTCCTTTGATGCCACTTAATTCTAGTAGTAACTCAATCAAAAATATTAACATCGAGAAATTTTTGGCACTGACTGAAACCCAGTATTTTCTACTGGAACAATGGTTTAATAACTTTGATATAAATCATAGTAAGCCTACTATTCCTAAAGATTATAATTACCCCTTAAGCACTCAAGATCGTGCTAGCATTGGTAATGTTGTCGGACTTCCTCAGGCTCCAGGTATCGAAGTGACTTGGACGACACAAAATGAAGCGATATACGAGCTCTTTAATATAGGTTCTGGAGAAGAACAATTTTCCCAACTGCAGATTAAACACCATAAATTTGAGCCCTCAAAAGGACTCACTCCTGAACGCGATGAGTGTGAAAAGGATCACGATGGAGAGTACAAAGGCTGTGAACCAGGTGATCTAACCAAGCGCATGGCAATTCCCTGGCAAGCTGATTTCTACAACTGCTCAATTCAGTTAATCAACTACACAGATCCTAACGTTAACAAAGTTCTGGATGATGATGCAAATTTAGTGCCAAAACGACCAACGTACTATGCCTACTGGTGGCCACCTCAAGCTCCTTGGAATGTCATTAACGGTTTGAATGTAATGGGATCTCAACATGCGGTACAGATACAGAAAAACTCTCACGATGCTGAAATGGCAGGCTTGCAGATGAACTTTGCACGAGGAATCAACAGCTACTCACAAATGGTTAACCAAGGGTGGGCTAGTTTAGGATTCATCCGCAACACAAACGTTGATTCAGACGGAAAACTTGTAGAACATGCAGAGAAGTTCCCCTACTTTGTGGAAACAGAACGGAATTACCACGACTTCTTGTATACAGAAGTTTCTTACCAAGAAATTACCAAAAATGAGGAGGATCAAGATGGGGTATTTGTTATCACTAGTTTGAAGAAAACACAAGATATTAAAAAAAAGATAATATCTCGCATACAAGCAGAACAGAAAGCGATCGCGGACGCCAAAAGCAAGGGACTGAAAAGCTTTAAAATGGCTGGTCAAACCAAAGAAACACCCATTAGCGAAGAATATGAAGCATCCCTACAACAAGCTCTGGAAAAGATAGAAAGTTTCCGGGAAATTAAAGTGAGGCGTCAACCACGCGAAGTTCCTCGTTCTGGAAGAAGAATTCGCTTTTAATTAATTTCCCTTGCCTCCTGCTATCTCTTCTCATTAAAACTTACGCATTTGCCCCCTAAATCCCCCAATTCTGGGGGACTTTGACATCATTACCCCCCAGAATTGGGGGGCTAGGGGGGCGAAATAAACTTCACCGCGTAAGTCCTGCTCATATAAGATGATGCAGGAGAGTCTACTGGGTGCATCTCAATGCATGCTGTTTGACCTGGTGGTGCGTTACGGGCAGCAACCTAACCCGGGCGTTAAGGCTAAAAATTAGGGCGAGCGCCCCTAACGCACCCTACAGAACATTTTCAAATATGAGATGCACCCAGTCTACTTTTGCCGAATCGCCACTTTTTGGGTGATTCGCTTCCAGATTAGAAATTGAAAATTAAAGAGGATAAAATGTCACAAACTCCCAGTGTTGACGTTGCCATTATTGGTGGTGGACCCGCCGGAACCGCTTTAGCTCTAACAATTTGTCTCTATTCAAAACTCACTGTTGCTGTAATTGAACAAACAGCCTATGATAATCTTCGTACAGGAGAACACGTATCGGCTAGCTTGCTCCCCTTACTAGATTACCTGCAAGTGAAAGAACCTTTTCTCGCAGACAATCACACCCCCGTTTACAACGTTGCTGCCGTCTGGGGACATTCTGAACTCCACACTCGCCCCTCGATCATCAATCAAATGGGGGAAGGTTATCTCCTTGATCGCAGAGAATTTGATGTCATGTTAGCAGAACAACTGGTTCATAAAGGCGGTCAACTTTACCTGGAAACAAAATGTGCTGAAGGAGAGCAATTAGAAGGAGGAGGATGGAGACTATTCCTCAAGGATAATTCTGGGGAATATTCCCAGCTAGAAACCCGTTATTTGGTGGATGCCACAGGTAGACAAGCCAGAATTTCCAAGCGACTAGGGGCAAAATCTCTCCCCTGCGATTCCCTGGTGGGAATCAGTGCCGTGCTTGATTTTGAAGACGATCGCTCAAAAACAGAAGAAGTTCTGATTGAGTCAATTCCTGAAGGATGGTGGTACTCCGCGTGGCTGCCAAATGGGACCTTAATCGTGGTCTTGATGACAGATATCGATATTATGCGACAGGGCAAACTCCAGAAGGAAAAGCAGTGGGTTGAACTGTTATCCAAAGCTATCCATACCAAACAACGGGTTCGGGGAGGACAATTAGTTTATCCCCTTGCCGTAAAACCCGCTCAATCTCACGTTCTCGATCGCGCCGTGGGAGAAGACTGGATGGCGATCGGAGATGCTGCCATTGCTTTCGATCCCCTTTCCTCTATGGGTGTAGGACACGCAATAACTTGTGGATGCGATGCTGCTGTTGCCCTAGTCGAATATCTGATTAATAACGATGATAGACTACTCAAACAGTACCAGAACCGACTAAAACATAATTTTGATAATTATTTGAGTATTAGACATAGATATTACGCCCTGGAACAACGGTGGTTAGATTTCCCTTTTTGGAAACGTCGAACTCAATTATTTCCCATCCCCCTGGTAACAAAATAGATTCCTTCTCTCAACCAATAGATTTGTTGCGAATTAAGCCAAAAAGTGGGCGCTACTGAAGGAGCAGTTCAGAGATATGGGTGTAAAAGACAACGCTTCTGGATTGGTGGCACTGAATTCTGTACCGTTGTTGAACACTAAACTATTGGCTGTAGTGGCGAAAAAGGAACCTGCGATATCCAACCTGGCATTCTGGCCAAACACAATGCCATTGGGATTGAGTAAAAATAGATTCGCTCCACCATCGACACCAAGAGTTCCTAGTATGTTGGAGATATTACTCCCGGTCACCCGAGAGAGAATGTGATCGATTCCGGCTGGATTGGCAAAGTAAACCCGCTGTAGCTGACCAACATTAAAATCTTGAAAGCTGTGGAACAGGTTACTACCTCGGGTTGCTCCCCCTTCAATCAAGTCCCCTGGCTCTCCGGTGATAGTTAGATTTGGTGTTACCACTGACGATTCATTACCCAAGGTTTGATCCGGGGTAATCTGGGCTAGGGCATAGTTCCCAGAAAAAGCCATCACAACCCATCCGATTAGGGTTAGGGCTTTTTCAGTTAAGCGCAATATACCTATCCCCTAATCTCAAGTCCGGTTGAATACCTAAAATATAAGAGATTGATAGGGGAGATAGGGAGATGCACAGATCAGCTAGATTTTGATTAAGGCTAATGATCCGGACTTGATATGATGCCCTCACTGGGTGATCCTTAAAGGAACTTTTGCAGTTCCTTCAGCAGAGACTCGGTCTGCTCAATCCCTTCGTTATCCCGTTGAGTCTGGTAAAGTTCTAGGGCTTTTTCCACAGCAGTGAGGGCTTCGGTGACGCGAGAACGTTTTTTCAAGGCAACTCCTAGGTTATAGTGAGCTTGGGCATTTTCCGGAGCCAGTTCAATTAAACGTCTATAGGTTACTACTGCTGGTACATATTGTTCTTGGGCTAGAAGAATTTTCCCGATGTACTCCTGTGCTTCTACTAAATCAGGTTGGGCAGAAACTGCTCGACGAAATGCTTTGAGGGCATTGGATAAATTCCCTTTTGATTCCAGGATTTGACCGATCTGGAGGTGAATGTCAGGATTACGAGGGGCTAATTTCACCGCTTTTTCAAAAGCCGCCAGTCCAGCCATCTCATCTCCATGTATCAACCAAGCTGTGCCCAAACTTAGTTGGATACGGGTTTCGTTCGGAGCCATTTCCGCTGCTTTTTGGAACACTTTAATGGCTTCTTCAGCATTTTCCTGCTCTAACCAGGCTGCACCGATTAACTGGTATACTGTTAGATTGTCTGGCTCAATTTCGAGGATTTGTTCATAGGTTTCTATAGCGCCTTGATAGTCCTTTTGACGTAGCAGGGTAATGGCCAAACCAAAAAAGGCGTTAATATTCTCTCGGTTGAGTTTAGTAGCACGACGATAGGCCGTAGCAGCACCAGCATTGTCCCCAGCATTGGCGAGACTGTAACCCAGTGCGTAATGGAAATTAGCATTTTCCGGCTCGAGTGCGATCGCTTTTTTGTAAGCGGCGGCAGCGTCTTGGAATTTGCCCAGACTTGCCTGTAAGTAGCCAATGCCTGAAAAAATCTTAGGGTTTCCCTGCTCCAGCTCAGCTGCTTCCTTATAAATAGCAACAGCTTCCTCATAGTCACCAGCATCTACAAACTCTCGTGCTTGATGGAGAAGGTCATTGAGCTGTTGATTATACTGTTGTCGGCTAGATACCAGAGTTGGCATTGCTCCAGCAATCCCTGGGAGGGGGGTTGCCACTACGGAAAAAAATAAGCTAAGAAGGAGGAACAAAGTTTGCTGTAGCAAGGTCAATTTTTTCATGGTCATCAGTAGAGTGTACTTTGGGAGGTTCACTATACTGATGAGTTTTACCATGAACACCCGCTAATCGGGAAGGGTTAACCGGGATAAATTTTGGTTAAGTTTTGTTAAGCTACAGGATTGCTTGGGGTCAACTTATGATAATAACCCTTCCGGTCTAGACCGGAAGGGTTAGTGTTGAAGGATGTCAAGCCTAAATTTATATAACTTAACAATCCTGATACTTTTAACCCGGACAAACCATGACATCATAGACATTGCTGTCTATGGTGTCAGATACGCTGAGTACTACATCCCCAACATTGTTGAGGAAGGTGGTATCCCACATCGCCTTCAGGAAAATCCCGACGGCTCCATTGAAATCTCTAGGGATTTCGTATCCGCAACGTGGACATTGAAAATTCATAGAACTACCAAGTTTTCTATGAATGTGTCCGCACTTTGTACAAGTCTTGGAGGTATATTCCTCTGTTATCCTCACTAATTTGGAACCATAACGGTTGCACAAATGCTCTAAAATCTGAGAGAACTGATAAAAAGCCCACGTCATCATCGCCCTAGCTGTCTGGCTTTTTAGTTTTCGCTTCTTTTTGACAACCATCTGCGACGTCTCAAAGGTAGGTAAGACGATCACATCGTAGTTTCTTGCCAAAAACGATGCTACTTGTTTATGCAATTCAGTTCTCAGACTTCTGATCTTAGTTCTGAGTCTTTCCATAGCTATCCTTAGCTTGTATCGGCGACGTTTGTGTGTGCGTCCTTTTGATTTGTCATGCTCACTTTTTAACTTATCTAGATGCGAACAAAGTTTAGCTATTCTCTGAAAATCATTATTTGCGAACTCCAAGAAATCCGTGCCGTCAAACCCAGTCATGAACGTCCTAACTCCAGGATCTAAAGCTATCACTTTCTTGGTTTCAGTAGGCTCAATGTCAAACTCTACTGGAAAGTGCGCAAACCATCTCCCTTTGTTATAAGTAAGTTCAGTAGAACCATCAGTTAGTACACAGAAATCCTGACCTTTGAATTCGGGTTTTGGCAGATGTTTGGTCGTAGAAACCATCCACCGGCCAGCCTTGTAAGCCGTAGGGTCAAACTGGATCGTCAGATGATGATCTCGCACGCTACGAAATTTAGCTATTTTTAATCCAGCTTGTGGGTTTGGCACAAGGTTCTTCCCTTTCCCAACAGACTTCGGTTGTTTGGCGGTCTCTTTCCACGCCGTATAAGCCTCCATTGAAGCGTTATCTAAAATTTTGGAGACATTTAAATCTCTGCACCACTGCGGAATAAGTCCGGATTGTTTCAACCAAGTTCTAAAGCCATGTTTTCCTCCTTTCTTTCCGACTTTTGTGTAGCCCTGGTTCCGATTGAGCTGCTCGATCGATATGTTATAAACCTTGCGAACAGCAGAAACCCATTTTTTCCAGATCTTCTCAAGTTCTTTGCTTGGGTAAACTCGGTAACTCACTGTCTTCAAGAATTTTTCCCTTGTACTTCCTGAGTCCGTAGAGCCTACAACTGAAGACGTGGATAATTGCGAGAACATCTTCAACCATCTCTTGTTCTGGGCTGAGGTTCTTTTCGTCGAGAACCAATATTTTAGTTTTGAATTTAGAGCACAACCATGAGATAAGATCGAATCCAAAGCGACAGAGCCGATCTTTGTGGGCAACGACAATATACTTGCAAGTGCCGTCGAGAACTCTGTCCAATAGGGAGTGAAGACCAAATCTTTTGAAGTTGAGACCGCTGCCGATGTCTCGGATGACTTCTGCGTCTGGGTAACGAGACTTAAGAAACTGTACTTGTTGATCGAGATCATCTCTTTGAGAGCGGCTTGAAACCCTTGCATATAGGATTGTTGCTCTTTCGTCTCTATCTGTTTTTTTTGTTGAAATAGAGACAACTGAGTCTTGATTGTATCTTCAAAGTCCTCCAGGGGTTTTAATTCCTTGGATTTTGCCAACGTCCACGCCACCTTTCAAGTGTCCTGGTACTGACCCCGAGCCTGGTAGCAGCGACTCGGGGAGGAACATATTTAATTTGTTCATTCATTGACACATCTTGTTCAGTAAAGTTAGATTCTCCAACAAGATGTCAGAAAATGTCAAATATGTCGGAAAAAATATTTATCAGGACGTAACTCTTTTAGATCTATATAGTAGATGTCTTTTAGATGTTTTTTTTTATGACCCACCTATAGGGCTATAGGTGGGCTTTTTGAGTTTCACGAAAAGTTGAACCAGGGATGGCAAGCCTGATCCGTAAGGATTATTAAGATTGCAAAGCACCACTTTGAACCATCATCAGGATGAAAATACCAACACTGGCGACTACTAAAACAAGACCTAAAGCCACTGATTGACCCAAATGGTTGGGAGTTTGAGAAGTCTTCATGTGTCTTTTCCTTTCTTATAGTTATGTATGCCGATAATGAACGATAACAAACTTTTGCCAAGGTTGATAAGAAAATGCAAAGTCTCTTAACGTAACTTTACTTAAGTTAATACTAACGAAAGTGTGAGCTAGCTTGCGCTTGAGGCGAAGGGAATAGGATTTAATACAGTTAGAGCGATACCCAGTATGACCTGGGGCACCTCTGCTGTCATACCGTACTTAGGATTTTTACCCCATACGACTCCTAGATATTTTGGGTGGAATGGGCATCTTGCCCGTTCGTGACGGTGGGACCCGTGGCGAATTTAATTCGCCACGGGTCCCACCTAAAAGTTAGATTCACCCAACCTGATTACTTAATCATGGAATATAACTTTTCGATCTTAGCTTCGCCCTTACCTTGGTTAACATTAACATTTACGTTCCACAACAGCACTTGCCCATCAGCACCACCACTAACTATTTTTACTTTATCCCTATCAGAATTAGAATTGATCGCCAGTGACAAAACTGCTTTTTCATGTTTGAAATTGACATTACGTATTAGCTCAATGTTTTTTTTGTTAGTTACATCCCACAATTTCACGTTTCCAGTCTCATCCCCAGTAACGACATAACTTCCATCAAGGCTAAGGGCAACTGATTTGACCTGAGCATTTGTTTTAAGGGTATTCTTCGTTTTACCTTGGGTATCCTGCACTACCACTTTACCATCAGGATCAGCAGTTACAAAATACTGAAGACCTGGGCTAATAGCAGCTAAAACAACAGTGGTTGGCTGAGAAGGATTGTGTACTCTCCCAAATCTGCTTGGATTCCAACTAAGCCCTAGGTTAATTAGCCCAATCACGCCGAAAATTATCAATATTGTTGCCAATTGGGGATTATATTTTTTAATTGCGTCCAAAAAGCTTGGGATCTCAAAGCTTAGAAAATTTTTTTGAACTGAATTCGGTGGCTCATAGGGAGAAAGGTCTTCGTTATCTCCAAGATTCGATAATCCCCGCCAAACTCCTGCTTTTTTGAGATCGTCTTGTTCCTTAATTCCGGTAACAACGACTAATGCTTGTGAATCCGAAGCATTGCTTTTCTGAGGTAGACGGGATTCTTTAAGTTCCTTAGCAATAAGTTTTATATTATCTTCTGAGTTTTTACCTATCATCAGAGGCTTCGTTGCAGTGGAGTTCTTGGTTTGAAGCGATGCTTTGATGACATTCTCGATTTGTTCATAAGAAACTTCAAATCCGTATTCCCCTCCTTCTTTAATAGCACTGTCAATGTCATTTTGTAATTTTCCCTCTAATGCAAGCACAGCGATTCCTCGTATTTGTTGCTCATCCTGCTCATTATCTTGAGCAATCAACGCTATAGAGTTTCGTATAGTGCGACCTCGATAATCTTTGCGTTTGCTTGCTTTCATGCCTGTGACAAGCAAAATTAAGTTACCACTCTCACGCCCTATAAAAATCGAATACCCTTGGGTTTCAAGCAATAGTTTAGATTTTTTAACCAAATCTGGTTCATCTATTGGCTTTTGTTCATCCTTTGCAACTTCTTTCCAAAAGTAATCCTGTTCTTGATAAAAACCAGCACTTAGAACATAAATTTTCATTGCTTACTCCTATTTATCAATAAAAAGTTTATCTTCGCCTTGTATAATGACAAAGCCACCAGAAGATTTACATTGACTAGCAGACTGGCGAGCAGCTTCTAAAAGGTATCTATCCCAACCTAGCCAATGACGAATAGTATTGAACCAGCCCCATTTCGTATCGTAATGAAGTTTGAGTAGGAAACTCAAAAGATACCGTAACGGCTGATCGCTATCTTTGGGACTATATCCAGCATCATGACTAATTTTGCGAAAGTAAAAACGCGGTCTTTGATTCACTACTCTAATATTATTGAATATCACAGTTCCTACAGTTTGAACAGGTGTAATTACGCAGGCAATCTTAGTCAGCAAATTTTCGCTCTTGAATAACTTAAATAGTTCAGCATATTTGTCTTTGATGCAGTTACGTAATTTTTTAGCATCTTCTTCGTTTTGCAAATATTTTTCACAACGAACAGGAACAAGGATAACGAGCCTAGGTTCTTTTAAATCTCCATAGCTTATTTTAAAAATATCACAAATCTGCTTGGGTCTGTTTCTCAAATGATGCCATTTGCCGTTGGCTTCCATGAGTGCAGGAGCGTCAATAGCAATCAAAACTGCAACACATTCATGCATTACATTTTTGACAAATTCACCATCCTTATCATCCAGATAGTGACCGGGAAAATCTTGAAAAGTCAGTTGTAAAGATGGTTTTTCACCAATCTTTCCTAGACCAAACTTAAAACATTTGAGCTCCTCTGTTCCTTCCAATCCTCCCGTCGCTTCAAAATCATCCAGCAGAGCTTTTAGCTCTCCTAAACGCTCTTGCAGAAATGCGGAACTTACAGGATCGGGAGTCAGTTGCAAATCGGCTTCCTCAAACGTATCAGAGAACTGCTCATACATAGCAGTTAAAACACTGGTTTTGCCTACCCCTCGATGTCCTAGCATTGTGACTTTAAGTTCTTTGGGCATTTGATTCTCCTTGTTGTGTTACTTGAATAATGACATCAACTCTTGCTGATTTAGGTTTGTTGCCTGTTCTACTGCCTCTAGCCACTCTTGGCGTACCCTGGAGCGTTCACCCAATAGCTCAAATTCCTTAGGCCAGATAGAAGAGCGTTCCTGGTAAAGAAAAATTTGCCATTCATCCTTGACTGCTTCAGCACGGAGTACACGGTCAAGAAATTCTTCTACTATGGCAAAAGCAGCTTGGGAAGGTTCACAAAGAAAATCTTCTAAGGCTGTTTCGCATTGAAAAACAGCTGCTGCATGAAGTGCTTCGAGATTGCTCTTGATTTGCTCTGCATTGGGAGACTTCCCAGACAGATGCAGATCAGTTCTATCAGGAGTTAATCCATTAAGACACTGGCGAATTCGGTGTTGGATAGTACCCCGATAAGAAAGCTGAAATTCAGAGAGGATTTGGAATCCAAATTTTAGTCTGCTGGGTTGCCCGTCTAAAATTTCATCAGGTAGTAGGTTAGCTATCTCTCCAAGAAAATCAGAACCTTTTGCTTCTGTGATTTTTCCTAAATTTGCCTTACCGATTAATACCTCTACTACTAGATTTTTTACCCTATCCAAAGATTTTTTTAACCCAGTATCTAGAGATAGAAAATGTTGTGATAGGTGAGCGCGAATTTCATTGAGGTAATCGCTATAGGCACTTGTGTAAGCCCCTTTACTATCACGCCTACTTTCAATTTCTTCCAAAGATGAGGGAATTTTGGTATCGTTATAGCAATTTTGGATAGCCTCTTCTACAGATTGTTTAAAGTCTCGGTCTTGCTCATTAATTTGGTCACTAAGTTGTTTAAGGACTTTTTCAAGACCACTGGTCAAATCGTTCCAAAGCCCATTAAACAATGGGATAAATTCAACCATCTCTCCTGAAATTTTTCCTTGTCCTAATGCTTGACGGGCTTTATCTAACTCAGCCACCACTGATGTTTGGATTTGCTTGATTCGATCCTGACAAGCAGACGCATATTGCTGATCTAGGTCAGTAATTGTTTTAGCTAAGTAGTTAAGAATGGGATCTAAAACCTGATCGTTAGCCTCTTGAGCTTCAGCGCAGTTAGCTATTACACAGTCTGCAACATTGATGTGTTTGTTGGTAATGTCGGTTTTCAATTGTTGGCAGAGTTGTAAGTTACTCTCATCACTCAGTTTGTTGAGAACCATAAAAGACCATAGTGGGAGCGGCAGATCATTCAAAGCTCTATAGGCTGTGTCGTACAGTTGCACATCAACGTCCCCCCAAAAGTCTCCTGTACTCTTTGGCATCCGGACAAATAGCACCGCATCAATATCCTCACCAATGGTTTTTACCATCCTCTTTTCATCACCAATTCCTGTATCTCCTAATCCCGGCATATCAATTAAAGCAATCTTTCCAAGATCATCCTTGGGAAAGTTGCAAATAATTCTGACCTCTCGAACTGCCAGATAGTTGAAATAAATACGCTCCCCTTGGAGGTTGTCTTGGGCTACATATTCTCGAATCTCTTCTTTCTTGATCTGGCGTGGAGAAGGAGCCTGCAACAGGGAACGATATTTATCTACATTCTCATGATATTGGCGTAGATGTTCATATTTGGCATTAACCTCTGCACCCTTAAGGTCGTTCGGTAGCGAAGGCAGGTCTTTTTTGGCAAAATCATCGATATTAGTTGGTTTAGTTCCCAATCTTAACTGCTCATAGTAAGGAGCAATAACCTCATCCATAAAAGTACGGTCTGTATAGAACAAGACTTCACCATATGTTTCAACATTTGGGTTATGGTGAATCTTGCTGCGAACCCCCGTACAGTGTTGACCGCTGCCATCAGGAATTTCTGCTGCAGTCAATCCAGTTAAACTCTGTAATAAACGACTCTTACCCTGTCTTGCTCGTCCAATCACACCGATGTTAAGAGTATCTCGCGAGAAACGAGTTTTGAGTTTAGCCAGTGCTTGTAACTCAGATACAATATCCTGCTGAATCTTCGAAAAATCGATTTCCTTCAAGCGTCCATTTATGCTTGGTTCATCAACCTTTTCCAGTAGCTGTTGGCGATAATCTTCGAGATAGCTAAGTTTAGAATAAAGAGAGTTTAAATTTACTCCGACCTCTTCAATTCTATTAGCCAAAGGTTGGCGCTTTTCTAGAATATAGGCAATTTTAGCAGTTCTGTCCATAGGTTATATATCCAATTAATTACAGTCCAAGTTTAGCTACCGATTGTTATCCAGTTACTCTGGTAAATATCACATCAAAATTGCGATCGCTGCACTAAATTTTGCTAACCAAATTCAGTAGGTTAGTTTCTGAAATAACTCATCTTGTCTGCTTCTATGTGCTAAAATTACTTGGGTGCTAATTCCTGGAAATCATGACCGCTATAGTATAACTAAACTACATCATTTTTTCCAGCTTGACGAAGATGGTTCAGGCTTTAGAGCTAATTTGTAAAGTAAATATTAAGAAGCTTGAAAGCCTTGCTATGATTGTCTTTTGGCTCTTAAATAGTTCAATTGTTATAGTTTAGCGCAAGCCTTATCCTACAAGGATTACAGCGAGTTTACAAATCAGCTATTAATAACTGCCTCGCGGGTCCCTTGCTCATTTTTAAGTGTTTGTAAATGCAGTTGGTATTCTTCTCGATCAAAGCGTTTGTTAAGATACTCTTCTATTGCTGTAATGTCGTTAGCACAGCCTTGTAATGGATTTACTTCAATAACTGAATCCGGAGCGTAGTGATCGATTCCCACTAGCAAGGCATAAATCTTCTTAAGCATCATTTCCTGCCATATTGGCTAAATATTTCTGGCTTTATTTAATTATTACTCCCGATTTATTAGTCCTTTTTATACAGAAAGCGGCTTTTTGTAAAATAACTTTACAAAACCTGGCGGATAGGATAGCGTTTCCTAGTCTAGTCAGGTACACCTAAATTTTCTCCCTTGTCTTGATGCAAAGCGCGAGTAGGGAGGAATTGTGTGGGTCACTTGCGGGAGCACCTTGTAAGCCCCGGACTCTAGAACTTACGTATTGACAAGTTAACCAAAATATGTATCGGTGGAATTTGAAATTGAATCGCTACCAGAAGTGCAGTTATCTAGCCTATCTGTCTTAGGGATAGGCCAGTAAATCGGTCTAAATGCTTTATCCTCTATTTCGTTAAACCATGTTCCAAAGCATACCGAACTAACTCGGTACGGCTATTAGTTCCCGTTTTACTAAACAAACGACTAACGTACTTCTCAACATTACGAACACTAGTCTCTAAACGTCGGGCAATTTCTTTATTCATTAGCCCTTGGGCAACCAAATCTAAGACACTCTGCTCTCTAGCTGTAAAATCAATGCGCAAGGGTGGAGGAGTTTGGACAATTCCATTCTTTTGGTCTAACATTGCCCGGATTTCAGCCACCTGCTTGGCTATTTTTTCAAGCTCTGTACTACCTACACTATCTTCAGAGTTAGCAGCGCGACGCTCCAAAAGGTTTTTAACAATAGCGACTAATTCATCTGGATCAAAGGGCTTCGGTAGGTACGCATCACAACCGGCCTGATAACCCTGAATTCGATCTGAGGTCATGCCACGGGCTGTCAGAAACACTACTGGCAGTGCTTTAAAACGGGGGTCATCTCGAAGCTGCTGTAGGAATTGATACCCATCCACTTGAGGCATCATGACGTCAGAAATTACTAGTTCGGGTGTATTTTGCTGTAACATTTGCCAAGCATCATTAGCATTGCTGGCAACCTGTACGGTAAAACCAAATTCTGTCAAATACTCTTTGACCGCTTCCCTTACTCCTGGTTCGTCATCTACCAATAAGAGTTTTGCTGACATCGCTACTTCCTTAACCCCTACTTCGTTTAAGAGCTTTGCTGACATCGCTACTTCCTTAACCCGTACTAGCCTTAGTGTAGCGCAGTGTAGTCCAATGTAGCGCAATTTACTGATAATAAGTGATTTGTGATTAATCGGGAATCGGGAATCGGAACCCACCCCTAACCCCTCCCAGGAGGGGAACTGGAATCAGGATGCAGCTATCAGCTTCCATGGGAAAGCCACTCAATCTGATCAGCTTTATCTGGCAGCCTGGCTTCCTGTTGTCCCTTTGCCCTTGCCCAAGTTCCAAACAGACCAATCGGTGTGCTGATTAACTCAATGGGATCGGTTTTGCCTGCGATCGCATTAATACTATTGCGCGGTAGTTCTTTCAGCAACCAACGACTGATCCGATACAGATATTCCTTTGGTGGAATATCCCGCATCAAGGGCACACCATGGAGCTGATGTAAGTAACGGTTAGAGCGACCATACCGATGCCATTGACTGTGATACTCCCGAAAGGTGGAACGGTGTCGGTGCTCAACTATGGCGGTTGGAGCAAGGAGTAATTGCCAGTTGCTTTGCTTTTGAATACGCCAGCAAATATCAGCATCACCACCAGTAGTCAGGTAAGGACGGAACAATCCAACTTCCTCGAATGCTTGCCGTCGGATTGCTAGGTTAGCGGTTTGACCGTAGGGACAATAAGAATTGTTTAAGGTATGTTCCTGAGATAGAACATTATGATACTCAGCGTGTTTTTCTAGCCAGGTTTTACCGGGCAACCCGATGATTTGACCAGCAACAATACCAATACTAAGGTTGGTCAAGGGTGAGACCAGGTCTGCTAACCAATGGGGTTGGGGACGACAGTCTGCGTCAGTAAAAGCAATTATTTCCCCCTTAGCGGCTCGAATGCCTTTGTTACGGGCTGCATAGGAGCTTTGAATCTGGTCTTCTAGGATGTAGTGGAAGGTTATGCCCTCAGATGCTCCCTCAGTAACGGCAGTTTCGATTAGTGAGGCAGTGCGATCGCTGCTATTATTATCCACTAACAGATACTCTACTTGGTCAGTGGGATAGGTCTGTGCCTGTAAACAACGGACTAACTCTGGTAAATCTGCTTCACCGTTGTAGATTGGTACAACTACTGAAACCTTGGGCAAACATTTGTCATGTGTCATCTGATAGGGAACAGGGAACAGGGAACAGGGAACAGGGATGGAGCTATCAGTTATAGCGCTACGCCAAAGGCAAGAGGCAAGAGGCAAGAGGCAAAAGTTTACTAAAACAGCTTTTGAGCTTGTATCAATGTCAAACACTTTAATGCGTAGTGCTATATCAGTTATCAGCTTTGGAGCAAGCTAGTGATTGGTGCTTGTGAATACAATAAGCTGTGTGCGCAGGGTGAGCCTTAGGCTGACGGCTGACGGCTGACGGCTGACCGCTGACCGCTGACTGCTCAATGTTTGCATTATCAATTATCAATTTTGAGCATAATCAACTGCCGTTGAAGTAGCGATCGCACTCCATCTAAATCGACGTTAACATGCTTGATAATTTCTGCTACGGTTTGGGTTTGGGATGAGTTGTCGGCTGAGCTACCATTCTGGTCACAGGCTTCGAGAAACGTAAATTCCTCATCTGATAACTTAACCAGCTGGTAATCATAGTCAAATAGGGACTTACTTGGCCAACCAGTCATACAAGGGTGGCGTTCTGGAATTGCGGCTAACAGGTCTTTATCTTCTGACCAATCTACCCGCTCTAAGGGAGGACGGGTCAAGAAAAACTCATAATGAGTCAGTTCGGGATCTAATAATTCAATTAACCGATATAGCTCCCGTTGACTCAGACCTTCTGAGCGTGCCATTAACTCTGGATTCTTGCCAAATAAGCGCTCTTTCTGCCAGTAGCGGGGATTAGAAAACCCAAGAAACTCTAAGCCAGCAGCATCAATTAGTTCAAATAGGGTTTCAATGTTATAGTCAATTTCTTGGGGATGAACGTACATATCCGCGAAGCATTCATCCTGATGGTTTTCCAAAGACCAGCGTTCCCGGTCTCGCTTGACAATTCTGTTGTTTTCTGGTAACGCTTCAAATAATTGACGACCGACCTTCACCCCATCCTGGTAGTCTCCCTGGTTTTGACCCTGCAAAAGTGCGATCGCTTGCTGCATCAACTGGATTTCCCAGCGTCCTAATTCAGCATAGACAAAGATATGAAATAAGCCTCCCGGTGCTAGTTTCTTAGCTATCGATTGAATCCCACGGATGGGGTCTGGCAAGTGATGTAACACTCCCACACAGTTAATTAGATCGAACTGACCCTCGATTTGGTCAACATCGTATAAGCTCAGGTGATGAAACTCGACCCGATCAGCACCTGAGCGGCGACAGCGTTCCTGGGCTACCTTCAAGGCCCCAGCACTAAGATCAATCCCCACTACTGAGGCTTGGGGATTGAGGTGAACCAGATACTCTGTGCCTACCCCCGTCCCACAACCAGCATCTAGAATCCGAATCTCCTCTCTTTGGGGTGTTTGCCCAGTACAAAAACTATAAGCAGCTCGCCAATTCCAGCGCCAGTTGTATCCAGGAGGTGGCTCATCGAGTAAGGGTTCTGGGGGAAAAGGGTAGGTATCGTAGAGGCGCTCAACGGCAGCGGCGGTTTCTTGAGAGGTTTTCATCACAAAACTTTACAAAACTTAATTATTAGGGGAAATTTTTTACGAAAATAAAGTATAATCTCAAAGGTTTCCTGGGATCAATGGCCATCAATCCTGAACTTGATCCCCTAAATTCTATACAATTCTTAATAAATAAACCGTAGAGATCAGAAAAGTTTTAATCTAAAAGCTAGTCGAGTTTAGCAAAGACATCCATTTTGGCAAATTCTGTGGGAAATACTATGGAACCTACTCCCTTAGTAGATTATCCTTATCCCTTGCTCCAAAGTGAGATGGGATAGGACTAACACCAAATGCCTACCTACCAAATGGGTGTCTAAAACGTGTTTATTAACTGCGGCATAAGTTCGCAATGACAGCATAAAAATTTAGGAGCTTTAACAAACCAATGAGTGTCAAGGCAAGTGGTGGAAGCTCAGTTGCTCCTGTGCAACTCTATCAAACTGTCCCATCGGCAACCATTATCCAAGCAGAGCAACAAGACCGCTTCTTAGGAAATGGAGAAATCAACGAGCTACTTGGTTACTTCCGTTCTGGAGAACAGCGTTTAGCAATTGCTAATCTGCTCACCAAAAACTCAGACCTAATCGTATCCAAGGCGGCTAACCGGATTTTCGTGGGTGGTTCCCCAATGGCTTTCCTGGAAAAGCCTAAGGAAGACCCTGTCCCAGTTGGGGCTGGTGCTACAGGGGTTCCCGACACCAAAACCTTGGGGACTAGTACCTTTGTCGAGAGTGGAGGTGGATTATTTGGGAGCTTCAAGGCTCTGTTTAGTTCTCCGATTGGACCAACCCCACCAGGTTTCCGTCCCATCGACATCAACCGCTATGGCCCGAGGAATATGCAAAAGTCCTTGCGGGACCTATCTTGGATGTTGCGCTATATCACTTACGCCATTGTTGCTGGTGATCCCAACATCATAGTGGTTAATGTTCGAGGTTTGCGGGAAGTCATTGAAAATGCTTGTTCAGCTGATGCCACCATCGTGGCAATCCAGGGAATGCGGGCGGCTTCACTAGATTATTTCAAAGGTGATCAGTCGGCACAGGAGATTGTTGCCCAGTACTTTGACATTACCCTTAACGAATTTAAAGCTGCTACACCCTCCGATAAACTGCGGCAACGGCCTTCGATAGACCAACAAGGCTTGCAATTGCCCCAAAGTTACTTTAATGCAGCCGAGCGGCGTCCTAAGTTTGTGATGAAGCCCGGTCTGTCATCCTCAGAAAAAACCGAGGTAGTTAAAGCTGCCTACCGGCAAATCTTTGAGCGTGACATTACCCGCGCCTACGGTTTGTCAATTTCTTATCTAGAATCTCTAGTGAAAAACGGGAACATTTCCATGAAGGAGTTTGTTCGCCGTTTGGGCAAATCTGAACTATACCGGAAGCAATTCTTTGAACCTTTTATCAATAGTCGGGCCTTAGAACTAGCTTTCCGCCATTTCCTAGGTAGGGGTCCATCTTCAAGGGAAGAAGTTCAAAGCTACTTCTCCATTGTTTCCGATGGTGGTTTACCCGCTCTAGTAGATGCCCTGGTGGATTCTCAGGAATACTCGGATTACTTTGGGGAAGAAACGGTTCCCTATCTGAGGGGTTATGGTCAAGAGGCTCAAGAATGCCGTAACTGGGGCATGCAGCAAGATTTGTTGCGCTATAGTGCTCCCTTCCGTAAGGATGCCCAGTTCCTCAATACGTTTGCCAAGTACGAGCAACCCCTGCCTGACCAACATGTTTATGGTTCTGGTAATGACTCGTTGGAAATTCAGTATGGGGCAATTTTCCCGAAAGAAACCCGGAATCCCACTACCACCCCCGCTCCCTTTGGCAAAGATACTAAACGTCTGCTGATCCACCAAGGCCCAGCCATCAATAACCAAAATAGTAATCCAGGGGCAAGGGGTGTATTCCCCGGTTCCCTAGGCTCTAAGGTGATCCGCCTTGACCAGATCCCTAGTACACAAGACAAGAGTATCAAATTTGCTGAAAGCTCTACTCAAAGGGTAATTCGTGCCTGTTACCTTCGAGTGTTTGGCTTTATGCCCTACGAAGGGGAACGGCTCAGTGCAGCGGAAACTCGGCTGGAAAACGGTGAAATTACCGTCCGCGAGTTTATCCTAATCCTGGCCAAGTCTGATGGTTTCCGCAAACGTTACTGGACACCATTGTATGTGGTCAAGGCAATTGAATATATCCACCGACGTTTGCTTGGTCGTCCTAGCTATGGGCGCTCCGAGATGAACGGTTACTATGATGTTGCCTATAAACAAGGTTTCTACGGTGTTGTAGAGGCAATTGTCAACAGCAAAGAGTACTCTGAGGCATTTGGGGAAGATACGGTTCCCTATGAGCGCTATGTGACGGCGGCTGGTTTAAAAATGCGCACCGGAGTGTCTGGTACTGTCTCATCAGCAATGGCAATCATGGCTGATGAGACAGTACCTCGCTTTGTTGAGCTGGGTATGGGCAAACAGATGCTCACCGAACCGGAAGTTGAATTCCGGATTAATCAGGGGGTAAGTGTACAGCGTGAACAAACCAAGATCTTTAAGCTGATTGACCTTAATGATAAGCCAGCATTGAAAGTCCTGATTGGAGCAGCTTATCGGCAGATATTTGAGCGGGATCTTGAACCCTATGTGGTCAAAGCAGCATTCACCTCCCTGGAAAGCCGACTGAGCAATGGCGAAATTAATCTCAAGGAGTTTATTGAAGGCTTAGGTTGTTCTGACCTCTACATCAAAGAGTTCTACACCCCCTACCCCAACACCAAAGTGATTGAGCTGGGTACCAAGCACTTCCTAGGACGTGCCCCCTTAAATCAGAAGGAAATCCAGACCTACAACGCAATTCTAGCCTCTGAAGGGATTCGGAGCTTTATTGGCGCAATGGTCAATGGCATGGAATATGCTCAGGCATTTGGAGAAGATACCGTCCCGTACCGCCGCTTCCCCACCTTACCAGCTGCTAATTTCCCGAACACCGAAAAGCTGTATAATCAGCAGACCAAGCAGAATATTGATGTGGTGGTACCAAGCTTTGATCCAGTCGAGCCTCGCATGGATTCGTCTAAGCTACCTCTGACCGGAAAAGCGATCGCAGATATGGCTGCCCAAAAGTGGGAGGTGGCTACCAACCCTTCCGAGCTGGCCAAGGTAGGTCGTTCCTCTAATCGGAACCACTCAACCTTGAATCCTAAATCTGCTAAGCCAACGCGGATTTTCCGCATCACCCCAAACATTTCTCAGGTCGAAACCGCAGTGGTCATTGATGCGATTTATGACCAGGTTTTGGATTTATTTGGTGAACCAGTCCCAGCCGGATACCGACAACAGCATCTAGACAGTCAACTGCGCAATGGTGAAATTTCGGTGCGGCAGTTTGTTAAAGCTTTGGCAAGTAGTAACACCTATAGTCAGCGCTTTTACCAGCCTTATCCCTCTGCCAAAGTAGTCGAGTTATTGTTCCGGCACTTACTCGGACGTACCCCTAACACTCACGGTGAGGTTCAAACCTACCAGCAGCTGTTGGCGGCACAGGGTCTACAAGCTGCAGTAACCGCTATGGTTGATAGTCCAGAATACTCCCGCTTCTTTGGTGAAGAGGTAGTCCCCTATCAGCGGATTAGTTAGCAAAAAGTCTGAATTATGAAGGTTGGAAGTTGGAGGTTGAAGGTTAAAGGTTGAAGTTCAAAGGTTGAAGATTAAAGGTTAAAGGTTGTTCGCGCACGCGTGGCCAAAGGCCAAGGTTGAACGCGATCGCGTGGCCAAACGCGCCCCGCGTGGCCAATAGGCCAAGGCCAAGGTTTAGAGGTTTAGAGGTTTAGAGGTGGTCGCTAGGTTGGACTATCCTTAAAGGTTAAACTTTCAACCTTTAACCTCTAACTCAGGCCACTAACCTGTCACTCACCCTTAATACTTCGTACTTCATTAGGGAAAATGTTACGATGTGTTGCGAAACTGGGAAAAATGTCAACAATCTGTAGCAAAATATTCCCGGAAGCTAGGTTTATGATTAACCGGCTTTGATTTAGGCTTTGATTTAGGCCTTTAATTTAGGCAGGGTTAGCTAAACCAAGTTTTGCTGGGACGTGCGTCGGCTGAAGTTCCGACGGCGTATCGAGAACGGCGATTTACCCGGCACATTGCGGGTAACTGCAATGCCACAAAAGCTCTAATTACACCGCAAGGTTAGTTAGAGTGCGTTCATTCTTGGAAATGCCAGTTTAAACAAACCTGGTGATATTTTTTTCTGGAGGAATCCATCTATGAGTATTGTCACGAAATCCATCGTGAATGCAGATGCTGAGGCTCGCTATCTGAGCCCTGGTGAATTAAACCGCATCAAAAGCTTTGTTACTTCTGGTGAGCAGCGCTTACGTATTGCTCAAACCTTGACAGGCTCCCGTGAGCAAATTGTTAAGCAAGCTGGAGACCAACTATTCCAAAAGCGTCCAGATGTGGTTTCTCCTGGTGGTAATGCCTATGGTCCGGAAATGACCGCTACTTGCCTGCGGGACATGGATTACTACCTGCGCTTGATTACCTATGGTATTGTTGCTGGTGATACCACACCAATTGAAGAAATTGGTCTGGTAGGTGCTAAGGAAATGTACAAGTCTTTAGGTACCTCCATTGATGCTGTTGCCGAAAGCGTCCGTTGCATGAAGGGTATCGCTACTGGCATGATGTCTGGAGACGATGCTGCCGAAGCTGCCTCTTTCTTCGACTATGTGATTGGTGGATTGTTGTAGGGCAATAAATACCCCTTTGCCTAGTGTTCTGATGATGGCATAGTCTGTCTGTAGAACCGATAATCACAACTTGAGTTAAATAAGGAAATAGAATCATGCAAGACGCAATTACTGCTGTTATCAACTCTGCGGACGTCCAAGGTAAATATCTAGACGACTCCGCAATGGAAAAGCTCAAAGGCTATTTCCAAACTGGTGAGCTGCGGGTACGTGCAGCAACTGCCATTAGTGCTAATGCTGCTACCATCGTTAAGGAAGCAGTTGCTAAGACCCTGTTGTATTCCGACAGCACTCGTCCTGGTGGCAACATGTACACCACTCGCCGCTACGCAGCTTGTATCCGTGACATGGATTACTTCTTGCGTTATGCTACCTATGCGATGTTGGCCGGTGACCCATCTATCCTTGATGAGCGCGTACTCAATGGCTTGAAGGAAACCTACAACTCCCTTGGTGTTCCCATTGGCAATACCACCAATTCCATCCAAGGCATGAAGGAAGTTACCGCTAGCTTAGTTGGTCCTGATGCTGGTAAGGAAATGGGTGTATACTTTGACTACATCTGCTCTGGCTTAAGCTAACGCGCGAAGCATGTTGATGGAATTCGCCAGCCTGTAGTTGTCTGTGTAATTAAGGTCTGGGAAGTTGATTGTGAGTGCTAGCTTGTTAAAGGCGAATCTGGCTCACGTAAGTCAAGCAGAGGAGTTTTGACAGTCTAGTATTGACAATTAACTCCCAGACTTTGGAATAGTTGAGATATTTGATTAACCAATTTATTCCCTCGCTATAGGCGCTAGGGAGTTTTTTAGCCATCTTGGAATCAAACCAGAATTAAAATTTTCTTGAATTTTACTAGGAGAAATAAGCTCATGCGGATGTTTGAAGTAACTGCTTGTGTGCCAAGCCCAAGCCGAATTAGGACACAACGGGAGTTACAGAATACTTTTTTTACCAAGCTCGTTTCCTACGAGAACTGGTTCCGTGAGCAGCAGCGCATCCAGAAAATGGGTGGCAAAATTATTAAAGTTAAACTGGCAACCGGTAAGCAAGGTACAAACACCGGTTTGTAATGATTTTTCGATAATAGCTGTTTATCAAAAAAAAAATTTCAGGGGGTCTACTAAGACCCCTTTGTGATTTTTGGTGGAAAATGGGGGGATGGAAACATAGGCAAGAGAGGGAAGATATAGCATTTATAAATTCGGTGAGGTACATTTGGGATGTTAGGGAATAGGCAAAAGGCAACAGGCAACAGGCAACAGGGAAAAACTATTGTGCACCTCATTAATATGAGAAAAGCTATAAACAAGAAACCCTCGCCCAAAGGCGAACAACCAAATAACCTTAAACCAAATAACCTTCAACCACATAACCTTCAACCACATAACCTTCAACCACATAACCAAATAACCTTAAACCAAATAACCAAATAACCTTAAACCACATAACCTTAAACCACATAACCTTAAACCAAATAACCTTCAACCACATAACCTTTAACCAACCTGATCAAACGTGGCTCTACGTAACCTGATTCTATTATTTAACCCCTCTACTACAGACTGGGCAGTTACTGCTCGGTTACTGAAGTGGTTAACGTTTCTATGGCTGTTGATCGGAATAGTAATTCTGTTCTCAGCTTCTTATGCGATCGCAGATGTCGAGTTAGGGGATGGGACATACTACGTCAAGCGACAGCTGATGTGGGTAGTCTTGGGTTTAGTGGGATTTAACCTATTGGTGCGATCACCGTTGCGTTATTTGCTAAAAATCAGCCATTGGTTGGTCTTGGTGCTCTTGGTGCTGCTCTTATTGACGTTAATTCCTGGTGTGGGAACAACGGTTAATGGGGCAACTCGCTGGGTATCTGTGGGTTCGGTTCCCCTACAACCGTCGGAGTTGATGAAGCCGTTTCTAGTGTTACAAGCGGCTCGGGTATTTGGGCAGTGGGACCGGCTTCAGTGGCGGACCCGTTTGACGTGGCTGGGGATTTTTATGGTGGTGTTGCTCGGAATTTTGTTACAGCCTAATCTGAGTACAACAGCACTTTGTGGGATGACCTTGTGGCTAGTTGCTCTAGCGGCAGGGTTACCGTTTTATTACTTGGGAGGTACAGCATTTGGTGGTGTCCTGCTGGCAGTACTCAGTATCAGCATCAAGGATTACCAGCGGCGTCGGGTGATGTCATTCCTAAATCCTTGGGCTGATCCCATGCGAGATGGATACCAATTGGTTCAAAGTCTTCTAGCTATTGGCTCGGGTGGTACTTGGGGCTCTGGTTTTGGGTTATCCCAACAAAAGTTATTCTATTTACCGATTCAACACACTGATTTTATCTTTTCTGTCTTTGCTGAAGAATTTGGCTTTGCTGGTAGTATAGCGCTAATGTTTTTGTTGATGACATACATGACCCTAGCGGTGATTGTAGCTATCAAGGCAAGAAACCGAGTCTATCAGTTAATCGCGATTGGGGCAATGCTGTTTATTGTAGGACAGTCTCTGTTAAATATTGGTGTTGCTTCTGGGGCTCTTCCCACTACTGGTTTACCCTTCCCATTCTTTAGTTATGGGGGAAGTTCGATGATTTCCAGTTTGTGTTCGGCTGGGTTGTTGATTCGGGTGGCACGAGAGAGTAGTGAGGCAAAAGTTGTGTCTATACAAAGTCGCCGCCAGTCGATAGCAGAACGAAGGCAAAGAAGGCACAAGGTAAAAGCCAAAAGGTAAAAGTGACCAATATAGGTTTTTAATCTGGTGATGTACAGAGTTTAGTGTTTTAGGGAACAGGGAATAGGGAACAGGGAATAGGGGACAGGGAACAGGGAATAGGGAACAGGGAAGAGTAACCCACCCCTAACCCCTCCCAGGAGGGGAAGAGGGAACAGGGCAAAATTTATTGTACCTCATTAGGCTAAAAACAGCTAGACAGACTAGTAATTTTTTTTTCAGGGCATTCCGACTCCCGACTACCGACTCCCGACTCCCGACTCCCGACTCCCGACTCCCGACTCCCTAAAACCGATGTCTAGGTCTAGGTTTTTAGCAGATACAAAAACTCCAACGGTAAACCATCAGTATCAGCGATAAAGGCTACCTCATAAACATGATTACCGATCATCTGTTGGGTAGGTTCCAACAGAACCTTCAAGGGCTGAAACTGCTCTGGGTTCTGCTCAGAAGCCTCTTTAAAACTTTCTTTCAAGGACTCTAACCAACTTGGCAAGTCAGTAGCGCTATCAGTTAGGTCAAAAGATACGTGGTAATATCCCACATAATGCTCATCCCCAAAGGCATCCGGTGCTGGTAATGGTTCAGGAATTTGGATCAGTTCCAAGCGTCCTCCCAGTCCCTTCAGCCAACACGCTAGAGTCATGCCAGTAGTGAAGCGTTCAGATACTGTGAATCCTAACTTCTCATAAAATGCGATCGCGCGATGAATATTGGCTGTGCGAATCGAAGCGTGATGCATGGATTTTGTCCTTTGGCCTTTTTCCTTTCTAACCAACAACAGGTCTACTGAAATCACCAATTAGCAATCACTAATCACGTGCTCACCAATCACCAATCACTAAAACAATCGGAAATAAGGGTAGCGCACAGGTACCCCAGGTTCTTTTTCCAAATCAAAATTGATCACTTCCCAACAAGGTTCTTCCTCAGGTTCTGGGCTAAATTCTACCGGCAAGCCATACAACCTGGGTTGGCCTGACTCTGAGTTCCCTCGCCAGGGGGTACTGCGCTCTAGGTAGGCACTCACTAATTCCCGATAACGACTGGCAATAATCACCCGTGTTGCCCGATATCCTTCAGTGTACAGTTTGTCTAGGGCTTCGTGAATCTCAAAGCGAATTCCATCAGGATGAGTGTGTTGTCGGTACCATTTATCTTGCCATAGACGCCAGTGACGCCCAGATTGTAAATGAATCAGTTCCCCAGTTTTTGGGTTGGCTTCAAACGCACCATGACGTGGACACAAGTAAGTGTCAGTCAACGTCAATGCCGGAATTATCTGACGGCAGTGAGGACATTTAATTTCTGAACCGAATATCGGGTACTGCAAGCTAGAATCAATCATTAAATGCTAGGGAGTGCCTTAGAGGTATATGCTATTACCTAATGGCTCCATCATTATAACTGGGTATTTAGTGGTGTTGGTCTCAGTGACCCCACTGTAAAACCTATGTAAAACCTAAGGTATTAATTACCATTATCTCCCTATTGTGATTAATTGTGGATTATCCCTTACCTCAAACCCCAATACTGACATCTTTTTGGCCTCCCCCAGATCTTTCTCTTGCTGCCTTTGTCGCCCCTAATGCTGTAGTTATGGGTCAGGTGTCCGTAGCTGCAGGAGTTAGCATTTGGTATGGTGCTGTAGTCAGAGGTGATGTGGAACGGATCGAGATTGGCGATCGCACTAATATTCAAGATGGCGCAATTTTACACGGAGATCCCGGCAAGCCAACAGTTTTAGAAGACCATGTCACAGTTGGTCATCGCGCTGTCATTCATTCAGCATATATTGAACAGGGTAGCTTGATTGGTATTGGAGCAGTGGTACTCGATGGGGTTCGTGTCGGTCATGGTAGTATCGTGGGCGCTGGAGCTGTGGTTAGTAAAGACGTTCCTCCCCTTTCCCTGGTAGTCGGTGTCCCTGCCAAAAAATTACGAGATGTTTCAGAGGCTCAAGCCGCTGAACTGATTGAACATGCACGGCACTATGAAAAGTTGGCTCTAGTTCATGCCGGTAAAGGCACAGATTTAGGATTTAGTGTAAAATAATCTTTCGCTGCCGTTGCCGGGAAGCCTGAACAGGGAACTTCGGATCACGGAACAGTGGACAATAATTGAGAAAAACACTATCACAAAAGCCCTGTATCGCTTTTTAGCGATTCCTTACCAATTAGTCAAGTGTGGGTAACTGTGATTAACTTTGGCTAAGTTTTCCCAAGAAGCGTGCAACGTCTTGAACAAATGGGTGATCAGCTTACTGAAAAATTAACTAAAAAAAATTGACCCATAGGTGCGACTATATATATAAACAACTAAGTACCGTCCGGTACAAGGCATATCAAGCTGAGGGAGGTTACCCATCTAGCTTGGTAAGAGTTATTTGATTACTGAGTCACGGCAACGTGTTGAACTAACAACCCCACTCCTTGTAGGGGTGGGAGGGTAAAAACACTTCAAGCAATATAGGGAGGACACGCTTAATCATGGATTTACGTCTATTAATAGTCTTATTGCCTTTACTCCTAGCACTAGGCTGGGTAGCTTACAATATTGGTGCGATCGCTCTCAAACAAGCTCAAAATTATTTGAATAGATCTCAATAAATCCCGCGTCAACCAATTGAGCAATAGCACCTTTGCCTAAAACCTTAATAGCCAGCTGTTCCGTCAAAAGGAGGATACAGCTGGTTTGCTTGACCTATTGAGCAATCTTATTTTTAGCAAATCAGTGGCTCTGAACCCAATAGATAATCTAGAAAAGTACCAGCAACAATCGATAGTTGTTTGCTACGCGGATAGACAGCATACCAGTAACGCTCGATCGGAAAGTGTTCTACATCCAAAACCACCAGCTCAGAGTTAACCCCTTCCATAACTAAGGTATGACGAGATAATATAGAAATTCCTAAACCCCCTGCGATCGCTTGCTTGATTGCCTCATTACTCCCCAAATCCAGCCGCACCTTTGGGGAAATCTGGTGGTGATCGAACAGTTTTTGTACAGCTTTGCGTGTTCCCGAACCAGGCTCCCTCATAATAAACGTTTCTTGAGCTATACGCTTCAGGGGGATATTTTTTTCCTGAGCTAGAGGATGATCGACCCGTGCGATCACAACCAGGGGGTTTTCTTGCACTGGTTTATAGCAGATCTCCTGGTTTTCTGGAAGCTGACTCATAATGTATAAGTCATCTAGATTCTCACTGAGACGACCAAGGATGTATTCGTGATTGGTGACTTGCAGAGAAATATCAATGCCTGGATAACGCTGGCAAAACGGACCTAGTAAACGAGGAATAAAATATTTAGCAGTTGTAATCACTGCTAAGCGCAGACGCCCCTGTTTTAAACCTTTGAGATCTGCCACTTTCATCTCAAACTGGTCTAAATTCTCAAAGATATCGCGGCAGGTTTTAACTAGTTCCTCACCAACCTGGGTCAGGTAGATTCGCTTACCTACCTGGTCAAACAGAGGCATACCAACAACTTTGGTTAGCTGCTTCACCTGCATAGAGACAGTGGGTTGGGTGAGAAACAGTTCCTCTGCAGCTCGTGTAAAGCTGTGGTGCCGAGCGACTGCTTCAAAGACCCTTAACTGATGCAATGTGGCTTGCTTCAATGATATTACTCCTATGAGGATATAGATCTTAGTCTTTGACAGTCTTTAAAGTCAGGAGTAGGGAGTGGGGAATGGGGACAAGAGAGTTTCATAGTGTTCATGGTGGACTTTTTTCCATGGTAGCTATTATGAATCTTTGGTACGTATGGGTAAGTTTCTTAAATCTGGTAGTTCTACAAGCTCTTTTTCTGCTTCCTTTACATTAACTGGTATTCTCAACGGTTGTGGTTGCTCCTCGATTAGGCAACTCGCTACTGGCAAGCTTTTCTCTAAATCTTCAAGAGGTCTAGGAATCACTGTCACAGCGGTTAGTTCACCAATACGCTGGGCTTCAGCCATTCCAACTTGTAAAGCAACTGCTACATCTGCCACACGACCCCGAATAATGGCAGTACATAAACCCGCCCCAATGGTTTCGTAGGCAGTAAGCTGTACATTGGCAGCTTTGAGCATGGCATCGGAGGCACCAACCATTGCTGGCAATCCCCTGGTTTCTAAAAGACCTAGGGCATGATTACTGACCCGGCTACGATGATTTTGGTTAACTTGATCGAGTAGGTGAACACCAATGGGAAATATCACTTCCAGGTTGGGAAGTGGTCGCGCAATGATTGTCGAAGACAGCAACTCACCCTCTCGTTGAGCATAATCCTTACCCGATTCGACAGCAATTCTGACCTCAGCGATCGCTCCCCGCACAATGGCAGTGCAGTGACCACTACCAGTTTTTTCATAACCCACAAGGGTAACTTCTGCTGACTTGAGCATGGCGTCAGCAGTACTAACAATTACTGGAAAACTTAGAGTAGAGACTAAACCTAGGGAGGCTTGGTTAAACCGTTTTCTCTTTGTCAAGGGATCGTCAGGGACAAGCCCAGGTTTGTATAACTCCATCAGACAGAAGACCTCTCTTTGGTTGTCGGCTGTTAATTATTGGCTTATATCAAGTTTAGAAAGTTAAGTGTTCAGCAGAAACCTAAAAAGGTCAATCAAGAAGCAGCTCATGCCATTGGACTAGATGATTGGCATGGGTTTTGTCTGGGAGTAGTGTGCCGACCACCGGTATGATCTAGCATTTCTCAAATCGGTCAGGTAGACAGTTGCAGGGTTAATGGGAGTCGGGAGTCGGGAGCGGTGCGACCCGTGGCGAATTTAATTCGCCTACGGAAAGCGCACCGAGGGAGTCGGGAAGTCAGAAAAGGGATCCCCCCTAACCCCCCTTAATAAGGGGGGAACTTAATAAGGGGGGAACGGAAGTGGGAAAAAATCCTGTTTACCTCATTACTACGAAAACTGCTATAACTATAATTTATAACTACAATTAATTATACTAATAAAACTGTAGGCGAAACCGCTAGGACAACTAACTATAGAGCGTCACATTGAGGCATATGGGGTGGCTGTTGGCTTGAGACTCCCAACTTGTGTCGTTCTAGCTATCCCAAGGGCGTTCCTTCTGGTGATCAAACTTCTGACAATCGCCTTTCGAGTCCTTTTTTCTATACCAGTAGGAAATTTAGATTAAATCACATAGAATTAAACCCTTGTTTATTTGATAGCGCTTATCCTAGTAATAAGGTAAACATATTTTTTTTCGGTTACCTTTTACCTATTACCTAAACTCAAAAAGTAACCTCACCCTTACCTAGTTGATAACTACTATATCAATACCCGTTGATGGAGCCGTCACCATGAGTAGTCTATCTAAACTTCAAAGCCGAAAACTTGGATTAATCGAATTAATCTCAATGGGGTTTGATGTTTATATGAAAAACTTGAAGCCTATCCTACTGTTGTTTTGTACAATCTATTTACCTTTGCTGATAATTTTGTCAGTTTTCAACCCGGAAAATACCAATAATACTTAAGGATTGTTTCTGGCTTTTTTTGTAGTTGTTTCTATTGTTATAGGTTTAGCAAGTTTGACTATTACATAGCCCTATCGCTGATTACAGAAAATTATATTCATGGAAGACATACCACTTATCAGACTATAGTCCAAAAAATAGTTTCGAGTTTCATTCCTCTAGTTGGGCTAGCTTTGATATTTAGTATTAACTATTTGTTACGATTTCTGCTACTTATAATCCCAGGGATAGTTTATGCGGTAAATAATCAATACTATGGGCTGGCTTTTATTCTCCGAGACCAAAGGGGAAAAGAGGCTTTCAATTACAGTCGCTCTAGCGATGCATCGCTACTAGATCGGTGCTTTTGAATAAAATAAGCTGTTCGCGCACGCGTGAGCTTTTAGCTGACGGCTGACCGCTGACGGCTGAATGCTTACCTTAAAACCAAGTTCTGTATTCATCTAAATAACCGTCGTAGTACAATTCTTCTTCTTCAAGGCAATCTGGAGTATCGACAGTCGTCTCTTGTGTTAAGTCTATTCCGTGGTATTCTTCCTCTAGTTTTTTCATCTCTTCAAACAGACCTTGTTTCTTCAGCTTAGCTCTTTCTGCAACAAATTTGTTCCATTTCTTACACTTTTTCCTAGCTCGTTCTCCTGGGACGTTTTTACAGTTTACCGGCCTATAGTCGCTAGGTTCATAAAACTTATGTCCCCCAGGATGTTTTTTCTTTTTTTTCTTACTCATATTAGTGGATTTTACTTTTTATGGACTTCTAGAAATTTTGGCCGAAAGTCAATTGAGTAAGATTTTATCCCAGATTGTTATAACTCACTAGTTAATCTCTGTATTATTATACCTCATAAGTAGTTACCTATAGGTAATTGCAAGGCTTGGTTTGGCAATTCTTAGCATGTCATTGGCTCTCTCCCTCAAGCACTTTACTTTTCGGCTCTTCCGTACTTGTTATGCTAAATCAACACTTTCTTGATGCAGTCGCTCATGGGGGAAACCCCCAAGACCGCGCTGCATCGCTTGGCAAAGGGAGCAGGGAGCAGGGAGCAGGGAGCAGGGGAAAGAGGCCGTATTCAGAAAATTTTGCTAGTTAAATAGCCAAATAACCCTTGTACCGTAAGCTTTATGAGTTTTTTTAACTGTCGGTTTAGCATAAAAGGTACTGAAGAACCTACTTTTCTAAGGGTAAAGTCAAGGGCGATCGCATAAGCGCGGAAGCTGAGGCCGTAGGCCACGCGGGGCGCGTTCGAGTGACTCGCGATGCGGCTCAATCCACGCGCATCGCTTGTTCTCGATTGCTCTATGATGCTCGAATCCCTAGCTACATAGCTTCAAACTTATGTAACGGTTAAGACTTACTCCAGACTCAGCTGCTTTTATTGCCAATGAACGATGTTGCTCCGGTGGAATTCGTATTTGAAATTTACCGCTATATTTTTTCTCGGCAAGAGGTTGTGGAATAGGTTCTCCAGAGGTTTCCATGTCTTCGAGGACTTCTGCGACTAAATTACTAATGCCTTCTAAAGCAGCTACCAGAGATGTGTCAAGGTGAGATAGACTGGGAAACTCTGCACACAATCCCACAAACTCCTCATCTTCTTTTGACCATTTGATGCTATAAGTATAGTGTTGGTAATTAACTTTCATTACTATCCTCTAACTTCTCAATAGCCTGTAAAACTTGATGAACTTAATAAAGTTTAGCCTTTCCAATCTTTTCGTTTTGAATATTGACACGAGGATTTCCTTACCACCGGGTCTTATAAATAGAGGTCAAGATGATACAAACACCTGCCAGTCCAGAAACCGAAACTCTATTGATTGAGTTGCCTAAGACAATCGGGTTGTACGTCACCCAGGAACAGTTTGCAGCCCTTGCCGCAGCCAACCGCGACTTGAGACTGGAAAGAACGGCACTTGGAGAGTTAATTGTGAACCCACCAACAGGCTGGAAAACTGGAAAGCTAAATTGGAGTATTTCTGGAGAGTTGTATTTTTGGTGGCGTAATGCAGGGGAACCGGGTAAAGCCTTTGACTCTTCTACTGGCTTCATTTTACCTAATAGTGCCACTCGTTCTCCCGATGCCTGTTGGGTGAGCGGAGAACGTTGGCAGGCACTTACTCCAGAACAAAAAGGAACCTTTGCTAATATCTGCCCGGATTTTGTGGTTGAGTTACGGTCTAGCTCAGATCGGGTTCAGTCTCTAGAAGCTAAAATGACGGAGTATATCGACAATGGCGCGAGACTGGGCTGGTTAATCGATCCACAGCAGCGACTGGTGGAAATTTATCGACCGGGTTTGGCGGTGGAAGTGTTGGAGAATCCAACTGAGTTGTCCGGTGAAGAGGTGTTACCGGGTTTTGTGTTGGATTTGGGTCGAGTGTGGGATTGAAAAGACTTCGCGGCAGTTGTCGGGAACAGGGAACAGCGGATCTGGGAACAGTGGACAAGAATTGACGTAAACACTATCAGAAAAATGCTTTTGCAAGAGGCCTAAAACTAAAATGCGATCGCATAAGCGCGGAAGCTGAGGCCGTAGGCCAATCGCACTATAGCACTTCTATTTGAGTCGTAAACAGAATCTCTTCGGGAAAGGCAAGAGGCAACAGACAACAGGCAATAGATAATCAAGTAACGATACAGTGCTTTTTACAATTAATTATGAAACGCACTATCATCTTCAAACTCAATTGAAAAGCGATTGCTTGTTCTCGATTGCTGTATGATGGTGCTATAGGAGAGATGCGGAACCTTCCCACGGAATTATTTGGTGAGAATGTATTGCCTGGATTTAGGTTACGTTTATCCCGGTATTTGTAGGGCGACAGGAATATAGGTTTTGCTCATTGAGCCTCAGCTTCCTTTAGCTTCAAAAATGCCCTAGCTTTGGCGATTCTGACAATATGCTCTAAATATTGATAATGTTGCCAGAGCTGTTCCTCGGCTGGAGTCAAACCCACTGTCCGATTTTTCTCTTTGAGGATAGATAGCTGAGATTGTAAGGCTTCTGAGGGGCGTAGAGCAATAATAGCTGATTCTGTAGGGAGGCTTGCCAAAAATTCCAAGACTTCAGCCATACCGGAAAAACCTTCTTGAGGAATAGCATTAAATTCTCGCAATCCTAAGGCTAGGATTTCAGGTAGCTGATCACAAAAGGGTTGAAGCTGAGTGACTACTTCATCAGGTAGATCAAAGGTAACTTCCATTAGCTTTTCTTTCTAGGATTGTTATGGCGTTACATCCATTTTAGTGATTTAATTAGGAGAAGAAGTCAGCAAAAAAGCGATCGCCTTTCACAAACAGCAGAAGCGATCACTTGTATTTTGCCTCAAGATAATCGATGTAGGACTCTTTGGAATCCTCTGGAGTTAGCTCAACCACACCAAGTAGGCTTTGAGTCCAATTATCAAGACCAGTCATTGGTGTTGAACTTGAGCTATAAGACTTAGATAACAGGGTTTCTTGATGAATGCTTCCCCCACCTGCGTTCTCGTGGTGGGGGTGTCCGTCTTAATTACAAGGTTTTATCCCTCGCGACAGGCGGCATTCTCGCCGAATAGCCAGGACTTTTGCTGGACTATTCCCCCAAGTCGTTTCCGCTATGGGGCTTGTATTATAAACTTTTACCTAGAGTCTGACGTATATAAACCGACTACAAAGGATTTACAGGTCTGTTTTCCCTGGCGTTGAGAGGTCGTGCCTCTAGGTTGCTCAGAATCTTGTTCTGTCCTTTGCCGTACCGCTCAAGCTAAATTAACTATAACACAATTTGCCGTTCTCAGACCCCCACCTGCGTTCTCGTGGTGGGGGAATGCGTCACTCATCTTGTTCAATTGAGGCCAAAAGGGACTGGAGTGACATACTCCCACACTGAATCAAAGATTACAGTGTGGGCTTCTTACCAACACCAGGTATCCCTTCGGTTACTCGGTAAGCTTTACTTGTGACGGGATGCCCCACCGCCAAATTCAATATATTGATCGCCGCATTTACATCTCTGTCAGCTACATAACCACAATGAGGACAAGAGTGGATGCGGTCTTTTAGTTTCTTCGGTACTCTTTTCCCGCAGTTAGAACAGTTCTGGCTTGTATTTCTGGGATTTACTGCTTTTGTTACCAGTCCAGCATTTTCGGCTTTGACTGACAATATAGACAGAAATTGTCCCCATCCAGCGTCTAACACAGATTTAGCTAGTTTAGTTTTAGCTAGACCTTTAATATTTAGCTTTTCATGGGCAACTAGATCGTGATTGTCTAGTAACTCCTTGGCGGTCTTGAAATGAAAGTCTTTCCTTGTATCCGCTACTTTCTTGTGTGCCTTCCCTAGTCTGTTAACAGCCTTTTTCCTGTTAATACTCCCTTTCTTCGATCTACTGACAGATTGTTGGATTTTCTTTAGACGCTTTTGAGCTTTCCGATAGTACTGAGGGATAGGGACTTCTGAACCATCCGACTTCACCAGGAAAGACTTGAGACCCATGTCTATCCCGACAGGGTTAATTACACCATCTACTGGAATAATGTCGGGTACAGTATCATCTTGGATCGACAGCGTAACATAATACCCATCTGCTTTACGGGTTATAGTAGCTGTCTTGATCTTAAAACCTTCTGGAATGGGTCTGTGATAAATCATTTTGACTTTCCCGAATTTTGGAAGAGTCAAAATATTTCCTTGTATTGGATTTTTGGAAAGCGAAGGGAATGTAAACGATTTATATCTGTTTTTTCCCTTAAATCGAGGTCTCCCACTTTTCTTTCCGTTGCTGTCACCCTTAAGAAATCGTTTAAAGGCAAGATCAACTCTCTTTACGCAATCTTGTAAAACTTGAGATTGAACAACTCCGTACCAAGGTCTATCCTTCTTTAGTTGAGGTAGAGTCTTTTTCTGGGAAAAATAGTCGGGATTATTTCGTAAATCCGGCAAATAACAAACAAGAGGACAAGAGTTAATAGAGCAGCGATTTTGTTCATACCAGTTAAACCTGTCCGCCAGTAAGTAGTTATATTGACATCGGAGCATGTCCAGCCATCTTTCTACTTCCGTTTCTTGCGACTTAGTCAATCTTAGCCGGTATTGATAGGCTGCTCTCATTGTTGCTGTCCTCTGTTTTTCGACCTATCATTAATAGATAACACAACCAGCCAAATGGCAAGTCAAAATGAAAACTATAAAAATGACAATCCGTTTAACCGAATACGAAAAGAAAAAATTAGCACAAGAGGCAGAGAAGAGAGGAATGAACCAATCTGAGGTACTTAGAAGTTTAATAGCTCGCTTTCCCGATCCCAAGGACTCTGTGTAAAATTCATCCCACACCTATGCTACGCATCAGGATGTGGGGCTTCTTTTACCGGCCAGCTAAACGCCAGCGTACGCTTATTGGTAATTGCAATGCTTGGTTTTGCAATTCTTGCCATGTCATTGGCTTTCTTCCTCAAGAACTTCCTATTCTAATTGTAGAGTATGGGCCAATTGGAGTGATGTAATCCCTGCCTCGCACATCCCCAGGTAAAGGGCAGCTTTTAAGGCAGTCTGAATTGGCACCTGGACTAAATAATCTCCGCCTGCGACCCGGTGAGGGCTTGGGGATGTCGAGTTGGTCATCAATTCTCGAGTGCGATCGCATAAGCGCGGAAGCTGAGGCCGTAGGCCACGCTACGCGAACGCTTCATCGCGTAGCGGCTCAATGGGCGCGCATCCCTTGTTCTCGATTCCTGTATGATGGTGCTATAGGAGAGACTTGACCACTATAGCGTTTCGTGTAGGAGAGGTAAACCTAGGAAGTCTTTTTTTCTTGTCCAATAAAACTCCGGATATCTTTCCCCTCTTGCCTCTTGCCTATTGCCTTTTGCCTATTTATGATGCAATACGTGTCTTTACAACCCAGATAAAAACGCGCTTATGACTCCTTTGGCATTAAATTTAGACACCATTGAGCTGACAGACGAACAGTTCTATCAGCTATGTCAGAATAACCGCGAGTTACAGTTTGAACGAACGGCCAAGGGAGAATTAATTATCATGCCACCTGTTGGCGGTGAGAGCGGCAATCGAGAAGCAGATTTAATTATCGATTTGGGAATTTGGAATCGGCAAACTGGTCTCGGTTATACCTTCAGTTCTTCCACTGTATTTAAGTTGCCCAATGGCGCAAATCGTTCTCCTGATTGCGCTTGGATTCGAAGGGAACGTTGGGAAGCCCTTACCCCAGAACAAAGACGCAAGTTTCCCCCGATTGTACCGGATTTTGTGATTGAGTTAAGGTCAGCAACGGATGATTTGGAAATGCTGCGTTCTAAGATGGGGGAATATAGGGATGTAGGGGTAAAGTTGGGATGGTTGATTAATCCCCAACAGCAGCAAGTGGAAATTTATTGTCAAGGGCAAGAGGTAGCGGTGCGAAACCTTCCCACGGAATTATTTGGTGAGAATGTATTGCCTGGATTTAGGTTGCGTTTATCCCGGTATTTGTAGAAAGATTATTGCTTCTCGGATACGGGCAAGCCATCAACGAGAAGTATGACCTATCATCCTGCTATTTTGGTGGATACAGGCTTGTTGGTGGCTTTCTATGATTCAGCCGATCAACATCATGGTCAAGTGGTTGAGTTTTTTAGCAGTTGTACCAGTCGGTTAGTTACAACGGTAAATTGTGTTACAGAAGTGGTATGGTTGCATGGGTTTGATTGGCGAGTGCAGAATGAATTTCTGACTCATCTGGCGAATAACATCTATGAGTGTGAGTCCCTCTTACTGCAAGACTTTGCCCGTTTTGACCTGGATTACCCGATCACCATGTGATAGTACTTCTGCTTTTAGCTGCCCGGTAGAAGAAGCCCCACGTCCGAACTGAAAGTCGGCGTGGGATGAATTCTACACAGAGTCTTTCGGTAAAGGGAAGCGAGCTATCAAGCTTCTAAGTAACTCAGAATAAGTCATTCCTCTCCTGTCTGCCTCTTATTGTAATTGTCTTTTTTCAAATTCAGTAACTCTGACTACTAGTTTTTGATTTTTAATTTTATGGATTTACACCTGTCACTACATTTGCTATCCTAATAATAGGTCGAAAAACAAAAGGTTGCAACAATGAGAGCAGCATATCAATACCGATTAAGATTAACCAAATCACAGGAGGCGGAGGTAGAAAGATGGTTGGATATGCTCCGACATCAGTACAACTACTTACTTGCTGACCGATTCAACTGGTATGAACATAATCGCTGCTCCATTAATTCTTGTCCTCTTGTTTGTCATTTGCCGGACTTACGGAACAATCCTGACTATTTTTCTCAGAAGAAAACTCTTCCTAAACTAAAGAAAGATAGACCATGGTATGGCGTAGTACAATCCCAAGTGCTTCAGGACTGCGTTAAAAGAGTTGACTTAGCTTTCAAGAGGTTCTTAAAAGGTGACAGTAAAGGTAGAAAGAGTGGAAGACCTAGGTTTAAGAGTAAAAACAGGTACAAGTCCTTCACCTTCCCTTCTTTGTCTAAGAGTCCTATAAATGGCAATATCTTGACTCTTCCTAAATTTGGGAAAGTCAAAATGATTTATCATCGACCTATTCCAGAAGGCTTTAAAGTCAAGACAGCAACTATAACTCGGAAGGCTGACGGGTACTACGTCACGCTATCCATTCAAGATGACACTGTCCCGGACGTCATCCCAGTCAACAGTGTTAAAAATCCCATCGGGATAGACATGGGTCTAAAGTCTTTTCTGGTAAAGTCTGATGGATCTGAAGTACCGATTCCTCAATATTATCGAAAGGCTCAAAAGCGGTTGAAAAAGATCCAAAAAGCTGTTAGCCGCTCCAAAAAAGGTAGTAACAACAGAAAAAAGGCTGTCACTAAACTAGGGAAAGCACACAAGAAAGTAGCTGACACCCGAAAAGATTTTCACTTTAAGACCGCTAGGAGTTTACTAATCAATCACGACTTGGTTGCTCATGAGAAACTGAACATCAAAGGTTTAGCTAGGACTAAACTAGCTAAATCCTTGCTAGACGCTGGATGGGGTCAATTTCTGTGTATATTATCAAGCAAAGCCGTTCGCGTAGCGTGGCCTACGGCCTTAAATGCTGGCTTGGTCACAGTTGCAGTAAATCCCCGAAACACCAGTCAAAATTGCTCCAATTGTGGAACAAAAGTTCCCAAGAAATTAAAAGACCGCATCCATTCCTGTCCTTCCTGCGGTTATACCGAGGATCGTGATGTAAATGCGGCGATCAATATATTGAAGTTGGCGGTGGGGCATCCCGTCGGAAATAAAGCTTACCGAGTATCCGAACCAGTAGGTGGAGTTGGTAAGAAGCCCACACTGTAATCTACGATTCAGTGTGGGAGTATGTCACTCTCTTAATCTCATAAAACTCATGTAAAAATTCATGTAAAAACTCATGTAAAAATTCATGTAAAAACTCATCTCTAGAGTTTTTATATAGGTTGTAAACAAAAATATTGCTCAAAAAGTCAAGATGCAATCGACAAAACGCAATAGGGGAAAGAGATTCAAAGTTTTATTGTCCAATCCAAAAAGACCCTATACGTTTACATCTCAAATAGAAACCCTATATAAAGTGGAAAGTCGGGAGTCAACAGAAGCGGTAAATGGCGAGAATTATCCCTATCTACCCATTTTCCGCTTCTAAAAATCTGACTAAATCGCGTTTATACAAACAAAATCAATGGCTGTGAAGCGCAAAAACCACTAGTTTGCCTATTATCTGCTATTATCTGCTATTATCTGCTATTATCACACTCCCCTGTCAGGGATTCCCAGTAAGACAACTAGTTAACAATATTTAATAGTCACCTGGAAATTATATATGGTAAGCTCACTTAGGGTCAGGATAATAAATCAAAGGAGGAAATTTTGCCTTGAATGCCTGCCATATCGTTAAGCTCCCTACTCGCAAGAAACGGGAAATATGCCCGTTCCACCGAGAGGAGTAACATTATCCCTTTAATCGACTGGTAGCTGACCAGCCTTAGTTATTTGAACTAGCTGATCGCTAAGAGTTGAAATTCTTAAATCTTGGTGCATTTCCGGATTTAAGGAGTCGCGCAAAAATAAATTACCTATTACAGGTTAATTTCGACAAAGATTTTATAACGCCATTCCTTAATTAGCAAGAGTTACACCTCTCAATTAGTATGCATAAATGGGAGAGTTATTACTGCGCGAATCCTAATTGGAATTAAACTAATACAGTAGTAAAGCTGCTAAATCAAGGGTAAATCTCTAGTCGTAAATAAATAGTTATGGGTATTATTGAGCCCCACCAAGACTCATTCCCAAGACTAGGTATTGTATGAAATTACTAGTTATTAATAGTTGTTTTCTATGGTTAACTGCTGGTTAACTGGGGTGCCATTGCCCAGTGTTCAGCTCTAAAATTGGTGGCTCATTTAGAGGATATCTGAAAAGTTTTTTGATACTGAATTTTGCCCCCCTAGCCCCCCAATTCTGGGGGGAACAAGAATCAATTTGCGGCTAAAAGTCCCCCGAGCGAGGGATTGCTCGCTCGGGGGACCAACGGGGGCTTTGATGTAGCAAATGAGACTTCTCAGACAACCTCTTAGGGTAAACCCATATAATTGGCTGATTCCTATATACCTATAGTGTTTTTTAAATTCAATAAACACTATAGCTTTTAGTTCCCAAAAGGGGACGGTAAGACTGCCATCGCTCGTTTCGGTGTGTCACGTTTGCTCGAGCACTTAAAAGGTGCTTGTTGATCAATTTCGGTGACATTTTAAATGAACCTCGATACTATCCTGGAAATTGTTGACCGTCAACTAACAGAGAACCAAAATCGACCCCTGACTTCCACGGAAGTTATGATGCTGCGTGGGGTTTGGCAGTATAGAACTTATAACCAAATTGCCCTCAAAGCAGATTATAGTCCAGGGTACCTTTCTAATGTCGTTGCTCCAGATTTGTATCAGCGACTTTCGGAGGTGATTGGCCAGCGGGTAAGCAAGAAAAACTGTCGGGTGCTGCTGGAGTCTTATGCCACCGCCCAAGCAGACCAAGAGACAAAACCTTTGACGCAAGATCTGGTCAAGCAATATCTGGCGGAAAATCCCGCCAATGAAACCCATGAGATACTACCAAGCTACCCTAGTGGCTCAGTCCCTCTCGACTCTCCGTTTTACCTAGAACGCTCTTCCCTTGAGGAGCAAGTTTATCAAGAAATCAAGAAACCGGGAGCGTTAATCAGGATTAAAGCTCCCAGAGAAATGGGCAAAACTTCACTGCTGCTCAGGATTCTTGACCATGGCAACCGCCTGGGCTACCATACTGTCAGCTTGAACCTAGAGCAAGTCGAGCAGGGAATTTTGAGCAATTTGAATCAATTTTTGCGCTGGCTGTGTGCCAACATTGCTCACCAGCTTCAGCGTAAACCGATGCTAGATGAGTATTGGGATGAAGACCTGGGCAGTAAGATTAGCTGCACCCTCTACTTCCAAGACTATCTACTAGAGTTAATTGATACTCCCCTAATCTTGGCATTGGATGAGGTCAGCCAGATTTTCGAGCATCCCCAAGTCGCGAAGGATTTTTTACCTCTGTTGCGTTCTTGGTACGAAGAAGGGAAAAGACTGCCCATCTGGCAAAAGCTTCGCCTGGTAGTGGTTCACTCCACGGAAATTTACGTTCCTCTGGAGCTTAACCAGTCTCCTTTCAATGTGGGGCTGCCGGTTCAGTTAAACAAATTCAGCCAGGAGGAGGTGCAGCAGTTAGCTCAACGCTACGGACTCGACTGGATAGGTCCGGAAGAAGCTAGACAATTAATGGTAATGCTGGGGGGACATCCGGCACTGGTAAACTTAACGCTCTATCATCTTAGTCGCAAGGAGATAACTCTTTCCCAACTGCTAGCAAGTGCTCCCACTGCCACCGGAATTTATGCTAATCACTTGCAGCGTCATTGGGCAACATTGGCAAAACAGCCGGAATTAGCACAAGCTCTTGATACGGTTCTCAAGGCCACTGAACCTGTGCCCTTAGACCCCATCCTAACTCACAAGTTAAGCAGTATGGGGTTGATTAAACTTTCAGGTGCTCAAGCGATCGCAGCTTGTGAATTGTATCGGCAGTTTTTTATTAAAAAGGGAGAACAACAGTTTATGTACACAGCATCTTTCTTGTAGTCTAATCATTGATTTAGGGACTTCGGAGCAGGGACTGAGGCCGTAGGCCACGCTACGCGAACGGAGCAGGGAAGAAAATTTGATGTATCTCAGTTATTCGAGAAACCCTAGATCAGTTTTTAATGCTCCTTTCACGATTCAATGTTTTGTTTATAGCGTTTCTAGGACTCATGAGGTACACATTATTTTTTCCCTCTTCCCTCTTCCCTTTTCCCTTTTCCCATATCCGCTGCTCCCTGCTCCCTGCTCCCTGCTCCCTTTTCCCATATCCGCTGCTCCCTGCTCCCTGCTCCCTGCTCCCTAAAAACATGTACCTCACCTAATTTAAAACCGCTCTATTGTGTCTGTTACTCTGATGATGAAAAACTCCGATTCTAAGCTGAAGAGTAAATTGAATTTGGAAACTGGCTCCTTAACTATTGTTGGTACGGGGATTCAATTGGTAAGTCATCTGACTTTGGGGGCGAAAGCCTGGATAGAACAAGCGGACAAGGTTTTATATGCGTTGGCTGACCCAGTAACGGCTAAATGGCTCAAAGAATTGAATGCCACAGCAGAAGCTTTGCCATATAACCGGAACAATCAATGGCGCAGAGATACTTATCAAGAAATGACCGAAAGGATATTGACAGACGTTCGTAAGGGGCTGAATGTCTGTGCTGTTTTTTACGGTCATCCTGGGGTTTTTGCCAATCCAGTGCAGGCAGCTATTAAACAGGCACATCGTGAAGGCTTCACAGCACAGATGCTACCTGGGATTTCTGCGGAAGATTGCTTATTTGCTGACCTTGGTCTGGATCCTGGTCGAAACGGGTGTCAAAGTTTTGAAGCAACGGACTTTTTGATTCGACGGCGTAAATTTGACCCCACTAGCCCCTTGATTTTGTGGCAGATTGCCATGGTTGGCAATCTCGGTTTTTACAAACCGGAGGAACAGTTTCGTCCTCTAACTATATTGACTGAGGTCTTAAAAACACATTATGGAGGTGACCATGAAGTGATTGTTTACGAAGCAGCTGTTTATTATCCAGTTTGCCAACCAGTTATCCAGCGTATTCCTCTGTCCAAGCTACCACAGAGCAGTGTTACTGAGGTTTCAACCCTTTATATTCCGCCTCAAGGGTTAGCACCTGTGGACAAAGACATGATGGCGCGCTTAGGTATGTCTTTTGTTCAAGAAGCTACAGGGGAGAAACAGATCTGATGACTTATCAACAAACTATGTCTGACCTCAAGTTAGCGATCGCACAGAACCCTGAGAAAGCTAAAGCTCTAGCTCAGGAAGGTGAGGCGGATCGGCTGATGGGAGATTTTGAAGCTGCCCTCGCTAAGTTCACCGATGCCCTTGAGCTAAATTCTAACTACCCTTGGGCTCTCGCTCACCGTGGGGAAACCTACTATGAAATGAAACGTTATCAGGAAGCCCGAACAGATTTTAGCCGCGCTATTGATCTCAACCCTAACTACCTTTGGGCCCTCGCTCACCGGGGCGTAACCTACCGCTTTATGGGGGAAGCATATTACACAATGGCAGTGGCTGACTTGGATCGAGCCATTGAGCTGAAGCCGGATTACCTTTGGGCAATTGCCTATCGTGCCCGAGTTTATGAGCTGATGAAGTGCTACAAGAAAGCCCTGATTGATTTTGACCGAGCGATCGCCTTTGACAAAACCATATTTGTGAAAAATTGGCGGATTGAACGGGGGTTACTACTCAACTATGCCAATAGATATGCTGAAGCGATCGCTTGTTCCCAGCAGAGGTTAGAGGAAGTTCCTGATGACACTACAGCTTTGTACTGTATTGCAGTAGCGAAGGCTCGTTGGCAAGGATTGACCCAGGCCAAAAGCGAGATTGAGCGTACGCGGACAGTATTGCTGTCTCAATGGGACACAGGGGATCGAGGAGATATTCTGTACCGACTGAGCGCCTTAGCCATCTTGGTAGGTAACTGCGAACAAGCATGGGAATATCTACAAGACGCTATTCCTATTAATGATGAAGCCATTGAGTTAGTCGGTCACGACCCAGCTTGGATGGAGTGGCGAGATCACCCGAGAACTCAGGCATTACTCGCTATAGGAAAGGGAGTAGGGAGTAGGGAGTAGGGAGTAGGGAATATGGCATCAACAATTATCACAATTCCTACAGGGATTGCTATATAGCCTTTCTCAATGAGATGTAAACCTGTATGATATTTTTGGACAATAAAACTCCGGACCTCTTTCCCCTCTTGCCTTTTGCCTCTTGCCTTTTGCCTTTTACAGCAAGAAGTGTGTTTACAACCCAGATCCAAACGCTATAGTTAAGGGTTTGAAACAACAAACCTCAATCAATTAAGTTTCTAATAACAGTCAAGGAGGAATTTGATCCAGATGGATAATAACACTTGGGCTCTTGCTCAAAAAGCAGAAACTCTTCGCTTGTCAGGGGCCTATGAACAGGCGATTGAGATTTTTAAAGAGCTCCAACGTAAGGATAAGACAGACAATGCTTGGCTCAATGCCCACCTAGGAACAATTTACTACGAGTTGATGGATTATGGTCAGGCCGAAGAGTACTTGAAAAAAGCCGTCGAAAAGAATGATAACTATCTCTGGGCTCATGCACATCTAGGTGAAACCTACCGTCTACGAGCAATTACAGAAAATGATAAAAAGCAGAAAAATAAATCTATTAAATCAGCTATAAAACATTTTGAAAAAGCCCTTGCTCATCAAGCACCAGAAAACAGCAACTATGGGTGGGCATTAGCTCACTTGGGAGCAACCTACCGCCTTAAAATAACTCTGGATAAGAAGAAATTAGCCAAGAATGAGATAGATGAACAAAGTAAACAACAAGCTTTGAATTATCTTGACAGAGCGATTGAACTTATGCCCACATATGCCTGGGCTTGGGGTATGCGATCGACAGTTCACAGATTAGCTCAAGAATACCAGGAGTCATTGTGGGATTTGGGAGTAGAAACACAAATATCTCCAGACATGGAGACTTTACAAAACTCTTATTATCCTGTTTCAAGCTTAGTAAGCAGGAGGGTAAGTCTTTATGAACATGCATTTCTGTTTTTTTATTTAACGAAGAGAGAAGATAACTCAGAAAAGAAAGAAAGATACTATAGTGGAGCGATCGCTTGTACGCAACAAATCTTGATCCTGAAGCCAGGTGATTTGATAGGTCAACTCATTCTCAAGGTAATTGAAGGTACACAAAAGAAGGAAGAAGATAAACTTAATCAGAAATTTAGAAAAGAATGCAAAATACTTATTCAAAAAATAGATGCCAAGCTTGCTGAGATATGTAAAGCAGTATTGATATACATGATAAAGGCTGATCCTAAAACCAAGAATAAGTTGGAGATGCTGGCGAAGGAAGAATGTATGTCAGGACATAAATTAAAGAAGCTTGTTGATGATGTCCTCAAGAAGTTTACCAAAAATATTGAACCCAAAAATATTGAACCCAAAAATATTGAACCCAACAATCCTGATATCAACAATCCTAAGCTCAACAATCCTAAGATTAAAGCAGAGGCACAATTATGGCTGTGGCAAAACTTTGCATGGGTCGAAGGATCTGCCAGTGGTCTTTCCTTCCTTGCTGATTTAAGTGAAGTTCTGCGATATTTTGATCAACACTGTGATGATATAACTGGTGAACCATTGCCTTATCGAGTGCTTGCCTTGATAATCTATGATCAATACGCACTGGAAAGGCTTTATCAAACTCCAGTATTGTTAGAAAAAGAACGGGTAGAAACATTTAAGAAATTGTTGCAGTGGATAAAATCACGACGATTAGCTTAGATTCTTGATTCGTGACGATAAAAATTAGGAGGATATCTGATGAGTAAACTATTTGATTTATTAACCGATTTGGCCCTTGACCCCAACAAACAAAGTGTTTTCATCAATAACCCCAGTTCCGTAATGGACAAGGTGGGTTTATCTGAAGCAGAGCAGACGGCGATGATCAGCAAAGAAGCTGCTAAAATTGCAGCGTTATTTGCAGAGCAACAAGTTCCCCTTGCCCTTACTTTTATGGATCCCGGTCCCGATCCCTTGCCAGATCCAGACCCTTTTCCTATGCCAGATCCAGACCCTTCTCCATCAGAAGAAGAAGAAGAAGCTGCATTGCTTTTGTAAAGGTGCCCATTCCACCCACCGGGTCAAACAGCTTTTAGGAGATGCACCCCACTTAACCGTTAGGTTAGGTGGGGTATTTGACTTTACAGCTGTGTTCAGATGAATCGACTTCACTACCTTTAGCTGCAATCCCTCGCTTGGGGGGCTAGGGCGTTTTTTCTTGCCTCGGAGATCCCCCATTATCCCCCTTAAAAAAGGGGGACTTTGAGTATGGCTCCCCCCTTTTTTAAGGGGGGCTGGGGGGGATCATAATCTTGCGGAAAACTTTGAAAACACGCCCTAGGGGGGCGAAAATTGCTGTAAATCACTCATAACTTTGTACAATTGGGCAAATGGATTATTATTTGATCAGCTCAAACCACAACCAGTGCGGTTTTTTATCATAAAAACTCCTTTAAAGGAGGTAAGTATGCGCGATTTATCAGGTTACCAAGTTACGGAAAAACTCCATGAGAGCACCAACTCCCTGGTCTATCGCGGACATCGGCGAGCAGATGACCAACCTGTTATCCTTAAAATGCTCAAACAGGCTTATCCTTCCCCTGAAAGCATTGCTTGGTTCAAGCGAGAGTATGAAACAACCCAAACTATTAACCTACCCGGTGTAATCGATGTTTACAGCTGGGAAAACCTAGAAACTAACTGGGTAATGGTGTTAGAAGATTTTGGGGGCGAATCTCTCAATCGGATCATTCCGAAGCAGGAATTCACCATTGCTGAGTTTCTCCACCTGGCCATTGAGATTGTTGACATTCTCGGTCAGGTTCACCAGCAGCATATTATTCACAAAGATATTAACCCATCAAATATTATCTTAAATCAGAATACTGGTAGGCTTAAGCTAATTGATTTTGGCATTTCAACCACACTGTCCCGAGAAATCTCAACTTTTCGCAATCCGAATGTATTAGAAGGAACCCTAGCTTATATCTCCCCAGAACAAACGGGTCGCATGAATCGAGCCATCGATTACCGCACTGATTTTTACTCCCTGGGGGTGACCTTTTATGAATTGCTGACGGGACAGTTACCCTTCCCCAGCAATGATGTTTTGGAATTAGTCCATTGTCATATTGCTAAACAACCGACACCACCACAGGAACTAAAACCAGAGATTCCAGCAATTCTTTCAGCGCTCTTGTTCAAATTGATGGCGAAAAATGCTGAAGAACGCTATCTATCAGCCTATCGGATCAAGGCAGATTTAGAAGAATGTCTCAGACAGTGGCAAACCAAAGGGCAAATTGATGCTTTCGTGATCGATCAGCACAATGTTTCCGATCAATTTCAAATACCACAAAAACTGTATGGACGAGAACAGGAGATTTCTACCCTATTAGCTGCTTTTGATCGAGTCAGCCAAGGAGCTAGTGAAATCATGCTGGTTTCGGGGTATTCTGGTATTGGGAAGTCCGTATTAATACAGGAGGTATATAAGCCACTGACTCGCCAACATGGCTATTTTATTTCTGGTAAGTTTGACCAGTTTAAACGAGATATTCCCTACGCTTCCTTAATTCAGGCATTTCGGTCATTAGTACAACAGTTACTCACAGAAAGTGAGGCAGAGATTAACAATTGGCGAGAGAAGCTGCAAAGGGAATTAGGGAAAAATGGACAGGTAATCATTGAAGTTATTCCTGAAGTAGAACTGATTATTGGTCCACAACCACCTCTTCCAGAGCTTCCGCCAACAGAACTGCAGAATCGCTTTAATTTTGTTTTTAAAAAATTTATTAAGATATTCTCTCAACCCGAACATCCGTTAGTCATTTTCTTAGACGACTTACAGTGGGCAGATAGAGCTTCCCTGGAATTAATTCAACTGCTGATGACAGCAGCAGATAATAAATATCTGTTTCTAATTGGGGCATATCGGGATAATGAAGTAAACGACGTACATCCGCTGACTCAAAGTTTGGAACAGCTTGAAAAAGCCAGGGTAATAATTAAGAGAATACTACTTCCCCCCTTAGCCTTAACTGATGTTACCCAACTTATCCTTGATACCTTTTTCGGAGATTCAATAACTGCTAAATCCCTTGCAAAATTAATACAGGAAAAAACTGGTGGAAATCCGTTTTTCATCAATGAGTTCTTAAAATCTCTGTATTCTGAATGTTGGTTGTATTTTAACTATCCTTCTCAGAAATGGGAGTGGGATATAGAGCAAATAAAAGCGCAACCCCTTACAGATAATGTGGTGGAGTTGATGACTAAAAAAGTTAAAAACTTACCCACACAAACTCAAGCATTATTAAAATTAGCAGCTTGCATAGGGAACCAGTTTGATCTGAAAACACTGGCAGTGATATATGAAAAATCTATAGGGGAAACTGCAACTGATTTACGGTCAGCACTCCAATCTGGTCTAATTGTGCCACTTAGCTATGCCTACCAGTTGGTGGAACTTGATATCGAAGGGTTGTCAAATCAGTTAATTGTAGAATACAAATTTGCCCACGACCGCATCCAACAAGCAGTTTACTCCCTCATTCCCAAAGCAGATACCCAAGCAGTACATCTGGGGGTTGGCAAGTTGTTACTGCAAAATACATCCTCTGAAGAATCTGAACAGAAGCTGTTTGAGATTGTTAACCAGTTGAACAAAGGTCGGGAGCTAATTGAGCAACAAACAGAGCGAGATGAGTTAGCTCGATTAAATCTGCGGGCAGGGAAAAAAGCCAAATCTTCAGCTGCTCATCAACTTGGTTTCAATTATCTCCAGACCGGCTTAAGTTTGTTAGGTAACCAGAGTTGGTCGCAGCAGTATCACCTCAGCTTAGATTTGTATGTGGAGGCAGCAGAAGCAGCTTATACAATTGCCAACTACGATGAAATGGAGCCCTTGACTGAGATAGTCTTACAAAAAGCCCAAACACTGCTAGACAAAGTCAAAGTCTATGAAGTCAAAATCCAAGCCTATTGTGCTCAAATAAAATTTATAGAAGCAATCAAAACTGGGCTAGACGTTCTGAAATTACTTGGGATCGAATTACCCGAACAATCCAGCCAATCTGATCTGACGGGAGAGATAGAGCAGATCAAGTCTGCCTTGGGGGGCAGGCAAGCCCAGCAGCTAATGGACTTACCCCAAATGACCGATCCCCATAAACTAGCAGCTATGCGGGTTATGAGCTACTTGTTGAGCTCTGCCTACATAGCAATGAATCAACTCAGCTTGGTAATTTGGTGCCGACAGGTGAATTTATCGATTCAGTATGGTAATTCCCCTGATTCCCCTTTTCCCTATGCAGGTTACGGGCATATCCTCTGCTTAAGAGGGGAGCTTGAGGCTGGCTATCAGTTTGGTCAACTGGCTTTGAAGTTACTAGAACGATTCAAAGATAAAAAATTCAAAGCAAGAATTTATGCAATATATAAGCTATATCTCAAGCATTGGAAAGAACCGCTCAGGGAGACATCATCTGTTTCCATGGAAGCTTATCAAAGTGCTATAGAAACTGGAGATCTTGAATTTGCTGTTAGTGTCATGGGTACCTATGCCTGCGCTTTGTACCTAAGCGGCATTGAGCTGACGGATGCTAAGAAAGAGACGGCGAAAGCAATTGCAGCTAGTATTCAAACTCAGCAGGAAGCTTACCTTCATTGGAATCAAACCTATCTGCAGGCTATCCTTAACTTGATGGGACAAGCCGACAATCCCTGCCGTTTGATTGGTGAAGTATACGATGAAGAAAAGATGATACCAGTCCATCTTGCCAGTGGAGATCAAACTGGGATGATGCATGTGTATTTACATAAACTCACTCTGTGTTATCTTTTCCAGGAATTTCAGCAAGCTGTTGAATATGCCGACCAGTTTGAAGACTATGCTGCCAATGCTGGCTCATCATTCTTCCTTACCACTGCCTACTTCTATGATGCCTTGGCTCGACTAGCATTTTATCCTGATGCTTCAGAGACTGAAAGAGCAGAAATTTTGACCAATGTTGCTGCTAAACAAGAAAAAATGGAACTCTGGGCAAAGCAAGCTCCGATGAATTTTCTACACAAATTTTATCTAGTCGAAGCTGAACGATCTCGAGTTTTAGGCAAAGATAGCGAAGCTAGAGACTATTACGACCGCGCTATTACTTTAGCCCATAAAAACGACTATCTCAACGACGAAGCCCTAGCTTATGAACTCGCAGGCAAATTCTATTTAGCCAGAAACCAAAACCACGTTGCTCGCCACTACCTACAAGATGCCCACTATACTTATCAAGGCTGGGGAGCTGTGGCTAAGGTAAAGGATTTGGAAGCTCGATACCCACAATTTTTAGCTACAGTTTCAACAAATAGTATTAAAACTAGCTTAAATCCGTCAATTACCGACTCAGGTAAAACTACATCCGGTGTTTTGGATATCAATAGCATTCTCAAAGCATCGCAAACTATTTCTGGGGAAATTATCCCAGACAAGTTGCTGGAAAAGTTAATGAAAATCCTGATTGAGAATGCTGGGGCTCAAAAAGGTTTTCTGATACTCGATAAAGACGATAACTGGGTAATTGAAGCTGAAGGAACAGTGGATTCTGATCAGGTGACTACACTGCAATCCCTGCCAGTAGACTCTGTGGATGCTGCTAGTCAAACCCCGGTCTTGTCAGTCTCTATCATCAATTATGTGGCTCGCACCCAGGAAAATTTAGTCTTAAGTGATGCGGCTAATCAAGGACAATTTACTCGTGACCCCTACATTGTTGCCACTCAACCCAAATCGATTATCTGTAGTCCTTTGTTAAATCAAGGTAAACTAAGCGGTATTTTATATTTAGAAAATAATTTAACCACAGACGCATTTACCAGCGATCGCATTGAAGTTTTAAGAATGCTTTCTGCTCAAGCTGCTATCTCTATTGAAAATGCTCGTCTGTATGGACAGTTAGAAGACTATAACCGAAATCTAGAGCTTAAAGTAGAAGAGCGCACTCAAGAACTATCTCAAACTTTGGACGTTCTCAAAGCCACTCAAGCGGAACTAATATTTGAAAACGAGTTACTCAAAAGTGACGAACAAGCGTCGAATTTTGATTATCAAGTGGGGGGAAGTTTACCGATGGATGCTCCCACGTATGTGGTGCGTTCTGCTGACAGAACTCTCTATAAAGCTTTAAAGCAAGGGGAGTTTTGTTATATTCTCAATCCCCGCCAGATGGGCAAGTCAAGCCTGATGGTACGTATGATTAACCACCTCAACAATGAGGGGATTAGCTGCGCGGCGATCGACTTGACTCGGATTGGCAGCGAAAATGTTACCCCTGACCAATGGTATAAGGGATTGGCAGTAGAGCTATGGCGAAGTTTTGGTTTACTAAGAAAGGTGAATTTAAAAAAGTGGTGGAATGAACGAGCAGATATTTCTACGGTTCAGCGGTTGAGTCAATTTATTGAAGAAGTCTTGCTGGGTGAGGTTGATCAACCAGATAACAGTTTACCCAATAAACGGGTAGTTTTTATCGATGAAGTTGATAGCGTCTTGGGCTTGAATTTTCCAGTTAATGACTTTTTTGCTCTGATTCGCTCTTGCTATAATCAGCGTACTATCAATCGAGACTATGGCAATTTAACGTTTGCTCTGTTTGGGGTTGCTACCCCCTCTGGCTTAATTACGGACCACCAAAGAACTCCTTTTAATATTGGTCAGGCGATTCAACTGGAGGGTTTTAAAGAGCATGAAGCCCAACCTTTGCTTCAAGGATTAGCAGAGAAAGTCAGCAATCCTCAAACACTGCTCAAAGAACTGTTAGGATGGACGAGTGGTCAGCCTTTTTTGACCCAAAAGATCTGTCAATTCATCCGCAGTACTTCATCTGCTATCCCTATCAACGACGAAGCTGAATGGATTGAAAATTTGGTGCGAACCAAGGTGATAGAGAATTGGGAATCCCAGGATGAACCGGAGCATTTGAGAACTATACGCGATCGCATCCTGGAGAGTCAGCAATCTGTTGGGCTATTGGAGATATATCGACAAATTGTGGAGCAGGGAGAAGTGGTGGCTGTTGACAGTCCAGAGGAAAAGGAATTGCTGTTGTCTGGGTTAGTGGTGAAGCAACAGGGATGTCTGAGAGTCAATAACCGGATTTATGAATCGATTTTTGACCGCAGTTGGGTTGAGGAGCATGTCTAACTGGGATCTTGGACTTTCAATTAAAATAGTAAAGGGAATAGGGAGTAGGGAGTAGGGAGTAGGGAGTAGGGAGTAGGGAATAGGGAGTAGGGAGTAGGGAGTAGGGAGTAGGGAGTAGGGAGTAGGGAGTAGGGAGTAGGGAACTAAAATTATCAAAATTGATTTAGGATTGGTAAAGCTCTAAAATTTAGGAGTCTCAAGTCAGGAGTGACTAGGTGTAGGTGGGGTTTAAGGAAACTGAAACCTAATCAATCAAGGTAACAGAAGACAGAAAAGATGTTGGGTTTGGTTGCCTTAAGCCAAGGTACAAGAGAATCCGTTCGCGTAGCGGCTCCATTCGCGTAGCGTGGCCCAAAGGCCAAGGAGCATATCACTTATTGTTACTGCATACAGTCTTGTTGATAATGCTCACCACATGGTATAGTAGTAGAAATAAACTGTAAACTATTGATAATTTAATTTTGATAAAAAACCTGGCTATTTGGTGAGTTCAGAACTTGCTGTGAAAAGTCAGAAGGTCTAGAAAATTGTAAGATTGAAATAAGGCAACAGTACCATGGAGTAAAACGTGATGTTGAATGTCAGTCTGGATCAAGAGGCAGAACAGTATTTAGTTGAAATTTTAAGTCAGGAAAAAACAACTAGCAGTGAGTTGATCAAAAAATTGCTGCGGGATTATCGCCAAAATTTTCAATCCCAAAAATCGGTTTTAGAACGAATGGGAGGAATGCCTAAACATTTGCTATCGGTGGGTAATCTATCTGATCGGGACACTCGTAGAGCAAAGGGAACAGGGAACAGGGAACAGGGAATAGGGAGTAGGGAGTAGGGAGTAGGGAGTAGGAAACAGGGGACAAAAATTATCACAATTGATTTAGGATTGCTATAAAATAGGAATTATCCATCAAAAGTAATTAAGCTGATGAAAGCTGCCATTGTACGTATTGGAGATTCCCAAGGAATTAGAATTCCTAAAGCAATTATTGAAGAATGTGGTTTAGCCAATGTAGTTGAAATAACAGTAGAAGATGGAAAGGTGATCATTTCGCCAGTATCCCACTCTCGTCAAGGATGGGAAGAAGCGTTTAAAGAAATGGCAGAAAATGGTGATGATGAATTATTAATTGATGATCGGATTAAAAATTATTGGGATGAAGAGGATTGGAAATGGTAGCGATTCCCAAGCCAAAAGATAGTGTTGGGTTTCCTTGCTTCAACCCAACCGAGAAGAGAATGCGATCGCGTAGCGACTCCAACTTCGATCTTCGATTCGGCGCAAGCGTGTAAGTATTCAATCCGATAGAATTGAATCGACCGACCAAAGCTCTCTGTTAAGCCAATGACAACTTCCCTTGAAGAATCCCTCAACACCGTCAGTCAACTCCCTCCTGAACAGCAGGCTATGCTGGTTGAAATCATCCAAAACCGTCTGATCGAATCCCGTCGTAAAGAAATTGCTCAGGATGCCAAAGAATCGATTGCTACATTTCAACAGGGCAAGTTACGACCTCAGTCAGCAGAGACTGTAATTTCTCAATTACAAAAGGCTCTTGAAGAAAACCCATAAGGTCTAGAAAATTGTAAGATTGAAATAAGGCAACAGTACCATGGAGTAAAACGTGATGTTGAATGTCAGTCTGGATCAAGAGGCAGAACAGTATTTAGTTGAAATTTTAAGTCAGGAAAAAACAACTAGCAGTGAGTTGATCAAAAAATTGCTGCGGGATTATCGCCAAAATTTTCAATCCCAAAAATCGGTTTTAGAACGAATGGGAGGAGTGCCTAAACATTTGCTATCGGTGGGAAATCTATCTGATCGGGATACTCGTAGAGAGATTATTGCTTCTCGGATACGGGCAAGCCATCAACGAGAAGTATGACCTATCATCCTGCTATTTTGAACGAGTCTTTCGCCCTTCTTCTAATATTTAGCGTTCGCGTAGCGTGGCCTACGGCCAATCGCTTTTTTAAAAACCTTGTCGCTTCTGTGAGCTACAAAAGAATTTTTCCTACTCCCTACTCCCTACTCCCTACTCCCTACTCCCTCTCCTATTCCTTACCAATTATCCTCCATCCAAGGTTTAACTACTTCTTGCTTTGAATTCCTCTGCTTCTCTTAACACAGGATTAATATCAAACCAGCGCTCACCCTGATAGTGATATTCTAAGACTAACCAGCTCCTAAGTAGGATTTGATACTCTTCCTTTACTCTTACATTTTTATGTTTTGCCACCTGGGTCAATAACGCCCACTCATCATCAGTAATCGCTCGAATTAATTCATTACCTCTTTGCTTAATCACGTTTTCCAAACACGTTCGGGATAAAGGTGGCTCTTCTTGCCGAAGACAATTGCGGAGAAGTACTAGCAAGTTGCGTACATGACCACCACTAATTGCACACAGTCGATCCAGAGTTGCAGGACTATCAAAAACTGCTGAGATTGTGTTAAGCCTTTCCTCTGGAGGAAGGTTAGGAAATGCTCTTGCTAAAATCACTTGTCGCATTAGTGCCATTCCTTCATGACATTCCCTACCATCTCGTAGTCTTACTGGAAGCATCGATAAAACTTCGGGATCTGTTCCAAAGTAATTTCTGAGCTTTTCAAACTCTTTTGAGAAGGTTAATGCCAATGGCATGGTATAAACTACATGGCAATTTAGCTGCTTCAACTGCTCTGCTCGATCGATAAACAGATACTCTTGTTGATTACGCCCTGTAGGCATTAGCCTATCCATCACTCGGTCAAGATTATCAACAATTACCACTAGCCCTTCCTTTCCCCTTCGTTTTAAGTCTTCTATCCCAGGCTGTATTAGATCAATATTGATGGCTTCGATCAGACTACTTAGACGTGGCTCTAGATACTCTATTAGCAGACTGCGAAAATTACGACTATTTTTAGCTTGATCAGTGATTTTACCAATACCAATAGGTAAAGTAAAAGCAGCCCATGTTTCACCTCCTAAAGCTATTTCTTTTTGCAGAATATCAAAAGCTTCTGAAATAATTTTTCTAAATAATCCTCCCGGTTTTATGTTAATACCGGCTTGCTCCAAGTCCTCACTAATGTGACGGGCAATACATAACAATATATCAGTCACAGCAACATCTGCCATGTCAATATCTTGACTAGACTCAAAGTAAACGGTATGAAATCCTTGTTCTTCCAGTTCCGCCTTAAGTCTCAACAATTCTGTAGTTTTGCCGCAGCCAATATGACCTGTAAAAAGTTGACAGGTTGGTTCATCTGGTGAAAGGCGAGTAATCGTCCGCAGCAAACTCTTAAACTGGTTGCCACGCACCGAAGAAAAATCTATATAGTATCTCTGCTCCTCAGGATTCCCTACGTTAATTGTTTTTGAAGGATTTAAAACTCTGAAAAATTTGCTAAAATCTAAACCTGGCAGATGTAATCTTTCTTGATAGGTTTCAATTTCTTGTAGTTTCTCCTGAGCTAACCCATTGTCAGGTTGAATTATCAATATTGATGCGAACTGCTCCTTGGCCAGTTCAAACTTTCGTTGAGTCATTAAATCTAGGCCGTAACCTTGGAGCGATCGCACATAGTCTTCTTCTACACGATTTGAATCAATCTGATAGGCTCGTTTGTAAAGCGCCACTGCTTTACTAAAATCTCGGGTTTCCAAATATCCCTCAGCTAGTTCAAACAGAGCCTTGAAGTAGTTGGGATTGATTGACAACGCTTGCTCATAAAGGGGAATTGCATTTTTCAACAACTTGTAGCCCTGTAAATCAGTAGCTGATTGGTAGACGCTATCGGCTGCTGGTTCAAGCTTTTCCAATTCCCAAATCTCTCGTTGGAGAGGATGTTGCTTGACTAACCAACGACGTACCAATTCAATTTTCACCCGATAGCTATCAGCAGTGTCTGATAATAAATTTAATCCTTGTGCAAAATCCAAAAAATCCCATTCAAGCAGTTGGCTCTCCGCCTGTATTAATGACTTGGTTTCAACAACCCCATACTGTTTCAGAATCACCAATGGTTCTTGGATAAACTGATCGTCTCTTAAATCAGCTCTTTTCTGGGCTTCTGCCACTGCTGAAAATATTACCCGTTCCGGGATTGGCAGCCCTTCTCGAAACCAGCCCAATCCTCCCCCACCAAGTTCAATGGCCTGATCCACAACTGCTTCAACATCTCCAGGAGTAATCTGCTGCTTCTGTTCAGTTCTGGCTCGTACAAACAGTGCATAACAAAGCAATTGAGTGAAATAGGGATGCCCTGCGGACAAGTCAATAATTGCTTGAATTGAATCCTGGCTATAGACTAACGACCCTTTGGCTGGCTCAGTAATCAATTTTTCCGTATCTTGGAGACTAAGTAAGGCAATTTTATAGGTTGGTGCTCTTCTGAATAAGCTCAGTAGCTTTGTTAGATCATCTGGCTGACGCCCTATCACTGGGATGATCACCAGTTGCTCATGTTGACTTAACAGAGATTGTAAATAAGGAAAAAAGGTTTGAACTGAAGAAGTTGGATCATAGTTATTTAAGACATCAAACTCGTCCAACATTAGTACTATAGTCTTTTCCTCTAAACCCTGATAAATTTCAGGCAAAAAATTCTGGGATAAGATACTGGGATTGCTTGCTAAATCTGCTTCAGTTGGTAGTTTACCATAGTCCAAGTCTAGCTTAAGGTGATTGATAAGGTGATTGATAATTGTCTCAGCCAGGAGATACAATACATTGCTGAGGGCTAAGTGCCCTTTGTCTTGAAGATCAAAATAAATGAAGACAAATTGCTCCGATTGAACAAGGTTGGGAATCTGTAAAAGAACCGATGATTTACCAATCCGTCTTTGACCATGCAACAGGATAACCCTTTCACCCTGGTTTAAATTATCCTCGACAAATTGGATCAAGGTTTCCCTGCCAAAGAAGGACTTTGGATCAGAGATAGCTGATCCAACAATATAAGGATTTCTCCGAACTGTTGCTGTGGTCATATCAATCTTGGTGATTTGCGAAAGGTTTCCTATTTGTGACAGTGATTAGCTTTTAATTGCTCCTTTCGGGATAGCAGCTATGACCTTCCCAATCCATTCAAAGATAGATGGCACTTCATCTTTATTTTTCCACATTAAACGAATGATATCTTTAACTTTTTCTGCTTGCTTATGACTCATCAGGTTAAGAAATACCTTCTGACGATCTTGTAATTCGGTTTCGGTACTGTTTTGAATGTTTTTAATCACCCACCACTCCATTAGTGATGACGCAAAGGAGTAAGTCGCTTTACCGGCTTGTTCTTCTCGTTTTATGATTCCTCTCGTTTCTAAGGTATTCAGCTCTATCTCTTTTTGGCTAAAAATAGTCTCAATGCCCCTCAGAGCATAGCGCTGATCGGATAATCGACCTTCTAGGCTGTACAAAGCAATTAGCATCAGTAAAATCTTCTCTAGGTCATTGCAAAGCTCCCAGGTAGCTTTAAAAAACTGTTCAGTTGCACTTAGAAAATCTCTGGCAAAGGTCTTAGGATCAGGTACCCGATTAGCTCGCAATTCTTGATAGAGAAGATAACCAGCATTCTGTAGCAAGGCAGGATTGCCATCAGCAATTTCCCGAATTCCCTCTCGTAACGCTGGTGTGATTGGCATACCCAGTAGTAGGGCAGCCACTTCGCTATCCGTAAATGGCTTGAGTGGTTGAAATAAATAGTGGTTATACCAAGGCGATTTATCTGGGGTGAGTTGAGGTCCCAATTCACTCAGACGTCGAGACGATGCTACAATCATTGAAATATATTTCCTTTCGATACCAGAATTCGCAATGCTGCGACATTCATTCACAAAGGCTTCAATATCAGCTTCCTGGTAACCGTCGTTTGTACGCAAAGCAACATCGTAGTCATCCACTAGCAATAGTAAAAATTTGTCGTATTCTCCAAGCTTACGTAATAGCTGCCGTAAATGACTTGAAGTGACGTTGTCTTGATCAAGTAATGGGTCAATATCAGTCTGTAGCGGTGAATTACTATCCAGTTGACTTTTTATCTCGGTCAAGATTTGCCGCCAGAAGCTATCAGCATGAAACGGTTGAATACTTAGGCAATTTAGAAGTACAATTACAGCTGCTTCTGGATCTTGGCCTTGTAGGTGCCAGACGTCAGGTGAGGTCAATAATTCTAAGAAGGAAGTCTTGCCAATTCCAGGTCCACCCCAAACTGCCAGATTACCACGACTAGAGATTTGATCGAATGCTATTTCAATCTGAGACTCTCGTCCCACAAAGCGTTCTGGGGAAACGGCTTGTCCTACAGTAAAGGGATTTTGTGCCATGGTGATGGATTCTGAACGTGTTTCTTATCGGGCTATTGTGTTCTATCTTTATTATGGCCAACTTCCTCAGCTAGGTTGTGCCATGGCAAAACCTTCTCTTGTTCGACACATCTTACTTTACCAGATTTTGATTGGGATTTTTTGCGATCGCGTAGCGGCTCCATTCGCGTAGCGTGGCCCAAAGGAGCATCGCACTTCCTCTCCCTATTCCCTGCTCCCTGCTCCCTGCTCCCTGCTCCCTGCTCCCTAAAACCCAAGAATTTGTACCTCACCCAATTCAAAACTTCTATAGTTAAATCAACTCTCCATCAAAATCAACCTCAAAGCATCTAACTGCACATACCATGGCTCAGGCCAAGCTTTAATCTGATGCCATTTTTCCTTAAAAACTTCAGCTTGGAGGTGGTATTGCTGAGGATTGTAGGACTTACCAAGTTTAGTTGCTTTTGCCCCCCTAACCCCCCAACTTTGGGGGGGAATCATGTCAAAGTCCCCCGCCCCCCTAACCCCCCAATTTTGGGGGGGAATCATGTCAAAGTCCCCCGCCCCCCTAACCCCCCAATTTTGGGGGGGAATCATGTCAAAGTCCCCCAGAATTGGGGGATTTAGGGGGCAATCCATAAGTCCTGTATTCCTAGAAGGAGTATATAAACTCAGATAGAGTGTAACTCGGTGTTGGGTTTCACTCATCGTTACCAGCCAACAGGGAAACGTATTGTTGTGATTTGGCTCTTTGAGAAATCTCAAATGATGGGCACGGATGCCAACATAGGCTAAGGATTTCCTGATCGGTTCCACAACTGAGAGACTACAGTTCCAGTCCAGGGCTTGAATTTTTTGGTGGTCAATAATTTCAACCCGAGAAAAGTTTTTACACTCGGTTAATTGTGCTACCCTAAAGCTAGGAGGATGCTCAAAAATAGCTTCTTTAGAACCATAAGCAATAACCTTTCCTTCGGAAAGTACTAACAGATTACCACAAACTCGGTAAGCTTCCTCTAATTTATGGGTGACGAAAAGAGTGGCTCCTTGATAGGTAGAGAAAATTTCAGTTAGTAGCATTTCGATCTGATTCCGGAGATAGGTATCAAGGGCAGAAAGGGGCTCATCTAACAGTAACGCTTCTGGTGCGATCGCCATTGCTCTTGCCAAGGCTACCCGCTGCTGCTGTCCCCCAGAAAGTTCGTGAGGATAGCGGTTTTCCAATCCCTGTAAATGCATCAGTTCAATATATTTCCATACCCGTTCATTCCTTTGGGCTTTCGGCAATTCCTGCAAGCCAAACCCGATATTTTGAGCAACATTCATGTGGGGAAACAGGGCGTAGTTTTGAAACACAAAACCAATCCGACGTTGGTGAGGAGGAAGATTAATACCCTGTTTAGAATCAAACAAAACTCTTCCGTTCAAGACAATGCGGCCTTGAGTCGGTGTAGTCAAACCAGCAATACACCGTAGGGTCATACTTTTACCAGAACCAGAAGCCCCCAAGATTCCTAACGGCTTACCATTAGCAGTAAATTTAGCATCTAGGGTAAAGCTAGAGCTTACCTCTTTTCGTAACTCTACTAAAAGTCCTTGGCTTGGTTCTATGTGAGATTTTTTCCCTGCTCCCTGTTCTTTTCTCCCCTTAATAAGGGAAGCTCTAGTCCCCCCCTTATTAAGGGGGGTTAGGGGGGATCCCTTACTTGCTTCTATGTTAGATTTTTTCTCTATTCCCTGTTCTTTTCTCCCCTTAATAAGGGAAACTCTAGTCCCCCCCTTAATAAGGGGGGTTAGGGGGGATCCCTTACTTGCTTCTATGTGAGATTTTTTCCCTGTTCCCTGTTCTTTTCCCCCCTTAATAAGGGAAGCTCTAGTCCCCCCCTTAATAAGGGGGGTTAGGGGGGATCCCTTACTTACTTTTATATTCGATTTTTTCCCTGCTCCCTGCTCCCTGCTCCCTACTCCCTGCTCCCTACTCCCTACTCCCTGTTCATAGTTAATGATGGTGATTGCCACGAGAGCGATCGCAACCATGATCAACACCCATAGTAGTGCTTCCCCCATCCTCCCGGCTTGGGCTGCAAAAAAGATAGCGATCGCAATGGTTTGGGTTTTGCCAGGAATATTCCCAGCTAGCATTAAGGTAGCCCCAAACTCTCCCAAAGCTCTCGCAAACGCCAGAACTGTCCCCGCCATCACCCCTGGCCAAGCCAAAGGTAGCAACACTTGCCAAAATACCCTACATTCAGAAGCCCCCAACGTACGGGCACAGTTAATCAAATCCTGATTAACTTGTTTGAAAGCTCCTAATACAGTTTTATACATCAAAGGAAAGGCAACTACTGTAGCAGCAATCACAGTAGCAGGCCAAGACAAGATTACAGATACTCCCAATTGCCTCAATAGCTGTCCCACTGGGCTATTTCTACCTAGTAACAACAGTAATAAAAAGCCAACTACTGTAGGCGGTAGCACTATCGGAAGGGTTAAGATACTATCAATAATTCCTTTACCTTTCCCTTGATAGCTAAACATCCAGCCCGCTACTGTAATTCCCAGAAAGAAAGCAAAGATAGTAGCCAAGCCAGCAGTTTTTAGGGAAATCCATAAAGGAGATAAATCTTCCATTACATTATAATATTTATCAAGTGGGTGAGTTACAAAGTATTGGGTTTTAGGGAGCAGGGAGCAGGGAGCAGGGAGTAGCCACTGCATCGCTTTTATTCTACTTCGTGGTCTGTTGACAACAACGATATAGCTGTTTTCATGTTAATCAGATACACAATATTTTTTCCCTGTTCCCTGTTCCCTGTTCCCTGTTCCCTATTCCCTATTCCCCCATAGTAAAGCCATACCTCAAAAATACAGTTTTAGCTGACTCACTGATTATAAACTGCACAAACTGGTTAGCATGATCAGGGTTTTTAGACTCCTTCAATACCGCTACTGGGTAGATAATCCGGGAGTAAGACTCTGGCGGAGCAGTAGCAACTCGTTTAACTTGGTTTGATACCTTAGCATCTGTTGCATACACCAATCCAGCATCCACATTACCTGTTTCTACATAGGATAGAACTTGGCGAACATCTTTAGCAAAAACTAACTTCGGTTTGAGCTGGTCAAACAAATTAAGACTAGAGAGAACTTCCTTAGCATAGTGTCCAGCTGGTACACTTTCCGGGTCTCCCATTGCTATTTTACTGATTTTATCAGAGGTTAAGTCCTTAAAATTAGAGATACTACTCTGGTTTTTAGGAGTAACTAAAACTACCTGATTATTAAGAAGACTTTGCCTTGTCCCTTCTAGTAAAAGCCCCTTATATTCCAGAGCATTCATCTGTTTCGGAGCTGCTGAAATAAAAACATCCACTGGCGCTCCCTGTTCGATTTGTTGCTGCAACGAACCAGAGGAAGCAAAGTTATAAATAATGGTAACATCTGGTGTTTCCTTAGTGTAGAGTACTTTGATAGCTTTCATCGCATCTTGTAAGCTAGCAGCCACTGATACCGTTAGGCTTACCACTTCTGGCTGTTGTTTGTTAAGGGTAGCACCATTGCAAGCTACCAAAACTAAGGATAGACTTAAGCACAAAAACCATGATTTAATTAGGGATTTAACCATATATAACTTTTAGTTTAGATGTGAACCTATGATTTATAAAAAAAGGGAACAGGGAACAGGGAACAGGGAACAGGGAACAGTAGTAAAGAGATCTTAATAGTTTTTGATGTTATGATAAATCACCAACATTGTTCATGATATATTTTTAAATTATATAGCGCTTTTTAGTAAGCGTGATATACATTGAAATTTTATTCCCTACTCCCTACTCTCTACTCCCTACTCCCGATTCCCGATTCCCGATTCCCGATTACCTACTCAATTAGATAGTTAACAACAAAAAAAAATAGCCGTAGAAATAATATCCACGGCTATTTCAAGTCCACAGTAAGTGGATGTAAATCGCTCTCTTGATGCAGTCGCTCATGGGGGAAACCACGGCAGTTGCTCATGGGGGGAACCCCCAAGACCGCACTGCCTCCCCAAGACCGCGCTGCATCGCTATGTCACTCAGTTCCCGAACCCATCGAGAAGTAATCCTGTTTTATCATACCGGAACCTTTGTCTTTGCCAAGGGGGGGAGAAACCCCCCAAAAAACTAACGTTTTAACGTAGCATCCAATACTTAGTGATGATAGTAATCACCTGCCCTGGCATGCCGGTAGGTTGCAGAGGACTCCACTCGGAAGCCTCTGCGTAGCCCATGGCAGACAGGGTATGAATAGTATTAGTTACTGCTTGACGAGGCCCCTTTAAAATGTGCTGAACATGTTGTTTTTTTGGGAAAATATCTTCAAGATTAATCTCAGGAATTTGATGTTCAGGATTATTGTCGGGGTTAGGGATAAATTCTTGCGACATAGCTCAAGACTTGAATTTTGCTTACATGATTATTGTAATGATTATAATATTAATTTGTCAAGGGTTTTGAGAAATTTTTTTTGGTGGGTATTTTAATGGTAAAAAAAAAGCGATCGCGTAGATTATGCGATCGCTTTTTTTTGTATAGTGGTCTGTAGGCTAATTAGGTAAACAGATTTTTTTTACCTGTTCCCTATTCCCTGTTCCCTGTTCCCTATTCCCTATTCCCTGTTTCCTGTTCCCTACCTTTACAGATAAAGTTTAAACTTGGTGCAATATTTTATTTATGCTTGCCCCTTTCGCGTCATACCGATACCAGAGAGATAAAGATCAGGAACTTTATAACGTTCAACCTCATCTTCAGTTCCTTCATAAATAGATAACAAACCCACTTCTCTAGCTAGATTCAACTGATCATCTAGTCCAGTTACCTCAGTTGCCTTTAAGGGCGAACGTCCTATACTTCTCAGACGATTAATCAAGTCTTCAAGTTCACTAAACTCTTCATCAATTAAAGCACTTAATGCTTTTTCTGATACCTTCTCAAGAGATGAACTCAAAGCTCGTGGTCGGATGATAGTTTTCTGATAAGGATTTCGCTCTTGCTCGTTTATTTCCCAATCTTTCGCCTCTACAAAAAGTTGTAATAGAGCACGGGGACTATGGTTGTTACTGCCATCAGCAATTCGTTTCCAGACCCAGTTCCGAGTAAAGGCAGATTTCCCCCCTTTCATCCGCTCACCAACCAAAAGATTCCAAATTTCAAAGACCTGTGATTCACTCAAATAGTCACTAAAGGCGTCATTACTTGATGACAAATTTGATAACAAACTACCTTGCTGAATTGAATTTACGACAAGTCCTTTAAATCTATCCGATTTCAGAGCTTGCTTAATTATAACTTTAAAAAAATCTGCTCGCTCACGCCATTCAAGGACTACAGAGCGCCCGAAAAAGTGACTTTTATTATCGAAGCGAAGGCTACGCCAGATATCTTCTCGCAATAGAACTTTTAATTTTAATTTTTTCAGATTCTCCCCTAAGTCAGTCATCAACGAAAGCAGTCCTTCAATTGCTTTAGTGCGTCTTTCTCGATTCAGTTGTTCATTTCCAAATCCTGTATCAAGTCCATCGAAAAGAAGAAGAATAGTAGATTGTGCAGCACGATCGAAACGAGTTAGCCAATCTCTTGCCAATGAATTAATCTGATCTTGTTGTAGTAACTTATCAAACCATCGTACAACCTCTAATTCGCTAGTAGGATCAGTCCCTAGAACTTTTAATAGAGCCTCATCTGGTTGAGGCTTCTCTCCAGGCCAGGATAGGTGACAAGCAAGACAAGTCTGGAGTAACCAGAAGTCACTCCAGCTTTTTTTAGTCCTTTCTAAAGCTGGATCGATGTCACTGAAATTCTGAGAATTGATAACCCACGGGCGATCGTCTTTGAGATCACTGGGGGATAACACTACAATGGAAGTTTTCTCAGAATCTTCCAGCAGACGACGAAAAATAGCGGTTTTTCCAGTACCTTTACGACCAAGGATTAGAGGGATGCGAGGATGAAGGGCGCGATTAACTAACTGTGTTTCTACAAACGTTTCTAGAAAATCCTTTTGGTCTTCTGCTCTTCCTGCAGAAAATTCTAACTCGTTTAAAATTTGTCCCTTAATATCGGGCAAACTAACCGGTAGCTCTTCTTCACTAGCTGTAGGGATAAAACCTTCTAACCATTCAGCAACCGGCTCAAAATCACGCCACGTTTCTTGATTAGATAAGATTTTATCTGATGTAGCAATCTCTTCTCGATAGGGAATAAAATGTGTAATATCTGATTCTTTAATTGGCTCTGAACTCGATTGTTTATCCCTCATAACAGAGAGCCAGTCTCCAATCCATTCAATAGCTCTATGTTGGTATCGTTCCACAACTTCTGGTGCTTTACTAGCAGGAATTGGAGACACAATAAATCGCGGCTCTGGAGTAAGCCGCTGTTCAGTTTCAGTTCGTCTAGTCTCAGCAGCAAGCAATGCACGAACCAGTTCACCCGTACCCCTTTGAGCTTGAGGATGAGGAAAGAAAACAATAATTGCCAGATCAGCCAAGTCAAACAGGAGCGGTCCATTGAGAGGAGTCATTCCTGTGCGAGCATCTAGTAAAATAACATCGGGCTTGAAAGGAAGACGATCACTACTTAAAATCTGAATCAGTTCACGTAATGGATTTCTATCTTCCCGATACCAAGCTCCAGGTTCCATAAAGCTCAGTAAACGCGCATAATTGGCATTGGGCAAACCTGCCGGAAGACAGTAAATTTCATCGGTTTCAGAAACCCTCAGAATATGATTACGGATGTCAGGCTCTTCTCCTTGCTCCAAACTTAGTAACACAAATACCAACCCCTGTTGATCCTTAACCTCGTCTTCCTTTCCAAACAAAGCCGCTAATCCTGGAGCTTCCAAATCCATGTCAACACAGAGCACAGTGCGTCCACGACTAGCAAGAATTCGGGCAGTATAAGCCAGGGCAGTTGAGCGACCAACTCCTCCTCTGAGGGAATAAAATGTTGCAACGATCGGTCGGTCAAGGTCTTCGTCTAGATCCGATGGAAATAGGATTGCTTCAGGATTACTAGAGCCAGAGCGAGAACGAGCCAGAGCTTCAGGCCAAAAGGGTACGTTTTCCAGGGTAGAATCAATGGGAAGAGGGCCAGCCCATTGCTGCTCTTCAGGAGTTAGTAAATCCAACCACTGAATTGTCAATTCTTCTAGCCCCTCTAGAACAATGTTCTTACGTTCTTCTTGGAATTTGTGATCAAATCCTGGGGAAATGACAGCAATACGCCAGCCTAGAAACGGATCCGGTTGAACCCGCAAATCCGTAATCTCTAAAGCTGCACGTGACATGTTTTGATGAATACGCTCTTTGATTTCTGAATGGTTCATCTGCGCCTCCCGGATTGACGACGAATTTGAGACTGTATATATCCTGTTAACTGCTTTGCTCCATTCACCAATTCTGCCATTGTCAGGCTACTATTACAGGTTAGTTGATAACGTAGGGATGTATCCCACTTGTCTATGAAAAATGTCTTTGCACCTGTAGAGTCACGGATATCAGTGACGGAAAATTCTGCTGCTTTCCATAAACCCCGTAGATTGTGCCCCTGATTGCCATGTTTCGGAAATGGTTTATTTCTATATCGTAATAACGCCTTGAGACTACATTCAATGGCATATCCTGCCATATAAACCGATCCAATTGATTGACTTCTATTTTTGAGTATACCGTCTGCATCTGCCGCCCGTTCATTTGCAATATCTAGCCAGTCTTTGTAATTATTAGGATCCATTACAAGTATAATTACAATAAATTTGATATATTATAACACAAAAAAAGTCCATAAAAATGGACTTAACTCGCTCTACAATTATGGTGATATCTTTAGTTGATAGAACTGAACCAGAATCCCTGATTATTTATCCTTTTTTCTAAACAATCCACCAGCACCTAAAGCAGTAATTCCCAGTAGCGCTAATCCAGAAGCCGGTTCAGGAACACTGGTTGGATCTGGCTTTGAAGGATCCTTGGTGATGGTTTCGCTAAAATTAGGATTGGGATCAACATAGGTAGTTGGAGGTAATAGCGACCCCCCAAGAGTAAAGGTAATTCCTGAGTCTCTGTTCCAGGTAAGGGTATAAGCCCCGGCATCAACAGCCCTACCAAAATCGATATCTAGAATCCAACTATCAGGGGTAGCGTCAAAGGTCGTAATAAAGTTTCTAGGAGGAAGAGGAAGAGGAGAAGGAAAAGGAGAAGGCAAGGGTTCAAGGGTAATATCAGAACCGACTTGCTCTAAACCTTCTACATCAAGAAACCAAGAGAGTAATTCCCCTTCAGTATTGTACTCAACAAACCCCTCGTAATCTCTAGCTTTAGGAGGAGGCTCTGGCAGAAAACTAGGAAAATCCGACAATTCAAGTTCGCCACTGAATTCTTGGTTAATTATCTGCTCAGCATCAGCCGGTAAAACGGCAACAGTAGCAGAAGTTAAAGCCACAGCAGTAGTCACAAGAGCGAATTGGTGAGAAAGATTAGTCNNAGCAAGTATCCTNNTNCAGTATGTAAAAAATAATGGGNAACAGGGAGCGGNNAAGGGGAAAAGTCCGTAGGGGTGCGTTAGGGGCGGGCTTGCCCTAATGTTAAACCT